>QEVF01000009.1 GCA_003576915.1 Planctomycetota bacterium | reverse complement strand
CGTCAAAGCAGACGGAGTATCGCGTGATGATATTGGCCAGGCCGAAGACGACTTCAGGGTTTGCCGGCTGGCTGGTGCGATCGGTGACGGGGCCGCACTGGTTTCGATATGGAACCCAGTGCGGTCGTCGATTACTCCGGCATCGGCAAGGTGCCGATGCCACGTGAACAGGCACTGACCTTGCGCGGTCAGGCCTTCTTGCCGCGCGTGAGCCAGGAGAAGAACTGGTCTGTCTCAAACGTGTTGGTGTCCTTGGCCAGGCGCACAATGGTCAGGCCGGCCTCGCGCGAGATCATGAGCCGCTGTTTGCCCTTGCCCGCGGCATACACGAGATCCTTCGGCACACCGGCTTCGGTCGTGGCGACTTTGCCTTCGCTTTCGCCGTCTTCATCGGCGCCGCCGCCGAGCCACCATGTAAGCCCATAGTTCCTGTTGGCCTTGCCCGGCTTGAAGCACTCGTCCAGAAGTTCCTGCTTCAATAGCTGCTTGTCGCCGAGTTTGCCGCCCAGCCGCACCCATTCGCCGAATTTGGCCCACTCATTGGCCGTGATGAACACGCCGTGGGGCACGTGGGGGTTGTTGGCGGCGTCGGTGCGCCAGGTCAGCTTCATGCCCAGGGGCTCGCCCACTTTGCGCATGAAGTAGCTCTTGATGTCTTCGTTCTTGTCCTTCAGCTTGCGTTTGACGATCTCGCCAAAGGCATAGAACTGGGCGGGGCCGTATTCGAACTTCCTTCCCGGCTCGTGTTTGCACTTGAGCGCCACGGCATAGGCGTACTTGTCTTTGGTGGCGGGGCCCTGCAAGGCGTCCTGTTCCGGCGGCAGGCCCGCACACAATGACAGCAGCATGCGGATTGTGATTTTCTCGCGGGCGTCGCCCTTCCATTCCGTGAGCGTTTCACAGGCCAGCTCGTCCCACTTCATCAGGCCATCCTCGACCATGAGTGCCGCGACGATGCCTGAAAAACTCTTGGTGCCGCTGGCCAGTTCGTGTTCGCGCTTGGCGTCGTAGCCGTTGTCGGTGACATCAAGCAGGACTTTGCCATCCTTCAGGATCAGCAGGGCTTCGCCGTTGGTGGCGGCGTTGTAGTCGCGCGCGGCTTGCAAAAACAGGCCGCTTTGCTCGTCGCGCCTGTAGTCGGATTTCATCAGCTTGCCGATGTCGCGTTTGGTGTTCTTGCCCTTTTCGCGGGGCTGGGCATTGGCGACAGCTTCAGCGGCTTTGTTGAGTTCATCGCCGGCGATGAAACCGTCGCCGTTTTGGTCAAAGTTCTTGAAGGAGGCGCGGGCGCGTTCAGGAAGTTCGTTCTCGGAGAGTTTGCCGTCCTTGTCGGCGTCGAGGCGCTCAAGGAGCGACTTGGCGCCTTCGGTCAGTTCGGCGGGTTTTGCGGTGTCCTGTGCGGTTGCAACCAGCGAGAGCCAACTTAGGGCAAGAAGCGAGAACGCAAGACGCACCATGGCCACCTCCGTGATGACCATGAAACCCTGCACAGCGGCAAAGGTATCGCGCCTTCAGGCCGCGGCGGGGGAGCGCTTGCGGCCGCGGCGGGGCGGGGGTGGCGTGTCGAGCTTGTGAGGCACAACGCCGACATGAACGAGCGAACGCATGGCAAGGAGGCTGCCAAAGCAGAGCAGCACGTCGTTGGCCAGCAGTTGCCGGGTGCTCTTGGGGTTGGGGATGTTCAGCGTGCCGCGCTGGATGTTGAGCACGAGGATGTCTTTTTCGCGCAGGCCGCTTTCGCGCAGGGTCTTGCCGCAGATGGAGCTTTCGCGCGAAAGCTGGAACTCGGCCACGCCGTACTCCTTCTGCAGGGTCAGCTTCTGGCGGATGTCGATATCAGGGAACAGCACCTGCTGCTCTATGTGCTGGATGATGGCATCGCCGATATCGACGTGGGTGGCGCGCTCGATGCCTTCAAGGCCCGGCGAGGAGTTCACTTCCATGACCATGGGGCCGTCCTTGCCCTCCAGCATGTCCACGCCGGCGCAGTGCAGGCCCAGCACCTGGGAGGCGCGAATGGCGGTGCTTTCGTAGAGCGCGTCAAGCTTGATGCCCTCGACGCTGGCGCCGCGATGCACATTGCTGCGGAACTCGTCGCCCTTGGCCTTGCGCCGCATGGCGGCCACGACGCGCCCGCCCACAACAAAGGCGCGGATGTCCTTGCCGCGGCTCTCGCGCACGAAGGATTGAATCAGCACGTTCTGCTTGGTGGTCTGCAAAGTCTCGATGATGGCTTCGGCGATCTTGGTGTTGTCGGCGAGGATCACGCCGATGCCCTGGGTTCCTTCGAGCAGCTTGATGATCACGGGCGCGCCGCCGACATCCTCGATGGCCTTGAGCACGCTCTTCTTCTGCCGAACAAAGGCCGTCTTGGGCATGCCGATGGGGTGGCGTGAGAGATGCTGGATGCAGCGCAGCTTGTCGCGGCTGACCTGGATGCTGTAGGCGCTGTTGAGGCAGAACACGCCCATCTGCTCGAACTGGCGCACGACGGCGGTGCCGAAAAACGTGATGGACGTTCCAATGCGCGGGATGACGGCGTCAAACTTGTCGATGGGCTTGTTGTTGTAGTGCAGCGTGGGGTTGTTGCTCTCGACGAGAATCGAGAAGTTCATCGGGTGCATGACCTTGTAGGTGTGCCCCCGTGAAACAATGGCCTCGCAGATGCGGCGCGTGGAGTAAAGGTTGGCGTTGCTGGACAGGATCGCGATGTGCATGGGTTTACGGCGCGGGCGCCGGGGCAGGATAGGCGGAAGGGCGAGTCTAGGCTTTGTATGCCGCCTGTCAAAGCGCCGCAGGCAAAGCCGACTCGCCCTGTCCGTTTTCTCACGTCAGCCATCACTGGCCGCGCCCCCGGGCATCAGAACACGGGCATGCCGCAGGCGGCCTTGCCGATGAACTCGTAGAGCGCATCAGCCACCGGCGCCATGACCGTGGCTGCGCGACTGTCGCGGAAGAAGCGCTCCACGCCGACTTCCCGGCGATAGGCGGCGCCGCCGCAGATGCGCATGGCGAGGTCGTGGACTTCGAGAGAGGCTTCAGAGCCGATGACCTTCGATTGCAGCACGCGCAGCACGGCATCCGCGCGGCTGCCTTCGATGGCGTCCAGGGCGTCGAGGAGGAAGCCGCGCACCATGTCGATTCTGCAGCGCATCTTGGCCACGTGCTGGCGTACCTGCGGCAAGTCGGCGATTTTCGAGTTGTCGTAGGCGTAGCCGGTGCTGGTGACATGCTTGATGGCGCGGTCGAGGGCGCCCTCCATGCAGCCCACGGAGACAGCGCAGTTCTGCAGCGAGAACCAGGGCATGACGATGCCCATCATCACGTCAAAGCCCTTGCCGTCGGGGCCGAGCAGGTGGTCCGATGGAATCTCGACGTTTTCGGCGGTGATGGGCGCTGAGGCGTTGCCGCGCAGTCCCATGCCCGAGTAGGGCTTGGGGATCTTCAGGCCCGCGCTGTGGGCGGGTACGGCGAAGATGCTGGAAAAGCCTTCGGCTGCGGCGGGTTTGCTGGACCACACGTAGATGTCACATTCGCCGGCGCTGGTGATGAGCTGCTTGGCGGCGTTGAGCTTGAAGCCCTTGGGGGTCTTGGCCGAAGTGCTCTGGGGCAGCCAGAAGTGGCTGCGCGAGGCGTATTCGGAGAAAGCCAGGGTGGTCAAGGCGCCGTCTTTGGCAACCTGCCTGCGCAGAGCCTCCGTGCCGTGGGCCTCGAGCACGGCGGTGCCGCAGTGATGCATCTTCATGATCATGGCCGTCGAAGGGCATTCGCGGGCGTAGCGCTCGCAGACTGCGACGCCGGCGCGCAGGCCCTGGCCGTGGCCGCCCACCTTCTTGTCGCTGACCAGCGCGAGCAGGCCTTCCTTCTTCATGGCCTCGATGGCCTTGCGCGGGAAGACGGCCTTTTCGTCCGTTTCCGCCGCCATGGGCGCGATGACCTCGCGGGCGACCTTGTCCGCCTTGGCAAGCAGTTGCTCGCCGTCTTTGTCCAGTTTCCAAGGGTTCGACATTGCTTCCTCCTGAGATGGGCCACGCAAAGGGCGTGACATCCGGTACGTTCAAGCCTGGTGGCGCTGCCGCAGCCGGCGAGCCGCGCCGGCCAGGGCCTTCATTTTGGCCGCGGCGATGGCGCCGCTGTTGACGGGGCTGTTGCTGAAGGTGCCAAAGCCGCAGTCGGGGTTGAGCCAGATCTGGCCGGGCTCGTAGTGCGCCAGCGCACGCTGGACCTGGGCCAGAATTTCTTCCTCGCTCTCCACGCGCGGCGTGCGCGGATTGACGCAGCCCAGGCCCAGTTGCTTGCCTTCAAAGCGCATCACGTCTCCGGCGCGCTCCGTGGCGTACTCCAGCACGAGCTGCCTGACCTTGAGCCGCTCCAGCCAGGGCTTGAGCGGGGCGTAGTTGCCGCGCAGCAGGGTGGATTCGTCCTGACTCCAGTTGCCGCGGCAGATGTGAAGCCCGGTCTGCACCTGCTCAAAGCCCTCAAGCACCTGGTTCATGAGGCTGACGGCGAACTCGAGTTCAACCTTGGGGTCGCCGCCGGCGGCAAGCGAGGCGCACATGAAGGTGCGGGTCTTGCCGCCGCTGAACACCACTTCGGTCAGCACGGGTTCGTCGAACTGGATGAAGTCCGCGCCCTCGCGCACGAGGTCGGCCATTTCGGCGCGCAGGACCCTGACCACATCAACGGAAAGGTCTTCCTTCGAGGCGTAGGTCGGGCGCGAGGCCTCCTTGACGAACATGGCGCGGGTCAGCAGGTAGGGCCCGGGCAGCGGAATCTTCACGGGCTTTGAGGTGTGCCGACGCAGAAAGCGAAGTTCATCCAGGGCCAGGGGGGCTTTGCGCTCGATGGGGCCCACGCAGGTCGGGTTGCTCAGGGAGTAGGCGGGTACGTCGAGCGTTTTGAGTATCTGCTCAAAGCCGGCCTTGTCCTCGATGATGTCGAGCATCTCGGCCAGGGTCATGAGCTTCACGCCGCTGAGCTTGTCGGCCGCGAACGAATAGAAGTTGTCGCGCCGCTGTTCGCCGTCGGTCACGACATCGACGCCGGCTTCATCCTGCAGGCGCAGTACCTCAAGCACGGCCGCGTCGGCCAGGCGGTCAAATTCGGCGGCGGAGAGCTTTCCGGCGCGCTTGGCCTTCTGGGCGCGCAGCAGTTCGGCGGGGCGCGGCCAGCTTCCCACCATGGTGACGGGGAACAGCGGCAGGCGGCTCATGAGCGCCCCTCGAAGAACTTCAGCTTGTCCACGGCTTCGCTGAGGGGGCCAAAGCCCGTGGTGCGGCCGCTCTCCCACTTCTTGAGGCCTTCCATGTCCATCATTTCGCGATGCTTGGGGTTGTCGTAGGACATCGAGAACAGGACCTTGAGCCACCGCTGCTCGGTGGCCTGGTCGAAGTCCTCGCGCACGGTGAAGACGCAGTGGTCGAACTTGTCGGTCGTGGCCAGGATGGCGTACTTCTGGCCGTTGATGGTGCCGTCGCCGCTCCAGCGGTCCCAGTTCATGTCCAGCATGCAGCAGGCGTCTGCCTGGCCCGAGTCCAGGCATTTGAAGGCATCAAGTTCGCCGCCGATGTGATCGCCGTGTTTGCCCACGAGCAGGTCAAAGCGCCGGATGGTCACATCCTTGCCCGGCGTGAGGCCCGCGCGCAGCAGCAGCCCCTGCGGAATGAGCGTGGCCTGCGGCGAGTCCTTGGCGCCCACAGCCAGCGTTTTGCCCTTGAGATCTTTGAGCGTCTTGAAGGCCCCCTTGCGCGCGACAATGTGGGACACGCGGTCGCGGTCCGTGTCGCGCATGGCTATGGCGCGGCAACGACCGCCGGAGCGCCGCTGGGCATCCACCCAGGCCAGGGGCGAGTTCCAGGCCATGTCAATGTGGCCCTTGAGAAGGGCGTCCACCTGCAGTTCGTAGTTGGTGTAGAAAACGACATCGATGGGGCAGTGGTGCTGCTCGAAGAACTCGCCGATGATGTCCCAGATCACCGAGACTTTGGGGTCATACAGCACTGCGCCTACCAGGATGGGTTTGGCCATGATTTGTCCTCACAGGGAGATCTTGAAACTCAGGTCAAGCCTGACGGCCGCCTTGAGCGTGTTGACCAGCGGCGAGCGCTCGAGCATCTCGTCCCACAACATGCGGATGTCCGCTTCGGCGGCGAAGCTGCTGATGTAGACCCTCGCGCTGATCTGCTCGATGGCCGTGGTGCCCGCCTCACCCACGACATCGAGATAGGCCAGAGGGTTGTTGAGGGCGGCTTCCACGGAGGCCTCGATGGCCTCGATTTCAACGCGGCGCTTCCTGGCCCGGGCCAGCAGGCCGCCCGCGAGGTCGGCCCCCAGCGCGCCCAGAAACTGCTCCAGGGCCGTGACGCCGTCGTAGGCGGAGTCGAAGCTGAGGGGGACGCCCACTTCGAAGCCGCGCTTGCGCACGCGCACGTCGCAGCGGCCGTCAGGGCGTGAGTTGACGCGCACGGAAAAGCGCAGGTCAGACAAGGGGGCCTCCGTCCGCGCGCGGTGCGCAAAGGGGCGAGGCGGGGCGCACGGGGGCGCGGCGGTTGGGGGAGCACGGGCTGCCCGGAAGTTGCACGGGAGGTTCCTGAAGCGCCGAGGGCGCGTCAGGGCCCCAGGCTCAGATGGAAGAAATGGTGAAAGCCGAGTTCGGCACGCGAAGGCTCACAGCCGCTCAGGAGAACGGCAGGCGAAGGAGCGCGTGGCGGAAGGGTTTCATCGCGGGTGAGCATGGCGTTTGGATGACCGGGCGTCAAGCACACTCAGGTTCTTGTACAATCACAATTGCGTAACGCGGCTGCGGGGCCATACTTGCCACACCTTGGGGCAGGACCGTGGGCGCACCGACCGGCAACGTCACACTCGTCTTCACCGACATCGAAGGCAGCACCCGCCTCTGGGAGCGCTACGGCGACGCGTTCAAGGCCTCCCTCGACGCCCACAACCAGATCATCCGCAAGGCCCTGGCCGCCCACAGCGGCTACGAGGTCAAAACCGAAGGCGACGCCTTCTTTGCCGTGTTTGCCAGGCCCATCGATGCCGCGCTGTTCAGCCTCGATGTGCAGCGTGAGCTGCCGGGCATCCGGCTTTCGGGCGAGGATTCCATCCGCGTGCGCATCGGCCTGCACAGCGGCGAGCCCCTGGTCGAGTTCGACCCCCAGGGCAAGGCGGACTATTTCGGGCCCGCGGTCAACCGCGCGGCGCGCATTTCCGCCGCGGGCCACGGCGGGCAGACCCTGCTGTCCGGCGCCATGGTTGAGCCCCTGCGCGAAGTGCTTTCGGGGCGCTGCGAGTTTCATGATCTCGGCGAGTTCCGCCTGCGCGGCCTCGACGAGCCCGAGCGCCTGGTGCAGATGGTGCCCGCCGACGCCGCCGTGAAGCGCTTTGGGCCCCTGCGCGCCCTGGCCGACACGCCCACCAATCTGCCCGCCCAGACCACCACCTTTGTGGGCCGCGACAAGGAATTGCGCGAGCTGCGCGCCATGCTGCTGGGCGACGAGGCCCGCCGCGCCGAGGAATCCGGCCCCCTGGAGTCCATCTCCCGGCAGCCGGGCGCGCCCGACACCAACCAGGTCACGCGCGAGGTCGTGGCCAGAAACCGCGGCTCGCGCCTGATCACCCTCACGGGCCCCGGCGGCTGCGGCAAGACGCGCCTGGCGCTTGCGCTGGCTGCCAGCGTGATCCAGCACTTTCCCAGCGGTGTCTGGTTTGCCGACCTGGGCGACGCCCGCGACGAAAGCGACCTCTGCCGCCTGGTCATGGAGTCTCTGGGCGGCCAGTTGCGGCCCGGCAAGGCCTCGCCGGCGCAGCAGGTGGCCTGGGCCCTGGAGCAGGGGCACAGCCTGCTGGTGCTGGATACGTTTGAGCACCTTTCCAGGTTCGCGCCTGCGCTTTCGCTCTGGCTGCGCACGGCCCCGCGCCTGCGCGTGATTGTTACCAGCCGCGAGCGCCTTCGCGTCGAGGGCGAGGCCGAGTACCCCGTTTCGACTTTGGCCACGCCCTCCATGGAAGCGCATGACGTCTCCACCTCGCGCCTGAGCATGCGCGTGTCCGGCTATCCCGCCGTGCAGCTCTTCCTCGAGCGTGCCAGCCAGGCCAAACCCGGCTTTGTGCTCACGCCCCAGAACGCCGGCGCCGTGGCGGAAATCTGCCACCGCCTCGACGGCATGCCCCTGGCCCTGGAGCTGGCGGCCGCGCGCCTGAACGTGCTGTCGCCCCAGCAGCTTGCCGCGCGCCTGGAGAAGGGCTTTGACCTGATCGCCTCCAAGAGCCGCGACAAGAAGAGCACGCGCCAGACGAATCTGCGCAACACCATTGAGTGGAGTTACTCCCTGCTCGACCCCTGGGAGAAAACGGCGTTTTTGCAGCTTTCGTATTTTGCGGGGGCCTTCTCGCTGGAGAGCGCCGAGGCCATCATCGACCTCAGCGCCCCCCTTGACGGCGCCGAAGAGGCCGCCGGCGACCCGCCCGAAGTCATGGACGTCGTCTTTTCTCTGCGCGACAAGAGCCTGCTGGCCCTGCGCGGCGACGACGAAAAGTACCAGTTCGAGATGCTGGGCCTGATCCGCGTCTTCACGCAGGAGCGCTTTGCCAAGACCACGAGCGAGGACTTCCGCCACGCCCTGGCCCGCCGCCACGCCGCCCATTACCTCGAACGGGCCGAGGCCCTGCACAAGCTGCTGGATTCGCCCATGAGCGGCGCCCTCAAGGACCTTGAGGGCTGGGGCATGCACGAAGCGCTCAAGGCCATCGACTTCTGCCTGGCCTCGGGCGACATGCTCAGCGCCGTACGCCTTTATCTTGCCGCCTCCGACCTGCTGGCGCGCGCCACGCGCTTTCGCGAGCAGTTCGACAAAGCCCTGGCCGTCGTGAAGGCCCTGCGCGAGCGTGAAGGCGGCCTCGCCGCCGCCGAGGCCGACCCCAAGCTGGCCAGGGTGCTGGCCAAGCTGCTGGCTTCCTACGCTTCGGCCTGCATGCGCCTGGCCCGCATCGACGAAGGCCGCGCCGCCGCCCGCGAAGCCCTTGAGGTCGCCAAACGCCTCCATGACGCCGCAGCGGAGGCCGCGGCCCTCAGCGCGGCGGGGATGATCGAGCACTACGCCCAGAACACCCAGGGCGCCATCGAGCTGCTGGAGCGCAGCATCGAAGTGCGGCGAAAACTGGGAGACCGCAAGGGTGAGGCCGGAGCCACCGTCAATCTGGCCATCATCCACGAGCGCCTGGGCGAGTACGAGAAGATGCGCGCTCTGCTTCAGGAGGCCCTGAACACCTTCACCAGGCTGCACGACAAGCGCAGCGAGTCCATGGCCATGAACAACCTGGGCGTGGCCTATGAGCGCCTGGGCGACTTCGCCCGCGCCGAAGAGCTTTATCGCGGCGCCTTGCGCATCAAGACCGCACTGGGAGACAGGCTGGGCGCCGTCCAGAGCCTGGGCAACCTCGGCACCCTTGCCACCAACCGCCTCGATTTCAGACAGGCCGAAGAACACTACCTCAAGGCCATGGACCTCGCCCGTGCCGCCGGCGATCGGCGCTCCCTGGCCCACGTGCTCATGCGCCTGGCCATCGTCAACGTCGGCACGGGCCATTCGCAGTTGGCCCTCAAGCGCGCCGAAGAATGCTGCGCTCTTCACGCCGAGATTGGCGACTTCCAGTCTCGCGTCATATCACTTTCCGCGCTCTGCGCCGCGCGCATGGCCTGCGGCGATGAAGACGGCGCCCGCGAATCCGCCCGTGAACTGGTCTCCGAGGCCGGCGAGCGTGACGAATCCCTGATGCTCGAAGCGCGCCTGCGCGCCGTGCTGTGCGAGCCCGCCGAGCGCCGCCGCGCCGCCCTTGCGGCCCTGCCGGCCATCGACGGCAAGAAACACGAGGACCTGGCGGCGGCCTTCCAGTGCATCTGGGCCCTGGACGAGAATGACCGCGCCAAGGCCCGTGCCGCGCTGGAGTCGGCCCTGCGCGTCCCGCGCCGCTGGGAAAGCCTGGCCGACGCAGCCTACCGCGCCAGCCAGTGGCTGCGCACCCTGTAGCCCGGATCACGCCCCCGCCACGGGCGCCTGGCCCAGGGGCCCCGGTGAATCACTTGGTATGGGGTTCACGCCGATGCGCGCCGGAGAAAACGCCCGCGCCGCGGCCTGCTAGCCAAAGGCGCGGGCGCCCTGCACGCCGGCCTTGATCAGTTCCCACAGCGGGCGTTCAGTCCGCACCTGGTCCTCAAGTTCCTGCCGCGCCTGGGTGCGTGCCTGGGTGCCGGCCTGCAAATCGAGGCTCTGGCGGCGCACGAACAGTTCGGGGTAATAGCCATCAAGGTCCGGGTTCTTCTCGCGCCGCGCGGCTTCTTCCTCGGCGGCCTTGAGTTCAGGCCAGAGGTAGCTGTCCATGAGCATGCGCTTGTAAAGCCCCAGGGTAAGCTTGCCGCTGTCCTTGATTTCAAGGGCCTTGAGGGCGGTTTCGCCGGCGGCGTGGCCCGCCGTCAGCTCCATGCGCAGTTCGTAGGGATGGCGCGGGTCGCGCAGGCAGGCCGCTTCGCCCGTGATGAGCCAGCCGTCTCCGAAGAGGCGGCGCACCATGGAAAGCCCGCCCAGCAGCCTTGTTTCCGTCACGCGGTGCTCGCGCTTTCCGCCCTTGAACAGGCGGGCAAAGGCGGCGTGGGTGAGGATGCGGTTGAGGCAGTCGTCCAGGCTGACGTGGGCGGCCTCGGCTGCCTCACGGGGCAAAGAGACGCCCAGGGTCAGGGTCTCCGTGCCCGCAAACATCCAGGCGCGGCCGTTTGGCAGGCCGCCCAGCAGTTCGCCGTTGATCAGGCTCAGGGTGCCCTGACGGCGGTCGCAGTGAAACTGGGCATTGAGATGCTCTTCACCCACGCGCCAGGTTTCGTGCGCGTAAAGGGCCTGCATGGAAGGCAGGGTTTCCTCGCGCAAGTCAAGGGCCTGGGCGCTGGCGCTGTTCTCGCCGTCGGCCACGATGGTGACCGGCGCGTAGATCTCGGCGCCGTCGTCCGTGCGGATGCCGCGCACGCGGCCGGTCTCGTCGCGCAGCAGGTCCGCAAAACCGCTGCGGCGGTGGGCGCCGGCTTCTTCGGCCACTTTGCCGAGCAGGGCCAGGAAGTCATCCATCTCGACGCTGACGAGGTCGGCGTCGTCGGCGCTGGGCGTGCCGATTTCGGTGGCGGCAAAGCGCTTGCCGTGGGTGCTGACGCGGCGCACGCCGGTGACGGCGCGCATGAAGGAGGCGTCGCGGGGGATGTCGCCCAGGGTTTCCTGGGCCACGGGCAGCGACAGCAGGCGCACGCCCTCGATGGCGCGCGGCAGGTCGAGGATCAGCGTCCTGCGCCCTGCCCGCGCCAGGTGGATGGCGGCCGTGAGGCCCGCCGGGCTCGAACCCAGGATGATTGCGTCAACGCGCTCGGCCATGTTTGCTCTTGTTCAAGGTCGGGGCGGAAGTCTAGCGAGCGATGCTCCAATCATCAATTGTTCGCCCCAAGACCCTTGAGCTTGAAGGGGGCGGGATTGCCAGCGGCCCCGGGCGCGTTATTCTATGGCACAGGGGCCAGGCCCCAGCCAGCGGACGGACCTCGATGGATAACTTCAGCCTCGACGTGCTCATCAAATCCATCAAGGACCTGCGCAACATGGAGCTGGCGCGGCATCTGCGCGAAGCCCTCAAGACGCAGGAGTTCGGGGCGGATTCCGGGCTGATTTCGGAGCTGGTGGAGGAACTGGAAAACGACATCGAGGAGCACATCGCGCGCCTGGAGCGTATTGGCGCGGTGCTGACACCCGAAGAGCGGCAGTCGCCCGAAAAGCTCAGCCACCTGCGCCAGCAGGAGGTGGCCTGGCAGGCCAAGTGCGACCTCGATGAGGTGCAGAGCCTGTGCGAGGCTTTTGCGCGGGCCCGTGAAATCATGGGCAATCTGGGCGCGGCCGAGCGCCAGAACATGGACCTGCGTGCCATGTTCGGCAACCTCGGGAGCGTGCTGGGCCTCGATGCCCAGTCGTTCAAGGACAACGGCGACGGCATGGTGTTTTCGCCCCAGTTCCTCCAGAAGCTGCTGCAGAAGGGCCTGGCCGCGCAGCGCGAGGCGGCCCGCAAGAAGCAGGACCGCCTGGATGACCTCTTTGACTTTGATACCCCCGCCACCCCCAGGAACCGTCTTCCCAAGGACTGGCGCTCAAAGTGACTCCCAAGGCTGATGGTCGCCATGAAGCAGGCAGGGACTGGGCGCCTCGGTGCAGGCCGGGTGTGGCCTTGCCCGGATTGTGCGGCCGGGGCTTGTCAACAGGGGACTTGCTCGCTACCCTTTCGCGCCTCAATTCGTCGCTGACTGGAGATGCATCAGATGGTGAAGCTTCGCATGACCAAGACGGGCCGCAACCGGCACATGACCTTCCGCCTGGTGGCCGCCGATTCGCGCAGCCCCCGGGACGGCCGCCACATCGAGCTGCTGGGCCACTACGATCCGCACCAGAAGGACAACGCCCGGAAGTTCAGCTTCGACCGCGAGCGCGTCGAGTACTGGCTGGGCAAGGGCGCCCAGCCCTCCATCCTGGTCTGGTCGCTGCTGCGCAAGCACGGCATCAACAAGAAAACGGCCGGCGAAACGCGCAAGAAGCTTTCCGGCAAGCCGGCCTAGCGCTGCTTCTCCTGTTGGGTTTTGCGGCGGCGGGCTGCACCGGCCCGACGCCGCGCGCGTTTCAGGATGATCAGGCCAAGGCCACGACCCGCCAGGACCTGGAACCGCCGGCACGCCCGAAACTTGAACGCGAGGCCCAGGACCCGCCCAGGTCCACGGCGTCCCTGGCGGACGACGCCCGACACCTCGCCTCCGACGAACCGCTGGAGCGTCTCCAGTCCGCCCAGCGCCTGCGGCAGGCGGGCGCCGACGGCGCGGCCGCCAGCCTCAAGGCCGTGGCCATGGAGCATGGCAAGGTCGCTGCGGCCAACCTCGAGTTTCTCGCCGCCCTGGATTTCGAGGGGTTGCCTCGCGAAATGCTGGAGGCGGCGCGGCAGGCCGCGGCGGCCGGCCTCAGGCGCGAGCAGGCGGAGATCCGGCTGGCGGCGGCCAAGCTGCTTCATCGTCAGGGCCCCGGAGACCGGCGCACGGAGTTCATCAGCGCGATCTGCGACGAGCAGCGCAAGGTGCGCTGGCAGGTGGTGCGCCGCTACAGCGACAACCCCGGTGAGCTGGAGAGCGCCCAGTTGCTGCTGCTGGTGAGTTTTCTGTCCGACGGCAAGCTGGCAGCCGAGGTGCGCGGCGATGTTCATGCGCTGCTGCTGGCCGTGCATGAGGCCCTCTCCCGCGGCGCAAGACCCCCGGCCTATGACCCTTGGGCCGCGCCCGAGGTTCAGGCCGCGGCCCTGGCCCAATGGGATGCCTGGGCGCGCGCGGCTTCACGCCGCTGAGTGTTGGCGTTTGATAAACAGGCGGGCGGACGCTAGAAGTCTTGCGGCTTTGGGTGAGGAAATCGGCATGGCGAGTGCTCGTGACTTGCAGGCGAAGGCGAAGAAGCTGCTGGCGACGTGGAAGAAGCAGCTTGACGGCGGTCTGCTGAAGAAGGATGAAAGCAGCCCTGTCACGCACCTGTGCATGACCATCCTGATGCGCAACGGCAGCGCGCGGGCCGCGCAGGCGGCCCTGAGCGAGCTTCGCAAGCGCTTTGCCGACTGGAACGAGATCCGCGTCAGCCCCATTGCGGAAGTCGAGGAAGTGCTGGAGAAGGCCGACCTGCCCAATGCCCGCGCCAAGGCCTTTGCCCTGCGCCGCTTCCTGCGGGACCTTTTCAGCAAGTACACCAAGACCAACCTGAACTTCGACAAGATCGAAATCCCCGAGGCGCCCGTGGTCGTGGCGCCCAAGGATGGTTCAACGGCCGCCGCCGACGACGACGAAGGCGACGACGACGAGCCCGTCTCCCGCGAAAGCGGCCTGCCGCCGCACCCGAGCGTGCCCGGCTACGTCGACGGCGACAAGATCATGGGCGACCCCATACCGCTCGACCCCAAGCTGATCACGGAAAAGAACGGCATCCATGTGGCCGCCATCGCCTACGACGACTGCGAGCGCGGCCCCTTTGCCGCGCTTTGGAAACTTGCCCTGTTCTACGGGCTGGTGGAGCCGGAGCTGGACGCCCAGGCCGCCCTGGGGCGCCTGCGCCAGGTGATCCCGGAAAAGGAACCGGCAGCCTTTGCCTTCTACGGCATGCTGCACGCGCGCGAGGACTGGGCCGAGATCACCAGGAAGGCCGACGCCCTGCGCGAGAAATACGGCTCGGTGGACAAGGAAGAAGCCGAGCTGGAAGACGAGGCCGAAGGCAAGAAAGCCAGGGCCAGGAAGTGAGGCGAGGCCGGACGTCAGAAGAATCCGGTCGGCGCCCTCGGGCGCGGCCTTTCTTCTTTCTTCCGGTTGCTCAATGGGCGCAGTGCATTCGTTCGTAAGTGCAACACCAACCACCGGGCATCCCAATGGCCATCTTCGTCAACAAGACCACGCGGGTTATCTGTCAGGGCATCACCGGGCGTCACGGCGCGTTTCACACCGCGCGCTGCATCGAGTACGGCTCCAACTTTGTCGGCGGCGTCACCCCCGGCAAGGGCGGCCAGAAGTTCGACAAGGACCCCGACGGCAAGGAAATCAGGCGCCCCGACGGCAGCCTCGCTTCCCTGCCCATCTTTGACACCGTGGCAGACGCCGTGCGTGAGACCGGTGCTGACGCCTCCATGATCTTCGTGCCGCCGGCCGGCGCAGCAGACGCCATCCTTGAGGCCGCTGATGCGGGCATCAAGCTCGTCGTCTGCATCACCGAGGGCGTGCCCGTCATGGACATGGTCCGCGCCAAGCGCCTGCTGGAAGACAAGTATCCCCAGACGCGCCTCGTAGGCCCCAACTGCCCCGGCGTCATCACCCCCGGCGAATGCAAGATCGGCATCATGCCTGGCCACATTCACCGTCAAGGCGACATCGGCATTGTGTCGCGCAGCGGCACCCTCACGTATGAGGCCGTTCACCAGGTCACGAACATGGGCTGGGGCCAGAGTTCCTGCGTTGGCATCGGCGGCGACCCCGTCAACGGCACCAATTTCATTGACGTGCTTGACGCCTTCAACAAAGACCCCAGGACGCGCGCGGTGATCATGATCGGCGAAATCGGCGGCAGCGCCGAAGAAGACGCCGCAGCCTGGATCAGGAAGAACATGGTCAAGCCCGTGGCCGCCTTCATCGCGGGCCAGACGGCGCCCAAGGGCAAACGCATGGGCCACGCCGGCGCCATCATCGCCGGCGGCAAGGGCACGGCCAAAGAGAAGATGGACGCCCTGCGCGCGGCCGGCCTCGTCGTGGCTGACAGCCCCGCGGACCTCGGCAAGGCCGTCAAGGCGGCCATCGACCAGCGCAAATAGCCCCGGTCAGCGGACTCACTCGTTGAGAGTACTGCCAGCGGCGCCTTTCGGGGCGACGACCACGGCGTCGTCACCAGTCACCGTTTCAAAGTCAACTTCGGAGCCACCAAGGGCTCTTGGCGCCAGCGGCGGCGCCATCGGAGCGTGCAAGACGTCTACTTGCGGGATGGAAGCCAACACGTGTGGGACAACGACGTGGAACGGCACCATTACCGGAACCTATACTGACGCTGTTTCCGGCAGGCAGCGTATTTACACCTTCCAGCTCAACTGACCCAAACGTGATTGCATGAGGCCCTCCATGAAGCCGGACGCAACTATCACAAAGCCGGACGGGGGGGCGGATCTGGCGCCGCGGCCTGCTGCTCTTGGTGCTTCTGGCGGTTACCATGGGGGCGCTTGTTCTATGGCGGTGGCCCGCAGTTCTTCCCGCCGGAGTGGCGGTTGCGAACACTAGCAGCCCGGGCAGGGGCGGGAGAGATGATGTTCCAAAGACGCCCGGGCGCGTCGACGATCCGTGCCAGGCATCCTCGAATGTGCCAGCCCCGACGCAAGAGCCCCGGCCGACGCCCGACGCAGAAGCCGATCATGCGGTACTCCAGATTTCGTTCGTTGACCCAGAGGGGCAGCCGGCGAACCGCGTGATGTTCTCCGTTCAGGAGCGGGGACGCGACCCCGCATATCGCACGACGGACGACTCGGGCAGGTTCCAGTATCACACTCGCATCGGCGCGTGCCTGCAGATTCGGACGGAGCGCGAGCCGGAAAGAATCCCGCTGAATCTCGGCAAGGGGTACATTCCCATGCCGAACTATTCCGTTCCGTGGAGTGCGGGGCCAAACCACGTGAACATCAAGCAGCGTTCGCAGAGCATTGAAATTGTGGTCTACCCGTCTTGTGACGTTGCGCTGGATATACGTTACGAGGACGGTACTCCTTATGCCGGTTCGCTCTATATCAGATCCAGCGGGATCATCCGGGAGGCGTCGCAAACCGGGACGGGCGGCGCTCTGGTCAAGGGGGTTCCGCGGGGTGAGGGTGCCACCCTGCATCTGCGCAACCTGAAGTTCGGATATTCAAAGAGCGAGTTTCAGTTGCCCTCGCCGGATCTTGGCGGCTCACGGCCCATAGACATCTTCATTCCGAAGGATAATGAATATGCGATGGGATCGATAGCCGTGACGTTTGCCGAATACGCGAACACCCCGGTCAGCGTGCGCGTGCTCTGCAACGGCTTGGTGGCTGCGGCTGCCCAGGAAATTTCTACGTCGTTGGCCTGGGAGTCCTCTCCACTGCGCCCCGGAAAGTATAATGTGATTATAACCGGGGAGTATGCCAGTTTCATACCTGAGGTCGAGGTCAAATCCAATGCGGTCACGACGGTAGAGGCTCGGGCCGCCATACCGGCCTCTGTCCGGGCCAGGATACTTGATCCTCAAGGAAATCCGCTGGTCGGAGCGACCTTGGCCTTGCGCCTGGAGTCTGACGCCGCTTTCTACCCCGGTCGCCTGCAAATGCGGGGCGTGGCGGACACTTCCGGCCACGATGGAGTCGTCGAGGTTGGCGGCATTGCGCGCGGCAGCTTTGTGGCTCATGTGGAGGCCCTGGGATATGAGCCGGCGCGCCTTCCCGTTTCGCTCGCGGCGGGTCAAACGCTGGACCTGGGCGATGTTTACCTTGGCGTTGCGCGTGGCGTGTGCATCATCAACATCAAAGGGGCAAGCCCGGACCAAAGGTACCAGGTGGTTGTTCTTCAGAACCAGGGATCAACCAACACGTACCCGTGGCGCAATGTCGTTGGTGATTCCGTGCGTCTGGAGGGTCTGGTGTTGGGTCGGCTCTACCAGATCGGCGTCGTGCTTGCCGGAGGGGGAGAAGTGGCCCACGAGTCCGTGGTCCTCACAGTGCAAGATGATCCAGTCGTCGTCGAGATCGACCTTGCGGCCCTCAAGAAGTAGCCGCGCGAAGATCGCGCGGACGGGCTCAAGTCGTTGCAGCTCAGCCGCTTGCACCCCGGTGCGCCAAGGGCGTGTCGCCGCGTGGTGTAGGCTTTCTCCAAAGGTTCAGGAGAAAGCCATGAGTAATGCCCGTTATCGTCAGTCTGAAGTCGCGCCTGAGGAGCAGCCCTCGCGGATGTCGCCCCTGCAGGCCATGTCGCTTTGCAACCGCGACCCGCGGCTGTTTGCGCTCTACATCGAACTGGGCGGCGCCGAAATTGACCGGCGCATCGCCTACTTCACGGAGGTGATGAAGGCGGCCCGCGAATCTTTGCCGCGCTCCATGGCGCTGGAGCGCGAGGCCTGGGCGCGCCGCGAACAGGACCCCGAACATCGCATGCGGCCTGCGCGCGGCGTGGTCAGCATCAACGAGGTGCTGCGTTGTTCCAAGGCGCTGACGCAGGCCATGGAGGACCGGCGCGAGCTGATGCTGCACGCCGTGGAGGCTTCGGTGGCGGGCATGCAGGCGCGCGAGCCCTTTGTCAAGCGGGCGCGGCGCGCCCTTGAAGCCGTGGAGCAGGGCCAGTGCGACATGCCCCTGGCCTGCGAGGAAGTGCCGCCGATGCCCCAGCCGGCGGCCGCGAAGGTCGAGCCGCGCCCGAGCGCGCCGCAGCCTGCGGGCGCGCCGGAGCCGATGCGGAGCGCGAACGCCACGCCTGCGCCGGCGGCGGTGGCCTGAACCGCGCGGCGAGCCGGGGCGTAGGGGCGAGGCATGCCTCGCCCAAAGCCGCCCGCGCCGCGAATCAGGAGCTCTTTGGCAATCGAGCAGACCGTGGGGCCGCCGGGAGGCGCACTCTCTGGCGTGGTTCACAGGCACCCATCGCAGATTGGGCAAACTCCCGCGCGTTCTGAGTCGTTAAACAGACATGCGCCGCGTCATCCTCGCCTGCCTTGCCCTGCTTTCGCTGGCGTTCAACACGCAAGCCGAAGCGCCATCGTTTGAGCCGATTCAGAAGAAGGAAGAAGTCCTCAAGCTCGAGGAAGAGGGCGGCAAGAAGGTGCTCAAGCTCGCGGGCGAGCAGGAGCTGAGCGTGTTGTCACTGCTGCGCGCCTGGACAGAGGCCAGCGGCAATCAGGTCATGTACCAGCCTCCGCAGGTGGCGTCCTTCATAGTCACGATAGCCGCGCCCAAAGAAGGCAAGACCTACGACACCGACGGCATCGAAGGGCTGCTGGCTGACGCGCTTTGGCACTTCAGGCTGTACCTGGTAGAGCTTTCGGCGGGGCGGTTCCATGTTGTCCAGGCCACGGAGGCAATGACCTACGCGCCCATCTTGGATGCAGCCAAGCTGAATACCGTGCCGCAACATCGTGTAGTGAACTTGTGGTGGCGCACGGCCTTCCCGGTGCTGTTCCTCTACAGGGCCACAGCGGCGAACCTGATGTGGCCCGAGGCGATGCATATGTCGCGCGTGCCGGGCATTGTGTTGGTGTGCGATCGGGCGGGTAAACTGCGCGAGTTGATTCCCTCATTCGAGGAAATCGAGCGCCAAGCCGCGCTGCGCGAGATCAGGATTTACGAATCTGCCTCGTTCATCGAGCCCGCTAACGTCGCGAAGGCACTCGACGAGCTGGTTCCCAAGGACGTGTTCGTGCCCCAGAACGCCGTCTCGGCCATTGCCGACACGCGGCTTTTGCTTGTCTGGGCGGTGCCCGAGATTCAGGCGCTGGTTCCGGGTGTTCTGGCGCAACTTGCGGCCAACACCAGCGCCGAGCCTGAGCCCGCCGTGCGCCGCTACGAATTGCCCGAGACGGCTGTCGCGAGCGACGTCGTAGCTGCGCTGGAGAAACTGTTCCGCGACGTACGCCAGGACGGTCCGAGGATCGTTGGCGTGCCGGGCAAAAGGGTCATCGTTGTCCGTGCCGATCGGCACGAACACAAACAAATCGCCGAGTTCATCGATCTTCTGAAGTAGGTGCCGCCATGAGAACGCGCTTGCTGCTTTCCTTGATGTTGCTGCTCTTGCTGGCCATGACCTCGTCGGCGCAGGAGAAGCCTGCTGTCAAGCCGGAGGCCAAAGACGGCGGAGAGGCAACGCTCAGGCTCTTCGGCGAAACGCGCAACATTTCTGTCGAGGAAATGATCAGGTGGTGGTGCGAGTACGAAAAGGTAAACGTGATGTACCAGCCGACCCAGATCGCGAGTTGCAAGGTCACCCTCGTTGGGCCGTCGGTCGGCACAGACATTCCCTCCAGTCGGTTTGCCTACCTTGTTTCCGACGCGCTGGAGCAGTTCAGGCTGGTGGTCGTCGAGATCTCGGAGAACCGTTACAGCATCGTGCAGGCCACTGAAGCCATCACGCACGCGCCCGTTGTGGACGTGGCCACAGCTCGCAAAACCCCCGGCTGGAAGTGGATTGCGGTGCAGATGCCCATCCGCCACGGCGATGCCAACTCGATGCGTGCGGTGCTGCAAAACGTGATGTCTCGCGTTGGCGGCAGCATAAATCCTAATATTGCTCCGCCAACATTGATCGTCTGTGATCGTGCCGATCGCCTTCAACGCATTATCAACGCGATTGAGGCCATGGAGGCCGAAGGTGCGCGCCGCACCGCCAAGACATACACGCTGCCTGCGGGCATCAACGCGGCCAGTGCGGCTGCGGGCTTCGCGACCATCATGGGTGAACGCTACAACCAGCCCACGCCGCCCGCGGCAGCGGTGAATGAAACCACCGTGGTGGTGCGTGCCACGCCCGAGCAGCTTGTGCTTTGCGATGAGCTTTTCAAGCAACTGGTGGCCAAGGCCGAGGAAATCACCGCTCAAAGCAAAGTGTCGGCGCGCCGCTACGACGTGCCCAAGTCGCCGGAGCAGTTCGTCGAGAGCCTGGAGAAGCTGTTCCATGGCCAGATTTCCGCCGCAGTCGTGCCCGGCGCCGATGCCGTCATCGTCAAGGCCAACAACGCCACGCACGACGAAGTCAAAGTCGCGCTCGAACTCATGAAGTAGCCGCGCACTTTTTCCGCCCCTTTCTCCAACGCCGCGTGTCACGCGGCGTTTCACTGGCAGGCCGTTGAAATAAGGCCAGCTTGTGCAAGCCATGGATGGCTTGCGTATTTCAGGCGGTTGGAAGCCGCTTGAAATGGAGGTCTGGACGAACTTACTTCGGCCCGACCGGGTTGAAAAAGTGGCCGGATGCCGCTCTTTCAACAGCCCCACAGGCGGGAGAATCCTCGCGCGAGGTTTGCCCCGGTTCCTTCCCTTTCCAGTCTGTCCCGGTTTCGGCGCGGCATGCCCGCGTCCGGAGGAGAATTGCCATGTTCCGATTTGCGCTCTGTGTTCTGTTCTGCGCGCCCCTGGCGGCCCAGGCCGCGCCCGAGGTCAAGCTGCCCCGCGTCACGGCCGAAAGCGTCCAGGTCGCCAAGCGCGTGCAGCTTGAGGAGCAGGTGCCCTTTCTTGTCACGGAGGTCGAAGGCAAGCCCGCCTGGAGGCTGCGCGGCGCCGTTGAAGTGTCCCTCGACGAACTGCTTCGCCTGTGGGTGCAGGCCACGGGCCAGCCGCTGGCCGTCGTGCCCCAGCAGCTCAAGTACAACGTCAGCTACTTCGCTCCCGACGCAGGCGTGACCTTCAGCGGCCCGCGCCTGACCGAGTTCGTGGCCGACATGCTGGCCCAGGCCCGCTTTGCGCTGGTCGGGCTTTCTGCCGGCCGTCCCCAGGTGGTGCCGATGTCCGAGGCCTGCTCCAGCGCGGCCGTGGTTGACCGCGCCGAACTTCAGAAGGCCCATGCAGGCGAGTGGGTGACCTGGTATGCCGCGCTGCGCCACGCCGAGGCCAATGCCCTGCGCGCCGCACTGCAAAACCTGTTGACGCGTCAAGGCGGAATCATGAATCCCGTCTCCGGCACCAACGCCGTGGCCATCACGGATCGAGCCGAGCGCGTGCGGCAACTGGCGCGGCTGTGCGAGGCGCTGGATGTTCCGCCGTCGTCCGAGCGTTCCCTGGAATCCTACGACCTGCCCGAAGGCCAGAAGGCCGACGAGGTGGCGGCCGCGCTGCGTGCCCTGCTCAAGCCGTCGGCGGCGGCCCCGCATCGCGGTCAGGACGGCGTTGATATCGGAGTGGTGCCGGGCAAGAACCGCCTGCTGGTGCGGGGCACGGCGCCGCAGCAGGCGGAAGTGCGGCGCGCGCTGGAGCTGATGAAGTAACGGCGCAATGACCGGCGACAGCGGGGGGCGCCTGCGGGCGCCCCCGCTCACTTGTTGGTGGCGAACTCGGTGGTGCTGACCAGGGCGAAGAACAGGTCTTCGTAAAGCGCGGGGTCGCGGCGGCCTTCCTGGCGTTCCCGGGCCAGGAAGTCCAGCGCCAGGCGGCGCTCGCGGTCGGAGGGTTGACGTGTCAAGACCGCAAGCCAGAGCTGGTCGAGGCGCGCGGAGTCTTCCTTCTCGTCGCGCAGAATCTCGAACAGCAGCGTGCCGTTGAGCGAGCCGCCCAGGCGTCTTGTGACGTCTCCGTTCATGACTTCGAGGGCCTGGTCGATGGAAAGGCTGAAGGATTCGCTCTCGGTCTGCTCGTCGTCCATGGTGCGCGTGGTGTAGCGCTGGGCCAGGGCGCGGCGGATCTGCCAGCGGGGACCCATGGGTGCCAGCAGCTTCTCGTAGCGCGCCAGCAGCTCGCGGTCAAAGCGCGGGTAGTTGCCGTCGGGGTTCTGCTTGCGCTGCTGTTCGATGAAATCAGCGTACTGGCGCAGGCGGGCCAGGGGCCCCTGCGTCTGGCGCTCGAAACTGCGCACGAAGGCATCGCCGGGGGCGAGCACGAAGAAGGAGGCGAAGAACTGCTCGGGCGTCAACTGGCGCACAGGGTAGGACGCAAAGTGCCAGGGCTGGGCGTTGGCGGGCCGGCCCGCGCTGGAAAGCTGGTAGGCGCGGGAGTTCAGCAGGCCGCGATAGAAGGCCTTGACGTCATAGCCCCGCGCGGCAAAGGCATCGGCCAGAGCCTCGAGCAAGGCCGGGTGGGCGGGCTTGTTGAAGGCGTTGAAA
The DNA here is from genome assembly GCA_003576915.1 of Planctomycetota bacterium. Lineage (GTDB taxonomy): Bacteria > Planctomycetota > UBA8742 > UBA2392 > UBA2392 > UBA2392. The sequence continues at coordinate 103,405 of QEVF01000009.1, read as the reverse complement.
TCATCGACGGGCGAGACAAACGCCGTGCCGAACAGGAAGCTCCAGAAGCGGTTGGCCAGATACTGGCGCGCCGTGCGGTTTTCAGGTGCCACCAGCCAGCGGTAAAGCATGGGCCGGTAGAACTCCACGGCCTGGGTCTTGACGGGCCTGTCGCCGGGCAGGCGGGGCTGGCGGTAGCGCAGCATTTCCTCGGCGCGGTTGCGGGCCTCGGCGTCCAGGGCGCGGTTCTTGAGGTAGGCTTCGAGCAGCTTGGGCGCGGGCAGGGGCTGGTCGGAGATCGTCGGATTCAACGGCTGGACCGTGAAGTCATAGCGGATGTCCAGGGCGTTGAAGAAGCCCGCAATGCCGCCGAAGGTCTCCTGCGTCCAGGCCGGCTGGTAGGGGTGGTCGTGGCACTGGGCGCATTGAATCTGGATGCCGGCAAAGTGCTTGAGCGTCTGGCCCGCCATGTCGGCCGTGGCCGGGCGCGGCTGGCCCATGAGCACGTAGTAGGCGGCGGCCGGGTTTTCCGAGATGGGGCCCGTGGCGGTGATCAGCTGCTCCATGATGCGGGCAAAGCCCGTATTGGCGTTGAACTGGGCCGCCAGCCAGACGGCCAGCAGGTCGCGCCCGCCGGTCTGGGCTTCGTCGCCGCCGCGCCGCGCGAGGATGGCCGTCCAGCGGTCGGCCAGGTGTTCGCCGAAGCGGGGGTCTTCGAGCAGGCGGTCAATGAGCCTCGCGCGCTTGTTGGGCGCGGCGTCGGCCAGGAAGGCGCCTGCCTGGGCGCGGGTGGGGGGCTCGCCCACGACATCAAGGTAGACGCGGCGCAAGAACTCGCTGTCGGAGCTTTGGGGGGCGGGGGAGATGGCGTCGCGGCGCCAGGCCTCTTCGAGGTGGCCGTCCACCAGTTTTGCGATGTCAAGCGAGGCGGGGGCAGCCTGGGCGTGAGCCGTTGACGCGTCAAGAGCGCAGACGGCACACAGCACAGAGCCCACCACCAAGGCCAACGCCAGCGTAGCGCGGGTGTTCATGGCGCACCTGAATCCGTGAGAGCAGTGTAATGCCGCCCAGCCTCTGATGGTTCAGGATTCAAGCATTGCAATTTCACGGGGCGGGCCCGTGGCCGGCGCCGCCTACCAGGGGCGCGCCTTGAGCTTGAAGCTCAGTTCCTGCAGGTTGCCCTTGCGCAGGATGCCCAGCTTCACGGTGTCGCCCGCCTTCTTGTTCAGCTTGATGTGCAGGGTTACGGAGTCGGTCAGCTCGTCTTCCTCAACGCCGTCCACGGCGAACACGATGTCTCCCACCTGCAGGCCGGCGGCCTGGGCGTTGGTCTTGACCCAGAACTTGGTGACCTCGGCGGCGAATCCCCCGGGCTTGAGGCCGGCCTTCTTCTTCTCGGCCTCGCTTAGGGGTTTGGCCCAGAACTCGGGGAAGGGCTCCATGCGCTGGGCACTGCCGCGCCGCTCAATCTGTGTCACGCGCCAGTGCTTCTCGGGCGAGAGCTTGAGGGTCTGGGCGGCCTCGCCCCGCTTTACCTTGAACTCGACTCTGGCCGCGCTGTGGGGCACTTTGTTGAGCTGGTATTGCAGGTCGGCGAACGTCAGCACGGGCTTGCCGGCGAGGTGGGTGATTTCATCGCCCGGCTGGAAACCGGCCTTTTTGGCCGCCCCTGCCACTTCCTTGACTACCGTGCCCTTCTCGGCGTCCAGCGTGATGCCAAGTTTGCGGATGTCGGGGTAGACCCAGGGGTCCACTTTCTTGTCGAACTTGCCGGCCTTCATCAGTTCCGCTGTCTGGGCCGAGCCAATGGCGTGGCAGTGTACGCAGTTGCCGTTCTTGAGCGGGCCCGAGGCGATTTCCGGGTAGTCCTTCACGAAGCGCGGGGCCTCGCGCTTTGGCGCGGGCAGCTTCTTGTCCTGCCAGAGCTTGTGCTGATCGAGGCCGCGGCTCAGGGCGAGTTCGAGGGAGGGGATGTTCTGGTGGGAGTCGGCGCTGGTGTCGTCGCGGCCGCCGTAACGCAGGTAGATCTGCTCTTCGGCGTTGAGGATGAAGAAGAAGACCGTGACCTGGGGGTCAAAGTCGTAGTGGCCGATGTCCAGCGTCTCGATGCGCTCCAGCCGCACGAGCACGTAGTTCTGCATCAGTTCGTTGAGTTTTCCCGTGGCGCCAACAACCTGTTGGTCGAACGACTTGCAGTCGCCTCACGTATCTCACCGCAGCTCAAGGAAGATGGGCTTGCCGGTCTTCTTGGCCTCGGCGATGCCGTCTTCGAGCTTGTCAAACCACTGCAGCCGGGCGTCGGCCCGGGCGTTCTGGCCCGTTGCGAGGAGCGAGGCCAGCGCCAGCAGGCTAAACAGCGCCAGAACCAGGGTTTTGCGCATGGCATGTCTCCGTGAATGGCAAGACTTAGTGGCTGAAGCCCGGCCGGCCTTACGGCGCTGGCGCAAAAAGCGCCGATCCGATAGAACAGCGCCATGAAGCTCTCGTTCAAGCCGCAACATCGAGCCGGTCCGGTGGACCGGCGAGAAAGCGAAGCAGCGAGCGCAGCGAGCGTAAGCGGAGCGGCTCGTCCTTGCGGGAGAAAGCCGTCTTGAAGCTCTCGTTCAAGCCCCAACATCTCAAGCGCTACCGCGAAATCGCGCAGCTGCTGGCCAAGTTCGGGCTATCCGAGGCCGTCCATGCCTCGGGCCTCGAGTCCATCCTGGGCGAGGGCAACATCCTCACGCGCAAGGCCCACCCCGAGCCGCGCGAACTGGCCGAAGACCTCGAGCGCATGGGGCCCACCTTCGTCAAGCTGGGCCAGACGCTTTCCACGCGGGCCGACATCGTGCCCCTGCGCTACCTCGACGCCCTGGCCGACCTGCAGGACAAGGTCGGGCCCTTTGCCTACGAGGAGGTCGAGCGCACCATCTTCGAGGAGTTCGGCCAGCGCGTGTCCCAGGCCTACCTCACCTTCGAACCCAAGCCCCTGGCCGCGGCCTCCCTGGGCCAGGTGCACAAGGCCACGCTCGCCGACGGCCGCGTCGTGGCCGTGAAGATCCAGCGGCCCAACATCAAGGCGCGGCTGGCCGAAGACCTCGAGGTGCTGGCGGAGGTTGCAGGGGTGCTTGAGGCGCTGACGGAGATCGCGCGGCGCTATGAGGTCCGGCGCATCGTGGAGGACCTGCGCCGTTCACTCATGCGCGAGCTGGATTATGAGGAAGAGGCCCAGAACCTGCGCCTGCTGGCGGCCAACCTGCGCGACTATCCGCGCATTGTGGTGCCGGCGCCCATCGATGATCTCTGTACCTCCCGTGTGCTGACCATGGAGTTCATCGAGGGCCGGAAGATTACCGCGGCAAGCCGCGAAGAGCTTGAGGCTGCGGGCGGCGCGGCCCTGGCCGAGGAGCTGCTCCAGGCCTACATCCAGCAGATCTGCCTCGATGGCTTCTTCCACGCCGACCCGCACCCCGGCAACGTGCTGCTCACGCCGCAGGGCAAGGTGGCGCTGCTGGACCTTGGCATGGTGGGGCGCCTGGCCCCGCCCATGCGCGAGCTGCTGCTGCGCCTGCTGCTGGCCGTGGGCGAAGGACGGGGCGAGGAGGCCGCCGACCTGGCCGAGCGCATCGGCCAGCCCAAGGACAGTTTCAATGAGGGCAAACTGCGCCGCGCCGTCTGCGACCTTGTGTCGGTCCAGCACGCGGGCGGCAGCGTGCAGGAGGCTGACATCGGCACCGTGGTCCTGCGCGTCGCGCAGGAGGCGGGAGACGCCGGCCTGCGCGTGCCGCGCGAACTGACGATTCTGGGCAAGACCTTGATGAACCTGGACCAGATCGGGCGCGCACTGGCGCCCCAGTTTGACCCCTATGCCAGCATCCGCAGCGGCGCCACGCGCCTGCTGCTGGCCCAGCTCAAGCGCAGCGTCAGCGGGGCCAACAGCTTCGCGCGGGCGCTGGAGGTCAACGAGTTCATCCAGACGCTGCCAAGCCGCGTGAACAAGATTCTGGATCGCGTGTCCAACAACCGCTTCGAGCTGAAGGTCCGCAGCATTGACGAGCAGCGCCTGATGGAGGGCATGCAGAAGGTGGCCAACCGCGTCACCCAGGGCCTGGTGATCGCCGCTTTGATCATCGGCGCGGCCATGCTCATGAACATCCGCACGGAGTTCACGATCTTCGGCTATCCGGGTCTGGCGGTCCTGCTGTTCTTGATGGCCGCGGGGGGCGGCGTGGCCCTGACCTGGGAGATCTGGAGGCAGGACCGCAAGCGCTGATTTGCGGGCAGAAAGGCCTGCGCCGCGGGACTTTTACTCGATGACGGCACTCTTCGACGCCACGTTCTTGCGCGAGCTGGAGGCCCTGCACGAAGCCGTGCTGCGCCTGCGCGGCAGCACGGGCGAGGGCCTGACGCGCAGCGGGCGCAGCGCGGGCCAGACGGAGTTCCGCGGCCACCGGCCCTACACGCTGGGCGACGACGTGCGCCGCCTGGACTGGAATGCCTATGGCCGCCTGGGCCGGCTGTTTGTGCGCGAGTTCGAGCGCGAGCGCAAGGAGCACCTGACGCTGCTGCTGGATGACTCGCGCTCCATGGCCGCGGGAGACCCGCCCAAGGAACGGTTCGCGCGGCAGGTCGCGGCGGCCGCCGGGTTTCTGGCCCTGAAGTCGGGCGGCACCACATCGCTGTGCGGAGGCGTGCTGCTGGAGGGCGCCTCGCGCTTTGCGCGCTGGCTTGATGTTCTGCGCGCGGCCCAACCCCAGGCGGGCTCGACGCTGGCCAGGGGCATCCTGGCAGCGGCGGCCATGGCCCGCGCCCCCTCCGACCTCTGGGTGATTTCGGACTTCCTTGAACCCCTGGCCGCCATCGAGCCCCTGGCCGCCCTGGCCCGGCGGCGCTGCGCCGTCACCCTGGTGCAGGTGCTCGCCCCCCAGGAACTGGCGCCCCCTCAGCGCGGCACGCTGGACCTGCACGGCCTTGAGGAAGACGAGACCCTGCGCCTGGAGCTTGACGCGTCAAGCCTGACGGCCTACCGCGCCGAGCTGGAACGGCACCTCGAGCAGTTGGAGGCCCTGGCTCTGCGCCATGGCTGGACCTACGCCCTGGTGCAGAGCAACGGCGACCTGCGCTCGCTCTTTACGGGCGCACTGGCCGCGGGAGCCGCGCCATGAGCCTGCTCCAGCCCCTGGCCCTGCTGCTGCTGGCCGCCCTGGGCGTGCTGGGCTGGCTTGCGTTCTTGCAGCGCGGCGCCATACGCCAGGACGTCGGCACTCTCTTCATCTGGCGCCGCGTGGCCGCGCTGCCCCAGGCGCGCAGGCGCAAGCCCCGGGTGGATACGCTGCTGTGGCTGGTGGGGGGCGCTTTGCTGGTCGCGGCTGTGGGCGCGGCCAGGCCCGTGCAGGCTCTGGAGTTTGCGCCCGAAGTGGTCGTCGCCGTCTACATCGAGCGGCTGTCGGCGCCCCATAGCGCCACGGAGCCCCTGCTCGCGGAAGCCGGCGCCCGGGCTGAAGCGGCGGCGCCCGGGGCGCGGCTTGAGTTCTACTTCGGCGGGCGGCTGCACGAGCCGCGGCTGCCGGGGGTCGTGCGTGAACTGGCGCCGGGCGACATTCAGGAAGAACTGGCCCAGTTCCAGCAGCGCAGCGCCGGCGCCCAGGCCCGCATGCTGCTGCTGTGCGAGCCCGTGGCAGCGGCCAGCGCGATGGGCCTGGTGCTGCCGCGCGTGACCGCGCAGCGCCAAGGCGTTCCCTACCGGCTGGAAGTGCGGGGCCGCAAGGTGCTGCTGCATTCCTCGGGCATGGCTCCGCCGTCGGTTGAAGGCGCAAGCCTGGCCGGGGCGCGCTTTTCGGGGGGCAACGCCGTGCGCGAGTATGACGCCAGGGAAAGCGAGGTCCGCATTGCGGCCTTGGGCATAGCGCCCCTGGTGCTGCGTGAAACGCCGCGCCGGGGGCTGGCCGTCGGCGGACAGTGGAAGAGCGACGTTCACCGCGCCCTGCTCGAGGCACTGCTGGTCAACGCCCGCTTCGAGCGCTCGGCCAGGCCGGAACTCGGGTTGGACACCGAGGCCCCGCGGCGCCTGGAACTTTTGCGAGGGGAGCGAGCGGACCTCTCGGGGGTTGAGGTCTCCTTTCGCGCGGGCCACGCCCTGTTTGAGGAGTTGCCCCTCTCCTCGCTGGACTGGCTCTCCGGCGGGCGGCTGCTGGAGCCTTCGGAGGAGCGCGTGGCCCTGGTTTCCGCGCTGCGCGGGGGACAACGCTTGGGGGACCTCGTCGCGGTCTCCCTGGATCAGCGTGTGCTGACCTTTGCCGCGGACCCCTTTGCCGACTCCCACCCCGCGGCGGCGGCCCTGCTGCTGGATAACGCGCTCGGTGTAGTGCTGGGAGAGCGCCCCAGCCGGCAGGCCCATTACGCGCCGGTGGGCGAATTGCGCCTGCCCAGTGAGCGGGCGGCCCTGGCCGCGCCTTTTGAGCCCGGCGGCAACCTGGCCGTCGAGGAAAACACTCAGCGACGGAGCCTTGAGTTGACCTCCTGGCTGGCCCTGACGGCCATGCTCGCGGCCCTGGGCGCGGCCTGGCTTACACGCTGAACAGGATGCCGGGCAACTGGCGGATGTCGTCAATCAGTGCCGCGGCATCCTTGAACTCGTCGCTCCTGCCGTATCCGTAGGTGCAGCCGATGAAGCTCAGGCCATTGGCCAGGGCGGCTTCGCCGTCATGGATGCGGTCGCCTACCATCACGCCCTGACGCACACTCAGCAGGCGCAGGCCTGCCCCGACGAGGCTGACTTTGTTGCGGCCCGCCTCGGGGTGGTCGCCGACGCACCGGGCGTAGTCGAGCCAGCGTGTGAGTTTGAAGGCAGCCACGACGCCGTCGAGGTAGGCCTGGCTGCAATTGCTGACCAGCATGAGCCGCAGCCCGCGCTGCTTGAGGGTGTCAAGCACGTCGAGAGTCCCCTCGAAGAGGCCGCCGGAGCCGTCAGCCAGGGCCGCGAGTTCGTTGCGCGTGGTCTGGGCATGGAGTTCGTGGGCGCGCTCCTGCAGGGCGGCGGGCAGAAGGTCGCGATAGAACTGGGAGGGCGGCTTGCCGATCTGGGCCTTGATCAGTTCCGGCGGCGGGGGCTGCTTCAGCCCCGGCAGGCGGCCCGCGGCGATCAAGGACTCAAAGGCCGAGGTAATGGCCCGCACGCCGAACACCCCGCTGTTGAGCAGGGTCCCGTCCATGTCGAAGCAGGCGACTTCAAGGGGCGCGGCGAGGGGTGGCCTCATGGCAGCCCCACACAGGCGCCCCGGACCAGACTCTCCCAGGCGGCGGCCGCCGACTGGCCGCGCAGCACGGGCCACAGCAGGCCCCAGCTCAACACCTGCAGGGCCAACAGCACCAGCAGGCCCGCCACGGGCTGCAGCATCTTGTTCTTGAGCGCCCGGGTGAGCGAGAACTCGCTGACATCGCCGACTTTCCAGGTGCTCAGGCGCGGGAAGAAGCGCGGCACGTTGCGGCAGTATTCGTCATAGACTTCGCCGAAGATGCTGCGCAGCATCTCTTCTTCAATGCCGATCTGCGCCCGATAGATGTAGTAGAAGAGCAGGTTGTAGAGGGCCAGGAGTCCGAGGTTGGCGGGCCATGCGGCGTTGAGCATGAGGCCGCAGCCTATCAGCCAGGTTCCCACGTAGAGGGGGTTGCGCGTGCGGCCGTAGGGGCCCGCGGTGGCCAGTTCGGCCCGTTTGAGCAGATAGCCGAAGGACCACAGCCGCATGGCGAGACCCAGCAGCATCAGCGCCAGGCCAAAGACACGCAGGCCTATCAGTGCGACGTGCGGCTCGGCCAGGGGCGCGGTGTAGGCGAGCGCGCAGGCCGCGCCGTAGACGGGCCAGAAGCCCTGAAGCCGCAGACGTTCGAGGCGCTTCTCCCGGCGCTTGCCGTCGGGGATTTCAGCCACGCGCGTAGCCTTGACAGGCCCCTGAGCAAAGGCGGCCCCGGGCGAGGTTGAGGGCTGGGTTTCCACAGGCGGGATAGTAGGAACGGCGTCAGGCAATGTCGAATCGTGATTGCCGAATTGCGCCGGCGCTCAGAGCAGGGCGCGCAGATAGCGCAAGGCCCCCTGGAGCCAGAAGCCCGCGCGCATGGCATCGCGGGCGTGGGCCTTGGCCTTGTGCCTGGCCTTTTTCCCGCCTTCGGCCAGCTTGGCGCGTGAAAGTTCAAGCTGCTTGGCGCCGGCGCGGCGGATCATGGCCTTTGGCGACACCAGCTCGCTTCCCCAGAGCAGGGCGTTGAGCGTGCAGATGCGGGTGTAGGCGTGCTCCAGCGCATGGTAGCGGTTGCCGCGCGAGATGGAGTTGTCGCTGCGATGGATCACGGCCAGGGGTTCGGGCGCGACCTCAAAGCGCTGTGCCGCGCGGGCCAGACGCAGGAAGAAATCCCAGTCGTTGCTGATGGGGAAGCGCTCGTTGAACAGGCCGGCCTTATCCAGCAGCTCGCGGCGGAAGATCAGGGTGCTGGTCTTGAGGGAGAGCTTCCAGTAGAGGTCGCCGAAGATGTCGCGGCCGGGCAGGTCTTCGGGCTTGTCCTGGCGCGAGCCGTCAACGTTGACGTGAACGTGGCGGCTGGCGCGGGCGTCGCCGCCAAGGGCGAGCTGGCGCTCCAGCTTGCCGGGCAGCCATTCATCGTCGCTGTCGAGCAGGGCGATCCATTGCCCTTGGGCGCGGCGCAGCCCCACATTGCGCGCACTCGACGCGCCGCCGTTGGGCTTGCGGAGGAAGCGCACCCGCTCGGGCGGGCTTGCGAAGGCCTGCGGCGTGCCGTCGGTGCTGCCGTCATCGACGAGCAGCACCTCGACGTTCTTCTCGCTCTGGGCCAGCACGGAGTTCACGGCGCGCAGGGCGGCCTCTTTACGGTTGTAGGTCGGAATCACCACACTGACGGAGGGTGTGAAGCCCGGCGGCAGGTTGGCGACTTCCGTGACGCCCTCGGCTTCGCCCTGGGCCTGCGTCATACGGACGTAGTGCTGCCAGCGCTCAGGCGGCGAATCCGCCACACGCGGCGGCAGGTTGCGCTCGGGGTCGCGGCGCGGGTCTTCCAGCACCGGGCGCGCCGCCGCCCAGACCTCCTCGACTGTCAGGCGCGCGATGGGCACGGGCCTTTCAGCCTCCTGCTCGTGCTCTTCGCCTTGAAGGCGCGGCGCTGCCAGGGCCCTGAGCACGCGCGAGTTGGGCGCGTTCTTCACGGGGTTCGTGGGACCAAACAGCACCAGGCCCGGCAAGCCGCGGGCCGCGGCCAGGTGGCCCACGCCGGAATCGTTGCCGAAGTGGGCCGTGGCCTCGTCCAGCAGCGCGGCGATATCAAGCAGGGGCAGGTTGAAGCGGCAGTCGTAGGCGTCTTCCCAGCGCTCGGCGCTGCGGTCGCTTTCGGTGCCCACGATGACGACGTGAAAGCCTTCGGACTTCAGGCGCGAGCAGAATTCGGCCCAGTGGGGCCAGCGTTTCTCAAGGGCCCACGGCGAGCAGCCGGCGTGGATGGTGACGCTTCGGGGCGGAAGCTCGAAGCGACGCTCGCTGCGCCCAATGAAACTCCTGGGGGTGTCGCCGGAGTAGCCCAGAAAGCGAGCCAGTTCAACGTTGGCATCGCTTTCGCTCTGGCGGCGCACGGCGCTCTGCATCACGCACAGGGCCTGCCCCGGCGGAAACAGCCGCTGCATCAGCCGCCGCCCGTAGCAGGTCAGGCCGAAGTCGTAGTCGGAGACCTTGAACTGTTCGCGGTGCGTAAACACGCGGCCCAGCAGCGGCCAGCCCTGCCACAGCGGCGCGGCCGCGAGGGCGTCCTTGGGGTCGCGGTTGACGAAGAGGTCGATCTCGTGGCCCATGAGCCAAAGGGCATGCACCAGGGGCGTCCCCTGGATGCAGTTGCCCAGCCCCTGGCTGATCTCGACGAGAAGTCTCATGCGGCCGGGCTACTTCCAGGTGACGTCTGAAAACGTCAGGTTGCAGTTCTCGAGGCAAAGGCCCAGCTTGCGCCCCGGCAGATCAAAGGGACCGAAGCTGACGCCATCTACCGTGAAGGTCACGCCCCCCAAGCCGCGCTCGGCCTTGAGGCTGAGGCGGTCGGGGCTCTGGCGCGCCGGGGCCGCCGCGCTGTGCAGGACCTTCCAGCTTTCCTGGACGCGGCGGTTGATGCTGACAGTGCCGCTGCTCTTGACCAGCGCGACGGTGTAATCGGAGGTGCTCTCAAAATGCAGCAGCAGGCCGCCGATCCAGTCTCCCGGCGGGACCTGCAGCGAGGCCGAGAGCGAGGCAGCGTCGCCGCTGGTGCGGCACAGCGTGGTAACGCCGGACCAGCCTTTGAGCACGCCCGGCGCCACGCCCTCCCACTCAAGGAACACGGGCTTGAAGGGCTCCTGCTCGGTCTTGAGCCACTCGTGAACTTTGGTGCCCAGAGCCTTGGGGTCGCCGAAGACTGATTTGAAGATGTTGCGCGAGGACTCGCCCTGGTCGAGGCGCCGCGCAATCTGCTCCCACTTCTTCTTGATGGCGCCCTTCTCGGCGTGATGCAGGTAGCGCACGAAGGCCCACTGTTCGGGCCGCGCGGACTGGCGCTCGGAGAACACGAAGGCTTTGAAGTCGTAGTCCTTCTCGCCGAAAATCTGCAGGGCCTGCTCGGCGTAGTTCTCCTGCGAGATCAGGGGCAGGGCGCCCAGGGTCAGTGTCTGGCCGTCCCACATATGGCGCGAAAGATACTCGGCGATGCCCTCGGTGTACCAGGTGTCCTTGGGGCCCGTGTTGTTGCAGCGGGCCAGGAAGTGGAACTGATGGATGACCTCGTGAATCAGCAGTTGCCGCGAGTAGTAGACCGTGGGCTGGCGCCACAGGTAGACGGACCTGCTGGTGGGCCAGTAGTAGCCGCCCGCGCCGGAAGGCACCGCGGCGCCATCCTTGCGGATCTGTTCGGCCCAGTCGGGCTCCTTTTCAAAGAAGTAGACCTTGAGGCGCTCGCCTTTCTTGAGCCTGGGCTCGGCGCCAAAGAATTCCTTCATGGGTTGCCAGGCGGCCTCGATCACGCGGGCGTATTCATCATGGACGGCGGGCTCGCAGTCGGACTGGAACAGGTAGTGCTCCGTTTCCGTGCTGCGCAGCTTGCCCGCCGCCGGCTGCGCCAGGGGCAGGTGCTGGAAGGCCAGAAGCAGCAGCAGGGGAAGAAACCAGAGCGTGCGGAAGTTCCTCATGCTTTGGCCTTCTTCTGTTCGCGGTACCAGGCCACGTAGCGGCGCACGCCATCGGCAAAACTGACCTTGGGCGTGTAATCCAGCAGGCGGCGTGCCTTGGCCAGGTCGGCGTAGGTGATGGGCACGTCCCCCGGCTGCGGCGGCAGCTTTTTGAGCTTCGCGGACTTGCCCACGGCGCCCTCAATGACGGCGACCATCTCCTTGAGCGTGATGGGGCGTTCGCCGCCGAGGTTGATGATCTCGCAGCCCTTGACCCTGTCCACGGCCGCCAGCACCCCGGCCACGATGTCGTCAATGTAGGTGTAGTCGCGGCCGCTGCTGCCGTCTCCGAAGAAGGGCACTTCTTCGCCTCGCTCGATGAGGTCAACGAACTTGGACACGGCGAGGTCCGGGCGCTGGCCCGGCCCGTACACCGTGAAGAAGCGCAGGGCGAAACAATCGATGTTGTGGAGATGATGATAAACGTTGAGCATCAGCTCGGCCGCGCGCTTGCTGGCGGCATAGGGAGACCAGGGGTTCTCGACGGGGTCCTTCTCGGAAAACGGCACCCAGGTGTTGCCGCCGTAGACACTGCTGCTGGAGGCGAACACCAGCTTGCGGTTGCCGCGCTTGCGCATGGCCTCGAGGACGTGAACGGTGCCCTTGACGTTGACATCGACATACAGGGCGGGGTCTTCGAGGCTGGGGCGCACGCCGGCGCGGGCGGCGAGGTGGCAGACGAGGTCAAAGCCCTTGTCGCCGAAGGCCGCCTCGACATCGGCGGCCCGGCGCAGGTCGCCCTCGAGCTGGGTGAATTTGGGGTTGGCGGCGAGGGCGGCGGCGTTGGCCCGCTTGATGGCGGGGGGGTAGAAGTCGTTGAAGTCGTCAAAGCCGACCACTTCGTGAAAGCGTGCCAGCAGGGCCCGCGCCACGTTGGAGCCGACAAAACCGGCCGAGCCCGTCACGAGAATGCGCATGGCGCGACAATAGCGGAAGCAGCGCCTTTTGCGCAAGCGAGGGCTGGAGGGTCTGCCTTCTGGCGTCCCTCGCTTGCGCTTCGGGCCCCCGTGCATCACAATTCGACCATGCCCTTCAAACTCGCCTTTGCCTCCAATGCCATGAAGCGCTACAGCCTCGACGAGGCCATCGACCTCGTGGCCGACGCCGGCTATCAGGGCATTGAGATTCTGCTCGACCCGCCCCACGCCTTTCCGCCGCAGGTTAAAGAAGAAGACATCCAGCGCTGGCGCGCCAAGTTGAAAAAGCGCGGCCTCGAAGTCAGCAACTGCAACGCCTTCATGCTCTATGGCATCGAAGGCTGCCACCGCCCGAGCTGGTGCGAGAAGGAAGCAGAGCGTCGCGAGTTGCGCATTGAGCACACGCGCCAGTGCCTGCACCTGGCGGCGAAGCTGGGAGCGCCGACGATATCCACGGAGCCCGGCGGGCCCATCGATCCCGGCGTCACGCGCAAGCAGGCGGCGGACTGGTTTGAGGAAGGCCTGCGCAGCGTGCTGCCCGACGCCGAGAAGGCGGGCGTGCGCCTGTGCATCGAGCCCGAGCCCGGCCTGCTGATTGAGAAAGCCGGCGAGTACGACGAATTCATGCAGCGCTTCAAGGGCGACAAGGTCGCCGAGAAGTGGCTGGGCCTGAACTTTGACGTGGGCCACTTCTATTGCGTGGGCGAAGATCCGGCCGTCAACGCCAGGCGCTTTGCGGGTCGCATTCACCACATCCAGATCGAAGACATCTCCTCAGACCGGGTGCACTTTCACCTCGTGCCGGGCGACGGCGCCATTGACTTCGATGCGTTCTTCAGGGCGCTGAGCGGCGCGGGCTACGACAACGGCTGGATCACCGTGGAGCTGTACACGTTTGAGCACCGGGCTGTTGAGGTGGCCCAACGCGCCCGCGAGTTCCTCAAGCGCTGGCTGTAGCGCGAAGAGTTGGCCTTCAAGGGCGCGTAGCAACGTCGCGTGGCATCGGCGTCCCGCCGATGCGTTGCGCCCGTGCACACCTTCCATCGGCCGGAGGCAGATGCCACGGGTCATGAGTCCCGGGCTGTGGCATCGGCGCGTGGCATCCGTGTCGCGCCGGTCCGCGGCCTGCCGATGGCTCACCCACTTCGCAAACCAATCTTCGCTTGGGTAGTATCACCGCCATGAGTGACGACGGGGTGATTTACAAGCGTCGGGGTGCCAACCTCCCACACTGGACTCGTGAGGGTGCCGTCTACGCGGTTACCTTTCGTCTTGCCGACTCATTGCCCGAGGCCGCCGTGGAGAAGCTGCGACGGGAGGCGAGACTGCTTCAGCGCAAAGGCGATTGCCAATACGCTCCGCTTTCCGGGGAAGAACAGCGCCGCCTCCTGCGCTTGATGTCTGAGAAGTATCAGGATTTGCTGGATGCCGGGCAAGGAGCCTGCCTCCTATGCCAGGATGCTTGCGCGGAGATAGTCGCCACAGCCTTGCAGCACTTCGACGGGAAGCGTTATCGCCTATGGGCGTGGTGTGTGGTGCCGAATCACGTACATGTCGTCGTTCAGCCTGCAGCCGGGGAATCCCTGTCGGCCATCCTGCACAGTTGGAAGTCATTCACCGCGAAGAAAATCAACAAGCTGTTGGGGCGATCCGGCGCGTTGTGGCAGCCGGAGTCATTTGATCACTTTGTCAGGGACGACCAAGACCTACAGCATTGCGTGAGGTATGTCTGGCACAACCCTGAGAAGGCGGGCTTGAGAGACTGGAAGTGGCGAGGCCGGTAATGCATCTCGTGGCAGCGTCCGCGTCGGAAGCTTTGGCTTCGGCGTCCCGTCGATGTGTTCGGCCTGTGCATAGCTTTCATCGGCCGGAGGCCGATGCCACGGATCATATGAGGCTCAGTGGGCAACCATCCATGCCGTGATCACCACCAGCAGGCGCGTCACCATAAAAGGGAGCGCCACCCGCTTGTGCCGCCGCGCTTCGCCCCCGGCATACACCTTGCCTCCGCTGTATAGCACCACGGGATAGAGCAGCAGCATGATGGTCGCCAGGGCTACATGCACCACCAGTATCGCCCCCGGCGGCTTGCCCACCGTCTGCTCAATGGCCCGCGCGCTCAGTTCCACGTAAAGCAGCAGCGAGAGGTCAAACGCAAAGCCCATGCTCATCATCGCCCCGTGCAGGGTGCGTCGGCGCTTGAGGGCGATGCCGGCGCAAAGCCAGAGAAAGATTGCCGCGTTGATGGCGCTGAGCATGGCGGAGTTATAGCGCCGCCCCTTTCCAATCCCAAGTCTTGCACGGCGCCGTGCCTTTGGTGTGATCAGTGCCATGGCACTGGCTCTCTCCGCCTCTGAGGTCAAAGCGGTTCTGGCCGCGGCCCCCGCGCGCGCGCCGGTGTCACGGGTGCTCATGGCCCGTCCGGACTTCTTCGCCGTCGAGACGGCCATCAACCCCTGGATGAAGGACGCCGCCGGCAACCTCCATCGCGTCAACCGCGACCTGGCCCAGGCTCAGTGGGCGGCCCTGAAGGCGGCCTACGAAACCGCGGGCCTCGGTGTCGAGGTCATTGAGGCCGGCGAGGGCCTTGCGGACTTCTGCTTCTGCGCCAACCAGAGCTTTCCCTTTCATGACAGCCACGGGCGCCCCGGCGTCATCCTCTCGCGCATGAAAAGCGAAACCCGCGCGCCTGAAGTCGCCTACTACGAGCGCTGGTACTCGCGGCGCGGCTGGCGCCTGCACACGCTGTCGCCGGCCGTCTCCAGCTTCGAGGGCATGGGAGACGCCATCTGGCATCCGGCGCGGCGCGTGATCTTCGGCGGCATCGGCCCGCGCACCAGTGAAGCCGCCTGGCCCGAAGTCAGCCGCATCGCCGATGTGCCCGTGATTCCCCTGCGGCTGGAGGACCCGGCTTTCTACCACCTCGACACCTGCCTGGCCTGCCTCAACGCCGAAAGCGCCCTGTGGATTGAGGCCGCCTTTGACGCCCCCTCGCGCCAGCGCCTCAAGGCGGCGTTTCCTTCGCTCATTGACATCAGCGCGGCCGACGCCGCCAACTTCGCCTGCAACGCCCATTGCCCCGATGGCCGCCACGTCCTGCTGCAGCGCGGCAGCGCCGCCACGGTGTCCGAACTGAAGCGCCGGGGCTTTGAAGTCATGGAGGTTGAAACGGGGGAGTTTCTGAAGTCGGGCGGCAGCGTGTTCTGCCTGAAGCTTGAACTTCCCTAGCCCGCTGCTCGTTCATACAATTATGGAAGTCTCCCTGAGCCGACCCCAAGGCTCGCTATGCAGCTCCTGTTCTGTGATTCCTGTGGCCGTCCGTTGTCTGAGGGCGCGCTGGCTAGAGGCGAAGCCTCCGAGCGCGACGGCGAGACCATCTGCCGGGCCTGCGAAACCAAAGCCAAGTCGGCGCGCGAGAGTGCTGCGCGCCAGACCTCCGGCCCCCTGGACCGCTACGCCGAGAAAGTCTGGAAGTGCCGCGGCTGCGGCATTCCCATCACGGCCCTGGACCTGATTGAGGGCCGGGCCTCGCGCCTGGGCGACGATGTCGAGTGTGTGCGCTGCCGCCAGCCCGCGCCCGCACCGGTTAGCGCCCCGCCCGTCCACGCCGCGCCGTCCATGGTGCTGCCGGCCGCACCGGCGGCCCCGACTCTGCCTTCGGCGCGGAGGCCCCAGGCGCCCAGGGCGGCTTCGCGCAGCGCCGCCTATCTGGCGGAGGCCCGCAAAGAAGAGCGACGGCCCGTGCTGCCCATCGTGCTGATCGCCATTGTGCTGCCCATGTTCGCGCTATCCGTCTGGTACGCGATTTCCACCCAGCAGAAGCTGTACGAAGTCAGCAGCCAACGCTCCAATGAGCCACAGGAAACGGCGCGGCAGCGCCCGCGCGAAGCCCTGACGCCCGAGGAGGCATTGCCCCCCAAGCCCACGCCCCCGGCACAGGAGCAGCCCAAGGCGCCCGCGGAGACGCCTGCGCCGCCGCGCCCCTCGGTGCCCCCGCCGGTGCTGGAAGAGCTGGCCTCCATCGAGCGGGAGGCCGCCGCACCCACCATCCGGAAGCTGGAAAGCCGCGACCTGGCCGTTGTGTGGGAGGGGCTGATCGAGGCGGGCTCAAGGCGACTGATAGCCACGCGGCCCTGGGTCAGGGCGCTGCTGCGTGACAGTGACACGCGCACGCGGGCCCTGGCCTGCCGCGTCAGTTCGCTGCTGGAGGACGCCACGGCGCTGGGCGACATCGACAAGCTGGCCGAAACCGATCCCTCGCCGGATGTGCGCGACGCGGCCCACCTGGCGCGGGCGCGTCTCCTGGGCAAGGCCACGCGCGAACTGGCTGACATGAAGCCCGACGAGCTGGAGTCCCTGAGGCGGCAGATTGAAGAAGAACTCCAACGCCAGAAGGCCGGAGGCAAGCGTGACTGACGGCCAGGGCGAGTTCAAGCTGACCAACGCCAGGCGCCGCGGCGACTGGCTTTCGCCGCTGCTGCTGACGCTCAGCCTGCACCTGATGTTCTTCACCCTGCTGATCAACCAGCGCCTGTTGCAGATGGCGGGCCAGGTGCGGGGGGCGGGCGAGTATGTGCTCCATGTCGGCATGGACAAGGGCGCCGACGACGAAGCCTCCGACGAAGAAGCCGGCGCGGCCGCGGGAACGCCCGCCGCCCAAAGCGGCCAGCCGCGCAGCGTCAATGACGCCCTGAAGGAGACGGCGGCCCCCGTGGTGGCCCGGCGCGAGGCGGCCCCTGAGCCGCGCCCGGAAGCCGCGCCGGAGCAACCCTCCGAGCAGCCCGTGAAGGACAAGCGCAGCCTCGCCGAGCGCCTTGCGGGCTCCGTGGATTCGGCGGGGGGCGGCCAGACGGGCGAAGCGGGAGGCGTGCAGCCCGGCGGCGGATCTCACGGTCTGCGCGGGCAGGGGCGGCACGGCACGGGCCTCAAGCGTAACGGAGGCTCAGCCCAGACGGAAAACGCCGTCGAGCTGGGGCTGCAATGGCTGGCTTCAGTGCAGGACAGCGACGGCCGCTGGGACAGCGACGGCTTCATGGTCCATTACCTCAAGAACCCGACGTTTGACGACAAAATGGCCGAGGGGCCGGGCGGCACCTACCGCGACATCGGCATCACAGGGCTCTGCCTGCTTGCCTTCACGGGGGCCGGCTACACGGAGGATGACCGGCGCTACGGCCGCGTCGTCAAGGGCGCGCGGGACTGGCTGCTTTTGCAGCAGCGTCCCCAGGACGGCGGCTTTGGCCTCACGTCGGGGTCCGACATGTACGATCACGCCCTGGCCAGCCTGGCCCTGGCGGACCTGTATCTCTCCAACGGCGACAAGGCCCTGCGTCAGCCCGTGAAGCGCGCCCTGCTGTTCATGCTGTCGCAGCAGGGGCCCGGCGGCGGCTGGGACTACTCCCAGGGCGGGCGCAAGCCCCGCGCCGAAGAGCGCAACGACCTCTCGATCACAGGCTGGTGCGTGCTCGCCCTTGTGGCCGGGCGCGAGGCGGGCTTTGACCTGCCTGAGGACAGCCTGCGCCTTTTGACGGCCTTCCTGCGCAAGGCCACGCGCGAGGACGGCGAGGGTATCTATGCCGATGCTTCGCCCCGCAGCGGCCAGGGCGGCCTGGGCATGACGGCCGTGAGCAACGTATGTCGGCGCCTGCTGGGAGAGCCTGCGGCTTCGCCCATGCAGGACCGGCAACTGACCAGACTGGCCCGGAACGCGCCGGACTGGTCGCGTGTGAAGGATGCGACCCACAGCTCGTTCTATTACTGGTACTACGGCTCCGTGGCCATGCTGCTGGCCCGTGACGAACCCAAGGGCCAGGACCGCTGGCGCGAGTGGAACATCGGGCTCAAGCACGCGCTGCTGAACAATCAGGTCAAGAGCGGGGGACGGCGCGGCAGCTTTGACCCCCTCGAGTTCTGGGCCCAGCACGGCGGCGGGCGGCTGTATGCCACGGCCATCAACGTGCTGAGCCTGGAGATCTACTACCGGCTGGAGCCCGAGTTCGTGAAGGCCAAGGCGGCGGAACTGGGTCACCTCTGGAAGTAGGACCGGGCAGGCTTTCCACAAGAAACTGTCAAGGCGCGGCGCCCCGCAAAAAAGTCAGCGATTTTTTGCGTCGCGGGCAGGCGTGTTTACAATGCCGCGCCGCTGCAAAGGTGCGGCGGTCAACTCACTCATTCATCAAGGACGGCGAGCATGTACCAACTCGTTCCCACCCGGTGTTTCCTGACCAAGGGCGTGGGTATCTCGAAGGACTACCTGGCGAGCTTCGAAGACGCTCTGCGTGACGCGGGCATTGCGGCGCTGAACATCGTCACCATCAGCTCGATATTCCCTCCGCACTGCAAGCTCATCAGCAAGGAGAAGGGCGTCAAGGAACTGCACGACGGCCAGATCGGCTTTTGCGTGATGAGCCGCCAGAGCACCAACGAATACCGCCGCATGATCGCCGCCTCGGTGGGAGTGGCCGTCCCCAAGGACCCCACGCGCTTTGGCTACCTGAGCGAGCTGCACGACTACGGCCAGAACGACGAGCAGCTGGGCGAAAAGGCCGAAGACCTGGCAGCATCCATGCTGGCCACGGTGCTGGGCGCGCCCTTTGACTCCTCCAAGGCGTGGAAGGAACGTGAGCAGGAGTGGAAGATCGGCGGGCACATGGTGGCCACGCGCAACATTACCCAGTCCGCGGAGGGGCCCAAGGACGGGCACTGGGCCACGGTGATTGCAGCCTGCGTCTTCATCTTCGACAACTGGGGCCTCAGCCCCGAGGATGCCCGCCTGGCGGCCGCCAAGCACCACCCCGGCGGCCTGCTGCTGCCCGCGCCCATCACCAAGCTGGAGCGCCCGCGCAAGAAGTCGGACAACAACGAGTAGACGACGGCATGGACCGCCGCCGGGGCGAGGCCAGGCCTCGCCCCGGAGACTTTGCAGACCGCCACTCAACAGGACTTGCGCCATGAAGAAGACCACCCGCAAAGCCCCTTCCCAGAAGGCCAAGGGCCGGGGGCCCGGCCTGAATGTCAGCTCCCTCGTCGTGCACGGCGAGAACAACTACTTTGCCATCGACCCCAAGCTGGCCACTTTCGAGCGCGCCCGCTTCGTCGTGATCCAGGCCCCGTTTGACAAAACCGTCACCTACGGCGGCGGCACCGGCGGCGGCCCCAAAGCCATCTGGAACGCCAGCCAGCAGGTCGAACTGTTCGACGAAATCACCGGCCAGCAGCCCATTCTCGAGCACGGCGTCTGCACCCTCAAGCCGCTGGACTGCAAGTGCGACGGCGCCGAGATCAACCGCCGCATCCACGAAGTGGCGCGCCAGGTGGTGGAGGCCGGGAAGATTCCGATTCTGGTGGGCGGTGAGCACACCGTGAGCTTTGGTGCGGTCAAAGCCTGCTGGGAAAAGTACCCCGAGCTTTCGGTACTGCACATCGACGCCCACAGCGACATGCGCGATGAGTATCACGGACAGAAGTTCAACCATGCCACGGCGGCGGCGCGCATCAACGAGCTTTGCCCCATCGTTCAGGCCGGCATCCGCTCGCGGGAGGCCTTCGAGCCCGGCCATCCTGAGAGGCCGGTTCACTGCTACCACGCCTTCCAGTACCGCGACAGCGGTCCCTGGCAGGACGAAGCCGTGTCCAGGCTGACGCGCAACGTCTACCTCACGGTGGACGTGGACGGGTTTGATCCCAGCGTGTTCCCCGCGACCGGAACACCCGAGCCGGGGGGCCTGAGCTGGTACACGGGCCTGGACCTGATCGAGCGCGCCTGCAAGGCCCGCAATGTGGTGGGCTTTGACATTGTCGAGGTCGCGCCCGTGAAGGGCTCGCACCAGACGGAGTTCGCGGCCGCGCGGCTAATGGGCCGCATCATCGCCTTCATCGCCGGCTACTGCCTTCAGGGCAAGAGCGCGGTCTGACGCAGAGCCGGGGCCTTCAGGGACCCTTGCCGCCCCAGGAAATGCCCAGCACGGCGCTGATGGTCACGTCGTGGTGGAAGCGCTTGGGGGGCGGCAGGTTGTCGTAAACGTCGCGGAAGCTGATGCCGAACGTGAAGATCTCGAAGGCGCGTATTTCCAGCAGGGCTTCGTAGAGCGCCGTGATGTTCTTGAGTTCCTCGAAGTCGAAATTGACCTCGGCCTTGAGCCGCAGGTGCAGGGCGCGCTTTTCAGCCCAGACGTCAATCTCCGTGCCGGCGCGCGCGCCGAAGAACTCGCGGTCTTCCGCCTTCCGGATCAGGTCTTCCACGGTGTAGGTGGCCGCGGCCGAGAGGCTCCAGCTTGCGTCGGCTTCGCGCACGGGAAAGTAGCTCAGTCCCGTGGCCGTCACGCTGCGGTAGTGGAAGCCCGCAAACTCGTTGATGAACAGGTCCTGGCTCAAGTCGCAGGTCATGCGAAACGGCGCCAGGTAACGGTAGAACAGCCCCATGCCGTAGTCGCGCCGGCGCACCTGGTCTTCCTCGAGTTTTCGGTCCTGCAGGATGTTGCCCTCGGCAAAGAGCTTGATTTCGTTCAGGGGCGTGTTGCGGCGCACATCGAAGCGATAGCCCAGGGCAAAGTTCTTGGTGTTGCCGTCCGTGTAGCTGACAAAGGCCCGGCCGCTCACGTTCCAGGTGGCTTCGCCGGCGGGCACGGCTTCATCAATGCCCTTGACCTCGCTCAGGCGCACTTCCCGTTCGCCGCCATCGCCCCGAATGACCAGCAGGCCCTTGCGCGTGGAGAGGGTGACTTCCTCCTGGCCGCGCACGTCAATGCCCAGACGGATGCGAACTTTGCGCGCCGCCCCCAGGGCCAGTTCCTCCACGCGTTCAACGGGTACCTGCACGGTACCGAGGTCCGTGGTCTGGAAGTGGACCTTGCCGCCTTCCAGTTTCAGGAACTTGCCGCGCAGAAATTCGCCCGAACCCGTGCGCAGGGTGTCGGCCTGGGCGCCGTCGCCGGCACGCAGCCCGGGCGCGAAAATCAGGGTCAACAGGACAAGCAGGCAGGTCGCGGGCTTCATGCGGGCGCGTGTCGTTCGTGGCAGATGGAGGTGCGTGGTTAAACGGCCCTTGAAGCGCCGAAGGGCAACGATTTCCCAACTTTTGTTCAGGCACAAGGGCCGGCCCCAAAGGGCCGGCCCCGGACAGCGTGTGCTTGGCTCAGGCCTTGCCGGGCTCCAGCTCGCTGGTGCAGTGGGGGCAGCGCGAGGCCTTGAGTGGGATGCTGCTGAAGCAGCGGGGGCAGTCTTTCTTGTCCGGCGCTGCGGGCGGGGGCGCCTTCTTCAGGCGGTTGATCTGCTTGATGGTGATGAAGATGACGAAGGCGATGATGGTGAAGTCGATGAGGTTGTTCAGGAACAACCCGTAGGCCACAACGGGAACCTTGGCGTCACGCACGGCCTGCAGCGAGCGCTCGGTGTCCGCGAAGTCCTGCAGGTTCAGATAGAGGTTCGAAAAATCCATCTTGCCGACCAGCATGCCGATGGGCGGCATGATCAGGTCGGACACGGCGGAACTCACGATCTTGCCGAACGCGGCGCCGATGATGACGCCCACGGCCAGGTCAACGACGTTGCCGCGCAGTGCGAAATCCTTGAACTCCTTGAGCATGCCCTTGAGCATGGGGGCCTCCGGTGGGGGTTAGTACCAGCGCCCGCCCCAGGAGAAGCCCAGGGTGAACAGGAAATTGAAGTCGTGGTGGCGGAAACCCTCGGGCGGGATGTTGTCCCAGGTGTGACGGAGCAGCATGCCCGCGGTGAAGTAGCCGGCGAACTTGTACTCGACCAGCAGCGAGTTGTTCACGACGAGGTTCTTCGTCTCGTCGAAGTCGAACAGAATCTCGCTGACGGCCTTGATGTGCAGGTTGTCGTCGAGCTGAAAGGTCTCGAACTCGCCGCGGGCGCGCGCGCCGATGTAGCCGCGATCTTCGGCGCCGTTCATCTGGTCTTCATAGGTGTAAGTAAGGTGGGCGCCCGCGTGCAGCGTGGTCTTGGGCTGGCGCACAATGAAGTAGCCGGGGCCCACGCCCGTGACGCTGCGCCAGTGGAAGCCCGCCAGCTCGTTGAAGTAGAGGTCTTCCGTGACGTCGATGGTCAGGTTGAAATCAAAAATGTAGCGGTAGGCGTAGCCGAAGGCGAAGTCGCGGCGGCGCACCTGGTCTTCATCCAGCAGGCGGTCCTGCAGGTAGTTGCCCTCGCCGTAGAGGATGTTCTGGTTGTGCTTGGTCGTGCGCTTGATGTCGAAGCGGAAACCCATGGAGTAGGTTTCGGTGTTGCCCTCCGTCCAGCCGAAGAAGAGGCGCGCGCCGATATCCCACTGGGGCCGCTCGTCGGGCACCGTTTCATTGATGCCCTTGAACCTGGAAAGGTCAATCTCGCGCTCGCCTGAGGCATCCTTGAGCACCAGTTTTCCGTCACGCGAGGAGAGCGTGCCGCTTTCCTGGCGCTGGACGTCGTCTCCCGTGCGCCACTTCACCTCGCGCGCCGAGGCCAGGCTGATCTCCTTGATGTCCGCGGGGGCCACCTGCACGTTGCCCACCTTGGCCGCCTCGAAGTGAACCTTGCCGCCTTCGAGCTTGATGAACTTGCCGATCAGGACGTCTCCGCCCGTGGTGGTCAGCCTGTCCGCGTCCTGGGCCGTCAGCGCGCCGGCGCACAGCGCCAGCAAAGCCGACAGCATCACACTCGCCAAACTCTTCATGCTTGCTCCTGCAAAGATGCCCGCCCCCGAAACGGGCGCGAAGGTTAGGGAGCAAACCATCCCACTTCAAACCAAATCACCAGGCCACCGCGGGCTGAAGCCGCGCCAGCGCGCCGGGAATGCGTGCGCCGTACCAGGCCAGGTCCTGGCCGCTGCACGGGCGCAGGCGCGAGTGCCTGACCGCACTCAGGGCCGGGAAGCGCTCGAGCCAGAAGTTCAGGTCGGGCTCCGAGAAGGCATAGGGCTCGTCGGGGAAGAGCAGGATGTCGGGGTTTGCCGCGGCTACTTCGTCGGGCTCCACGGTGAAGTAACGCTGCGCCGCGGACCTGAACAGGTGCTCGCCGCCCAGGGTTTCGATCATGTCGCCCATGAAAGTGCGCGAGCCCACCACCATCCACGGATCTTTCCAGATGAAGGCCACGACGCGCGGCCGCACGCTCTTGCGGGGCGTCAACTTCAGCGCGTTCTGCGCCTCAAGGTCCGCCCGCCGCGCCTTGACGTCGGAAAGGGCCTGCGCGCCCCTGCGCACGATGGCGTCTGCGGCCGCTTCGACGGCGAACATCTGCCCCAGGCGGCTGACGGTTTCCAGCCCCTCCACCACCGTGACGGGTTCCTCGACGTAGATCGGGATGCCGCGCGCTCGCAGGGCCTCGACGTCGGGCTTGCGGTTTTCCTCGCGGTTGGCAAGCACCAGGTCGGGGTTCAGCGCCTGGATGCGCTGGAGGTCGGGGTCTTTGGTTCCGCCCACGCGCTCAATGGCCCGCACGTCAGGGTCGGGAGAAACGCAATAGCGGGTGCGGCCCACGAGCGAGGCCCCCGCGCCGATGGCAAACAGCGTCTCCGTCACGCTGGGCACAAGGCTGATGACCCGTCTCGGTGGCGCGGCGAGCTCGATGACCTGGCCGGTGACGTCGGCAAAACGCATGGGCCCTCTTGGCAGGCCGCTGAAAGGCCGAAATTCCGACTCTTCCAGCCCCGGGGCCAAGGCCGCAGTGGCAGCCAAAGCCTGTGATGAATCCGGTCCGTGCAGCCGCGCGGGCCGGGCAGGCCGCGAGTGTAGCTCGTTTGGGCGCGGGCAGAAGTCAGGGCTGGGCGGCCGCCCATTGCAGGTAGGCCGTGACCTTCTCGCGGTCGGCGGGTCTCAGGCCGCTGCGGGGGCCGTAGCGCTTGACGTAGCGCGGCCATTCGTGGGGTGCGAATTCCCTGGGGGCGTAGAGTTCGTGGCAGGTGCCGCACTTGCGATTGTAAAGGCTGCGCCCTTCCTCATATTCGGGCGAAAGGGCAACCGGCTGCGCAGCGGGCCTGGGCGGCTCGGCCTGGCCTGCTGCCTGGGTCTGCCCCGTGGCTGAACAGGCGGCGCTGAGGCCCAGAAGGCAGAGAAGCAGCAGGGACGCCACGAAAGTCCAGACGCGCGGCTGGTGGGGGAGAGAGAGGCCCACTTTCGAGGTTGGTTTCATGGCGTCCCTGTGGTTGAGGGCTTACAGACTGCGTTTCAGCGGCCTGCTAGAAGCCGATGGAGGTGCTGATGACGTAGGTGTTTTCATCGCCATCGTCACGGTTACGGGCCTGGGTGTTCTTCCACTCAAGACGCAGCACGAGCTTGGAGATGGGGCGGAAGCTCAGGCCGATGGTGACGGCGAAGCGGTCGTCGTTGGCGGCCGCGCCTTTGTAGTCGTCGTTGAGGTCGTTCTGCTCGAGGCGGAAAATGAGGCCGATGTAGGGGTTGGCGCCAAAGACCTTCTCGCGCCAGGCGGCGGGGAAGGGGTCAAACTTGAAGAGCACGTCAGCGAACCAGCCCCAGAGGCCGTTGGGTACGGTGGGCGAGGACGAGCGGTTGATCCACATGCGGCTGAACTCACCGGTGACGTCAATGCCGAAGCGCTCGACGACCTTGAACTTCAGGCCGCCGTCCACGCCGACGCCGCGCAGGGATTCGCGGTTGCCCACGGCAATCTGCTGATAGGTGAAGGAAGCGCCGACATCGGCGGTGACCATGTCGGTCCCGAAATCGGGCATCATGCCGAAATGGAACCACAGCGCCTTGTTGTCGTTGTTGTCGACACGGAAGGAGGTGCGCGCGTTGCGTGAGCCGTCGTTGCTGCTGAAGTTGCTGTTGAGGCCCTGGGTGACGGCGATGTCGTAATTGAAGCTGATGAAGGGGACCTGATTGAAGCTGCCGTAGACGCCGGCGCCGGGCTGCATGAAGGTGCCGGGCACGATCAGGCGCGTGGCGAAGGGACGGTCGGCGAGGTCCCAGAGGATGTCGTCGTGGTTGCGGTTGTAGCGGCCCCAGTTCACGAGCAGGATGCCGGCCTTGAAGTTGAGTTCGTCCAGGGGCGTGGCGCGGGCCTCGGCGTACTCGAGCACGATGTAGTTGTTGGTAAGGTAGGGGGCGCCGGCGCCGCCGCCTTCGAACTCGATCTCGATGGCGAACTCGAGCCAGTCCGTGACCTCCCAGTCCATCTGCGGAACGACTCGGATGGAATCAAAGAAGTTGGTCGAGTTGCCGCCGTTGTACTTCTCGATGGTCTTGTGGTGGAGCGAGGCATAACCGCCGAGGCGGAACTTGCCCGCGGGGCTGTCAATTTCTCCGGCGCCGCGCTCCCAGCGGCGGATGAAGTTTTCGCCGGGGCCGGTGTCGTGGGCTTGGGCGGAGGGAGCGGCGGGCTTGGCGGGGGAGGCTGCATCGGCGGGTTCCATGGCGCGTCGGATTTCGTCGGTGCGGTCCTGGCAGGCCAGGGGTGCGGCGAGCATTGCGGCGAGGAGTGTCAGGGCAAGAGGTCTCATGGTTTCTCCGGATAAACAGGGCTGTATAGGCGTTGTATACTGAGACTCGTTCGCAATAGCAAATGAGAATTGGTCGCAATTGCAAAATTTCAGCGCCCACGAAAACGGCCCGCTTCAGCGGGCCGTTTTCGAAGCAAAATCCCGGGCAGCAGGCCGTTGAACAAGGAGGCCCTGGGGCCGCCTTAGAACACCCTGCTAGTACGTGCGTCCGTTGAGCGTGAGGGTGATGGGGTTGCTCTGGACTGCAATGGTCCCGCCGCCGATGTCCACGGGGCCGTTGACGCGCAGCTCAAAGGTGTTGGAGTCGATGAGCTTGTCCACCAGGGCCACCGTCCAGGTTCCCTGGGAGGGTTCGCCCAGGAACTCGGTCAGGGCGTAACTCACCGAGCGCAGCTTGCCGACTCCGACATCCACGGAAAGGCCGGCGTCGCCCAGCTGGTAGAAGGCGTAGTTGCCCGAGGGGGACATCACAAGGAATATCACGTCTTCGTCCTTGGCTTCCTCGCGCTGCAGAATGCTGAAGTTGAGCGCCAGGGAGCGCACGGAGAAACTCTGGGTGAAGGTGAACTGGTTGAGCAGCATGGCGTTGACGCCGAAGTATCCGAAGTCGCCGGTGAACAGCGTGGTCCACACCTCCGGCAGCACGTCATAGCGGCCCTGGGTTGCGTCGAGCGAGACCGTTTCGTTGGCGTTGTTGGCCAGGCCCCGCACCGTGGAAATCTCGCCGTCGTTGATGCGCAGCGTGGCGTTGCGGAACAGCAGGCGGCCGTCGTTGTCCTTGATCGGGTCGCGCAGCTGCACCTTCCAGGTGCCGGTGCTGTTTTCGCCGTCAAATTCGTAGAGGAAGGGAATCACCTGCTTGGGGTAGTAGACGTTGCCCGTGGCCAGGTCGACGGGCTTCCAGGCGGAAGTCGTGCCGCGCGGCGAGATCAGCCGCATGTACAGGTCGTAATTGACAGGATTGCGTCCGCCGCCGACGGTGACGCCGACTTCGACGTCCGTGACGAGTTCATTGCCGGCCATCTGGAATTCGAGGGTCAGCTCGTCCTTGTCGAAGGCGTCGCCCTCGGGGATCTTGATGGCCCGCATGTCCTTAGGCGTGGTCTGGGTCAGGTAGTAGGTACGCAGCAGAGGCGTGGCCGCGGGGGCGCGCTGGGGCAGGGGGCGTTCTTCGTCGTCGTTGTCCTCGCAGGCGGCGCTGAGCAAAACCATGGAACCAAGGACGACGCCCAACAGCATCAATCTGGGAGCGCGCATTACGGCCTCCGTCTTTCGAAAGTTAGAACTGAAAGCAGTTTAGGCGCACGATAACGTTTTCTTCGGGGTCGTCAACAAACACGGGCCGGGAAGCAACAACGGCGGTGACGGTAGGCGCCGCTGATTGCCTCCCGGCCACGATGACACTTCACTGGCCGAAGAGATTGGTTAGATTGCTGAGACCCCTGAACTTTACAGCATCAAACACAAAGTGTCAATAAAAATAGTACGTTTTGACCTTGTTTTGTCACCGATAAACCATTGCGAAGACAGTGTACGATGCCGAAGAAGTAAACATCACATTTATAGCTTTCAAAAAGTCATAAAAGTTCCGCGCCGGCCCCGGCCCTGAGACCTTCGCCTCGCCGCGCGGCTACGGCAAATCGAACATCGTTGGACGCTGGTTCAAAATGTGCCCCGGCGGGCAGGGTGTTCGCCTCAGGGCCGGTCCACCTTCATCGAGATGTCGAGGGCGGCGGCGCTGTGCGTAAGCGCGCCGACACTGATGCGTTCCACCCCGGTCTGGGCGTACTGTTCAATGTTGGAGAGGTTCACACCGCCGGAAATCTCAAGTTGTACCCGGGCAAAGCGCTTCTCCTGATTGCGCATTTCCACGGCCTGCCGGATTTCGTCCATCGAGAAATCGTCCAACATGACAACGTTGGCTCCGGCTTCCATGGCCAGTCTGGCTTGTTCCACGCTTTCGGCTTCGGCCGTCAGGTAGACGTCAGGTTTCTGCCGCCGGATGCGCGCCACGGCCTCCTTGAGATCGAGCCCGCTGATGTAGAGATGGTTGTCCTTGATCATGGCCTCGTCGTACAGGCCCATGCGGTGGTTCACGCCGCCGCCGCAGCGCACGGCATACTTCTCGAAGGCACGAAGCCCCGGCGTGGTCTTGCGGGTGTCCAGCACCATGGCCCGGGTTCCGGTACACAGCTCGGCCATGCGCGCCGTAAGGGTGGCGATGCCGCACAGGCGCTGCAGCAGGTTGAGGATGGTGCGCTCGGCGGCGACGAGCGCCTGCTGGGTCGAGCGTGCGCGGGCCACCACCGTGCCTTCGCGGATGCGGTCGCCGTCCTGGGCCAGAAGTTCAACGCCGGCCCCGGGGTCGAGTTCACTGAGCACAAGCTGGGCCCATTGAATGCCGGCCAGCACGCCATCCTGCTTGAACTTGATGGAGGCCGTGGCAGGAGCCGAGGCGCTGAGCAGGGATTGACCGGTGATGTCTCCGGGCCCGATGTCTTCCTGCAACGCGACTTTGGCAAGCTGACGCGCGAGCATCAGCAGCGTGTCGTCCATCCGGTGTCTCATGGCCCAGGTCCGCCTCTGTGCGGCCGCTCATGGGGCCCGGTCAGCGGGCGGCCTTGGCGGCGGCTTCCTGCAGGGCATCGTACTTGACGCGCATTGCGGCAGGCAACGGCTCAAGGGAGAGGCGGTTGGCCAGCAGGGCAATGCAGTCCTGGTGCCGCCCCAGCGCGTAGTACTCCTCGGCCATTTCATAGCGCAGCTCGTGGCGCGAGGCGTCACGGGCCGCAGTCTGCATGAAGGCCCGCTGGTACCACTCGAAGGCTTCAAGATGCTTGCCGGCGGCGGACAATGCGTCGGCGTAGCGCCGGGCGCAGAGCGGGGCGCTGGAGCGCGTGCCCCAAAGGCTGGCCAGGAAGCGACGGTCCTTCTCGTTGGCTTTGGCCGCTTCGGCTGCGGCAGCGCGGGCCGGCAGCTCCGGCCCGGCGAAACGGTCGAACAGGCGGGTCAATTCAGCCTGCCGGTCTGCCTGCGGAGGCAAAAGGTCGTCCGGCGGCGGCTGCGTTGAACTGCATGCGGCGCAAAGGGCAAACAGGCCCAGCAACAGAAAGCGAAACGCTGCGGCGCTCATCAAGGATTCCCCGCTCAGGTCCGGCATGCCGCACAACACGGCGCCATGGCCTGCAATGTAACGAACGAACGGCCGGCGCGTTGCGGCTTATTGCTGCACGCGCCAAAGGCACCAGCGGCAGTAATCGTCGAACTGCGGCGCGTCGTCAAACAGATACTCGCCGGAGTCGCTGCCCGCGGCCAGCATCCAGGTGGAAGGAGCCAGCCTTTCGGCCGGCACCTTGCGCGCCAGGGTGGCCGCCAGGGTGTGAAGCTGCTTGGCGGGCAGGGCGCTGCGCGTCAACTCCTGCACATGGGTCTTCTCGGTGACGCGCAGACGCTCAAAGGGCCGGGAGAAGAACAGGTCAAGGCGCGTCGCGATGCGGCCGAACTCACCTTCCAGCGCGGGCTCGGCGGGCTTTTCGCCCTTGGCCCGCGCAAGGCGGGCGCGCTGGGCGCTGGCCAGGGCTTCGGCCAGTTGCGGCTCGTCGCGGCCCAGTTCCGTGGAGAGAGGGAACACCCGGTGGCGCGACTTCTCCAGCATGCGCTGGGCCTGGGCCTTGCGCACTTCCGCTTCGTGGATCAGCCCCTTTTCCAGGCCGCTGGTCAGGCGTTCGGCCTGGGCCCTGGGGTCGATGATCAGGCCGCCCACGGCCAGCACCAGATGCTCCCAGGGCCACAACTGCGGCAGCCCCGCGCCCTGCAGCGACGGCGTCTCGAAGCAGTGTTCATCCAGCCGCGCCAGGGCGATTTCCAGCGCTTTGCTCTGGGCCGGCACCTCGGCATCGGCGACCACGTTTGGCTCCATGCCCTCCGAAGCGAGCAGCTCGCGGGCTGCCTCCGCTCTCTCGGCGCTCAAGCCCTCCAGGATGATGCCGCGCTGCTGGCGCAGGGCGCGTACGGCATCGGAGCGGGTGATGGAGATCTTGCGCGCCAGAAGGGGGGCCAGCAGGCCCACGTCCGGCGCCGCCGCCTTGCCTAGCAGCACGGAGAACAGCCCGGGCTCGCGACTGAGTTTAACGGCCATGGCTTGAGGTTCCTGATCCGGCGCGCCCTGACATGTTAGCAGCACCAGGCCCGCGGGGCATCCCGCCTTGCCGGGGGGCCTCAAAGTCCGCCGGCCCGCGTGGCAGCACGGGCGACTTCGTGGCGGGCTTTTCCCCATACCGCGGCCGGTCACACCGCAGCGATGGCCAGGGAGGCGCCCAGGCCGCCGCTGACGCAGAGCGTGGCCAGGCCGCGCCTGCCGCCGCGCCGGCGCAGTTCATGGGCCAGAGTGGTCACGATGCGGGCCCCCGTGTTGCCGATGGGGTGACCCAGGGCAATGGCGCCGCCATTGACGTTGAGCCGGTCGCGGGGGATCTTCATCTCGCGGTCGCAGGCCAGCACCTGGGCCGCAAAAGCTTCATTGAGTTCAACGAGGTCATACTGGTCGATGCTGAGTCCCAGCTTGCGGTTGATGTCCGCGGTGGCCGGCACGGGCCCCAGCCCCATGACTTTGGGGTCCACGCCGGCAAAGGCATAACCTTCCAGCCGCGCCAGGGGCTTGAAGCCGAGCTTTGAGGCCTTTTCCGCGCTCATGAGCAGGAGTGCGCTGCCGCCGTCTGTGATGCCCGAGGCGTTGCCGGGGTGGACGGTGCCGTCGTCCATGAACACGGGCTTGAGCTTGGCCATCTGGTCGGGGGTACAGCCCTCGCGTACGCCTTCGTCGCGGTCCAGCAGGGTTTCGCCCTTCTTGTCGCGCAGGGTCACGGGCGCGATTTCATCCTTGAAGCGGCCTGCCTTGAGGGCTGCTTCGGCCTTGTTGTGGGAGGCTGCGGCGAATTCGTCCTGCTCGGCGCGGCTGATGTTGTACTGGATGCGCAAAGTCTCGGCCGTGCGGCCCATGAGCTGGTCGGCCAGGGGGCAGAGGAATCCGTCGCGATACATGAGGTCGGTGACTTCGTGGTGCCCCATGCGCCAGCCGTTGCGGGCGTCTGAGGTGAGCATGAAGGGCACGTTGGTCATGCTTTCCATGCCGCCGGCAATGGCCGCTTCGCATTCGCCGCTGGTGATGGCGAGGGCGGCGTTGACAATGGCCTTGAGGCCCGAAGCGCAGGCCATGTTGATGGTGTACGCGATGCAGGTTTCAGGCAGACCGGCGCGAATGGCCACCTGGCGCGCCGTGTTGGGGCCGTTGCCCGCCTGCCGCCCGTGGCCCATGATTACCTGGCCCACGAGGCCGGGGTCGATGGCGCTTTGCCTGAGCACAGCGCTGACGGCGTGGGTGCCAAGCTGGACGGCGTTCAGGGGTGCCAGCGCCCCGGAGTACTTGCCAATGGGGGTGCGCCGGGCGTGGGTGATGACGATGTCCGAGATTTTCACGGTGCCTCCGCGTGCGATGTGCCGCCGGCATACTAAACGCCGCCAGCGGGTTGACGTAGTCCCGATTGCTGCTACCTTTTCGCGCCTGCCGCGGCAAGACGCGGCACAGGGTCAGGTAGCTCAGTTGGTAGAGCAATGCACTGAAAATGCATGGGTCGCCGGTTCAAGTCCGGCCCTGACCACCAGCTTTCAGCACAGTGACCCCGGGCGACCTGCCGGGGTCATTTCGTGAGGTTTTCGTCTCGCTGCGCTCGCCGCCGCTACGCTTACGCCCGGCCTGTGGGCCGGGCTGCTGCGCTGTCTCGCAGCCGCGCAGCGGCTGCTCGAAGTCCGGCCCTGACCACCAGCTTCCAGACTCTGCGCAGTTGCTGCCGTTCTGATTCCTGCCAATTCCCTTGAACCCGTAGTAAGCTACGGAGGTAACTTGTTCCCCGAGGTGCCACATGACCACCATGACGGTAGGCAAGCTGGCCGAGTCCACGGGCATCAACATCGAAACCGTGCGCTTTTATGAGCGCGAGGGTCTGTTGCCCAAACCCGAGCGCAGCGCCGGCGGCCATCGCCTCTACGGCGACGACGACGTCGCGCGCCTGCGCTTCATCCAGCGCGCCAAGGATGTCGGCTTCACGCTCAAAGAGATTCAGGACCTGCTGTTCCTGCGCACCTCCGACCTCGCCACCTGCGGAGACGTCAGCGAGCTTGCCTCGCGCAAGCTCATCGAGATTACTCGCAAAATCGAGCTGCTGACCGAGATGCGCGATCACCTCGCTGACCTCATTGAACGCTGCCCCGGCGGCGACAAGAGCACCGAATGCTGCAGCATCCTCCAAGGCATAGAAGGCGGTCCAACCAGGGCCCCCAAGGGCAAGAAAAGGAGTCCGGCGTGACGCTGAAGCACCTGGCTTTGCTGGCACTGGTCTGAGTTCTGGGCGCGGGCGCCGTGAGCGCCCACGAAACCATGTTCGGACTGGGACCCAGAACCATCTGGAACAAGGGCCTCGAACTTGAACTCGAGCAGGAGTTCGACTGGGCCTTCCGCTATTTCAGCGGCGACAACCCCGATTCCAACGGGCGCGACCGCCGCATGTTCATGCACACCATCGAGCCCGGCGTCACCTACGGGTTCTCGCGCGACTTCGCCATGCGGATCAAGACGCCCTACTTCTACATGCGCGAACACAGCAAGGACGGGAGCGAGGTCTACTCCGGCGCCCGCAAGTTCTCTCTGGCCGGCACTTACCGCTTCCTCAACAACGTGTTTGAGGGCGGTTCCACCAAGGCGTCGTGGTTTGCCACGATCGACATGCCCACGGCCACGCGGCGCCACGGCGAGCCCATGGGCGACGAGTTTGACGACAACTGGACGTTCACGTTCGGCCTCTCAGCTTCCACCAGCACCACACGCCACTACCTCTGGTTTGACCTGGCGGGGCGCGGCAGCACCCAGATTGACGGCAGCGGCGCGGGCCCCGAAGCCCAGGCCCACCTGGCCTACGCCTATCGCGTGTTCCAGCTTACGGATTACCGCGATTTTGACCTGATTCTGCTGGTGGAGGCCGACGCCCGCTTTGAGCACCGCGGACGCATGCACGGCGACCGCGATGACAACAGCGGCGGCTATTTCGTACATCTGGCGCTTGGCATGCAGATGAACATCACCAACCGCATCGAGTGCAAGTTCGGGCTGAACCTGCCGGTTTATCGCTATCTGTTCGGCAAGCAGTTCTACCATGAAGGCGAATTCATGCTGATGTTCAGCTACCTGATTTGAGGAGAAGGCTATGAACCGCGGACTCCTGGCCCTGTTGCTGCTGGCCCTGACGGGCGGCTGCCAGCTCACCAAAGAAGACTTCCAGCCCGTGCATCTGCGCAAGGGCGGCGGCGAGCCTGCTTCCGTTGACTCCGGCTGCGGCGCGAGGCCCCAGCCCAAGGCCGAGCCGAAGGTTGAACCCAAGGCGGAACCGGAAGCCAGGCCGGAAATCAGGGAGGTGATCTACGCCATCGGCCTCAAGGGCATCGACTGAGGCGGCTGAACCACGGGCGTCGTGGACGCCCTCACCACCCAGTATGGGTTGCTGGACAGCTTCACCGTGATCGAGGAATTCACGCTTTTCGTCCTGTGCAAGCCCCAGATCCGGCTGGACGAGAAGACTGTCACAGACTTCATCTACAAGGACTTCGGCTATGAGGTCTTCAGCTTCAAGGAGGACCTGCAGGGAGACTGGAAGGCGCTCAAGGCGCGACACAAGGTGAAATGACCATTTTGATGTAAGGACGGACCCGGCCCGTTCGTCTATAATGGGCCGCTTACGACAACCACGATGGGGCCTTGCCCCGCACTAATGAACGGAGACGACATGACGAAGTTCCTGACTGCTTTGATGCTCTTCCTCGGCCTGGCTTTCGCCGGCGCCCCGCTGATGGCCCAGTGCAAGGGCTGTGATAGCTGCGGCGACAAGAAGAGCGAGAAGAAGGACGGCGAGAAGTGCTGTGAAGAAGAAGGCAAGGGCTGCTGTGACAAGGGCGATGCCAAGGATTGTGGCGGCTGCGGCGAGGTCAAGGCCAACAGCTTTGTCGTGACGATTGAAGGCATGACCTGCATCAAGTGCGCCAAGGCCGTGGAGAAGGCCATTGCCGCCATTGACGGTGTTGAGTCCGTCAAGGTCTGCGACAAGTCCGGCAAGGCGCTGGTCACCATGAAGGAAGGCAAGACCCTTGACAAGACCGCCGTCGAGACGGCCCTCAAGGAGACGGAGTTCAAGACCAAGTCCGTCGTGAAGGCCGAACCCAAGAAGGACGAGAACAAGGAAGCGAAGACGGCAGAGAAGTCCAAGGGCTAGTCTTCTGCGCCCGCATGCCGAGGGAGCGGCCTGCGCCGCTCCCTCTTTTTTTGCGGAATGCTAAGCTGCCCTCCGTAGTTCCATATGGAAGGGTTGTTTCCATTTCTCTAACAGGAGGATGCACATGCGTCAGATGGGATTCGTCGCTGCCGCGCTCCTGCTCTCGGTCAGTGTGGCGGGCGTGGCCTGCCAGGCCCAGGAGAGCAAGGGCGAAGAAAAGAAGGCCGAGCAGCCGGCCAAGGCAGCACCCACGGTTTACAAGGTTGGCATCGACGGCGCGACGTGAGCGACGTGAGGACCTGCGGTCGTCAAGACCCTCTCCAGCCTGGAAGGCGTGGAAAAAGCAACGTGGGACAAGAAGAAGCAGGAAGCCACCGTCACGATGAAGGAAGGCAAGACGATCGAGAAGGATGCGGTCGTCAAGGCCTTCGAGGACAGCAAGTTCAGCGTCCGCTCTTTCGCCAAGGAAGGCGAGGAGACCAAGGAAGAAAAGAAGGAAGAAAAGAAGGACGGAACTGACGGGAACAAGGGCTCCGGCAAGTAGCATCCTCCGCCGCAATACGAAAACCGGGCGACGCCAGTTGCCCGGTTTTCTATTCTATGACATGCGCTTGATGTGGCTCACGTCCTTGCTGCTGCTCGCCGCCTGTGCGGCCCCGCCCAAACCGCAGGCGCCCCCGCCCCACCACTATCTCGCCTGGCTCGATTACGGGCAGTGAGGCGAGGACTGACCCGGTTTCGATCAGATGATCGCGCGCCTGGATGGCGTCCAAAGCGTATACGAAGAGCCCCAGGGCGAGTTTCACATCACCTGGCTTGGCACGGAGCAGGCCCTGCGCGCTGCCCTTGAGCGGTTGGCCCTCGAACAGGGGGTAACCCTGCGCCAGTTGAGCCCCCTGACGCCTGCCGGTCCCTGAATTGGCGGAACCTCGACGGCCGCGCCGGCGTCCCAATCGGGGCCTGAGGAGAATGCCATGCACAGGATGCTCACGCTGGTTTTGCTGGCCGCACTGTCCTGCGGCGCGCTGTCGGCGGCGCCCTTTGGCGCCGGGGGCGCAACGCCCGACTTTCTGTGAGCGGGCTGAGGCCCGCGCAACCTGCCCGTGAAGGCAGCGAAATATGAAGTTTCGGTCAGCGGAGTCAAGGACGCCGAAGGCGCAGCCGCCCTCAGGAAGCTGGTGCTCGCACTGGACGGTGTGGACGAGGTGAGCCTGGACGAGAAACACGAAACGCTGACCATCACCATGAAGGCGGGTTGCGAGCTGACCGAAGACGCGCTGTGCAAAGCGCTGAAAGACCAGCCCTACGCCTGCGAGAAGTTCAGGCGGGCCTGAAGGCGCATGAACGCTTCTCAGGCTTCAAGGGCCCGGCCCGGCTTGTAGTCGGAGAACACCGGCGTCAGCGCCGCATCCTCGATGGCGCTGACGTCATAGCGCAGCGGCGTAATGCTGATGTAGCCGGCGCGCACGGCGGCGCTGTCATAGCGCTCATCGGTAATCCTGTCGCGCGCGGCCTTGCGTTCGTCCCAGGTGGGCCAGTAGTAGCGCCGCCCGTCGGGAGCTTCGCGCTCTTCAAAGTTGTCGCCCTTGACCAGGGGCTCGAGCCGGGTGATCTTCGCGCCCTGCATCTTCGCCGGCGGGATGGGGGGTATGTTCACGCTGTACAGAAAGTTGCGCTGGGTGTGGCGCGCGGCCAGCAGCGAGCGCAGCAGGTCCGCCACGAGCAGGTCGAGGTTGGTCCAGTCCGGCTTGCTCCAGGTGGCCAGTGAAAAGGCAATGGCTGGAATGCCGAAGCTGTGCGCCTCGGCCGCGGCCGAAACGGTGCCTGAAAAGAACACGTCCCAGCCCAGGTTGGCGCCGTGGTTGATGCCGGTAACGCAGAGATCGGGCTTGTGCTCAAGAAGCTTGATGCAGGCCAGGCGCACACAGTCGCAGGGCGTCCCGCTGATGGCGATGCGCTGCTTCTCGCCGTGCGTCAGGGGCAGTGTGCGCGCGAATACGGGCTGGCGCACGGTAATGGCGTGGCTTTGCGCGCTGTGCTCCTGCTCCGGGGCGACGACATAGACCTCGCCGCCCAGGCGTTGCACCGCCTTTTCCAGCGTCACCAGCC
This sequence comes from Planctomycetota bacterium, assembly GCA_003576915.1. Taxonomy (GTDB): domain Bacteria; phylum Planctomycetota; class UBA8742; order UBA2392; family UBA2392; genus UBA2392. Next base: position 67,405 of record QEVF01000009.1, on the reverse strand, counting down.
CGCTGGCGTTCATACCGTCGTCGTTGGTCACCAGAATCCGCATCAAGCCTCCACGTCAATCACGATGCCCAGCGAGGGCCGCCGGTCTCTGCCTGTCGGGTCTTCGTCCGCACCGGGCTTTTCGTCCGGGGCGGCCTTGCCCCCATCGTGGCCGGGCGCCTGGTGGCCGTCGGCGTCGCGGTCGGGCGAAGTTGCGGCGGCATCCTTGACTTCTCCGGAAATCGCGCCGGCCCGCGCCAGGGGGTCCTGCACCCTTCGGGCGCCGGCCACTTCGGCTGTGCTCTGGGGTGAAACCGGGGGCAGGGGCGGAAGGTCGTTCATGCGAGCTTGCGCTCCTTCAGCGCCCGGACCATGGCCGCGAGCAGCGCCGGCAGGCCCTCCTGCAATTGAGCCAGGGTGGCGGCATCCCCCGCCAGCAGCCCGCGCAGGACATTCTCCTGCGCCACCGAATGTTCGCAATGATACCAGACCAGGGCCCAGGCCAGGGCATAGTTCATGCGCTGCACATCGGGGCTGTAGAAGGAGTCCAGACCCGCGCCGAGCGCACGCCGGGCGGCCTGGGGATCGCTGAGCGCCTCGACCAGTTGCTCCGACATGCGCGAAAACTCGCTGGGCAGGCGCACAAAGCGCAGCGTGCCGTCTTTGTCGGCCTGGCCCGCCGACAGGTAGACAGCCATGCCCTCGTTGAGCCAGGGGGCCATGGCGCTGCCCTTGAGCGAGTACACGGCAAGGTGCCACAGTTCATGCACCAGCGTACGCGCCAGTTCATCCTCGCCGAACGCGCGGCATGCCACCACGCTGGGGCCGCCCCCGATGCCTGCGGGCAGAAACATGCCCGCCACGTTGTCGAGGCTCTCGCCCGCCACCAGCAGGGCCGCGCGCAGGTAGCCCGTCGGTGTCGAGTAGACGGCGATGGACCCCTCCAGCTTCTGCGCCAGCCCCGGCAGCCAGTGGCGGATGCGGTCAATGTATGGCCCCAGGCGGGCCAGCAGCTTCTCCAGAGCGGCGTCGTCGAGGTCGCTGACCACGGTCAGGCCAAGGGGGCCCGGCCGGCTCCATTTCGCTAGGCCCAAAGGAGCGACAAGTTCTTCCGCCGACGCGGCAAAGGCCGCCAGGGCCGCGTGCTCGGGCCAGCGTGCGCGCGCCAATGTCAGGTCCCGCGCGGCCAGCGCCATGTTGCCGCGTGCCGCGGCCAGGCGCGCGCTCAACAGGGCCATGTCGGGCAGCAATTTCGCGTCCAGCCCGTCGCGCGCCTGCTCGAGGTGGCGGCCTGCGGCGTCAAAGTCGCGCTGTCGCAGGCAGGCTTCCGCCAGCGCCAGGCGCGTCAGGGAATCGGAGCGCAGGGCCAGGGCGGCGCGCAGGGAGTCGCGGGCGGCCTGCGAAAAGCCCGCGAGCAGGGCAGCAACGCCTGCCTCGTGCTGCGCCAGGGCGAGCTTGGGGTGCGCCGCCGCAATCTCGCGCAGCAGGTTGAAGCGGCGCACGAAGTCGGGATTCTGCAGCGCATCACGGCGGGCCTGTTCCAGGGCGGGCGGGTAGGCGCGCAGATCCTCGGCTTCGTCCCTCAGGCTGCCCTGGCACACTCCGGAAAGCAGCCCCTGCGTGGTGTATTCCTTCAATCGCGCCAGGGTTCGCTTGGCTTCCAGCCGCGCCAGGGCGTCCTGCCACCAGAGGGCGTGAAGTTCGCACTGAAGCGAAAGGTCGCGGACGCGGCAGCGTCCGTCGCTGGCCGCCAGTGCCAGGGTGAATCCGGACTTGAGGCGGGCTGCGCCCTGGACCGAAGCGCCGCCGAAGGCGGCCTCGACTTTGTCAGCACCGGCCGCCAGGCTGAAGGTCGCGGCGGCGCTGAAGTCGTGGTTCTCGAGGCGGGCGGCCGCAGTCTCGGAGAAGCCGTTTCGAGTGCGGGTGAGCAGGCGCAGGCGGCCTGAGTCAGCCCCGTCGCGGGCGAGGAGCAGGAGGTACTCCGGCGGCGTGCCCGTGGCCTCGGAACTGAGGGAGCGAAGGTGAAACGCGACCGAGGCTCCGGAGTCCAATTCCACAATGCTCAGCGTGCCCAGGGCATGCACGAAGCCGGCATCCAGTTCCGCCTCGCAGCTCTGGCCTTTGCCCGCGGCCGTGAGCACCAGGCCCGTCTGAGTGGACTCAAAGCGGTTTGAGGCGGGCAGGGGGTCGGAGTTGTTCAGATCTAGAAACGGCGGAATCTCGCTGACGAAACTTACCGTCAGCGCGCCGCGCCGAGGGTCTTCGCTGGCCGCCGCGAAGTGCTCCGGGCCGAAAAAATCGACAGGCGCCGGCGACTGGGCCATCAGGGCCGGTGCAATCCACAGAAGGCTGAGCATCACGATGCGCATAGCTTTGCCGGCCCAGGCCCCCTGATTGTACAGGCAAGCCGGTCTGCCCGCCCAAGCAAAAGGGCACGGCCAAGGCCGTGCCCGAATTGTGGCAAACAGCAGGCTAGAAGCGGTGCTCGGGGAACACGCCGAACTCCTCACCTCCGCCCTGCTCTTCGAACTTGCGGCGCGCGGCCATGGTGATGCGGGTGTAGGGCATGGCCCTCAGGCGCTCGATGCTGATGTATTCGCCGGTGGCCTCGCAGATGCCGTAGGTGCCGGCCTCGATCTTGTCGAGCGCGCGGTTGATTTCACGCAGTTCCTCGGTTTCGTTCTCGATCTGGTGCAGCGTGAAATCCTGCTCGTACTGCTCGGAGCTGCTGTCCGCGATGTGGTTCATGGACAGGGTCTTGGTTTCGTCGGAGAAGGCTTCCTTCTCCATTTCCTCGACGTCGCCCTGAAGCTGGCGGCGGCGGGCCAGCAGCATCTGGCGGAACTCCTCAAGTTCTTCCTTCTTGAGCTTGCGGTGGTGAAGGGTGACCGGTGTGGCGCCCTTGGACTTCTCCTCGAACTCCCGCGCCTTCGGCTTCTCAGCCACGGCCACAGCCTTGTCGGCCTTCTTGTCGAGCTTGTCCGGCTTGCCGGACTTGGCCGCCTTGCCCGCCTTGGCGCCGGCCTTCTTCACGACCTTCTTCTTGGTTGAGGGACTCTTCGCCATGATGCTCTCCCGCTGTAGGAGCCGCCTAAACGGCCCGTCAGAGGCCGGCTGCTCCCGAAGTGCCGCAAGATGGTATGACTGAAGTGGGGGGTGTCAAGGAAACCCGGATTTTTGCGCGGGGGCCGGTTTGTCCTATGCGGGCGGCAATATGCCTTCCTCGATGATGCGCTTGAGCGTAGGCAGGCTCCCCTCCAGAAACTTGTACTCCAGTGCCTCCGCGGGCGAGACCCAGCGGTGCAGCAGGGCGCCCTCGCGGGCCTGCTGCCCGGGCAGCACGCGCCCCATGAAGAATGTGAGCTGGACCTCGCGGTCGGGATGCTGCACCACGCGTCTTTCCAGTTCCGTGAGGGGGCCGGCCTCCAGGCCGATTTCCTCGCGCAGTTCGCGCCGCGCGCACTGTTCGGGTCCTTCGCCGGGTTCCACTTTGCCCCCCGGCCACTCCCACCAGCCGCCGAAGTACGTCTGTTTGGGCCTCAGGTTGATCAGCATCTTCTCGCCGTCGAACAGGATGACCACGGCAACTTGCGAAACTTTGGCAGGGCTCATGGGCGCTCATCAACGAAGTGTGCCTGCGAAGGCGCCCTGGCCCCATAGGCCCGGGCCGCCTGACCCGATGAGGCCAGCGCGCGCAACCGCCTTCGCGCGCCCAGCATAGTTTCTTCCGCTACTTTGTTCGCGGCGTCTTCCGCCGCAATCAGAGACTTCAGGGCCTCCTGGACGGCGCCAAGGGCCTCTTCCACGGCTTGCGCCCCTCCGGCCGCCGCGTCTCCACGATGCTCGACCCAGCGACGGGCCCAGGGCGCCAGCAAGGCTTCAAGGGCCGACAGGTCCTCCATGGCAAGGCGCTTGCGATCGAGCAGGGCGGCCAGCTCATGGGGTTGGGGCATGGTGCGGAAGAATTCGGCATCGCCCAGGGCATTTTCGCGCATGCGCTCGTACTGCCGGCGTTGTTGCGCCAGCAGGTCGAGGAAGGTCGCTACCTCGAGGTCCGTGAGGCTCATTCAGCGCTCCAGTGCGCGGCTTTGGCGATACCAGCGGAACCACTGCTCCCAGTAGGCTTTGCCCATGCTGGCGGGGGCCTGAGCCCATTGGGACTCTGTGATGCGTTCGAGGGCGCGCTCGGCGCCGTCGAGGAGTTCCTGGGCCCGTTCGCGGTCCACGGGAGCGCGGGTGCCCAGCAGCCGCAGAATCTCGATGCGCTGGGCCAGGGCCCAGGCGCTGAGGTGGGATTGTCCATACAGGCGCTCAAGGCGCTCATAGGCGGCCAGGGCGCCCTCCAGTCGTTTGCGGGCCTCCAGCCAGTCCTGTGGCTGCCCCAGGGGGGCCGCGGCAATGGCCTCAAGGCGGCGCCCCAGCAGTTCCAGCACGTCTCCCTGGAGGCACAGGGCATCACGCTCCAGCACCTCGTGTTCAAAGGGCATCTGTGCGGAGTCGCTGCGGGCGCGCTGGGTTTCGAGTTGCGCCGTCAGGGCCTGCATGCGGGCGGCGGCGCGCTTGAGGGGATCGAGGCTCGCATCGGACAGGGGCGAGGGCACGTAGACGCCGTCCATCCATTCAGCGCGGGCCAGTTCCAGTTGTGCGCGCAGCACAGGCTCGCTTTCCTCGTCGTGGAAGCGCTGGACGACGTCGTCAAAGGAACGGCGGGCCAGATCCAGCCAGCGGCGCGCGCGGTGCGGGACAAATCCCTCCGAGGCGCGCTCGATGCGGGCCAGTTCCAGGGCACAGAGGCCACGCTCGAACTGGGCGTCGCGCCAGGCCGAGGTCTGGTCGAGGTCGCGCGGCGGAACCTTGAAGATGCGCGCCAGCAGGATGTGGTCTTCCAGCTCCTCCATGGCAAGGGTCAGTTGCGTCGCATCCTGCCTGGCCAGCGCCAGGTGCCTGCGCGAGCGCGCCAGGCCGATGAAAGCCTCAAGGGAGTGGGGCGGCAGCTTGCCGCTGCGTTCAATCACGCGCCGGGACTGCATGACGGACCAGCGCCACGCGGCCACGGCACCGCCGAATTCACTGCCGCTGCCGGCGTCGCTGTAGTTCTCCAGGGCCTCAAAGGAGCGCGCCATGGCATTGGCGGCCTCGAAATGGTTGCCCCTGCCCTCGGCGCGATCCAGAACATCGCGGGCGGCGAAGTAGCGGCGAAGGGCGGCCACCGCCAGCAGGGGTTCACCTCCCTGTTCAAAGCACAGCCCCAGGGAGCACATGAGGGCGGCTTCCGAGGCGCCGGGGGGAAGGTTCTTGAGGTCATCCATCAGGCGTGCGGCCGCCAGCCGGTAGTGCTTGCGGGCTTCCGTGGCGTAGCTGCGGGCCTTGTCGCTCTGGCGCTGGGCCTGGGCTTCCTGCGCCAGATGCTGTTCGAGGCCTGCCACGTGGGCCAGCAGTTCATAGGCCCGGCGGTGTGCCGCGGGCGGCAGAACCCGAAGCTGCGCCAGTTGGTCGAGCATGGCCACGTGATCGGTGACCGCCCCCAGTTCGGCCAGCACGCGCCTGCAGGCGTCGGCGGCGGCCCAGCGGGCCGCCTGAAGGGCATCCGGTTGCGGGGCCAGGGCCAGCACGCGGTCGAGCCTCTGGAGGTACTGCGCGGCGAACTCGGACAGGCTGTCCAGGGCGCCCTGTTCAGAGGGGTCCAGGGTGCGCAGTTCTGAACTCTGGCACAGGGGCAGATAGATGTCCCGCAGGGCCCCCGCCCAGTCCCCCAGCAGGCCCGATGGGGAGTTGGGGGCCGGCGAAAGCTCCCGCAGGCGGCCCTTGAGCAGCCTGGTTTCGATGTAGAGGCGGGGTTGCTGCGAAAACTGGGTGCGCTGCTCAAGGCGCGCCAGAATCTCGGCGACCTGGCGCCGGGCCTCGCGCGGCGGACCCTCCAGCCAGCGGGCTCTGGCCGCCTTCGCGCCCTCCCCGGGGCGCGCGAAGGCAGACAGATGCTCCGTATCCTGCCAGAAGAGGAAGTCGAACCGGTACCCGGCGTCCGCGAGCATCAGGTGTGCCAGACCCAGTTCCCCTAGGTCACGCACCTCGGGCTGGTCCGAGCCCGCATCACGGGCAAGCATGGCCAGCGCGGCATCGCGCAGACTCTCGTAGCGTGCTTCCAGCCGGGGCAGTTCGGGCTCTCCCTGTTCGTCCTTCTGGCCCGCCGCCGGGCGCCGCGGGCCGCTGAGCGTGCGCAGGACCCCCAGGGCCTCGTCCAGGGCCAGCGCCGAGTGTTCGGAACTGCCGGTCAGCAGGGCGGCCTCCATGCGCCGCACCCACTCCAGTTGCACCTGGGCCGACTCGCCAGCGCTCCCCTGAACACGGGACTGGATCTGGGCTCTGGCCGCGGCCAGCAGGCTCACGCCCAGGTGCCCGCGGCCGGATTCCGCTTCCGCTGCGGCCGGTTCAAATTGAACCAGATCAGCCCAGGCCTCAAAGTGCGACTGCATGTCCTTCAGCGCCGCCGAAGCGTCATCTTTTCGCCCCGCGAGCCGGGCACATTGGGCCGCACAAAGGTACAACTCCGCGGCCAGGGCCTGCTGGGCCAGTTGCGCCAGTTGCGCGGCCTCCGGAAGGGGCTGCCTTGCCGCGCCCGGAAGGGGCAAGAGCCAGGGTCGGCGCGCGGCAAGGGCGGCGGCGATGGATTGCCGGAGTGCCTCCCGCGCCCTTGGCGCGTTGACAACCTCGCGGACCAGTTTGGAGGGGTATTGCAGAAACCCCTGCAGGGCCTCCTGGGCTGATTTGTAGCGCTCGACCTCGACCTTGAGCGCCAGGCGGCGCTCGGCCAGACGGTCGAGGCGGTGCTGCGCGGTGTCCTTGAGGGCGGCCTCCAGGGAAGCTGAGTCCGGGTAATAGCGGGACAGGTGCTCGCGCTCCTGCGCCGCCGAGAGCGCCGGCCGGCTCAGGGCGGCGATGTCGGCTTCCAGCACGCTTTCCCGCTTGGTCAGTTCTTCGGATTTTCGGGCAAACTCCTCGCCCGCCGGCTTGGCGCTGCTCGCCGCCAGGCGGCACAGTGAACCCAATCGGTCCAGGATGGCCGCGCAGTCCCTCTGTTGCTGAGCCAGGTCGGGCGCCGGGCCGCCGACGGCCCCCTGCGCCAGGGACTCCATGAACGCCTGCATGCTTTCGGCTGCGCGGGCGCCCAGGGAGGGCAAGACCCAGAGTTCGTCGCCCTGCCCGGAGCGGATGCTCAACGGTTCATGCAGCAGGCGCAGATATTGCCAGGCGGCAAGATGGTCCCCTTCACGAAGGCAGCGCGCGGCCAGCTTCCAGTGCAGGGCCTCCAGGCGCCGCGAAAGCCCTTCACGCGTGGGCAACTCCTCGCCCAGCGCCTGCCGCACGGCCTCCGCCCGTTCTTCGCCCAGAGATTCCTCTCCGGTCGTCAGCGCTTCATTGCCCATCGCTGCCAGCAACCGTTCGTAGGCTCGCGCCTGCCCGAAGGTATGGGTGTCGGCGGTATTGGCATGGTGATCCAGCTCCCGTTCGGCCTGCCAGAGCCTGAGGAGGGCGGCCAGAAACCGCGCCGTGGGCACGTTGCGCTCGTCGAGGCTGGCTGCCTCGAGGCGATGTTCGATTTCCGTCGCCAGGCCGCCAAAGCGGCGCCCGGCCTGCAAGGGCGTCTCCTGAGCCGCGGCAGTCTTGCTGCGGCGCAGGTCATTGAGCAGTGCGGCGTGTTCAACTTCATGGGCGCCCAAGGCCACCCAGGCAAGCAGCAGCCCGCCCAGCAGGGCGCCCAGGACCCCTGCGTGAAGCCACCACTTGTCTCGGATGCTTTTCATGTTCCCGCCTGCCTTGGATCGACCGCGGCTTTTATGAATTATATAGTTTTATGGAATTATTGCAAGCCCGCACGCCTAATTACCCGCTCTCCGCTGCCCTGGGGCGTATAAAATCAGTCGGGCGTTCATGGTTACGCCCCCTCGAACTGGGCTCGGCGGGCCAGGCGGCAACGGAGTCAAGCATGCAGGTGGTCAAGGTTGCGAAGTGGTCTGGCCTGGCTGCAGGTGTGGTGCTGGCCGCGCTGGCGGGCTTTGTCGCCACGCGCTATGCGTCTTCGGGCAGCGAATTTGAGGGCAAGCTGGAGGATTTGGCCCCGGCCGAGCTTTGCTCGGTGCTTCGCATTGACGACCTGGGCAAGCGGCAGAAAGAAATCCGCGAATTCCTGGACGATGGCTTTGTGTCGCGCCCGCGCTTTGGCCAGTTGGAGCAGGCCTCAGTCTGGCGCGACAATCTCGGCAAGACCGTCGGGCCGAGCCTGGCCGACTTCAAGGAAAAGACCATTGACAGCGGGCTCAAGCGCAGCGAGGCGCAGTTGCGCGATGCGGGGAATCTGGCCCTGTTTCGCGACGTGTTGGCGGGCGAACTCCTGCTGTGCACGGATATGGAGGGCGATACGTCGCGCTTTGTGGCCCTGTCGCGCGTGAGCCGCAAAGTCCGCTTTTACTGGCAGTTTGCGGGCTTTGCGCCGACCTTTGCGCCCGGCGGCCCCTCGAGCCCGCAGATGGAGTTCGACGGCGGCGTCATGCGCGTCAAGCTGCCGGCCGCGCCGTCGCCTGAGGGCGAGGCAGCGCCCAAGGCTCAGGACCTGCTGGTGACGCTGCTCGATGACGTGCTCGTCATCAGTGACAGCCCGCGCCTGCTCAATGCCTGTATTCTGGCCCACCGCGGCGAGGTTCAGGGGCTGGGCAAGGTGGCGCGCTTCAAGGCGGCCCGCGACATGGCCGACGACGACGCCCGGGCCCGCCATTCATTGAGCGTCTACCTCGACCTGGACCGGCTGCGTTTGCGCCTCAAGCCCATTGAGCGCAACGGCCAGATGGTCAATCCGGTGGACGCCTACAACGGCCTGCCGCAGAACGTGGTCAAGCTGAACTATGACGTGCTGGGGCCCATCAATCGCATCGTCGAAAAGGACCTCGATACCCGGCCGTTTACGGCGGCGTACTATGGCGTCGACCTGTCGGACACGAGCGCCATCACCTTTGACCAGTACCTGCTGGCCGACGAAGAGCGCCTGCGCTTGCCACAGTACTCCCACCTGCGCCAGACCTGGGCGCAGCCGGGGGCGAGGCCCACGCAGCTCCAGATTCTGCCGGAGGACCTCGTGATGCAGGTCAGCTACCGGCAATCCCTTGAGGTCATCAATAACCAGGTGCTTGATGACGCTTCGCGCATGAGTTTCATCGGTGATTTCACCCGGGTCCTGCAGACCATCAAGGCCGAGGAGATCGTGATGGGCGTGGCGCCGCGCAGCTACCAGCCCGACGTCACGGAGATTTCCGGCGTGCCACTGCCCGCTTTCGTGTTTGCCTTCCGCACCCCCGGCGCCGCGCCCGAGTCTGCCGGCACCCTGCTCAACGGCTTTCTGGACAACCTGTTTGGCCGCAAGCCCCAGAACCCCGGCGATCCGCCGCGCAAGACCACGCGCAGCGTGCGCACGGAGACACTGGCGGGGCAGACCGTCTACGGCCTGGACTTCACAGGCGACGAAGCGGAGCGGCAGAGCAACTCCACGCGCCTGACTCTGCAGACGGTCTCGGCCATGGTGGGGGAGTGGCTGGTGATCACGAACTCGCGCCGCCTGCTGGAGTTTGCCCTGACGGCCAGGACTCGTCCCCAGGGCAGCATCGGGCGGCCCGGCGCCCTGCCCATGGCCGACCTGCCGCCGTCGGCCCATGCCACCATTTACGCCGAGTTCGAGCGCGTCGGCGCCTTCATCACCGAGGGCAACCTGCTCAAGACCCTGCGTGATGCCAAGTACAACGTCAACCTCGTGGAGGGGAGAGACCCCGGCGCTTTGCGCCGCGAAATCGCCCAGTCCTTCGGCCTCAACCCCCAGGACGTCACGTCCCTTTCCGATCCCCGGGTCAGCGCCGAGTATGACCGCCGCAAGAACGCCTGGGTTGAGACCTGCCGCGTCGAGGGCGACAAGTACGTCAACAGCCTGATCAGCGACGCGCGCGGCCTTTCTTTCTTCAAGGACCTCACGGTCTTCACGGCCTTTGAAGAACGGGGCCTGCACGCGCGCGGCATTTTGCGCATCCGCTGATTTGCCGCAGTGTCAGGCGCGTGATTCGCTAGCATGTCCGGGGTGAAACCGGAGGGTTTGGACCATGCGCCGACTTGGCTCTGCGTTGCTGTTGTTGCTTCTGGCCTATGCGTCTGCCGCGGCGCAGGAGACCCCCAAGGCCTCCGAGCCCAGTACGTTTCTGTATCTGGCTTACATGAGCAATGCCCGCGTGGGGTACATGAAGTCCACCGTCGAGCGCTTCAAGGACGGTGAATCCGAGCGCATCCGCACCACGGATGTGCAGCACCTGATCATCAAGCGCAGCTGGGACAAATCGACATTCGAGATCGGCAGCCGCAGCGAGGAGATCTTCGACAGCGACTTCCGCCAGATTTCCGCCAAGCTGTCCAAGACCGACGGCGCCCAGACGCTCGATTGCGAGTACACTTTCGAGGAAAAGCGTGTGGCGGTCGTTGTCAGCAATGGCGGCAAGAAGACCAGCCTCGAGGTCAAGCACGACGGCAACATCCTCTCGGACCGGCAGGCGTTCATGCAGCTCAAGGCGCAGGGAAAGCTCAAGGCCGGTGAGCGCTTTACCTTCACCCGCTTTGACCTCAGCGACATGGCGCTCGAACAGTCCACCTGGATGATACAGGGTGAAGGTACCCGCAAGACCCGCACCGGCGCCAAGCTGACGGGCATGGTTATCCACCTGATCGAGGGCGGCGAACGCAGCGAGGCCCTCTTTGACCTCGAAGCCAACCCGCTGTGGATTCAGTCCGGCGGCCTGATTCTCGTGGAGAAGGTGGACGCCATCCCCGAGCCCTTCACCGTGGAGGATGTCCCGGCGCTGAAAACTTCGATGGAAGCCAACATCGTTGTCCCCGGCAAGAACGAGAACATCGAGCGCATGGAGATCCACTTCCGCTTCCCTGTGGACGACGGCGACGGAATTCTCCCGCTCATCGAGACCAACGAGTACCACGACGTCGTGCGCTACGAAAAGGGCAAGGAAACCGGCTATGCGGCCCGTCTCAGGTCCCGCCGTCTGGGGGCTGACTTCAAGGCTCCGGCCTATCCATTGACCCAGGTGGATGACACCGTCAAAGCCCTGCTTGAACCCACGCCCCAATGCGAGAGCCACGACGACGTCCTGGCCAAGAAAGCTCAGGAACTGGTCAAGGGCGCCAAGGACAGCCGCGCCGCCGCCGAGGCGCTTTGCCGGTTCGTTTACCGCTACCTCAAGAAGGAATCCGGAAACTCCGGGTCGGCTACGGCGCGCCAGGCCTTCGACGAAAAAAAGGGCGACTGCACGGAGCACTCGGCGCTTTTCGTGGCCCTGGCGCGGGCAGCAGGCCTGCCCGCTCGCAACGTCAGCGGCGTGGTTTATGTCAGCGGCGGAAGCGAGGGGTTCTGGGGCTATCACGCCTGGAGCGAGGTCTGGTTGGGACGGTGGGTTCCCGTCGATGCCACGGTGAACGAAGTCGGCACCAGCGCCCGCTACCTGTTCTTTCAGTATGACGAGCCGGGCGAGAGTCACGGTGGGGGGCGCACCTCGCGCGCCCTGGTGAACAACCTCTCGCCGTGGATTGACGCCTACAAACTGGCGGGCAAAGAGGAAGTGCGCGAAGAAAACGCGCGGCGCTACGACTTTGACAAGCCGGCCACGAAGTAGCCCGCCACTACCCCCTGCCGGGGCGCGGCCCCTTCGCTAGATTCCCGCCATGACCGCCAAGAAACCGCAAGAGGGCCAGCCGGCCCCCCTGACTCACACGACGCGAGTGACCGTTCGCTTCAAGGAGGCCGACGCCCTGGGCATCGTCTGGCACGGCAACTACGTGACCTACCTGGAGGACGCCCGGCAGGAATTGGGCGCGCGCATCGGACTTTCCTATGAGGACTTTCTTGAGCACGGCTACTTCGCCCCGCTCGTGGACCTGAAGATTCAGTACAAGGCGCCCGCGCGCTACGGCGACAAGCTGGACGTCACGGCCGCCATGCACTATGCCGAGGTGCCCAAGCTCGTCACCCGCTACGAATTGCGGCGCGCCAAAGATGGCGCGCTGCTGGCCACGGCTGAGACCACCCAGGTGCTGACCACCCGGCAGGGCGAACTGGTGCTCAATTTCCCGCCCTTCTTTGACAAGGTGCGCCAGGCCTGGCTGCGCGGTGAAATCAAGGGCGGAGCGGCGCAGCCTTCTCCCTTTGCATGAAACCGTCGCGGGCCATTTTCGTGGTGAAAGGCGGCGCCATTACGCCTCTGGGCGACCTGGAGGCGCTCTGGCGCGGCCTGCTGGAGGGTCGCGTGGCCTTCAAGCCCGCGGGCCGCAGCCGACCCTACGTCGCGGCCCACTGCGAGATTCCCGCGCGCGACCCCGAGCTTTCCATGCGGCGCTGCATGGCGCTGGCCCTGGAAAGCACCCGCGAGCTTGGCCCCGGGAGTGCAAGGTCGGATCGCTGCGCTTTGGTGTTTGCCAGCACCAAGGGCGAGTTGGACCAGTGGGAACTTCAGCGCGCGTTGCGTGTGAAGCCCCTGGAGCCCGGCATTGTTCTGAGCGAAATGGCATCAGAACTCGCACGGCGCCTGGGCATTGCGGGCCGCGTGCAGGCCACCAGCACTGCCTGCGCTTCAGGCTCCTTTGCGGCCATCGAGGCCGCCGAGATGCTCGAAGATGGCGACGCCGACGAGGCCCTGGTCATCGGGGCAGACGCGCTTTCGCTCTTCATCGAGCATGGCTTTGGATCGCTCAAGGCTGTGTCCCTTGCCGGGGCAAGGCCCTTTGACACCACCCGCGACGGATTGACGCTGGGGGAGGCCGGGGCCGCCGCGCGCCTGAGCCTGCAGGCCCCGCGCGGCGCCCTGGGCCGCCTGGTGTCCTTTGGGGCGAGCAACGACGCCAACCACATCAGCGGCCCCTCCCGCGACGGCCTGGGGCTGGCGCTTGCCATCGAACGCTGCCTGAAGGGGCAGGACGCTGGCCGAATCAAGGCCATCTGCGCGCACGGCACCGCCACGCGCTACAACGACGCCATGGAAGCTCACGCCTTTGAGCGGGTGTTCGGCCGCCGCATTCCGCCCGTGTTCTCGATCAAAGGCAGTATCGGGCACACGCTGGGGGCCGCCGGCGTGGTGGAGCTGCTGGTGTCCGCCCTGGTGGCCGGGCGCGGCGTCATTCCGCCTACGGCGGGGTTTTCGGGCCAGGCGGCCGACGAACCGGCTCTCGATGTCGTGCGTGGTCGCCCGCGTGATGTCGGCCCGGGCCTGGTGCTGAGCACCAACTCCGGATTTGGCGGCATGAACACGGCCCTGCTGGTGGGCCCGCCGGAGGTTGCATGACTGTGGGCCTCGTGAGCTATGCGCGCATCTCGGCCCGGGGCATCGTGCAGGGAGGCCCAAGCGTCGGCGCTTCGCTTTGGCGCGAGGCCTCCTGGCCTGAACTCGGGGCGCCCTCAGGCGAAGGGATTCCTGCGCTCAAGGGCCGCTATTTTTCGGCCACGCCGTCGCCGCGCTTTGGCCGCATGGATGAACTCTGCAAGCTTGCCCTGGCAGCCGCCGAGCTGTGTCTGGCCAAGGTATCCATCACCCGGCCCGAGGATCTGGCCCTGGTCGGGGGCTCGATGCTCGGCTGCCTGGAAGTCGATGGCCTGTACCACGACACGCTGCTCAAGGGCGGCCCCCAGGGCGCCTCCCCTGCGCTGTTTGTGTACACCCTGCCCAGCATGTTTCTGGGCGAGATTGCCATACGATTTGGCCTGCGCGGGCGCACATCGCTGATCAGTACGGGCGCTACCAGTGCCGTGGCCGCCCTCGCCAACGCCGTGCGACTCGTGGAGCGCGGCCGGGCCCCCGGCGCCCTGGCCGTGGGCGTGGAGGCTGTGGGGGCCTTTGCCGGCGAGCTCGACCTCCATGTGCGCGGCACATCTGGTGCCAGCGCCTGGCTGCTCTCAGCTGAAGATGGAGGCCTTGCGAGAATGGGTGATGTGCGCTACGGCGTCGCGGCCGGCCGGACGCTTGCGGCAGGCCCCGAGGGCTACGGCCTGACCTACGTGGCCGCCCTTGAACAGGCGTTGCGCGAGCGCCACGTCGGGCGCGTGGTCTGCGGAGAAGGCATGCAGGCCGTTTCCCTGGCCCTCGAATAGTTTCCGGGTCCCGTCAACCGATCACGGACTTCCAGGCGTCGAGCGCCAAAGCGACATCCTCGTGGCTGACGTCGTGGTGCGTGACCATGCGTACGCGCCCGCCCAGGGCCAGAGCCAGCACGCCCTTGTCCGACAGCCGCGCCAGAAGCTGAGGCAGCTCTTTCTCCCGGTTGGGCAGGGCGAAGAACACGATGTTGGTCTGTACCGTCGCAAGGTCCACGGTCACGCCCGGCAGCTTGGCCAGGCCTTGCGCCAGGGTCCGGGCGTTGCGGTGGTCTTCTGCGAGGCGGCTGACCATTTTCGTCAGGCTCACAAGGCCGCAGGCGGCCAGAATGCCGGCCTGCCGCATGCCGCCGCCCAACTGCTTGCGCAGGTAGCGGCCCCGCTCGATGTCGGCCCTGCTGCCCACGAGAATGCTTCCCGCGGGGCTGCACAGGCCCTTGCTCAGGCAGACAGACACCGTATCGAAGTCCCGGCACCAGTCCTTGAGCGAGATGCCCGTGGCAACATGGGCGTTCCAGAGGCGCGCCCCGTCGAGGTGGAACTTGAGCTTGTGGCGGCGGGCGACTTCGCCCAGAGCGCGAACGTTCTCCAGCGGAACGATGGTGCCGCCCGCGCCGTTATGGGTGTTCTCCACCGTGATCAGCGCCGTGCGCGGATTGTGGATGTTGGTGGGGCGGATCAGGCTTTCGACTTCCGCCGGATCCATGACGCCCGCCTTGCCCTTGACGGGGCGGGGCTGGGCGCCGGCAATGACCACCATGGCGCCGCTTTCATTGTTGTAGGTGTGGGCCCCGAACTCGCAGATCAGTTCGTCGCCGCGTTTGCAGTGCAGGGCAATGCCGATCTGGTTGCCCTGGGTGCCGCTGGTGACGAAGAGTCCTGCTTCCTTGCCGAGCATGTCCGCGGCCAGGGCCTCCAGGCGGTTGACTGTGGGGTCGTCGCCCAGCACATCGTCACCCAGTTCGGCCCTGGCCATGGCTTCGTACATTTCGGCCGTGGGCCGGGTCACGGTGTCGGAGCGGAAGTCGGAGACGCGTGTCATGGTGGACCTTGAACGTTGCGTGAGTGCGGCGTTAGCTTTTACCTTTTCCTTCGCTAAAGTGCCCGCGGCACCCTCAAGGCGCGGCATCCCATGGCCCATCTTCCCAGACTCAAGCTGATTTTTACGGGCGGCACCATCTCCATGCTTGATGACGGGGGGCGCGGCGCCGTGCCCAAGCTGGCCGGGGCCGACATTCTGCGCGACGTGCCCGGCCTGGAGGACTTCTGCCAGCCCAAGGTGCATGACTTTGGCCAGTTGCCCGGCCCGCACATGACGCCGGCGCGCATGTTCGAGCTGGCGCGGCTGGTGGACAAGACCTGCAGCGACGGCTTTGACGGCGTCGTGATCACCCACGGCACCGACACGCTGGAGGAAAGCGCCTTCCTTGTGGACCTGCTGCACCGCCACGAGCAGCCCGTGGTGTTCGTGGGTGCCATGCGCACCAGCTCCATGCTGTCCTGGGACGGCCCCATCAATCTGTTTCAGGCCTGTCAGGTGGCCGCCCATCCCAAATGCCGCGGCAAGGGGGTCATGGTGGTGATGAATTCGACCATCAACGCCGCCTGGGAAGTCACCAAGACCTACACCGAGGCGCTGGACACCTTCCAGTCGCCGGACACGGGGCCCCTTGGCATTATCGATGGCGGCGAGGTGCTGTTTTATCGCGGGCCAGTCTCTTACCGGCGCATCGAGACGGCGCGCCTGGAACATGACGTCGCGCTCGTCATTGCCGCCGCAGGTACGGACGGGCGCATGATTGACTATCTGGTCGAGCGAGGCGAAAAGGCCATAGTGATAGAGGCCCTGGGGCGCGGCAACCTGCCGCCCGCCATGGCGCGCTCGGCTGCCGGGGCTGTTGAACGCGGCCTGCTGGTGGCGCTGACCACCCGCTGTTGGGGAGGCCGTGTTTCCGGCGCCTACGGCTACGATGGCGGCGGCGCCCGGCTCAAGGAGGCGGGCCTGCTGTTCGCGCCGGGTCTGCCGGGACACAAAGTCAGGCTGCTGCTGATGGCGGCTTTGGGCGCGGGAATGAACAAGGAAGAGATCTCGACATGGCTCGCCAGACACGAACCCTGATGCCGCGCCAGTCCCTTGCGGGAGTGAGGCTGCTGGTGACGGCGGGCCCGACCCACGAGTACATCGACGACGTGCGCTTCATAGGCAACCCGAGCACGGGCCGCATGGGGCTGGAGGTCGCGCGCGTGGCCCAGCGCATGGGCGCGCAGGTCACGGTGGTGTGCGGCCCTACACATCTCGCGCCGCCGGCGGGCGTGCGGTTTGTGCCTGTGATCAGCGCCGAGGACATGCTCGCCGCGGTCGATGAGCGCTTTGGCGACTGCGATGTGTTCATCGCCACTGCCGCCGTCAGCGACTACCGGCCGGAGAAGCGCGAGAGCGGCAAGATCAAGAAGAAGAAAGACAAGATAACCCTGCGGCTGCTGCGCAATCCTGACGTGCTCAAACGCATGGGCAAGCGGCGCCAGCCCGGCCAGTACGTGATCGGATTCTCGCTGGAAGTGAACAACGCGCTCGAGTACGCGCGCGAGAAGCTCCAGCGCAAGAACTGCGACATCATGGTCGTGACCACCCCGGCCCACTTCGGCGACAGCCGCGAGGCCGTGCGCGTGATCAACGCCAAGGGCGTCATCCAGGAGGTTCCGCCTTCCACGAAGTCCGAACTTGCCGAGCAGCTCCTGACGCTGCTGAGTGACGTTCTGGGCGGCAGGGAGCCCGAACTGATCCAGTGCTTCGCCCCCCAGACACGCGCGGCGGCCCGGCGCGCCTCGCAGATCGCCGGAGAAGGCGGGGGTGATTCTTGAAGTTCGCCCGGCTGTTTGCCTTTGAGCGCGGCGCCCAGCCCGGCCTTGGAGCCGAGGTGGACGGCCGGTTGCTGGACGCCACGGTGTTTCTCGCCGAGCGTTACCGCGCCCAATCGCTCATGACTCTGGTGGAGACCGGGCGCCTTTCCGACGCCGCCAGATCCGTGGCTGACCAGGCCCAGCGCCTCAAGGAGATTCCTGCGGGCTTCACCTGGTGCCTGCCCCTGAAGCGTCCGCCGAAGATCATTGCCCTGGTCCAGAACTATCAGGATCACGCCGCGGAGTTCGGGGCCACGGCTCCGCCTGAGCCCGTCTGGTTCGGCAAGATCTCCAGTTCCCTGACTGCCCACGAAGGCGAGATCGTGCTGCCTGCCTGGCTGGACAGCCGCGTCGATCACGAAGTCGAACTCGCGGTCATTCTCGGGCGCAGCGGCAAGGACATTCCCCGCGAAAGGGCCCTGAGTTACGTGGCGGGCTACTCGGTGCTCAACGACGTGAGCGCGCGGCATCTCCAGAAGGCCGACCGGGAGAACAAGCACCCCTGGCTGCGCTGCAAGAACTTCGACACCTTCACGCCCATGGGCCCCTGGCTGGCGGCAGCGGATGCCATCGCGGACCCCCAGGCTCTGGCAATCACCTGCCGCGTCAACGGCGAAGTGCGGCAGAACGGGAACACCCGGCACATGATTCATCCCGTGGACAAGCTGATTGCCGTGCTTTCGCGCTACATGACGCTGGAGGCCGGCGACGTGATCGCGACGGGCACGCCTGCGGGCGTGGGCAAGCTCGTGGACGGCGATTTGGTGGAGTGCGAAATCGAGGGCGTGGGCCTGTTGCGCAACCGCGTGGTGAAGCGATAACCTTCGTGGGGCACCCCGGGGCTGGAAAGGCGCGGCTTGCAAGACCTCTATCATGAGAAGACCGTGGACGCCCAGGTGCGGGCGGCCGCGGCATTGCTGCGGCAGTCCAGGCGGGTGGTGCTGGGCGCCCATCCCCTGATGGATGGCGACGCTGTGGGCAGCATGTTCACGCTGGTGCACGCGCTGCGCGCCGCGGGCAAGGAAGTGCTGGCCGTGACTCAGGACGGCGGTTCGGGCAAGTACGAATTCCTGCAGGACGGCGTAGAACTCAGCCCTCTGGAGAAGCTGCCCGCTGCGCTGACGGGCTATGACACGGCCGTCATTCTTGACGTCGGGGCGCAGTCGCGTGCCCGGCGCGTGCTGGAGCGCCTGGCGCCGGGCACGCGCGTGGTGAACCTGGACCACCACGTGGACAATCCCGGCTTTGGCGACGCCAGCGTGGTGCTGCCTGATGCGAGCAGTACCGGCGAAGTGGTGTACCACGTGCTCAAGGAAGCCAAGCTGGCGCTCAATCAGGCGGCCGCCGTGGCCCTGTTCGTGGCCGTTGTCACCGACACCGGCCGCTTCAACCACAGCAACAGCACGCCGGAGAGCTTTCGCATCGTGGCCTCGCTGATCGAGGACTTCGGGCTGCAGGTCTCGGAGCTCACGCAGCGGCTGTATCGCAGCAAGACACTGGGGCGCATCCGCCTTGAGGCCATGGTGGCTGAAACCCTCGAAACGCGCCTGGACGGCAGGATCGTCATTGCCCGCGTCAGCACCGATATGCTGCTCAAGACGGGTTGCGATGCCATGGATGCCGCGGAAATGGTGACCATCCCCAAGTCCCTGGGCGGGGGCATGGTTTGCCTGATGTTCCACGAAATCGAGGCCCTGCTGCTCAAGTGCTCGCTGCGCAGCGAAGGCCAGATGCCGGTCAATGAGGTCGCCGCGAAATTCGGCGGCGGCGGCCACAAGCGCGCGGCCGGGCTGCAGGTGGCCGGTCGTCCTGTGGCTGAGGTGGAGCGGGCCATCATTGAGGCCTGCGAAGTTGCATTGACGCAAACCCTTGGGCGCACGGGCGGCGCCATCATCTGTTGAACGAAAGAAGACCATGGCCGAAGAACAGAAGATCACTCCTCAAGACCACGCAGCGTCCATAGCGCTTGAGCTCTTTTTGTCCGCCATCAACAACCTGAGGCTCGCGGCCGTCGCCGTTTCGCCTTACCGCTCGCGCCTGACCATGCCCGGCGGGCAGGCAACGCCCTGCGACGCCATTTTGGCCATCGCCTCGCAGACCCTGGATGTCGCCGTCCAGCTCGGCCAGCAGTCGGGCCTGCTGCAGGCCATGCCTCACGATCACGAAGAAGAGCCCGGCAAGGGCCCGGGCAAGGAAGGCGGCGGACCCAAGCTCGTTCACTAAGCATGGCGCGTCCTACCCGCTCTGATCTGGCAAGGCAGATTCGCGGCCACCTGGAGTTGCTTCAGGCGGGCGGGTTGAGCCATGTGCGCCTCAAGAAGAAATCCGGCGCCGCGGCCAGGAAAGCGCCGGCGCCGCCCGCGCCCCCGCTGCCCGCGACCAAGGCTCCCTCCCCGGCTGTGAAGGCTCCCGCCCTGGTCGCGCGCGGCGTGATGGCGCCCAGCGTGGCTTTGGAGGAGCTCAAGCGCTTTGGCGGCGAACGCGCTGGCCTGCTTGCCCCGTTGGCCGAGGCCGTGCGTGTGTGCGAGGCCTGCCGACTCTGCGCCACCCGCAAGCAGACGGTGTTCGGAACGGGCAACCCGGATTCGCGCCTGATGATCATTGGCGAAGCGCCGGGCGCGGACGAAGACCAGCAGGGGCGGCCCTTTGTGGGGCGGGCAGGGGCGCTGCTGACAGACATTATTGAAAAAGGCATGAAGCTCAGGCGGGAGGACGTGTACATCTGCAACGTGCTCAAGTGCCGCCCCCCGGACAACCGCAACCCCGAGCCCGACGAGATCGCGCAGTGCCGGCCCTACCTCGAGCGCCAGATTGAGATCATCAACCCCAGTGTGCTGCTTGCCGTGGGCCGCTTTCCGGCCCAGTGGCTGTGCAACAGCCAGGAGCCCATCGGGCAACTGCGTGGCAGGCGCTTCGAATACAAGGGCCGCCACGTGGTCTGCACCTACCACCCGGCCTATCTGCTGCGCAACTACACGCTGGATACGCGCAAGAAGGTTCACGCCGACGTCATGCTGGCCCTTGAACTCCTGGGGTCTGAGCCCGTGGTGCGGCGCTGACTACCGGACGTCCGTCCACCAGTCGAGCCGGTATTTGGCGGCCTTGGCGCTTTCGCTGTGCCCGCCATCTTCATTCAGGCCTTTGGCCACCTCGGCATACAGCGCCTTGGCCTTGTCCCGTTCTCCGGCGATTTCAAGGTCAATGGCCTGGGTCAGCTTCTCGCGACGCGCCTTTTCACGCTCGGCCGGCGGATAGGTCTTGAGCTTCTCGATGTTGGCTGCGTAGGGCTTGCCCTTGCACCACTTCTCATCCTTGAAGGCTTCCACCATGGCCGTGAGCCTTGCCCGGTGCAGGTTGTGGGACCACATGTTGGCCTTGATGCTGGCCTCGATGGACTTGTTGAGTCGATCCAGTTCGCCGGTCAGGTATTTGTCCCATTCCTTCTGGAAGTCCTGAAGCGGCTTCTTGTCCTTGGGCTTCAGATTCTTGTCGGCCAGGGTGTCCTTCATGTATTTCCAGGCCTCCGACCAGCGCTCAGCCCTGGCCAGCTCCACGACCTTGGACACATGCGGGTCCTTGGATTCGCCAAAGGGAACGGCGTCGGCCTCCGTCACCACGTTGGCCCCCGTAAGCTGCTCGGGGTAGACCACCGCGCCCGGGCCGCCAAGGCGATTGACGGCGTCGCGCACGATCATCTGCCAGCGCGGCGTCACCCCGATGACGGCACTCTTGTAGGCGTGAAACTGGCAAGGCGAACCGCGCGCCATGAGGGCATTGGTGAGGTTCTTGGGGTTGAGGTCGGCCTGCTCGCCCTTGAACCTTTTGAGCACCTCCTCCTCGATGCCGAATACGTAGGGCACCGGGGGCAACTCCTCGGCCTGCGCGGTCACGGTGCCGTTGATGATGATGGCCCGGAAGGGAAAGGCATCGGCGTCCGTCTCCCAGAGCTGGCGCGACCAGGCAAGGGCTTCGCTGCCCGCCCAGTCACTGACCAGAAAGACGCGCTGGGGATCGACGTTGTAATCCTTGAGCATGGTCTGGAGCAGCTTGAGGCAGGCGGCCTGACGGACTTCTGCCGGCGCGCAGAATTCGATCACCGCCGTGCGTTCGTCGACGGGGCGCGTAAAGCGATATTCCAGAGAGCATACGACCACGGGGTCGCGCGACTGATTGATGGCGGCGACCTGCTTGACGGCTTCCTTGGTGTCTTCGTCGCCGGCGCCCACAAAGGCGAACACCAGGGCGTGCTTGCGGGACTTGTCGGCGTTGGGCGGCAGGGCCGCCCAGGCCTTCAGCTTGTCGGCGCCCTCACCCTCGAAGGCCGCCTTGACCTGCCTCACCTCTCCCAGTTCGGGGTTCAGGGGCACCTTCTCCGAGCCGCCCAGCCCCAGTTGCGGCAGCAGCAGGCGGGCGTCGGCGGCGGCCCGTTCCCTGATGGCGCGGCCGGGGGCGGCCGGTTCGGAACCTTCGCCCTCTTCCTGCGCCCAGGCGCCGCAGGCAAGGCCGAGGGCCGCAAGGAGGGACAGGAAAATGCGGAGTCGGAGCATGGCGGGCCTCCTTGTGATAAGCGTCGTGTCAAAACGGGGCATCTGATGAGGATAACCCGTAAAGAGGCAATTTCGGCAAGTTTTCGTGAATTGATCCAGTCAGGCCTTGGACGCAAAGTTCGGGCGTCGGTTTCGTCAACCCGTGAAAAACCCGTGATGTTTGCGCAAGGAATTCGCAGTAGGCATCAGGCGGGGGTCTTGTATAACCGCAGCGCGATCACGAGAACCTGAGTCGAACCACCGGCCGATGGAACGGCAATGCACGCTTGACGTTGAGCGCGCGCTTGGCCATGCTGTGGGCTCCCCCAGGTATCCTGCGATCGTTCGGCGTGCTGCCTGTTTTTCTGGGCAGTGCCGCGCCGTTTATCGGGAGTTGCAGGGCCCGTTTTGACCGTCGACGTGCGTCACAGGGGTATCCATGGCGAAAACAGCTTGGGGCATTGAGCTCGGCACATCGAGCATCAAGGCGGTTCGACTCACGGAGGACCGCGGCACAGTCACCCTCGATACCATCAGCATTGTCAGCCTCAATGACTATGGTTTGGCCGGCGGCGCCAGCGTGGCGGATGCCACCTCGGCGGCCCTGGCGGCATTCCGCGTGGCCAACGGCATCAAGCGTGGCGAGCCGGTGTATGTCTCGATCAAGGGCCAGAACACGCTGGGCCGCATCATCAGCCTGCCGCCCGTGAGCGACGAGAAGGTCCGCGAGACCATCGAAAACGAAGCCAAGTCTCAGGTGCCGATTCCCCTGGACCAGGCTGTGTGGGACTACCAGACCATCGACGATCCGACCGCCGTCGATGAGCGCAAGGTCAACCTGTATGCGGCCAAGAAGCAGGCCGTAGAGGAAATTGTGGATGCCTGCGAGGCCGCGGGCCTCGAAATCACGGGCATCCAGGTGGCCCCCCTGGGCATCTACAACTACATCAAGTTCGAACTCGACGAGGGCGTGAGCTCCTGCTGCGTTGCCATTGACATCGGCGCGGAAAACACCGACCTCGTGGTGATTGACGGCCAGAAGACCTATGTGCGCGTGGTGCCCGTGGCCGGCAACGACATCACCAAGGCCCTGAAGGCCCGCTTCAAGCTCTCCGACGACGACGCTGAAAAACTCAAGCGCCGCGCAGCGAAGAGCAAAGACGCGGCAGCGGTGTTCGAGGCCATGAAGCCGCCGCTGAAGGAAATGGTGGGTGAGATCTATCGCGCCGTGGGCTTCTACAAGAGCCAGAACGAGAGCGCGAACATCAACCAGCTGGTGATGATGGGCAACGGCTCCAAGCTCATCAACATCCAGAAGTTCTTCGAGCAGCAGCTTCAATACAAGGTTCACAAGGTTGAAACGCCGGCCAGGCTCCAGCTTTCGCGCAGCGTGGACCCCGCGGAAGTCCAGGACAACATCCAGAGCCTCACGGTGGCCATTGGCCTGGGCCTGGAGGCCCTCGGCGTGGCCGGCCTGAACACCATCAACCTGATGCCGCGCGAGCGCCTGGAGGCTCGCGAAAAGGCCAAGCTCAAGGTGCCCATGATTGCCGCGGGCGCCATGATGTTCGTGGGCGGACTGGTGGCCCTGGTGCTGGGTGTGGGGGCCGCGGGCGGCAAGGAAGAGAAGATCGCGCCGGCCACCAAGGCCGAGGCCGACGTTTCGGCAGCCACCGGCGCCGTGGCCCTGGCCCAGCAGAACGAAGAAAACGAGTTGAGGGCGCGCAGCTTCAAGAACCTGGCCCTGGGCCGCGTGGGCATGGTCAAGTACACCGTGCCGGGCACGCAGGGCGAGCCGGCGCGGGAGGAAACCCGATACTTCGAGTTGCCCGTGCGCATGCTGCCGGGGCTGGTGGCGCGGGCCGTGGACACGGCCATCGCCGAGTACGCCGAATCCAGCAAGGATGACAGGGTCCTGCGCATCAACAATCCCGGTGAAGGCAGCGGCAACGCCGCCATGGTGCTCAAGCCCACGCTCTATGAAACGGCCCTCGTGCCCCTGCAGGCGCCCGCTGCGGGCGAAGCCGCGAACCCCGAGGCGCCGCGCTACTTCACGGCCAAACGGGAGCTTCGCTACGAGGCCTCCCTGGGCGCCATGGTTCAACTGGCCTCGCAGCAGGCGTCGGCGGTGGATCGCGCGGCGGAAGTGCTGGTCGGCGGGCGCGACGGCAACGGCGGACTGGTGGCCCAGAAGCTGGCCGCGGCCCTGCTGGCTGAACTCAAGGCCAGCAACCAGCTTGAGGGTCTGAGCGAGCAGGTGATCAAGGAGATCAAGTGGGAGAACCTGACCATCAAGGTTCTCTCCGATGTCACGCCGGGCAACACCGCGCTGTTGCTGGGCGCCGGCATTCCCGGCAAGCCGTTCGTGCTGGACACCCTGGGCGATCGCACGAAGCTGGACAAGCGGTTCTTTGCCCCCTTCCGCGTTCAGGTCACGCTGAAGCTGGACGCCATTGAGCCCCCGCCTCCTCCGGCGGACGCATCAAACCAGTAACCCGGACCTTTTGCTGAAGCGGCAAACAGGAGTTGGACTCATGAAGGACTCACTGCATTTCATCCTCTTCGGTGTGCTCGGCTTCCTGGGCCTGGTCATGACGGGCGTCGGGGTCATGGTCAAGTCCGGTGCCGAAAGCGACCTGACGGCGGCCGCCGGCAAGCTCCAGGCTGCGGCCAAGCAGTCCATCCCTTCGGCGGGAGACGTCAAGGACATCCAGGCTCGCCAGGCCCGCTTCATCGCGGAGGTCGAGAAGTTCCGCGCGGACTGGGAAAGCAACCAGGGCAAGGCCCTGCTGCGTTTTGACAAGACCTACGCCACGCCTGACGACTTCAACAACGACGCCTCGCGCACCATCTCTGCATTGCAGATGCGCTTTCAGGCCCTGGAGGCGGAATGGCCTCTTCCTAACTTGCTGGTCAAGCTGGGTCGCAAGATGCAGCCCGAAGAAAATGAGGGCGCGCGCTTCTGGGAGCAGACCGCCTCGGACATGCGCCGTATCCAGCAGCCTGAAATCCTGATGATGCAGGCGCGCCTGCGCGTGATGGCCGAAGTGCTCGTGGTGTGTGAGTGCCTCAAGGCCATGCCGGAATACGCCTCAGCTCCCTTCAGCTTCAGGAAGTTCGAGTTCGGAAGCTTCAACAACGAACCCCAGGCGGAAGAGAAGGAACCCTGGCTGCGCCACGAGTTCCAGTTCGTGTTCAACGCTTCGCCGAGCCTGGCCCTGGCGATCACGGACAGCCTGCTCGTGCCCTCAAACGCCACCATGGAGTCCCGCGGCGGCAAACGCGAAGGACTGCCCCTTGAGCTGGTCTCCCTGACAGGCTTCCAGTCGTCGCGGGCCCATGACACGGGCTACGAGATTTCGGCCGAAGAGCGCGCAAAGTGGGAAATTCCCCCGGACGTCACCGATGAACAGTGGGACAACGCCAAGCGCGCGGAAGTCGCCCGCAAGCTCGAGGCTGAAACGGTTTACGGCGTGTCCATGCGCTTTGAACTCAAGTTGTCAGCGCTGCGCGCCAATCCCCGGTGGGTGCCCGGCATCAAGGCCCAAGCCGCGCCGGCCGACCAATAAGCCCCACGCAGCCCACAGGAACTTACGCAACAGCAAGCCCCGCAGGAGGGCCGGACATGGCAGAACCCAACAAGAGCAGCGCCCTTATCAAGCACGGACCCATGGGTGCGCCGGTACTCGGCGCCGTGCTCATGATTGTCTTCATTCTGGCGGTCTTTCTCGTCGGCGACACCGACAAGCCCGCCCGGACCATCGCCGACACCGTGGCCCAGGTCAACAGCAAGCTCAACGACCCCAAGGTGACCGGCAACGTGAAGTTCATGGCTCAGGGCATTGACGGCGCGGCAGCGGGCCTCGGCCCCGCGGGCAAAGTGCCCGTGGCCGGTCCCGTCGCGAACGAGCGTAAGGCGCTCGATCTGCCCCTGCAGTTTCGCGTAGTGCTGGGCGCGACGGAGGGGCTGGATTTCGCCGCAGCCGATGAAAACCGCGATGGCAAACTCTCGCGCGACGAGTTCGACAAGACCAGGAAGGCCCGTCAGGGTCGCACTTTCGATGAGTTGGACAAGCGCGCGCCCATCGGTTCGCTCGACGAAGATGAGTACAACGAGCGTGAAGTGGACCCCCGCCGCAAGCAGTTTGACGATCTCGACCGCAACAAGGACGGGAAGCTGACCGAGTCCGAGTATGCCGCCTCGGGCAAGAGCGATTTCAAGTCCAA
Source organism: Planctomycetota bacterium (assembly GCA_003576915.1). Classification (GTDB taxonomy): domain Bacteria; phylum Planctomycetota; class UBA8742; order UBA2392; family UBA2392; genus UBA2392. Next base: position 41,596 of record QEVF01000009.1, on the reverse strand, counting down.
GGACGCCGATGGCGACAGCTTCCTGAATTTCGACGAATTCATTGCCGGAGCTGCTCCCACCGTGACGGAGTTTGACCTCGCTGCGCCGGATAGCGTCGTGGCCGTGGCCGATGCCCGTAACTTCAAGATTACGATCACCTGGAATGCGCCCAGCATCAAAGACGCTCCGTCGGACCTTGCCTACTGGGTTGAGCGCTTCAGTCCCACCGACGCCGATGCCCGCAAGACGCGCTATAACCGGGAAGATCTGCCCCGTTACCGCGACGCCGAAAGCAAGTGGCGCGCTCGCTTTACGGCCTGGCAGAAGACCGAAGGCAACAAGGGCAAATCAGAGCGCGACTACGAACTCGAAACCAAGGATGCCAAGCCCACGCGTCCGCCGGAACCTTCGGACTGGGAGCTGATCACGCCGTCGCCCGTGACGGAGACCAGCTTCGTCGATACCACGTTCAATACCGAAACGACGTACCGTTATGCGGTGCGCGCCACCACCAAGGAGAAGCTGAAGGCCGGCTTGAAGTCTGACGACAAGTTCGTGGAAGGCTTCAAGACGTCCGAGCGCGCCGAGCAGGCCCACCGCCCCGTGGTGCTGTACAACCGCGTGTACCTCTCATGGCAGTCCAAGGGCACTCAGGACGCCAAGGTTCGCCTCTCCCGGTTTGCCGAGGTGGGGGGCGAGTGGCGCCGTGTGGAAATCGTCGAGTCGCTCGTGCTTGATGGGGCCAACCAACTGGGCGGCCGCTACAACTTCGCAGCCCTCAAGGAGCGGGAAGTACGGGTTCTCGATGCCGAGGGCAAACCCAGCGCCGACCTGCTCAAGTCCCTTTCCTCCATGAAGGATACCCTGGACTTCACGACGCCCTGGGCCCTCTCCGGTTTCTCCGGCTCGGACCTCGAGTTGTCCGATCGTTCGGGCACGCGCTTTGTGCTGCCTCGTGACACCAAGGACGCGCCCTCCATCGAAAACACCGATCCCGCGGGCATGACCAACCCCATTGCCATGCGCGTTTACTCCGCCAACGGCAAGGCCGGCAATGCCCGCTTTGAGCTGACCATCTGGAAACAGGTGGACAGTCGCTGGTACCGCGTCGTGGTGATGCATGACGTCAAGAAGGGGGAGTCCATCGGCCTGGATGCCGCCGGCATCAAGAAACTGGCCGGCACGGCAGGCATGGTGCAGTGCTTCACCGATGGCGGCGTGGCAGTGAGACCCGCCGATATCGCCAAGCTGGCTCTTCTGGACGTTTCCAGTGAGACTGGCCTCACGTTCGAAGGCGTGGACAAGCGCGTGGTCAAACTGGGCTCGGCCCAGATGGACATCTTCGGCGTCCACTACGTCGACCGCTGATGGAGCGTTGTTCTCACGAGGTCGGGGCCCCGCCGTGGCGGGGCTCCCTTCGTCTGGAGCCATGACGCATCAATGACGCGCATTGCCATGCAGGTTGTTGACAGGCTGCCCCTCGCAGCTACATTAAAGGCCCCCAAAGAAACTCTATCCCCTCACGCTGCGTCCCCGGGTTCCCCGACGCTGTGGAGCAATTATGAAGAAGCTTAGGCTTCAGAAGCGCTTGGCGTACGTTGCCGTAGCCGCGTCATTTGGCTTCATTGCCGCCTGTGCCTCCTCGACCAAGCCGGTCGACAACGTCTCGGTGAAACCGACGACGGACGACTACGTCGCGAAGTTTGACGACGGCAAGGAAAGCAGCGCTGATCGCGCGGGCCGTCAGGAAGCCCGCGAAGAGGCGTCCAAGCCTGCCGCGTCGGGTGAGGGCACGGCCCGCGAAGTGCAGGGCGGTCGGGGCAGCCGTGCGGGCGGCGGCAAGTTCAACGAGGGAGAGCTCAAGGCCCTGGCCGACTACTACGCCCAGGAAGCCTACACGTACTATCGCGAGGCGAACTACGACAAGGCGCGCGCGCTGGCCAACGACGCTCTGGACATGGACCCGGGCAACGTGAAGGCGGCCCAGGTGCGTGACGATGTGGAGCGCGTGCTGGGCCTTTCGCGGGGCGAGTCATCGAACGTGGCGCGCGCCCGCAGCAATGAAGACCAGGCGCTGCGCGCCGAGGCCATCTATGAGATCGACGCCGGCCTTGACCGCGCCGACCGCCTCATGCGCGACGGCGAGTACAACAAGGCCATAGCGGAGCTGGAAAAGGTCCTTGATGTGATCCGCTGGACGGGCTACATGCTCGACACCGAGGCCAAGGAGCGCGAGGCCCGCCTGATGATTGAAGAGGCGAGGCAGAAGCGCGAAGAGGCCCGGGTCAAGGACTACGTCACGACGCAGGAGCAGGAGCGCCGTATCCGCGAGCTCGAGATGCAGGAAGAACTCGACCGCTACCGCGAGCAGATTCGCAGTCTCTATTCGAAGGCCAAGGAGCTCTTTGACCGCCGCGAGTACGGCGAGACGATCACGGTGCTCAACCAGATTCTGCGTGAAGACCCCTATAACGCCGAGGTCGCCCGCCTGAAGAACATCGCCCGCGACCTTGAGCGCGGCAAGGCCGACCGCGACACCTGGGAGGCCTTCAACCAGAACTGGAAGCAGGTGATGGCCCAGATCGTGCACACCAACGTGTTTCCCAAGAGCACGGTGGAGTTGCCCGACTACGAAGACTGGCAGCGCACGGAACAGCGCGCGGACCGTCTGGAGCGTTCGCGCAAGACGCCGCTGTCGAAGGAAGACCTGGCTGTCCGCAGCGCCCTGGAAACGGTGGACCTGCTGCTGAGCTTTGAAGAGCAGACCCTGGACGACGTCATCAAGAAGCTGAAGGCGGACGGCAAGATCAACATCCTGCGCGCCCGCGACGTTCCGGGGGAGACCCCGGTGACGATCGACGTGGGCCGCGTGAAGCTGCGCCAGGCACTGAACCTGATCTGCGATTCCATCGAGTTGTCTTGGCGGGTGGAAAACGGCGCGGTCATCATCGGCGCCAAGGGCTCCGATGAAGGCCGCAACGTGGCGCGGCGCGTGTTCAACGTGGCCGACTTGCTGGTGAACCTGCGGACTTTCAAGGGCGACGAGCCCCGCCTGCGCACGGATGCCAACGACACCGACCGCTTCACCCAGGATCAGGACCGGCCCGAGGCCGACCCCCTGACGATTGAGGACCTGCAGGGGGTGATCGAGGAGTCCATTGACCCCGACAGCTGGAGCAAGGAAGGGCACGGCATCTCGACGCGCCAGCAGGAACTGATCATCCTGAACAACCCCGACAACATCGAGAAGGTGGCGCAACTGCTGAACGACCTGCGCCGCTCGCAGGGCCTGACCGTCAGCGTGGAGTCGCGCTTCATCACGATCCGCGACGATTTCCTCGAGGACATCGGCCTCGACTTCCGCGGCGTGGGCGGAAGCCCGCAGATTCCGGCGCCGGGCAATCCGCCCGTTCCTGCCGCGCTGGACGACATCCAGTTCGGCAACAACGCCAACCCCGCCGGTCCCGGCGGTACGGGCAACGACGCGGGCTTCTTCTTTCAGGACATGCCTCCTTCGGGCAACGTGCGCATTGACCAGCGCGCCCGCGTCGAGAACCTGTTCGACAAGGCTCTGGGCGGAACACGCGGCGGATTTGGCCTGACGAATTCGGGCGGCGCTTCATTCCAGCTCGCCTTCGTGGACAACCCCGAGATCAACGCCATCATCCGCGCCGTGCGCAAGCGCGAGCGTGCCACGCTGCTCACGGCACCGCGCATCACGGTGCACAACACCCAGCGCGCCCACGTCAGCGTGCTCAATGAGGTGGCCTACATCTCGGACTTCAACACCAGCCAGGCCACGGGTATTGCCGTGGCGGACCCTGTGGTCAGCATCATCCGCGACGGTATCGTGCTGGACGTGCGGCCCACGGTCAGCGCTGACCGCCGCTACATCACCCTGGAACTGAGGCCGACTCTGGCGCTGCTGCTGCGCCCGATTCCCACCTTTGTGACCTCCCTGGGCGTGGGTTCGCCTGTCGCCATCCAGACGCCGCAGCTCACCCTGCAGCGCATTCGTACCACGGTCACGGTGCCCGACGGCGGCAGCTTCGTCATCGGCGGCATGCGCACCATGAGCGAAACCGACGTGGAAAGCGGCATCCCCATCCTTTCGGACCTGCCCCTGATCGGCTCGCTCTTCAAGCGCAAGGGCAAGAGCACCGTTCGCCAGGACATCATCATCGTGGTGACGGCCCGCATCATCGACCTCGAGGAAGAAATCGAGCGTGACCGTCCGTCGGGCGAAACCGCGCCGCGCGACCGCTGATGCTTTGGCGCAGATACTCAGGCCGGGCTTCCTGCCCGGCCTGACTGTTTTCAGGCTTCGTCACCAATTTGTCAGGGCCCCTGAACCTTGGGTTGTTTCAGCCGTTTGCCATGTTATACCGAACGCCCCCCAAGGCGTTCGACTGGGCCCTACCGAGGTTAGCTACCTCGCACCACTCCGAGGCAACACGGAGACGTTTCCATGTTCACACGCGGCAGTTATCTGATGATCTTCTCGACGCTCGCCCTGATGCTCACGCTGGGGGCTTGCGCGGGCCAGGCCGAGGCCCGGGATCTCTCGGACTATGGCTATTATCTGGGCGTTCGCCTCAAGATGTACGACGAGGCCGAGAAGCTTTTGCGCCGCCAGATGGACCGCGGCACAGACGACGAAAAGTCCCGGGCGCGCTCGGCGCTCGCGCGCGTGTTCAAGGCCAAGGCCGACGACGAGTTTTCGCGCAGCGGCGACCTCGACGCCCGGAGCAAAGGCTACGAAAGCGCCGAGGAAGTCTACGGCAACCCTGAAGACCAGGACGGCCGCATCGAGCTGGCCATTCTGCGCATCGAGCTGGCACGGGCCAAGGCCCGCCTCAACGCCGAGGGTGCGCGCGTCCTGGTTGACAAGGCCCTGGGCACGCTCAAGGAAGAGCGCGGCTCCCTTGAAACCAAGCGCAATGAGCTGGGCACGGCTTTCTGGGACAACAGCAGGCTGGCTCACAACTATCGCCAGGCATTCCTGAACATCTGTGTTTCGCTGTATGTGAAGGGCTTGACCTACCCGGAAGGCAGCAGTGAGCGCGTGGGCTTCTTCCGCCAGGCGTCCAACGAGGTCAGCGAGCTGCAGTTCAGCTTCGACATCTGTGTGGAGTGGATCGACGCGGTATTGCTGCTGGGCGATATCGAACTTGCCCTGCGCAACCCGGAGGGGGCCGTCGCCAAGTATCTCGAGATTCCCAGCCTGCTGGCGGACTACCCGCCCGGACCTGACGTCGGGTCCCAGGCCCTGCGCGGCTGGTTGCGCGCCGCCGAACTCCAGACCGGCGATCTGGGCTACGAAAGGCGCTTCCTGCAGCAGTGCATCGACCAGTATCAGAAGGCGTTCACCCAGTACGGCTCCATTCGCGAGCTGGCCACGGATTTCAAGCGTTTCAACCTGTTCCGCATCAGCGCCCAGATTCGGCTGGGAGCCAACATCAATCAGGCCCTGGACGAGCTGTTCAAGCTGGCATCCGACAATGACCTGAACTTCAAGCGCCAGGCCCTTTCCGTGCTGGCGGACATCGGCGCGGGCGAGGGCGTTTCGCCGGAGCTGCGCCTGCGCTGCGGCAAGGCCGTGATCAAGGACGCGGTGATCGTGGGCTACGGGCCCATCCTGAAGGTGCTGCGCGCCTACCAGTTGCTGCTGGCGGAGTGCACCAGCGTGCAGTCGTTTGAAACCTATGCGCCCGAGTGCTTCTCAAAGATCGCCACGATCTACTCTGATCTGCTGCATCGTTACGTCGATGGCGCCATGGCCTATCGTGAGGCCTGCCTGCGCACGTGGTACTTCGTCTACAAGTTCGGCAAGGACAACGGCGACACCGCCCCCGAGGCGGGCCAGCCCGTGCCGGACCACATGAAGAACATGTGCGACCTGATCACCGACACCAAGTCGGCCTATGACTTTCCCGGCGAAATGGCCAAGGCCTACTCCAAGGTCGCCGGCTGGCTGGTGAGCGGCAAGTTCGGGGAGCCCGGCAACAAGACGTTTGAAGGCCTCAAGACCGAGGCTGACGACTTCAAGGCCAAGCTCGGCGGCGAAGACGCCGTCAACGACCTAGCCTTTGCCAACGCCGGCAAGCTTTACAACGCCAAGAAGTTCTCCCAGGCCGCCGTGCGCTATGCCTCGCTGCCGGTGCGCTACAAGAAGTTCCGCATCGCCATGTATTTTGCGGCCACGGCCTATGCCAACCAGATTGAGGACGCTGCCGCCCGCCACCCCAGCCGCTCCGGCGAGGCCAATGAGCAGGAAACGGCGGAGTTCTTTGCGGAGCAGAAGGCCCGCCACGCCCGCGACTTCGAGGGCCTGCCCAAGCAGATCTGGGAGAAGCAGGAGGAAGCCCACTTTGCCGCCATGGCCGACACGGCCCTCAAGGTCGATGTCGCCATGTGGCACAAGGCCGTCTATTACTTCAAGAAGTACATGCTGGTGGTGGTGCTGCGCAACTGGGACGACATCAAGGAGCGCGTCAGCCCCGACAAGGACAACCTCGTGCAGTGTTTCCTGGCCGTCGCGGAAGTCATGCAGGAGCGCTGGAAGCAGCAGCCCGAGCGTTCGCGGCAGCCCAGCGATGAAATGGAAATGATGGGCCGTGCGGCCTACTGGTACGCCTTTCTGATGCGCAATCCCGCCAAATCCGACGCCAAGCGCGACGAGTTGCGCAACGCCAACCGCGCCACGGCGCTCACGATCCTCAAGCGCCACTGGGACCTGTTTGGCTCCCACTTCGCTTCGGCGGCGGAGGTGCAGCGCGCGGTCATCGAGCTTTCCTTCTGGGGCCTGGCGGAAGAGCAGGACGGCGACGGCGCCGAGGCACTGCTGCGCGCCTACGAGGCCGCCTTCCCCGACCAGAAGAAGAAGATCGCGGACATGATTGCCCGCATCTACACCATTTTCATCGACACCCTCAATCCGCGCACCCAGGCACTGACCAACGCCTCCACCAATCTCCGCTCGCTGTTCAACCAGCTCAAGATCGGCCTTTTCAAGTCTGAGGGCGCCTTGGGCTCCAACAAGGAAAAGCTGGACAAGTACAACGCCGCCAAGAACACGCTCGAAAAGCACCGCCTCCTCGCCCAGCACTTCTGGGATGAGTGGCTGGTCAAAGTCGCCCTGGGCACGGACAAGAACGTCGCCACGCTGGTGACGCCGGAGCTCTTGCCCATCCTGGAGAAACGCTGGAAGGAGTACGCGGAGTCCTACCCCAAGCGCTGGGGCGATGCCGTGCGCGCCGAGTTTGACGCGCTGATCAAGGACAAGGCCTATGACTCCATCCGTTCCGACGCCCAGAAGCTGACGACCGGCGCCAACACGGAACTGCTGGACCGGCTGGACGCCCAGGCCCGCGACACCAAGCTGCCCGCGGACAAGGCCGGCCTGTATGCCACACTGAACACCCAGGTGAGCCTGAATACCGCGCACCTGGCCTACTTCGTGGGCACGACCTTCATCTACGATTTCGGCGGTTTTCTCGAGGAGACTTCGGCCAGCCTCGATGAACGCATGCGCCCCATGCTCACCAAGGTGCTCACCTATTACGAACGCTGGCGTGAAACGCGCGGCTCCGGCAACGCCGAGTTGCCGCCGGCGGACCTGCTGATTCTGGGCAAGAACTACTTCCGTGTCCGCGACTGGAAGCGCGCCATCTTCTATCTCCAGCAGTGCCTCGACCTGCACCAGAAGAGCAAGTATTTCGGCAATGAGCTGCTGATTCCCACCAACCGCCAGGCCAAGCCTCCGCTGTGCGGCGGAACCAGGAGCGGCGAAGAGCTGGAGCTGAAGTACCAGCTCGGACGCGCCTACTTTGAGCAGTACAAGGAAAGCCGCAACGTGGAGGATCTCAAGAAGGCGGCAGTGCTGATGCGGCGCGCCTACTGCTTCGTGATCGTCCGCAACGTCAACGAAATGGCCAAGAGCCAGCGCGGCGGCGTCCTGTTCGAGCTGACCTTCAAGGCGCAGATCGAACTGTATTACCTCGACACCATTGACACGCTGATTGCCATCTTCCTTGAACTGCATGCCCTCAAGGGGCCCGCTGTCGAGTATCCGCCCTTTGTAGACCAGTTCAACGTGTGGCTTGAGGCCGACCCCAAGAAGGTCCAGGCCCTGCCCAAGAGCGAGGCCGACTACCTCTGGCGTGCTCGCCGCATTCACCTCGACCAGTGGACAAGCTTTGCGCAGCTGGACGACCATCCCTACCGTCCGGAGTACCGCAAGAGCCTCCTGGCCTGGGGACAGCTCACCACGGACTGGCTGCGCAAGTACGGAAAGCAGGCCATGGGCATTGAAGAGCTGGCCAGCGAAGTCCTGGTCAAGCGCGAGGTCGACGACACGCTGACCTTGCTGCGCAACAAGGCCCTGCCGAATCTGGGCTTTGAAGACGAGGACACCAAGAAGTTCAAGGCCGGGCTGACCAAGGCCGCCGATCAGCTCGAGGCCGAGGCGAAGAAACTCAAAATGCGCTGACCGACGCCAGGCGAAAACTCTTACGGGAAAGAATCATGAACAGGCTTGCACTCACCGCGCTCTGCGCCCTTGCACTCTCGCCCGCCCTCTTTGCGGCAGAAGGCACCGTGCTGCGCAGAGATGGCAGCACCACCGCGTTCCGCTCCATCGAGGCAGAGACGCTGTCCGGCATCGAGTGGAAGGACGCCAACCGGCAGCCGGGTTCGCGCATCGACATCTGGGACGTCGAACAGGTGCGTTACACGCTCAATGGCATGGACCAGTTCAACGGCCTCGCCAAAAAGCTGCTCGCCGGCCGCGGCGACGCCCTCGAAAAGGACGCTCAGGGCTACCTGGACAACCCGCCCAAGGGCCTGACCGACGAAGGCGACAAACTTCGCGTCAAACTCTGCTCTCTCTACTTCGTGGCGCGCGGCAAGTTGCTTCAAGGCATGTTTGCCGACGCGGCTGCCGCGTTCATGGCCTACCTGAAGGAAGCAGAGGCGGCGGCGGCGCTGGGCGCCAACAAGCCCAACATCCCGTCGAACCCCGTGCGCGGCGTGGCTTTTGCGTCGCCCACCGGGGCCGCGGTGAAGGAGGCCGGGAACCTCCACCGCCTGTATCTGGATGCGCTGGAGGGTCTGGGCGACGCCCTGGCCCGCGACGGCAAGAACGATGAAGCCTTCTCCAAGGGGTACGGCAAGCTGGAGGAACTGACCCTCGCGCTCAATCAGAAGTCGGCCCGGCCCGAATACATTGACTGGTCCATCCGGGCCCTGCGCGCCGCGGGCGCGCTGGCGGAAGCCAGCAAGGACGGCGTGAAGCGTGCCCGTGAGATCTATGAGAAGCTGGCGTCGGCTGCGCTCAAGCGCAACGGCGGCCGGCCAAGCCGTGATTCGATTCAGGCGGGTCTGAAGGTGGGTTTCCTGCTGGTGCAGGAGGGCAATCCGACGGGCGCCCAGTCGCGCTTTTCGGCCCCGATCCGCGAGTGGGAGGCCGAGCAGAAGGCGGTAAAGAGCCCGCCCAAGAACAACTGGATCACCCAGGATGCCGCCTACCAGGTTTGTGGTTCCTATCTCGGCATGGGCATGGTGCGCTCGGCCAACGCCAAGAATTCCGATGACTGGGCGCTGGCGCTGCAAAGCTACGCCAATTCCCTGTCGGTGTTTGCGGGCGACGCGGACTTCCGAAGCCTCGCGCTGCTGGGCGCGGCCAATGCCTGCGCGGAGATGGCCAAGCTGGCCAAGGATAAGGAAGTCGCCAAGCGCCACGCGGAAACGGCCGAACGTTACATGTTTGAGCTGCGCACAACTTTGGGCAACACGAACGCCGCCAACGACCCCAAAGTGGCGGAAATCACCAAGGCTATCGACCGCTTCAAATCCTAGCAGGCCATGGATGGCTTGCGCGTTTCAGGGGGCTGAAACGCCGCTTGAATCAGAGGTGGGGCCCGATTCAGCGAGGCCCCGACCAGGTTGAAAGTGTGGCCGATGCCACGTCTTCAACGACCAGCCAGGTCTTGGGCGGCCCTGGTTCCGGCTCTGCCAGGCAGTTTTTTTGAACCGCCCGCGGCCTTGGCCGTTTGTCATCGTAATCCCTGATTTTGCCCGGCTACGGCGTCCGTACCTGGGCGATGGTCAACCCTGCCTGAGAGGCTCACATGTTCCAGAAGCACAAGCACGCGTTGTTCGTCATTGCCGCGTTCGGCTTGGCGTCGGCCTTTGCGCCCGCCCTGCTGGCGGAAGAAATGCCAAGCTATTCGCTGGGCGAGAAGCTGCTCGGTATTCCGTCGGGCTGGTTCGGCATTCTGACGCAGAGCATGATTCTCTTGACGTCCATCTTCCTGTTCGGGTGGATTATCGAGTGCTTCGTCAATGTGCGCCGCGACAAGCTGGTGGCGCCGGAGTGCATTGCAGCGCTCCAGAACTACATCGACGAAGGCGACCTCGAGGGTGCGCTGCAGTACTGTGAGGCGACCCCGAACATGCTGACGCGCTCCATTGCCGCGGCCCTGAACAAGGTTTCGGCCGGCCCTGACGCCGCCAAGGACGCAGCTTCGTTCCAGTTCAGCATTGAGGGCGAGAAGCTCGATCGCCATCTGGGCCCCATTTCGGTGTGTGTGGCCATTGGCCCCATGATGGGTCTGTTCGGCACGGTGACAGGCATGGTGGATACATTTGCCACCATTGAGAACGCGCCTGGCGGCCAGGTAAACCCGAAGATGGTGTCGGGCGGTATCGCCCTGGCGCTGCTCTCGACCGTTGTGGGTCTCTGCATCGCGATTCCCGGCATCGTGGCTTACTGGTTCTTCAAGAACAAGGCCAACGACATCGTGAACTCCGTGGCGTTGGTGGTGGACGAGATGCTGACCACGATCTCGGGTTACGCCGCCCAGCAGCAGGGCTAACTCAACGACTCAGGGAAAGCGGAGTAACCCATGGCGCTGAACCGCAAAAAGAACGAGAACCCGCCCATCGGCTTTGACATGACGCCGATGATCGACTGCGTGTTCCAGTTGCTCATCTTCTTCATCGTCTGCACGCAGATCACGCAGCAGGAGAACGTTCAGTTGCGCCTGCCCGACGCGCTCTCGGCTGTGGCCGAAGAGAAGTCCGCGCCCAAGCTCTTCACCATCCACGTGGCGCCGGTGAATCAGGGGTCGTACGAAGACCTGCCCAAAGAGTTCGGGTGGTTCTGCTACGGCGCGCCGACGCCCAAGTCGCCGGACGAAATGAAGGCGATTCTGAACCAGGAAGCCCGCCGGGTGGATGTAACGCGCAAGCTTCCCGGCTGGAGTGAGGCCGACAATCGCAGCGAGAACCTCATTGCCGTGCGCGTGGACGCCCGCGCACCGGCCGGGGAGTTCGCCAAGCTGATTGAGCTGATGGTCGAAGTGCGCATGTACAAAATCAAGGTTTACGTCCTGAAGGAAATGAACGAGTAATTCCTTTCTTCAGAACCGGAGCAGAACATGGCACTCAAACGCAGAAGGCGCGACGACAAGACACCCACGTTCGACATGACGCCCATGATCGACTGCGTGTTCCAGTTGCTCATCTTCTTCATCGTGTGTACCCGCTTCAAACAGGAGGAGCGCTCCATGCGCGCCGACCTGCCCACCGATGAAGGTCTCAGCGCGGCGGCGGCTTTGCCCAAGGAGCAGATCACGGTTTACTGCGACTGGGATGAAGCCACGGCCACAAACCAGTACGTCGTTGCCATCGGCGCCCGCGGCCGCAAAGTGGTGGAGGGCACCCGCATGGGCCTGCTGGATATCGTGGTGATGGACGGCGACGGCATGGGCAGCATTGCCGAGAAGAAGAACCGCTACCGCACGGTGCACAAGGCTCTCGTGGACGCCGTTGAGAACTACATCGAGCGCAGCGGCGCCAAGATTGAGAAGCTGGAAATCAGCTTCGCCAAGAACGCCGTGGCGGGCGTCTCTTCGGGCACGGCGCCGTGGATGTTCGTCTCCATGGCCATTGACGCCTCCTCCGAAATCAACACCAAGCGCAAGGCGGCCAACAAGCCGGAACTCAGCGTGACCTTCAAGTTCGCTGACGCCTACGGACGCACCGCCGGCATGAAGCCCGGCGGCGGCGGCGCCGCGAAGTAACACGTGCAATCAGGGAGGGCGCGGGCGCGAGATCATCGCGCCCGCGCCGCTTTTTTCGAACAGGCCGGCGGCGGTGCCGTTTGCAGCATTTCCCGGGGAGGCCTTCCACATGGAGACTTCCCATGCTCGTTCGCAGGAGAAGACGCAGCGAAAGCCACCCAACCTTTGACATGACCCCGATGATCGACTGTGTGTTCCAGTTGCTCATCTTCTTCATCGTCTGCACCCACTTCAGGCCTGAGGAGCTGGTCATGGAGTCGAACCTGAGCACCAAGGACGGGCTCACCGGCGCACCCCCCGTCATGCGCGAGCAGGTTACCCTCTATTGCGAGTGGGACGCTGCGGCCGGCCAGGGCCAGTTTGTCGTGGCGCTGGGGTCCAGGGGCAGGCGCGTGGTCGAGAACTCCCGCGTCGCTCTCTCTGACCTGCTGCCGCGCAGCGGCCGCGACGCGGGCGTTGCCGCTTCCCGCGAGCCCTATCGGCGGGTGTTCGGCGCGGTCAAGGAAGCCGTCGAGCGCAGCATCATGCAGAGCGGAGCCGTCATCGAGAAAATAGAAGTCAGCTTTGCCGGCAGCGCCCGTGAGGGCGCTTCAGGCCAGACCGCGCCCTGGGCCTTTGTGGTGCTGGGTATCGACGTGGTTCATGCCGTCAACAAGGACCGCAAGAAGGCCCGGATGCCCGAGTATGAAATGACGTTCAAATTCATGGATGCTCTGGGGCGGCTACCCCGACGGCCTTGAGAGGCACTGGGGACCTAAGTCAATGTCAAATCAGCGTTTCCGGCGAACCAATCTCCGCTAAACTCGTCAGAATGCTGAAGCTTTGGGAACACTTTGCGGGTGGTGCCATGGCAAGAGACTTCAGAACAGTGATGGCGGTCGTCGCGGCTGCCTGCCTGTTTCACGGGTGCCGCGCCGCCGATGCGCCGCCGCCGCGCAGGCCGCAGAACGGACCCGCAGTCAACACGGCCGCTCCCGCCGCGCCCGAAAAAGTGACGCTGCCATCGCAGAGCGACGAGTTCATTTCATTTGAGGGCGGGCTGAAGGTTTACCCCGCACTCAAGCGGGTGGAGTTGGAGGCCACGCTATTGGGCGGCCAGCGCCGCCCCCTGGAGTTCCTGATTGTGGGCCCCGGCGGTTCGGCCCACGAGGCCCTGTTCACCGTCACGGCGCGCAGTGAGCACGTCAAGCGGGGTCTGGAGATTATCGGCCTGACCGAGGCCGCGGTCAAAGCCCAGGGGCGCGGCTACCCCGAAGTGCCCCAGGGCGACGGCGTAAGGATCTCGGTGCGCTTCACACACCGCGACACGGGCAACGTGACCATGGCCCGCGTGGAGGACTGGCTGTGGAACGCGGTGGAGAAGCGGCCGCCCGAGTATGGAATGTTTGTATTTACGGGCGGCATCGAGCAATACATGCCCGAAGCCAACCGCAGCGTAGTGGCCGCGGACCAGTTGGGGAACATGGCAGCGGTTTGGCACGACGCCAGTTGCATCATCGACAACCGCGCCAAACACGGCGCAGTGAGTGATGTCTACTCTCCCAACCCCGACGCACCGGGCCTGCCGCGCGCCGGGGCCCATGTCGTGCTGGTTTTCGAGCCGGAGAAGCCGTGAGCACGACACAGGCCGGCGGAGTTGCACTCAATCCCGCATTGAAGGGCGCCCTGGCGACCATGCGAACCCGCCTGGTGGGGCGGCAGATTGCGCGCGTGGTGCCGCGCCTGCTGGCTGGCGGTGCGGCCGGTGCTCTGTCCGCCGTGGTGTTGCTCGCCTGGCTGCCCTGGCTGGCCTTTGGCTCGGCCTGGGCGTTGTGGCAGCCTCTTTCCTTTGCGGGCATGGCTGCGGGCGCGCTGGTGGAGCTTGTTCGCGCGATGAAGGGGTGGCGCCTGCCAGACGCCACGGATTGTGCGCTGGCGTTGGAGATGGGGCGCAAAGATTCTGATGCTGTCATTTCCACGGCGCTTGCGGCTGCCGGCACGGGAGCCTTCGGCCCCGCGCTGCTTGGCATTGCGCAGGTGCGGGCGGCTGAAGGCGGGCCGCTGGAGTTACCTCCGGCCGTGGCGAGTCGTTGGCTTGTGGCGGGCCCCCTGGCGGCGCTCCTGGCCCTGGTGGCCTGGCTTGCGGCGGCGCGGCTGCCGTTGGAAGTGGCCGCAAAGCCTGGCGCGGGCGCGCCGGCGGTGTCCGGCCGAACTGCGTCAGGGGCCGCCAGCAGCGGCAGTGCGGACGACCTCAAGGCCTTTGAGCAGGCCATGGGACTTCGCCGCGAGCAGGCAAGCATGAAGGAGCTGGCGTCGGTGCTGCGCGACCCGAGGGCGACGGCGGAAGAAAGGCAGGCGGCACTGGAGAAGGCACGGGCGTCTCAGGGAGGCCGCAGTGAATCGCTTGATCAGATTCTGCCGGAGAAGGTGCCGGCGGACGTGTCGGCGCAGGAAGAGCTGGCGCGCCGCGTTGAGCAGGCGGCCGCGGCGGCGGGAGCCAGGGCCCGGGCCGCCGAAGAGGGCAGGGCCGGAGCAGCGGTGGATGGTTCAGGCGGCGCGACGGGCGAGGCCGTGCGGTCGGCGGCGGTGATGGAGGTTGCGCCGGCCTACAACCCGCGGAGCTTTGAAGGAGAGGGCCAAACGCTTGCGGGTCAGGGGGCGGAGAGAAGGGCGCTGGCGCAGTCGGCCGTGGACGCCCTGGCGAGAATCAGGCAGGGCAAGTAGGGCCAGAGGAAACAGCACATGAGCAAGGTCGGAGTCTACTTCATTGGCGCCTGTGGCAACGTCGGAGTCACGAGTATCGTGGGCGCGCTCGCTGTCGCGCGAGGTCTGGCAGACGGCACGGGCCTGGTGACGGAAGGTCCGGAGTTCCGCGGCCTGGCCCTGCCCCTGTTGAATGATCTGGTGCTGGGCGGGTGCGACATTTCACGGGTGGCGCTTTGGCAGCGGGCGCGCGAAGCCGGCGAAGCCCGCATTCTGCCGCTTCACCTGGCGGAGTCCCTCAAGAGCCAGCTCGATGAAACCGATGCCCGCATCGCCCGGGTGGATTCCTTCGAGTTCGGCAAGCTTCCACGCGGCGGCTACCTGGCAGAGCTGGCGCGGGTCGAGGAGCGGCTTTCACGCTTCCGCTCGGAGCATGGGGTGGAGCGCCTGATTGTCGTCAACGTCAGCAGCACCGAACCGCACTTCGCCGAAACGGCCGACTTCGACGCCCCCGCGGCGCTGCTCCAGGCCCTGGCCAAGGCGGGGCCCGGGTTCTGCACATCGACGCTGATCAACGCCCTGGCGGCGCTGCGGCAGGACTGCGCGTTCATCAACTTCACGCCGTCCCAGGCGAGCGAACTTCCGGCCCTGCGGCGCCTGGCCCGAGATGCGCGCCTGCCCCATGCCGGCAAGGACGGCAAGACGGGCGAAACCCTGCTCAAGACCGTGCTGGGGCCCATGTTCATTGCGCGCAACCTGCGTGTGATGAGTTGGGTGGGAAACAACTTCCTGGGCAATTCCGACGGTCGCACGCTGGACGCCCCGGCCGCCAAGGACAGCAAGCTGCGCCAGAAGGACGTCGCCCTGCGCGAGATGCTTGGGGGCGACGCCTGGGTGCAGACCGACATCAAATACGTTCCGAGTCTGGGAGACTGGAAGACCGCCTGGGACCTGGTCCATTTCCGGGGCTTCCTGGGCACGGAGATGACCTTCTCGTTCACCTGGCAGGGCTGCGACAGCGCCCTGGCGGCCCCCCTGGTGCTGGACCTCGTGCGTCTGACCTCGCTGGCCTGGCGACGGGGCGAGAGCGGAATGCTGGCCCAACTGGCGCCCTTCTTCAAAAACCCGCTGGACGGGCATACGCACGACTTCGCCCAGCAGATGGCGGCCCTGTACGCCTGGCTGGATCAGTGCCGCGCCGACCAGGCCGCGTCGAGGCGGCCGGGAGCCTGACGCGTACAAATACTTGCCTTGCCTCGGTGCAGAGCCTCCGCTACAAACGCAGGCAAGGGGGTGCCCATGGACTTCGAACCGTTTTCGTACATGCGCCATGCCAAGCGGCTGGAATACGCAGACGGCATCTACATGGCCGGCAGCGGCATGTATCCGCCCAAGCCGGGCGAGCTGAACTTCAGCGCTGACGATTACGACCTCGATGCGCTCTGCAACAGCTACGGCGACCCGCGCAACGTGGATTGGCTGGCCACGCGCTACAAGTGCAGCGGCCAGAATGTCGTGCTGACGGCGGGCAGCAGCGAGGCGAACTTCTTTGCCTTCTCGGCGGTGCTGCAGCCCGGCGACAAAGTCATCATCGAGATGCCCGGCTACGGCCAGTTCAACAGCCTCACGACGCTGGCGGGTTGCCGCCCTGTGCAGCTCAAGCGCCGCTTTGAAAACGGATTTGCCCCCGACCTCGGCGAGTTCAAGCGCCTGCTGGACGACAAGACGCGGCTGGCGGTATTCACGGACCTGCACAATCCCAGCATGGCCAAGCTGCCCCGTGACCTGCTCAAGGACATGATCGCTGCGGCGGCCAAGAACGGCACGACCGTGCTGGTGGATGAGGTCTACCTCGATCATCTGAAGATCGGCGCCGAAGACGACACCTGCTTTGGCTATGGCGACAACGTGATCGTGACCAGCAGCCTGACCAAGGTTTACGGCCTGTCCGCCCTGCGCTTTGGCTGGGCGCTGGCGCCGGCGCGCATTGCCTCGCGAATGTGTGATCTGGCCGACGTCGTCGATCCGGAGATTTCGCCGGTGTGCCAGAACATGGCGGCGAAGGCACTGGGCAATCTTTCGCGGCTCAGGGCCATCACGCGGGGCCTGCACGAACGCAACTGGCCCATCGTCGCTGAATGGCTCAAGACGCGCACCGACATCGAGGCCTTCACGCCGCCGGGCGGCCTCGTGTGCTGGATGCGCGTCAAGGGGCTTGAGGAAACCGGCAACCTGGCCACCGTTTTGCGCAATGAGTACGGAGTGCTGGTGGTGGCCGGCGAATACTTCCAGTCACCGGGATTCCTGCGCGTGGGGTACAAGAGCAACCCCGCCGAGGTGCGCGAGGGCTTGGCCCGCATCGGCCGCGCCATTGACGACGTGAAGTCCCACAAGAAGGGTTGACGTGTTTCTGGATGCCGCGGGCAACACCCTTTATTACATCCGGCGTGTGGACGGGCTGGAGACGCTGTTTGCCTGGCAGCCGGATCACCCCCGGGGGGAGTTCCATGCCGCGCTGGCTTCATCGCCGGGGCGGCTGATGGCCTGGCCCTTTGGCCGCTGTGTGCTGGTGTGTGACGGCTGGCCGCGCCTTCCCGACGGCAATCTCAGCTTCAGCGTGCTGGACTCGCAGCGCATTGCCGCGCTGCTGGAAAAGCAGCCGCGCCAGTTTCACGAACTGCTCACGGATGTGCCGAGAATTGCCGCCCTGACCCGGGAACATGGGGCGCTCTCGCCGGCGCTGTTTGAAGCCCTGCGCGGCAGCGTTTGCCGCGTGCCCGGGTTTGCGCAGATGGAGCCGGACCTGCCCCCTGTTCCCGCGGTGTACGTGATGGACGGGCAGGCGGCCACTGCTCATGTGCAGGCGCTGACATTCCTGCCGCCCACGACTATTCCGGCTGCGCTGTACGCTCAGCCTGATGGCCGCCGCTGCTGGCTCACGGTGAGCGACTCCAGCCACCTGTTCGTGCTCAACGAAAACATGGACCTGGCGGGTGATGTGTTCTGGCCCGCCGAACAGAAGGGCCTGGCCCGGGTGGCTTTTTGCGCTTCGCGCCAGGAGGCCTGGGTCTCGGCCCAGGGCAGCATCTTCATTTACGATACCGCCAGCCTGAAGCTCGTGGGGGAAATCGTGGTGGATGACGTCCTGCGCTGGCATCGAGGCGAGCGTGTCCGCGGCTTCCTGGGCGGCGTGGCCTTCAACCGCGCCCAGACGCGCGCGTTGCTGGCTCGTCCGCTGCAGGGCGATGTCGTTGAGATCGATGCCGCGCAGCGGCGGGTGGTGGCCCAGCACCCCATGACGGTGGATCCCCTGGAACTGGCCGGCGCTCCTGCCCAGGGTCGCATTTATGTGCAAGGCTTGCGCTCCGGCGCCATTTCGTGGTTCCCCTGCCCATGACCCAACCTATGGATCGACCTGCCTATCCTGCCGGCTCCGCGGAACCCGTGGCGGCCCTGCGGCGCGCCCTGGACCTGGCCGGCGTACGCTACGAGAACGTCTTTGCCCGACGCGAAGAGTTGGTGGTGGTGCTTCCCGGTCGTGGAAGCCAGCGCGAGTTGGCGGCTCAGGCCGCGAAGCAGGCAGAACTCCACGGCAGTTTCTTCGTTTCAATAGTGGCCGAACAGGGCCTGCATCGCGGGTGGCTCACGTTGCTGGCGGTGGTCTGCCTTGGCCTTGGGCTGTTTGCCACGGCATTGATGCTGTGGGGTTATCTGGGCGGCCGCGGCGAGAAGCCCGACATCGATACCACTGCCCCGTCCGATTAGTCAGCGCGAGCCAACATGAGCGGCGAAGCGGCAACCCAGTCCACCCGGCAGGTTCGGCGCCGCAGAGAGCGACTTTGGGCGTGGCTGCGCGTGCTGCCCCGCCCCACGCGCTGGGGGGCCTACTTTGTTCTTTCAGGCATCGGCCTGTTCGTGGCGGGCGCTCACACCGGGGAAAACGCCTTCCTCCTGCTCGGCTGCCTGCCTGTGGCCATGGCCGCGGTCAATGCGGTCTGGGTTTGGCTCAATATCCGGGGCATCGAGGTCAAGCGCAGGCATCCCGGCGCGGCGCACGTCGGAGAGACCTTCGAGATCGAGCTTCTGGTCCACAACCGCAAGCGCTGGCTGCCGAGTTTCTCCCTGATTCTTGATGACACGGCCCTGCCGGATCTGCAGCGGGACTTTCCGCTCCAGCTCGCCATGGCCGTCTCGCCGCGCTTTGTTCTGCGGCTGCCCGTGGCGGCCTCCCTGAGGCGGCGCGGCAACCACCGGCTGCGCGAGATCAACGTGACCTCGGCGTTTCCGTTCGGGCTGGTGGCCGCTTCGCGGTCGTTGAGTTTCCGCAGCGATATCGTGGCTTACCCGAGGCCGCTTCGCCTGTCGCGGGAGCTGGAAGAGCGCCTGCTGGACTTGGCTCGCTACTTTGGCGAGTCATCGACATCCCACCGGGGCGATGAAGAAGTGTTTGGCGTGCGCGAGTACCGGCAGGGGGAGAACCTCAAGCGCATTCACTGGCGCACGACGGCGCGCACCGGCAAGCCGATGATCCTCGAACTGGAGGGCAGGCGTGACGCAAACTTCGTGATCATCCTGAATACCGCGCCCGTCGGCGACCCCAACACGCTGCGGGAGCGTCTGGAAGCGCTGGTGGGCCTGTGTGCCGGCATTACGTTTTTCCTCACACGCCAAAGCGTGAACTTCCGATTTGCCCATCTCGGCCAGACGCTGCTGGTGAGCCAGCACGGTCGCGGAGACTCGCAGTATCACGCCATCATGGAGCGTCTGGCGCACGTGGGACTTTCGGAGGTGCCCCTGGCCCGCTGGATTGATCAAGTGGGCCTCGGAGACGCTCAGGAAACGCCCATCTTGCTTACGCTGGGCCCCAAAGAGCACGCGGAGGCCCGCCTGCCAAGCACGTCAGGGGCCATCGTCATCGGTGCGGCTGACGCGGATTTCCGCTCCAACCTTTCCTTTGACGTGCTGGGCCGGCGCAGCATCACCAGCCGCGAACTGGCACGGGGCGAGGCGGAGGGCGAAGCATGAGCATCCACTCCACGGGGGCCCTTTACCGCCACATCACCCGGGTGTTGGGCATTGCTCTTTCGGTGACCGGCGTGCTGTTCCATCGGCGCGGCCTCATGGACTGGCGTGAACCGGCCTTCATCCTCATCTGCCTCTGCCTGCAGGAAGCCTTTCTGGTGCTGCCCGCCTTAAGGCGCTTTCGGCCCTACCTGCTGGCGTTTTACCTGATGCTTCCGGCCATGTTCCTGCTGGCGACCCTGGATCGCATCGATCCCTATCGGGGCGATGCCATCGGCCTGGCCCTCAATACGCCCTTGCCGGTACTGATATTGCCCGTGCAGCTCATGGTGCTGTACACGCGGGAAAGCGCGCGGCTCTCCAGCCTGGTTCTGGTCTTGACGCTCTTTTTCGTGGTGGCGGGGCTGAGGCGCCCGCTGGACGATGTGCTCTGGCCCTGGCTTCTGGGCATGGGCACCCTGGCTGCGCTTTACGTCGCGTTTTCCTATCCGGCCCGCATGCAGTTGCAGCTCTTTCCGCTCGAGGGAAGGAGTCAGGGAGTGGCGGCATCTCAGCCCGGCAGCCTGATGCGCGGCTCGTTCTTCGCCGTGCTCTGGGGCGCCGTGATTTCAATGCTGGCGGCTACGTTTGTGCTCTTCTTTGCCATGCCGCGAATTGAGTTCAGCCGCGACGACGGGCACAAGGACGGCGCGCTACCCGTGGCCGGGAACGGCGCGCCGGGCAAGTCGGGAGGCGGCACGAAGTCAGGCGGGACAGGGGGCGAAAGGTCCATCTCCGGCATCACTTCGCTGTCGCGCGGCGTCGAGTTGGGCGAGTTCGGCGAGATTCAGCAGTCGATGGAGAAGGTGCTCGAGGTCAGGCCCTTGACCGTTCAGACGCCTCGATACATCCCCACGCCCCTCTATCTGCGTTGTTTCACTCACTCCACCTTTGACGGTGAACGTTGGAGCCCCTCCCCTTCATCCACCAGCGGCACGTTGCTGGGCGAGGCCCAGCGCGGCAAGCGGCGCCTGCCGGGTGCGCGCAATCCGGGCGAGGGCTTCCGACTGGCCGGCTACAAGGTCAGCTTGCTGCGCGGCGGCCTGGGCGAACTGGGAGAGCTGCCCCTGACCGCCGAGCCCGTCGCGCTGACCGGCTTTGACGCGGAAGCCATCTGGACGCCGGAGGCCGGCATCCTGCGGGCTCCCGGCGTGAAACTCAGTTCCACCTACGGCTTTGAGAGCGTCGAGTTCATCATGGACTACGGCGATCTGGAGGCACGATTGGCGGGCAAGGCGCCGCCGCGCGCCCCGCCTGAGAACGGCGCTCCTGCACCGGGCACGCCGGAACGGGCGTACTGGCTGTTGCCCAAGAGCCTTGCCGAGAAGCTCAATTCGCTGCCGGTGGTGGCGGAAGTTCGCAACCGCGCTTCGCGGCGCGTCAGCGGGGACAATCCGGTCTTCAGCTCGGTGGCTGCTGCCCGCTGGCTGGTGCGGTATTTTGCGGAGGCCAAGGTGCAGCGCACAGGGGAAAATCTGTACAGTTACTCGCTGCAGCGCCGGCCCCGTCCCGGGGCGGATTGCATCTATCGCTTCCTTACGACGGAACCCTACGGCCATTGCGAGTACTTCGCGTCGGCCATGTGCGCCGTGCTGCGCGCTTCGGGCGTGCCCTGCCGGCTGGCGGTTGGTTTTCACGCCACGACTTACAACGAAGAGCGCGGTGTGTTTGAAGTTTATGGTTCCAACGCCCATGCGTGGGTCGAGGTCTACGTGCAGGGCTATGGTTGGGTCACCTTTGACCCGACACCGCCCAGCGCGGCGGGCAGCGATCCCGAGCCATCGCCCGAGCCTGAAGTCACCCCTGACCCCGGCCCTGAGCCTGACGCGGCAACCCAGGGCACGGACCCGCAGACGCCATCTGGCGGCCAGCCGAGGGACCCCCTGATCGGCTATGGCAACGAGGCGCGCGAGCAATTGGCCAGGGATATCGAAGATGGTTTTGATCGCGGCGTGGAGCAATTACGTGAGGCTCTGGCGGTCGCGACGGACTGGATGCCGGACTATCTGCCGCAGTCTCCCTGGGCGCGGGCTTCGCTGGTGCTCGCGCCCCTGTCGGCGCTGGTGCTTTGGATGCTGTGGCGCCACCGGGGACGCCGCAGGCTCAAGAAGCGCGTGCTGGATGAGATGGGTGTCGACTCCGGATTGCGTGGCATGAACCGGCGCCAGCAGGGACTCTATGTCCGGCTGCTGCTGGCATTGGCGCGCGTCGGCTTTCACAAGAGGCCATTTGAAACGCCCCGCGAGTTCGCATGGCGTGTGATCCGCCGCGGCGGGGGCACCTTTGAAGCTGTGCGTGAACTGACAGAGCAGTTCTACCGCCTGCGTTACGGGCCGCCGGCCGAACAATCGGAAGCTGAGGACGCTTTCAAGCGCCTGCTTGGCGCCTTCGAATCGCAGTTGCGCCGCGCGCCGTCTTCCGGACGGACGGCCGGCCCTGCCCCAGGGCAAAGCGCCGCCTGAAGTAGAACCAGTCAAACAACAGCAGCGCCAGCGCAGCCAGAGCCAGCCAGGGCCGCAGGTCGTAGTCGGCCTGATCTCCATCGTTGGCATTGGCGGCCGAGAGAAATTCTTTGGCGGCCGCTGAATCCCAGACGGCATCGCTGACGGCGGCGGTGTTGCTTTCGGCGGGGTCGAGCAGGCTCACGCCCAGCAGCGGTTCCGAGGTTTCGCGCAATCCCTGAAAGTGAAGCAGCCCGACGCGTTCGGCGGACAGTACGTCGCCGGGCATGGACGCCTGCCAGCCCTCCTGTGCGCCCGGGCGCCGGTAACTGAACTCGCCGCGCCCCTCAAGCTTGCGCACTTCGAGGGTGTCCACGGTGCGTACGGCGCCGCGGGGCAGGGGCTCAAGCAGGGAGCGCACGTGTTCAAACCAATTGCTCCAGAAAATCACGAAGGCGTACTTGTTGCGGAAGTTGTTGGCCTCGTGGTCGAGGTCGAAACCGACAATCAGGTCGGACAGCGCCTCGTTGTCGCGCGACAGCATGCATATCGAAACCCCGGTGCCCGCCTCCAGCACCGGCTGAAAGAAGCCCGCACTCTCGATGTTGCACACTGCGCCCAGCCTGAGGTCCGGCACGCCCGCCCCACGCCAGAGAAAGCTGCGCGCGGGTCGGGCGGCGAAATCAGAGGCGTCGCTCGCGCTCGAAAACCGCACGCCCGGAGCTCCGGACTGGGGTCCGACATAGGCCGCCGGCAGGCGGGTGCGACGGGCCTTGGCGCCGTCGGTGTAGACAAACGCGGTGGTGGAGTCATCGGCGTCCGCGGCATCGACCACCGTGACAAACTCCAACGCGGACAGCAGCGTTCCCAGAGAGCGCGGCAGAGGGCCGACGCACGCCACGGCCAGCTTGGCGGGAGGGGCGTAGCGAAGGAAGGCCTGGCTGTCGAGGGCCAGAGCGTCCTCGCTTTCGAGGCGGGCGCGGTAAAGACCCGGCCGGCTGATCCTGAAGCTCACGGGCGTGCGCGGCCCGCGGGCGAGGGTCAGCTCGCGCACGTCGGCCACTTCCACCAGAGGCTGATCTTCGCCGGCCGTCAGGCGCTCGAGTTTGACCGACACCAGGCTGCGATCTTCGCCAAAGAGCTCGAGGCCGAAAAACAGGTCGGCCTGTCCCTTGCCTGCGTCGTGAACATCGGCGGCCACGATGCCCACGTTGGCGGCGGCGGCTCCGGCGGGGACGAACAGGTAGTCGGCCGATACGGCTCCGGGGCGATGGTCCGAGATCAGGGCAATACGCTGGGCGCGCTTGGCCTCGAAGTGGGGGCGCAGCGCCAGCAGCAGCGCTTCGTCTCCGGCGCCCAAGTCCGTTGCTTCAATGCGCCCCAAGGCAGCCTTGGCCACGGAGGGTTCGCAGTCGGCGGGGGCCGCGAGAAGCAGCGAGCCGTTCCAGGTCATGAGGGTGACGGGGCTGTCACCGGCGGCATCCACGATCTCTCTGGCTCGAGCCAGGGCCAGTTCCAGCCGGGAGCCATCCAGCGTGCGTGTCTGCATGCTGGCCGTCGTGTCAATGATCAGCACCAGCGGCAACCCGCGCTGGCGCGCATCCGGAATCTTCAGACCGCTGAGGGCCAGCACGAGGCAGGCCAGCAGCAGCAGGTTCAGGAGCAGGGAGAGCGACTTCTGCAGCTTTGAAATGGGGGAGGTGGCAATGTTGAGTTGTGCGGCGCCTGCCCAGAGCAGCGTGCTCGACACGCGGCGCACGACGGGTTTGTGCCGCAGCATGAAGAGCAGCACCACAGGCCCCGCGAGAAGGCCAAGCCAGAGGAAGCCGGGATTGGAGAACCAGTTCAACATGCCAGTCCGGATGTGTTAGCTGTTCTTGCGCCGGGGCGGCAACGCCATTTCGCGATTTGAGCAACGGGGTCTGGAAATGAAACGAGCGGCGGGAAACCCCGCCGCTCGCCCGGTTTCTTTCGTGGCTAGCGCCTCAGGCTCATGACGATGACCGTGCCGCCCTTGGGATGGGGACGCATGGCTAGGTCAGGCATGATCTGCGCGGCCAGCGGGAAGTAAGGCCGCGGATCGCCCTGCAGCGTCGGCCCGTTGACGATGAACTTGATCTGGAGGTTGCGGCGTGCCGGCAGGAACGCGACGGCGAAGGACTCGTAGATGCGCCCCTGATAGCAGTTCTGGAGCACGCCCATAAGCACCTGCTCCAGCGCCTGACGTGCCTGGTTGAAGTCCTGATCATTGTAGCCGGAGCGGCGCATCATGGCACCCAGATACTGATAGAAGCCGTCCTTGCACTCCGGCGTAAACGCCAGCGTGAGCTGGCTCGTGGCCGGAGCAAGTTCGACGCCGTGCTGCGGATCGACCACGAAAGCGGTGGTGCAGCTGGGACACTTGTAACGACCGGTCTGGCTCACTTTGAACGAGGCGCCGCAGTTGGGACAGCTGACCACCTGCGGATTTTCACGGGAAGGCGGTATCCAACCAGGCGGCGGACCGTAGGCCGGCTGGCGGAACTGCCCTGTGGCCGGCCGCTGGGGCGCGTATTGCGGTTGGGCGGGCTGCTGGGGCGCATACTGCGGCTGAGGTGCCGCGGGACGGCCGGGCTGCTGGAACTGTCCCGTTGGCGGGCGCTGAGCCGGCGCGGGCTGGCCCCAGCCCGGCTGGGCCGCGGGCTGCTTGGCTACCGTGCTGGTCTGGCGCGGAGCGGCCGGCTGTTGCGGGGCACGCTGCGGCGCCGCAGGCTGAGGCGCCTGGGGCTGGGGAGCGCGCTGCGGGGCGGGAGCCTCTGCTGGCGCGCCGCCGCGTGAAGCGAGGAAGCCCACCGCCTCGTCTTCATTGGTGAAAATGCGGAAGAAAGAGTTGAGGCCAAGCATGTCGAAGACGACCTTGACCTTGGGGTGCACGCGGATCAGGGCCAGGCCGCCGCCGACTTTTTCCAGATTGTCGGCTGTGGCCACCAGGCTGCCCAGGCCCGTTGAGTTGACGTACTTGATGCCCTGCATGTCGAGGACGAAGTTGCAGT
Organism: Planctomycetota bacterium; assembly: GCA_003576915.1. Classification (GTDB taxonomy): domain Bacteria; phylum Planctomycetota; class UBA8742; order UBA2392; family UBA2392; genus UBA2392. The sequence continues at coordinate 16,314 of QEVF01000009.1, read as the reverse complement.
AGCCGTCCTCCTGGAGCTGCTTGAGCTGAGTCTCAAAGGAGATGACGGTCGTGGCGTCAATGGCCCCTTCAACGACTACCCGGGCGGTGTTGGCCAGTGCATCGATGGGCGTGATGTCAAAGCGCAGGTCGGTCAAGTCCCCTCCTCCGACAAGTCGAGACGCTGCAAAGGCCAGACACTCCAACGACAGGCCTTCGCATGAAGTATGTTAGTTTCCAGTGCAGAGTAGAACTAATGGTCGATTGGTGATACAACAGCATCGTTCTAGCGTCAAGCGCAAACACAGGTTAGGGAGACTTGTTGGCGCACGCGGCGGTTTGATTTTCTTGAGCTATTGCTTTTTGCAATTAGCATCCGCCCTTTCGGGTGCTTTGCAGATCGTGGCTCACCCTCACTTTGGCAGTTCGAACGAAACGACAGGCTCCAATGGCTCTTGCTCCCCGCCGACCAGACGGAAGTCAGCCCAACCAAAAGCCCGGCCAGAAGTCCGGTCCGCAGCCAAAGGCCCCGGCTGCGCCGCCGCGCAAGGTGGACATCCCCGGCGAAGAGGGAGCCTCCCCTCCGGCCGCTGCGGCGGCACCGACGGCACCGACGCCCAAGCGCCCGCCCACGGGGGAAAACAAGGGTCCAGCCCCGCGTCGTGACGCCATGATCTCGATGGAGCCGCCCCGGCGGGGCCCCAAGCTGGCACCCGGCGCCCGCATGGACGCCATCGGCGTGCGCATGAACAAGGGACCGACCTTCAGCCACACCCGCCTGATAAAGGGCAAGGACGACAAGCAGGATCTCTTCGGCCGCAAGAAGACTGAAGAACTGGCCAAGCGCCAGGCCATGGAGCCGCCGCCCAAGCCCCAATCCTCTGAGGGCTACGACCCCGCGGCACACATGGCCCGCAAGAAGCACACCGTTCGCGTTCCCAAGCCGGGCGGCGGCGTCATGGGCGCCGACAACGCGGCCCTGGATCGCATGAACGAGTCCGGCCGCCGTCCGGCGGTGGCATCGTCCGGTGGGCAGCCCATGCCCCCTGTCTCGTCGCTGGCCAAGGGCAATGTCGCTGCCAAGAAACCTGACGCGCCCCCGCCCCCCCCTTCGGTTCGTACGAGCACGCTCGCCGGAGTCAGCGCCGAAGAACTGCTGGGCGAAGAGGGCAAGGCCCTTATGGAGCAGGTCAAGCGCCGCGAGGCTGCCCGGCCCCACGACACCGACACGCGGAAGGTCCGGCAGGCGGGCCTCTACTCGGGGTCCCAGGCCCCCGTGGCGCCCGTAGCCCCGGTGCCGCGCGTGCCCGTGGCACCCATTCCGGTGGCGCCGGTGCCGCCGGTGCCCATGGGCCCGGTGTCGCCCATTCCGGTTTCTCCGATTCCCGTCCAGCCTCAGGCTTATGTTCCGCCGGCGGCCCCGGCGCGTCCGGCGCAGCCCTCGGCTGACCTGGCGCCGCGAGCCCAGGATTCAAGCCGCATGGCCTTTTCCCAGGCCGGAGACGACACGCCGCCCTCTGATGATCTGGGTTACGAGAAACCCGTGGATTTCGGGGGTGACGCCGCGTCGGGCGTGGCCACGGAATCGGGTGAAGTCGTTTATGAAGAAGAGGAAGTCAGCGACGCCGACCTCCAGGATGAGGCAGGCGAAGCGCGCGAATCGGCGGCCCACGAAGAGATGGAGCAGAAGGTGGGCTACCTGTTGTGGCTCCAGGGCGTGATCACCGTCGAGGAGGTTGAGGACGCGATCCGGGCTGCGGACCCGCGCGAAGCGCGCCAGGAGATCATGGACCTGCTCAACAACTCGGGCTTCACGGGGCAGCAATCGCTTTACCGTTTCCTGGCCCGGCACGAGAGCCTGGCCCCGGTCGACCTCCATACCACGACGCCGTCCGATGCGGCCCTGGCGACCCTGCGCCCGGCCGTGGCCCGCGCCTATCGCGTGGTGCCCGTTGCGGTGCTGGGCAAGATACTGCTGGTGGCCGCGGCCATGCCCTTTGACCCTGAGCGGCTGCTGGAGCTGCGCAGCCTTACGGGCCGCAAGGTCAAGGTGTTCGTGACCAGCCCCGAGGACATCGATGCGGCGCTGCGCCGGTATTACCCCGGCGGGCCGCGCGGGAAATCAGACCGTCAGCCGGCCGTTGACACGTCAACGGGAGAGGTGCCCAAGCCCGTGGCTTCGGGCGACAAGCTGGCGGCGGGCTACGATCCTACGGTCAGCGGCGAGGACTCAGGGCTCTACGTGGCCCAGTCCCAGGCCCCGGCGGAACCCGAGGGTGTGGCCATGGAGAGCGCTGAAGAAGCGCCGGGCCAGGCTGTCGTTGAAGGTGCGGGGGGCGGCCCGGAGAGCACGGAGGTCGAGCGCGGCAGCGAGGTGGCTGAATCCGGCGATCTTGACGAAAGCGCGCTGAGCGGCGGCGCGGACCCCCTGGGCGACGACAACGAGCTCAAGCTGGGCGAAGATGCCGCGAGTTCAGCGGAGCAGGGCGGCAAGGAGAAGGACAAGCCCAGAATTGAAACGGGGCCCGAAGACCTTGATCCCTTCGGGGACTAAGCCGGCCTCGTTGTTTGTTTCAGGTGGGTGGGGTCGTGTCTGGCCTTCCCTTGAGCCGGCCTACCCGGGCGCTCAGGGCAGGCAGCCGCGCAGGAAAGCCAAGGCATGCCCAAGGACGACCGCAGCAACGATTATTTCAAGCACCTGGAGCAGCCGGCCTCGCCTCCCACCCAGCGACGCCTGAAATCTCCCGGCGAAGCCACGGCCCCCTTGGCTCCGGCCCAGCCTCGTTCCAAGCAGCCAACGGCCCGTACGGACAACGCAAGGGGTCCCGGCCTCAGCCCGGGCATGCCCGTGCTGGAGCGCCCCGTCACGGGCGAGAATCCGGCCCTGCGGCCGCGCAGCGGCGTCATGCTGACGCCGCAGGGGGTGCAGCGCGTCGATGACGAGCCCACGCCGGCCTCCGCGCAGGCTGACGAGCCCGAGCCCCCGGTCCATGAGGCCTCTCCGCCTTCCCACGCCAAGGTATCCGTGGAAGAGGGTGAAGTGGGCTGGGAGGAATATGCCGCCACCGACTTCCCCGCCCTCCCCAGCGAAGATCTGGGCGTCAAGACCAAGGTAACCGATAGCGGCCGCGTTGTTCCCGTGGCGGTGCGTGCCGATTTGACGGACGAAGCGCTCAAGGGCAAGTCCGTCGGTGCCAAGGCCGGACGAGCGCCGAGGCCGGCGAACGCCGCAGAGAAAAAGAAGGCCGCTCCGCGCTCCTGGATGGGGCGCATGAGCGACTCCGTCAGGCGCGGGCTGTTCGGCCGCATCAAGGACGAAGACGCCGAGATTGACGAGTGGACCGAGGGCCAGCTCGACGAAGAGACGAAGGGTTTTGCGCCCTCAGGAAGCCTCAAGAACGCGAAGTCCAGGCGCAAGGCATCGCCGGGGCGCCTCGTGCGCGGGTTCATCGTCGAGGTATTCAAGCTGATTCTGCTTGTGCTGCTGCTGCGCGCCTATGTGCTGCAGGTCAGCGAGGTCAACGGCCCCAGCATGGACCCGACGCTCAGCGGCGGCGATGGCAAGGGCGCGCCGGCGGACAGGCTGGTGGTCGAGCGCGTGACGGCCCACCTGGCCAACATTGACGAGAGATACACGAGCTGGCTGCCGGAGTTCCTGCACCCGCGCTTTCGCCGCGGTGACATCATTGTCGTGCGCAGCCCCGAGAATCCGGGCAGCGAGCTGGTCAAACGCCTGATCGCCCTGCCGGGCGACGTGATCAGGTTCGACAAGGGCAAGCTGTTCCTGAAGTACGGGGGTGAGGGTGATTGGCAGGAAGTGGACGAAAGCTATCTCGACCCCGAACTCGTATCGCCCGACGGCAAGCTTCGGCTTTCCTATGAGTCGGGTTCCCTGCCGGACGTGCTGGCCGACGGCAAGGAACTCACGGTGCCGGACAAACGTATTTTCGTGATGGGCGACAACCGCCGCCACAGCAACGACAGCCGCCGCTGGCTGGAGATCGAAGTGGGTAAGTCGGAGACCACCTACGCGGGCGCCAATCAGCGCCTGCCCGGCCACAATCTGCTCTGGCTGCACATGAGCAGCATTGAGGGGCGCGTCGTGCTGCGCATCTACCCCTTCGACCGCATCTGGCCGCCGGTCAAATAAGCGCTCCGGCAGGCCGTTGAAACAAGGACTGCGGACGCGAGCCATGGATGGCTTGGGCATTTCAGGCGGCTGGAAAGCCGCTTGAAGTGCAGGTCAGGACGAATTCACTTCGGCCCGACCGGGTCGAGAAAGCGGCCGGATGCCACTTTTCCACACTCTGCTAGCTGCCGATGGCCGCGCGCACCACGGACAGGGTGCTCTCCAGCAGCGTCCTGGCTTCTGACTCGTAGGTATCGGCGAGCTTGCCAAAGCGCGCCTTGAAGTCCCCATCCTCGATGCCCGGCAGGTTGATGCGCATGTTGAGCACGGCGGCGTTGATGCCGGCAAAGAGGGAGAGCGCGCCCACGCCGCAGTCCGAGATGGCATGCCTGTTGCCGACCTTGGCAATGGCCGCGACGTGCTTGAGGGCCTCGAGGCAAAGCCGGGCCGTTTTTTCAGGGGACTCCGTGGCGCCTTTGAGGGCTGCCTGCATGGCGAGTTTCCGTTCCGCTTTCTGAATGTCGGTATCCTTGGGCATGGCGCCCGCCTGGCCGAAGGCATCGAATGCCTGTGCGTCCTCAATGAAAAGCTGCAGCACGCGTGGGCGCAGCTCCTCCAGCGCCTTGAGGTCAGCCTTGACCTGCTCCTGCACTTCGGCGTACTTCTTCTTGCCCACGGTCAGGTTGGCCACCATTTCTCCCAGCGCACAACCGGTGGCGCCCAGCACGGCCGCGGCAGCGCCGCCGCCCGGCGTGGGCGCGGCAGAGGCCAGATCGTCGAGGAACCGCCCGACTTCCTTGAGGTAGGCAAAGCGCGCGGGGGGCTCGGGCGAAAAGTCGGATAATTTGAGTTCGATGATCTGCTCCTGAGGCGCGAATTCCTGAAGCTTGAGGGTTTCCATCGCGAACTGGTTGAGCCAGACCTGGCTGGCGTTGTCCGGTCCGCGGAGCTTTTTCATCTCCATGGTCTGGCGCGCACAAAGTTCAAGGGCTTCCTGTGGCACCAGGCCGATGATTTCGCTTTCGCGGATCTCGACGCCTTCAGCGGCAGCCAGTTCGGCAATGCGGGCGTAAGCCTGCGCGGGCGATGTCTGACGGTAGTCCACCAGATTCATGCTGACCTGGACGCAGCCTTTGTCCTTGAGTTCGAGGCCCAAAGCCCTGACGCCCGGCATGCCGCCGTCCTTTTCGCGGATGGCTTTGGCAATGCGCTTGGCCAGCTTGAGGTCCTTCGACTGCAGATTCACGTTGTACGCGATGAGGAAGAAGCGCGCGCCCACGGCGGTGGCGCCCGCCGTCGGGTGGATGCGGCGCGGGCCGAAGTCAGGATCCCTGGCCGGATCGACGCCGATCTTCTCGCGCAGACCCTCGAACTCGCCTTCGCGCACGTTGGACAGATTCCTGCGTTCCTCGCGCGTGGCGGCTTCGCCGTAGAGATAAACGGGAATCTCGAGTTCGTCGCCGATGCGGCGGGCGCAGCGGCGCGCCAGTTCCACGCATCCGGCCATGTCAATGCCCTCGATGGGGACAAAGGGGATGACATCGGCCGCGCCCATGCGAGGGTGCTCGCCTCGATGCTCGCGCAAGTCAATGAGCTCCCTGGCCTTGCCGGCGCAACTCAGGGCGGCTGCCACGACGGCGTCAGGTTCGCCGGCAAACGTGATCACGCAGCGGTTGTGGTCGGGGTCGCGCTCGGCGCCCAGCAGGCGTACGCCGGGCGTCCGCCGCGCGCAATCGGCAATGGCGTCCACAACTTCCTGGCGCCGGCCCTCACTGAAATTCGGGACGCATTCGACGGTTGGCATGGCTCACTCCCCGTGGCAAGGCGCGAAGTATGGCCCCTGTCCCCGGGGACATTCAAGTCCCTTTGCAAGTTGGCGCAGTGACGTAAACTGTTGTCCTGTCATCGACTCGGATTCCTGACAGACCCCGGGGGATAACCGCTTGATACCGCAACGCTGGCAGGAGTTCCTCAACGAGCAGCGCCGGCAGCGCACCGAGCAGAATCTGGCTCGCAAGATCCGCATTTTGCGCCACCAGCCCGCCGGCCGCGTCCTGCTGGGCTCCCAGGAACTTGTCAACTTCTCCAGCAACGATTACCTCGGCCTCGCCAGTGACCTGCGCATTGCTGAAGCCGCGGCCCGCGCAGCCGGCCGTTACGGCTGGGGGGCGGGCGGCTCGCGCCTCGTGACGGGCACGTCTGTGGTGCATCACGAACTCGAGGGTGCCGTGGCCAAGTTCCGCGGCACGGACGCCGCGCTGGTGTTTGGCTCGGGCTATCACGCCAACCTGGGCCTGGTGTCGGCCATGGCCGGTGCCGGAGACACCCTGTTTTCGGATGCCCTCAACCACGCCTCGATCATCGCCGCCTGTCGGCTCTCCGGGGGCGATGTCAAGGTCTACAAGCATCGCGATTACGACGAGCTGGAACGCCTGCTGTCCGCTTCCTCGCCCAAGGGCAAACGGCTGATCATCACCGACAGCCTGTTCTCCATCGAGGGCGACACCATTGACTGTGCGCGTCTTCTCAAGCTGGCAGAGCGTTTTGAGGCGCTGCTCGTGCTGGATGACGCCCACGCCAATGCCGTGCTGGGCAAGCGCGGGCGCGGCGTGGCCGAGGTCCAGAACGTGTCGGCGCGCATTGATCTGGTTACGGCCTCCTTTTCCAAGGCGCTTGGCAGCTTCGGCGGTTTTGTGGCCTGTTCGAGGGAGATTCGGGAGTTCCTGGTCAACTCCTCTCGGCCCTTTATCTTCTCCTCGGCCATGCCCATCACCCTGGCGGCAGCAAACATCGAGGCGCTGCGCATAGCCACGGCGGAAGGCGAAACCCTGCGCCAGAAGCTGGCGGGCCTGGTGCGTACCCTGCGCACCAAACTTCAGGCGGCAGGCTTTGAGGCCAAGGGCGAGCACCACATCATACCCATTGTGGTGGGGGACGAGCAGAAGGCGCTGACCTACTCCGAGGCCCTCGAGAGCCAGGGCATGCTGGTGCACCCCATGCGCTTTCCCACGGTGCCCAAGGGCCAGGCCATGCTGCGCGTTTCTGTCAGTGCCGCCCACACCGACGACGACATTTACCGCCTGGTTAATGCCTTCAAGATCGCCCGCGACAAGGTCTCCGGCAAGGGCACGGGCAAGGTGGCGCGACGGGAGGCCAAGCGGCCGGACGAAACCATGGAAGTGCTGGACGACTCCACCATGACCGGATTGAACTTCAGCGAGGTGCAGGCGCTCATGGCCGAGGCCCTGTCCGTGGAAGCGGGAGGTGATGAGCCTACGGATCTCGCGCCCAAGCCTGCCGCGCCGGCCGAGGCGCCGGAGCTGGCGCCTTCGGGCACGGCGACCATCGTGAAGCCCGAGACGGAGGCCCAGGGGGACACCGCCTCCAGTGCTGAGACGCTCCATCCGGAGCTGGCCGTGGACCCCGAATTGCCCAAAGACGATCCACCGTCCGGAGCGGACGGCGACTCCAAGACCGTGCGACGCACTCAGCGTGTGAAGAAGGGTCAGACTCGCATTCACAAGAAGGCCTAGCAGGCCGTTGAAACAAGGACTGCGGACGCGAGCCATGGATGGCCTGCGCACTTCGGGCGGCTGGAGAGCCGCTTGAAATGGAGGCCGGGACGATTTCACTTCGGCCCGACCGGGTTGAACAAGTGGCCGGATGCCACTTGTTCAAGGGCCGGCTAGGGCTTCAGCGCTGGAATTCAGCCCCGGCCGGAAGGCCGGGGGCCACGGGAGATCGCCGTAGCTTCCCCGCGCCGCCGGGCGGGGCAGATTCAGCACTCCGGCGTTGCTCTGCGACTGCCCGATTTTTTGCACCGCCCCGATTGTCGCCCCTTGAGCTTGACCCAGCCGCGCCCCATGCGACTCTTTAAGCAGTCTAGGCCGGGCCTGAGTGACTGGAGGCAGCCATGTGGATGCGCGCAACCCTGACGATGACGGCGGTTCTGATGCTGGCTGCCCCTGCCGGCTATTTCATGCAAGCTCAGGAAACGCCCAAGGGCGAGACCGCCCGCGAACTGGACTCCTATGAGGCCATCTTCGAGGAGTTCGGCAAGCGGTATGAAGTGCAGCAGACCAAGCTGGACCGCCTGGCCAAGGACGAGAATGCCTCGCCCCAGGAGCGCCAGGCGGTATTCGATGAAATCCGCAAGATCGACCTCGAGTACGTGGCGGCGTTGCAGCGCTACATACAGCGCTTCCCCAATGCCAAAGACCTCGAGCCCGCGCGCTACGAAGTTGTCATTACGCTTTCCCGGCACGAGGACCGCCTCAATGACGCCGTGCGCGCCGCCGACGACTATCTCAAGGAACATGCCGGCAGCGAGCGCGCCCGGGATGTGCAGTTCGCGCGGGCACAAAGCCTGACGCGCACAGCCGGCCGTGAGGAAGAGGCGCTCAAGGCCCTGGACGCCTTCATAGGCGCATGGCCCGGCGCCGAAGAGTCGGACTTCGCGCGCACCATGCGCGTGCGCGTCCTGCTGTTCATGGATCGCACCCAGGAGGCCGAGGAAGCCCTGCGCCAGATGCTGAAGCTGGACAAGGTGAAGAAGAGCGCCGAAGCCCAGCAGTTCATCGATCGCCAGCTGGACGACCTGGACTGGATCGGCCGCGAGCTGCCCAAGTTCACGCTCAGCACGCTTGACAACAAGGCCCTTTCCAACGAGGACCTCAAGGGCAAGCCCACGCTCATTTTCATCTGGGATTCCAACAGCAGCGTGTGCCTTGAGGAGCTGGGATTCGTCAAGGCCGCCTGGGACAAGTACAAGGACATCGGCCTGAACATTCTGGGCATCAGCGTCAACGAGAGCCGCCCGGCACTGGAGCAGTATCTCAAGCGCGCCCCCACGGGCTTTGCCCATACCTGGATTGACCGGACGGCGGAAGGCACGCTGATCAAGCGTTTGGACGTCACGGCCATTCCCTTCAACGTTCTGGTGGATTCCCAGGGGCGCGTGTACCGTTACGATGTGCGCAGCGATGAGCTGATGCGCTACGTGACACGCATGATCGAGCGAGGCAAGTAGCCCGGCGCATGACGACACTCGCCAGCAAACCTCTGAAGTGCCCGGTGTGCTCGCGCCAGTTCGAGTCCCAGCTGGTGTTGAGCTATTCCGTGGCGGAGAAAGACAGCGACTTCTGCCCGCGCTACCTTGGGGCCAATCCCCTGCCCAGCTTTCTGCACGTCTGCCCCGGCTGCGGCTTTGTGGGCTACGAGGCCGATTACCGCGCGGTCTATGGGCCGGAGCGCATCGAAAGTATCAAGCGGGTTCTGGCCGGTTTGACGTGGAGCGAGGGCCAGAAGTTGGGCGGCCCTGAGCGCTATCGTCGCGCGGCACTCATCGGCATGTACTCCGGCAAGAAGAGTGCGCAGATCGCCGACCTCTATCTGCAGGCCACCTGGTGTTCGCGCATGGACGGCGAACCCGAGGAAGAAGAAAAGGGCGCGCGCAAGAAGGCCGTGAAGTACTTCGAGCTGGCGCTTGCGGCCGAAGAGTTCAGCGAGGCTGACATCCCTGTCGTGCATTACCTGCTGGGTGAACTCTACCGCCGGCTGGGCGAAGGGGCCAAGGCGCGCGAACACTTCCAGCGTCTTGACCAGTTTGAGCAGGTTGACGCCTGGCTGCTGGAATGGCGCAACAAGCAGGCCAGGCTGTGCTGACCGCGACGCGAACCGCTCAGTTCGCCATCGGATCGTCGTCGATTTTGATGCGCTTGCCGCGCTGGGGAGACATGCGCCCTTCGAGCTCCGAGATCACGTGAGCCGTGCGGCCCAGCACATTGGGGTTGGCCATCTGGACGAGTTTGAAGTCAATGGAAAACGGCATGTAGGCGCTGATCAGGTCCACCAGGACGCTCAGGTCGTTCTCGCGCTGGATCAGCTCCCTGAATTTCTCGCCTGATTCCCGCACCGCCGCCAGCGCCAGGGCCTTGAGCTCTGTGGCCAGTCCGTTGCGCCAGCTTGCCAGGCTGGCAATGGTCTCTTCCACCCAGGTCGCGCAGAACTCGCGGTAGGGGTGGGCACCGCTGACTTCGTTGACCAGCCGCGCGCGCCCGATGCCGCGCAGGATAACGATGTAGCGGCCATCGGGCAGGCGGGTGCTCTCCACCAGGCGGCCCACGCCGACAATGCGGAACACGGGCGGGTCGCCCAGGGTGTCGTCGTTGTGCCCGTTCATGACAGTGCCCATGGCCAGCAGCCGGTCGGGTTCGTCGCGCTGCTGCAGGTCATCCACCATCTGGCGATAGCGGGGTTCGAAGATATGCAGGGGCAGGTGAGCGTGGGGAAACAGCACTACTTCCGGCAGCGGAAACACCGGCAGCGCGCGCGAGATGTCGGGCAGTCGGGCGGACTTGTCGGCCATGCTCACCTCCTGCGCAGGTGGCGCGGCCTGCGCGGCTACTTTCTGGGTTTAATATACAACGTCCGGCCCTTCTTATAGACCTCGCAAAGCCCGAGTTTCTCCAGCAGGGGCGGGAAGTAGCTGGCGAGGTTCCCGTGGGTGGAAAACGTGCGCAGGAACTCTTCCAGCGTGTCGGGCTCAGGGAAGGTCTCGGCGCGGCAGGGGCCCAGCTTCACTTCGCCCTTCGATTGGATGAAGTTCAGGGCCTCGCGCAGCACGCGGTCGCGCTCCCAGAAGATCACGTTGGCTTCTTCCTCGAAGTTGGCCATCTTGTTGCGGAAGCCGACGAAGCAGTGGATGTCGCCGTCGCGTTCTTCAACGTGGAAGGGCTTGTGCAGCCCGCAGGTCTTGTAGTCCCCCGCCAGCGGGGTCTTGAGCGCGGCATCAATGTCGGTCATGGCGGCGTCCTCAAACAAGCGGGGCAGAATTCTAGGCAGTCGAGGCGGCAAAGTAAGGGCCAAAGCACTTGTGACAGGGCGGCCCAAGGCTATTCTTGCCCGTCATCACACTTCCATGGGTTGCGGAGAGACGGCAATGAACAGGCTGTGGATGGCGACTTCTGCGATGGCGCTGGTTCTGCTTGGGGTTCACCTCACGGCCTGCAAGCAAAGCAGCGATCCGGCCGCTTCCGAAGACATTCCCATCGGCGTGTACCTGAGCCTCAGCGGCGCCAACGCGGACTTCGGGGTAACCACCAAGAACGGCATTGACCTCGCGGTCGAAGAGATCAATGCCGCGGGCGGCATCGGCGGCAAGAAGATCCGCGTCATCGCCAAGGACACGCGCAGCAAACCCGAAGAAGCCCAGACCGTCGCCAAGCAACTCGCCACCCAGGACAAGGTCGTGGCGGCCATCGGTTCGGTGGAGTCAGGCCAGAGCATCAAGGCTGCCCCGGTGTTCCAGGAGGCGGGCATTCCCATGGTCAGCCCGTCGAGCACCAATCCCGACGTGACCAAGCAGGGCGATCGCATTTTCCGTGTCTGTTACCTCGATGACTTCCAGGGCCAGGCCTGCGCCGACTTTGCATTCAAGGACATGAAGGCCACGAAGGCCGGACTGCTCTACGCAGCGGACGACGACTACAGCAAGGGGCTGGCGGGCTTCTTCCGCGAACACTTCAAGAAGCTGGGCGGCGAGATTGTGGCTGAAGCGACGTTTCAGGGAGATGTCAGCGAGTTCAAGGACCAGGTCAGTGCTGTCGCGGCCAAAGAACCTGCCTTGGTCTTTGTTCCGGTCTACTACAGCAAGATCGGTCTGATCGCCCGAGAGTTCCGCAAGCAGGGCTTCAAGGGCCCCCTCCTCGGAGGAGACGGCTGGGAAAGCGAGCAGCTTGTGCAGTTGGCCGGCGAGACTCTGGAGGGCTGCTACTTCGGATACCACTACGACCCCGAAGACGCCGATCCCAAGGTTCAGGGCTATATCAAGGGTTACCGCGAGAAGTTCAAGAAGGAGCCCAACAGCCTCTCAGCGTTGGGCTATGACGCTGTTTACGCCATCAAGCAGGCCATCGAGCTGGGGGGCGGCCCCGGCCGCGACCAGATCACAGAGGGCCTGCGCAAGATCAGGGGTTTCAAGGGTGTGACCGGAACCTTCGACATCGACGAGAATCGCAACGCGCGCAAACCCATCACCATGCTCAAGATCGGCGGCACGGACCTCAAGAAGGTCAAGGTGATCCAGCCGGGTGACATCAAGTAGCAGGCGGGATTCCATGGGCGGGGCCGGAAGCGGCCCCGCCGCTTTGTTCGGGGTGCGCCGTGGATTTCACCCAACTGCTCCAGAACATGACCAACGGTGTGGCCAAGGGCAGTTGTTATGCCCTTGTGGCCGTCGGCTACACCATGGTCTACGGCGTACTGCAACTCATCAACTTCGCCCACTCCGACGTCTATATGCTGGGCGCTTACTTCGCCTACTGGCCCGCCAAGTGGATGGGCTACCTGCCGGATGAAAAGGGTGGCCGCGCACAGGATGTTCCTCTGGCGCTCGTGGGCCTGTTTGTGGTTGGCAGCATGGCAGCCTGCGCGGCGGTGGGGGCCCTGATCGAGCGGGCAGCCTACCGGCCCCTGCGTCACAGCGGCAGGCTTGCGCCGCTGATTACGGCCATTGGCGTCTCTCTGCTTCTCGAATACGGCGGCCAGATGGTGTTCGGCACCGAGCCGCGCCTGTTTCCGACTTTCGTGGAGGCCCAATCCTATGACGTCGCGGGCGTGAAGTTTGCCAACACCAGCATCATCATTGTGGTGACGGCAGCCGTGCTGATGGGTGCATTGACGCTCTTCGTGAACCACACCCGGCAGGGGCGGGCCCTGCGTGCCGTAAGCCACAGCTTCAACAATGCCCGCCTCATGGGCATCAACGTCAACGCCACCATCACCATGACCTTCATGCTGGGCAGCAGTCTGGCCGCCGTGGGGGGCATACTCGTGGCCATGGACCAGCCGACGATCACGCCGCTCATGGGCTTGCGCATGGGGCTCAAGGCCTTTGTGGCTGCAGTGCTGGGGGGCATAGGCTCGATCCCCGGCGCGGCTCTTGGCGGACTGCTGCTGGGCGTCAGTGAGAGCGTCGTGGCCTACTGGTCCACGACTTACTCCGAGGCCGTCGCCTTCCTCATCCTGATTGGTGTTCTGCTCGTTCGGCCGGCCGGGATTCTGGGAAGCTCGGCCAGGGAGAAGGTCTGACATGGCGCGAAATCTGCTCGTCATGTTGGGGCTGCTGGCCGGATGTTACGGCTTCAACTTCGTGATGGCGGAGTTCATCGAAGTTGTCTACGTCGACTACATCAACCTCTGCGGCCTGGCCATCATCCTCGCCGTGGGCCTCAATGTGATCAACGGTCTGGCCGGTCAGTTCAGCCTCGGGCATGCGGGCTTCATGTCCGTGGGGGCCTTTGCCGGAGCCTATGCATCAATCATGCTCACCTATGGCGTCATCGAGTCCGGCCCGCTCAGCTTTGTCTCCATGGGGTCGTTTCTCCTCTGCCTCGCGCTGTCAGGCCTGAGCGCGGCGGCCGTGGGCGCGCTGGTGGGGGCGCCCACACTGCGGCTCAAGGGCGACTACCTGGCAATTGCGACGCTCGGATTTGCAGAGATTACACGCATCGTGCTGACGGCCCAGGATGCCATTGGCGGTCCTACGGGCCTCAAGCGCATACCGAAGATGCCCCTTCTGCCCGGTTCCGAGAAATGGGACGGAGGCACCTCGACCTTCTGGATTTACGCCTTCGTTTGCCTCGTGATTCTGCTGTCCGTCAATCTCCAGCGCAGCACCTTTGGTCGCGCCCTGATCTGCGTTCGCGAGAATGAGCTGGCGGCCGAGACCATGGGCGTCAGGGCGTCGCGCATGAAGATCATGGCCTTCGTCTACGGCGCATTTTTCGCGGGAATTGCCGGTTGCCTCTATGCGCACTACCAGCATTCCGTGAGGCCCGATGACTTCACGACAGTCCGCTCCATCGAGGTCGTGGTCATGCTGGTGCTGGGCGGACTGGGCAGCCTGACCGGCGCCGTGGTCGGGGCCGTGATCGTCACGCTGCTGCCCCAGTTCCTGCGGCCCCTGGAAGAATCACTGGGTCTTTCGGGGCTCAGCATGGTGGTGTATGCGGCCCTGCTGCTGCTCATGATGCTGTTCAGGCCCCAGGGCATCTTCGGGCAGCGAGAACTGTCGCTGAAACTGCTGCGCCGTCTCGTGCCGGGCGGAGGCAAGGAGAGCCGACCATGAGCGCGCTCCTTGCAGCAGACCAACTCACCATGCGCTTTGGCGGCCTGACAGCCGTAAAAGAGTTCTCCTGCGCCATTGAGAGCGGCGAGCTCTTCGGCCTCATCGGTCCCAACGGCGCGGGCAAAACCACCGTGTTCAACCTGCTCACTGGTGTTTACCGCCCCAGTTCCGGCACCGTCACTTTTGCCCAGTCCGACATCACCGGCCAGCCCCCGCCGTCCATTGCCGCGCGCGGAATGTCGCGTACGTTTCAGAACATCCGCCTCTTTGATGAACTCAGCGCGCTGGAGAACGTGATGGCGGGTGCGCACCTGCGGGGCAACATCAACCTGTTTGATGCACTGTTGCGCACGGGACGCCACGCCCGTGAGGAAAAGCGCCAACGCGACTGGGCCTACAAGCTGCTCGCGTTCATGGGCCTTGAAGAACGCGCCGGGCTGGCCGCCAAACACCTGCCTTACGGCGACCGGCGCAAGCTCGAAATCGCCCGCGCACTAGCGACCGAGCCCAAACTGATCTGCCTGGATGAGCCCGCCGCGGGCATGAACCCCAGCGAAAAGCAGGGGCTCGCGCAGCTTATCCGCCGCATCCGCGACCAGTTGCACGTCACGGTGCTGCTTATCGAGCATGACATGCAGTTGGTCATGGGCCTGTGCGAGCGCATCGTCGTGCTCGATCACGGCGAGACCATTGCCTGCGGCAAGCCGCGCGACATCCAATCCGATGCCCGCGTCATCGAAGCCTACCTGGGGGTGGCCGATGGCTGAGCCCCTGCTGATTGTCGAGAAGGTGGACGTCTACTATGGCGCAGTGCAGGCGCTGCGCGGCGTGTCTCTGCAGGTCCATGAAGGTGAAGTCGTCACGCTGATCGGCTGCAACGGCGCCGGAAAGACAACCACACTGAACACGATCTGCGGATTGCTGCGACCCCGCTTGGGCCGGGTGCTGTACCAGGGCAACGACATCTCCCGCCGGCCCGCCCACGAACTGGTGCGGCAAGGGCTGGTCATGGCGCCGGAGGGGCGCGGAATCTTCCCCAACCTGACGGTGGCTGAGAACATGGACCTCGGCGCGTTCACGCGCTCGGACAAAGCCGGCATCGCGGCGGACCTCGAGCGTGGCTATGCGCTGTTTCCGCGCTTGCGAGAGCGAATCAATCAGAAGGCCGGGACGCTGTCGGGGGGCGAACAGCAGATGCTGGCCATTGCCAGGGCACTGATGGCCAGACCCCGCCTGCTGTTGCTGGATGAGCCGTCTCTGGGGCTGGCCCCGCTGCTGGTGAAGACCATCTTCGAGACCATTGACCGCATCAATGGCGAAGGGGTCAGCATTCTGCTCGTGGAGCAGAATGCCAATGCAGCCCTCAAGCACAGCCGCCGCGCCTACGTGCTGCAAAGCGGCGAGATCTGCCAGGAGGGGAGCAGTGAGGCCCTGCGCGATGACCCGGCCGTGCGCGCGGCTTATCTGGGCGGCCAATGACGTTCGGCCGAAGCCACAGAATCCCCTACTGCTGAACTGACCACTGGGCATCGCGGTATTGGACCGAGAATCGTGATGCTCCGCGCGGGAAGTGCAGCTTCAGGGAACTCATGACGGGTTGCCCGTCCCGGCGAACAACGCCGATCTGGTAGGTTCCTGAGCGGATGTTGGTGATGTATGCTGCACCCGTTGGGTCTACCTCAAATCGCACTGGCTTCAGGCCCAATTCCCGGTCCATGGGCTCGACCTGCAACCATTCAACATCGTTGTCAACGAACTGAAGCGTGGCCCGAACGAGACCGCCCTTGACGGCCCTCAGGGAAATTTCCTGAGCCGGTCCCGTCGCGTCGAGTTCGAAGTGGCTGCTGCCTCCTTCTGCCGTGTACTCCTCAGTGACACATGAAAGTCTGTACCTGCCCGGCACTAGGCCCGAAAGGATGAGCATGCCGCCCTCACGCAATCGCAGCAGAGCGGGCGAATAGGCGAGATCGTCAAGCATGATTGACCCCTGAATTCGCTAAAGGCCCGCTTTCCGGATTGCCGATGTATGGGGCATGAGACCCAAAGGCACGAAGCTGGAACTGGAGACGCGCCGCCTT
>QEVF01000033.1 GCA_003576915.1 Planctomycetota bacterium | reverse complement strand
CCGGCACATCCTTGGGTATTTCGCCTGCCATGATTCCACCTCCCGGCACCATTGAAGGCGCTCTTAAGGGTGGCTTCAATCCCCAGGGGAGCGGTATATGGCGTCCCAGCTTCCATGTTCGTCCAGCAGCCTGGCGCTGCTCTGCACCTCGCCCTGCCGGAAGCCCCGCTGGGTTTCCAGCAGTATCTTGTACGTCGCCTTGAGCCAGCGCTCGGACGCCGGCCCCGTCGCCTGCCACAGAGCAAGGGCGCCGAAGCTCCAATAGAGATAGTCCAGCTTGCTGCCGCGCCAGGCCGGGGTGTTGGCCTGTACGGGCTTGAGCAGCGCAGCCAGGGACTCGCTTCCGGGCCGCCACTTCGGATCGTCGCTTGCCATGCGCGCCAGGGCCTGCAGGGCCAAGCCCAGCGGCAGTTCTTCAAACTCGGCGTTCTCCGCGGGCTTCGACTTGGGTTGACGCGCGAGCCACTCCAGCGCCTTGGCCACCCCCTCCCAGGTGCGCGGGCATTCAAAGCCAATGCCGCACTGCTGCGCGCCCAGGAAGGCAAAGGCATGCATGCAGGTCTCGAACAGCGAAGGCTGCTGCACGCCGGGCGCCGGCCCCCAGCCCGAAAAAGGAATGCGGCGCTGGAGTGTGAAATCGAGCGCGGCCTGGGCCGACTGGCGCAGGTGAATGTCGCCGCTCAGGGCGTAAAGCTCGGCCATGGCCAGTGTGGCAAGTGCCTGACCGAAGAAGGGCGCAAATTGCTCATCGCCGGCAAAGCCTCCGTGGTTGCCCTGCGCTTTGCGCACGAACAACATGGCCTTGCGCACGGTAGAGGCGTAGGGCCCGTGCCGCGGACCTTGCCCCGAGGCCGTGAAGGCCAGAATGCAGAGCGAAGTCAGGGCCACGGGGTTGGCCGCGCCCAGGTCGGCATCGGCCTCGCCGGGCCGCCCATATTCGGCGTTGTGGGTGATGCGGGCGCCCTTGCGCTTGGAGGCCTCCAGGAAGCCTGAGCCCGTCCAGCTTCCGTCGGCGTTCTGGTGGTCTGCCAGCCAGGCAAAGGCGGCTTCCATGCGGGGCCAGTGCTCACTGCGGCGAGCCAGTTCGGCGCGCGCGGGCAGGCCCCTTGGCGCCACCCGCTCAGGATTGATCTTGCGCAGCTTCTGAAGTTCGACTTCCGTGGCCTTGACCCCCAGGACTTTGCCCTGCCGCTTGAAGGGGCACAGCAGCTTCAGGCCGGACTCCAGCTCGGCCACGACGCCGATAGCCGAGTAGTCCAGTTTCTCCAGCCACCCGCTGAGGTGAATGGCCGCGAAGGAAGAACGCAGGGGCAGACAGTCCTGGCGGCGGCCGTCGAGCACGGCATCGATTCCTCCGACGCCGCTGCTGACGAGCTCAGGCCAGTAGCGGCCCGTGAATGCCAGAAAGTGCAGGCGCTTGACGCTATCCTCGGCGGGAACTTCCGGCAGCGTCCACTCAAGCTTCACGTCTTCCTCATCGCTCAGCTCAAAGGTGCCAAGCCAGGGCTGATAACTGGGCAGGAACCAAAGGTCGCTGCGCGTGATGTGCGGCGCCACGGCGGCCCAGCGCAAGTTGGCGGGCCCCCGGCGCTGGCCCTGGGCATCGACGAGCAGGACGGCGATGTGGGTGTAATCGTAACGGTCGCGACGGTCCAGAAAGCCCACGGGGCGGCGCTTGGGCGTGAAAAAACGATAGCGCTCGATCCGGGCCCCGGTGCGCGCCGCGAAGTCCTCCTCATCGAAGACGCCCGCGGTCAGGGCCGCGCGCCAATGGGGCATTTTGGCGTCAATGTTCGCCGGCCAATGGCCCTGAAACAGGAACACTTCAAAGGCGATGACTTCGTGGTCGGGCATGTCCCAGGTGACCTGCAATGCGCAGGCCGCCTGTTCGCTGTGGGTGGGCGAAACACGCCGAAGCTCAAAGTCAAAATCCGCGGCGTCAAGGCCGCCCGCGAGCATCATCGCGGAAAGAAGCAGAGTTGGAAGTCGCATGTCCTGTCTACGCGGGGCAGGACGCAGGGATGACTAATATACCCCATCAACGGGCCGGCGCCAAATCACCCGCGCATTGCTCAATGATTTCGCAGCTCCGCTCCAGAGGCCGCTCCTGCTCCATGCGACGTGCAATCTCCCAGCAGCGGCCGGGCATATCGCGGTTGTCCATCAGGGCCTTGAGTTTGCGGGCCAGATGGTCTGCCGTGAACTTGCCGGGCGCCAGCGAGTCTCCCACTCCCAGCCGCGCCAGTCGCGCCGCGTTGTCGTGCTGGTCGTGGGCCATGGGCATGACGAGGTGCGGCACGCCGGCGGCCAGGGTCTGGGCACAGGTACCAATGCCGCCGTGGTAAACCATGGCCGCGCAGCGGGAAAGCAGGCGGCTGAGGGGCACGTAGGCGAAGTGGCGCACGCCGGGCGGCAGTTCGCGCGGGATCTGCTCTTCAAAGCGTGTGAGCAGGATGCCGCGACGGTTCAGGATTCGACAGGCTTCGGCGGCGGCGGCAAAGAATTTGTGGCCCTGGAGCATGGCCGAGCCGGGGGTGAACACGAAGGGCTTGTCGCCTTCGGCCATGAAGGCTTCGAGGGCGGGGTCGGGCGCATGCACGTCGCGCTCGTCAAACATCGGAAAGCCGGTAAGCAGGGTCTGCTCGGGCCAGTCCGGCTGGGGCGGGCCAAACCAGGCGGGAAACAGTCCCAGCACGCGCAGGGGCGAGTGCCACCAGTGATGCAGGATGCGCCTGACGGGCTTGAGGCCCAGCGTGGCGCGATAGCGGTTGATGGCCGGCGCCGTGGAAGGATCGACGAAAGCGGCGTCAATCAGCCGCCATACCAGGTCCTTGGCAAAGCGCGGCAGCCAGCGCATGAAACCGAGGCCGTCGAACACGGGAACTTCATAGCTGCTGCGGAAGATACCCGGCGCCAGGTGCACGGAAACGGTGGGGATGGACAGGGCCTCCTGGGCGACGCGGGCCCCCAGCGCCAGGGTGCTGGCTACCACCACGGTGCGGCCGGGTT
The DNA here is from genome assembly GCA_003576915.1 of Planctomycetota bacterium. GTDB lineage: Bacteria > Planctomycetota > UBA8742 > UBA2392 > UBA2392 > UBA2392. The sequence continues at coordinate 35,301 of QEVF01000033.1, read as the reverse complement.
GATGGAGCCTGGAGAGCGTCTCGACCGTCTGCGGCAGCAACTTCTCGATCACGGCCTTGAAGATTACGTCGAGCGCCTTGCGCGGATGCCAGGCGTTGGGGTCACGCAGGACGGTCTCGAACTCCTCGCGGCTGCCCAGGGGCACGAACTCGAGGCCCATCTTCTCGGCCAGGGGCCGGAAGTACTCGTTGGTCAGGACTTTGACCTCATGCCCCCGGGCCTTGAGCGCGGCGGCAAGCCCGACGAAGGGGTGAACGTCTCCGGCGCTGCCAACGGGATTGAGCAGAATGTTCAGGGGCTTCATGGCCCCTGTTTAGAAGACGGCGCCGCCCCCGCAAGCGATTCAGGGGCGGGGCAGGAAGAGAAACTGGCCAACGTCGTCGCCTTCGGTGCCGCGGTGATACTGCGGGGTCTGGGTGCGCCGCGTGCCGTCAAAGATCTTGGGCACTTCCTGGCGCAGATACATGGCCAGTTCGGCGTCGGTCACGATCTGGTCGTCGTTGACATCGGCCGCCATGCCCTGGATTCCCTCGCCCAGGGCGCGGAACAGGGTGGACGAAAACACGCTCTGCTCCCCCACCTCGTAGGCGACCTGCTTTTCACTGCCCGCCGTGAGAATGGCGTGAGCCTTCGATTTCCAGAGCTCGTAAATTTTCTCCGGGTTCTGGTCATAGGAGCCGCGGGTGCGGGTGACGAAGCCGGAGAAGCAGCAGTCAATGAGCAGCACCTGATGGGTGGAGTGGATCTTGTCGCGGATGTCCCGCGACAGGTGGCCCATGTTGTAGGCCTGAACATCCGGGGCGCTGCGGTCGCTCTCCCAGTAGCCCGAGAGAATCAGGTAGCCGATGTCGCTGGCGCGTTTTTCCGTTTCGCCGTGGCCGGCGTAGTAGAACACAAAGTTGGTGCGATCGCCCTTTTCGTAGCGCCCGGTCAGCTTGCTCATTTCCTCGAGGGCCTTGGAGACATTCTGGCGTGTGGGCATGCCTTCGTTCTTCAGGGGCTTGCCTGTCTTGCTGTCCAGGCAGCGCTCGGGTTCATCGACCAGAAGCCGCATGTTCTCGGGCTTGTAGCCGAACTTGTCGCGCAACAGGCAGTAGAGACGGCCCGCGTCGGGCACGGCCGCGGGCAACTTGCCGTAGCTGGAGGCCCCCACGGCCACGATCAGAGCGTGGCCTTTGATCTCGAGCCCCTCGCTGCGCAGCTTCTCGATCTCCTCGTCGTCCATGACGGCGCCGCGCGCGCGAAAGTCGATTTCCTTCAATTCCGGTGCCTTCCCGCCGGCCACGGGGTCCTGCACCTGCGGATTGCCCCAGATCATGGGACCGAAAATCGCCCCCAGCGCGGCCAGGGCCGCCACGCATGCCGCACCCACCAGCAGGCCCACGGGCGCCGCGCTTTGCGGCTTTTTGGCCTTGGGCGCCGTCGCCTGGCACCAGGCTTTGACGACCTTCAGCAGGGCTTCGTTGGACAGCTTGCTGCCGCCTTTGGGCGCAGCCACAAGCGTGTGGCCAAAGGGCGCTCCGTCAAACCAGGAGTTGCCCGCGGCCTGGGGGTTCTGGGCCACTTCGGCGGCCTGGAGTCTGTCGGCCAGCTCCTTGATGGGAAGGCGTTGCACGGGGTCCGTGGAGAACACCCAGTTGCCCGAGCCGAAGTCCACCCCCAGCAGCAGATAGAGATCGCCCGTGGGCGCGCCCTGGTCAGCGCGGCTCCAGTGCTTCCAGAGCAGCGACTTGGGGTTGCGCAGGATCAGCGCGCTGGCTGAAGGCGGCCCTCCCGGAATGCGAACCAGCCAGCGCTCGCCGCGCAGCACATCCTGGAGATAAACGTCGTGGTCCTTGGCCAGGAAGGTGCGCTCCCGGGCGAACTCAGGCGAGTCGGCAAACAGGGAGACCTTGAAGGGGTCGGCGCCACTGCCGGCGGCGCCGAGAAGGTGACTTGCCATGCGCTGCCAGTCACCCTCAAACTTGGAAAACGCCAGGGGCTGCGTCAGGTCGCTGCCGTGGGCGTTGCGAATCGCGAGATAGATGCCCTCAAGGCTCTGGTCCAGGGGCACCGACGAGGGGCGCAACCCCTCACGCGCCAGACCCGCATAACGCGCGAAGGCCGCAGCGCCCGGGGGCAGAGGCTTGCCCGCAAGCTGGAGTTTGACGAACTCGAAGGCCAGCAGGTCATCAAGCGTGGGATCGTCGCTGGTCACGATTGTGGTGACTTCGCCCGCGGCCCTGAGAAACGCCGCGGGGCCCTGGCTTACGGCGAGGTTGGCGATGTCGCGCCGCTCGCGGGTGGCGGCGTCTGCCGGCTTGAGGATCAGTTCGCCGGGAGCGGGAGTCAGGTCGCCACGCAGTTTTCTGAGCGCCAGCTTCATGGGTGCATTCTACCAAGACCGAGTGAAACCATCGGGCCTGACATGCGCCCCGCCGGCAAGGCTAGACCGGCTCAAGCCGGCGGGGGCGCAAGCGACCAGGTTTGTCGCCCTCCACCGAGCCGGGGCCGTTTGACCCGGCGAAGGAAAGGGACTACGGTCCAGGCCCTGCCCCCGTTACACAAGAAAAGAAGAAAAGCGCCTGACGCGCACTGTGTCAGAAGTCCAGGGGCAGTTTTGAAGCCAATTCAATGCGGCCGGGCGTGAAGCGCACGCGATAAGGCAGGATCTCTACACCCTGCTTGCGGGCCTTGCGCAACAGCTTGCCGTACTCCGGGTCAATTTCGTCGGCGGGCCGGAAGGCCTCGGTATCCGTGCGGCCCACGAAATAGAACATGGCGGCGCGCGCGCCCTTCCTGACAACCTCCATGAGTTCACGGAGATGCTTCTGGCCGCGCTCTGTCACGCTGTCGGGAAAGATGCTGTGGCGCCCCTCGCGCATGGAGGTGTTCTTGACCTCGACGTAGCAGTCGCCCTCGCGCACGGGAGGCGTGGCAGCCTTTGCTGTGCGCGAAGGCCTGGCCGGGGCCTCCCAGGGCAGGCGGCTGAGCAGGAGATCGATGCGCGACGCGCCCTGCTTGCCGTACTTCACCTCACGTCGTGCATGGGCATAGCCGGCCAGTTCCTCGATGGCGCCGCGCGCCACGAACTCGCCCACAGCCCAGTTGGGGACGCCCGTGTTGACGTTGACCCAGCCCTGGCCCATATCGATGAGTTCCCAGGTGAAGCGCACCTTGCGCGCGTCATTCTGTGAATCGCTGATCACGACTTCGCGCCCCGGTTCGCAGCAGCTTTTCATGGAACCCGTGTTGGCGCACATGGCCGTCACGACTTCGCCCCCGGCCAGCCTGACGTCGGCCAGAAAGCGCATACGGCGAGCCAGCAGGGTTCCGCGCAGCAGAGGCGGCTTGAATTCGAGTTCGTACATACTACTCCTGCACCGTAACACGCAGCCGCACGAAGGACTCCGGCTGCGAGAAACCCTTGAGACCGGCCTGCTCAGGCGCTAGGCCCCCCAGGTCGAGGCCCGCAGCTTTGGCGCAGTCCAGCGAGGCCGTGACCTGGCCGGGCTCCGCCTGGCCCTGCAGGCGCGAGGCGAGGTTGACGGTGCGGCCGATGGCCTGAAACTCCATTTTGTAGTGGCTGCCGAGCACGCCCAGCACCGTGGGCCCGCTGGCCACGCCGGCGCGTACCGTCAGGCCCCACTTATCACCCAGGGCCTCGCGCACACGGGTCACACGCAGGGTCCGGGCCACGAACGCGCGCGCAAAGGCCAAGCCGCGCCGCGCGTGGTCGGCTCCCTGGCACACGGCCAAAAGCCCGTCGCCCTGGTGCTGAAGGGGCCTGACACGAAAGCGGACGAACAGGGGCACCGCCAGCTCAAAGAGCGAGCGCACCGTCTCCATGACTTCTTCGGGAGACAGCTCCTGCGAGCGCAGGGTAAAGCCCACGAGGTCGGCAAAGACGCTCGTGGCGTCCTCCAGCGTCGTCTTCTGGAGTTCTTCGAGACTGCGGCCGGCGAAGCGCTCGAGCACGCGATGGGAAAATCCCCGCGGGTCGAGGCGCTCATACAGGCGATCCACCCGCTCGACCCACAGGGGGTTGTTGGCACGCTGGGCGAACTCAAAGGCCTCGTCCAGATGCTGGTTCATCACGCTGGTCCCGCTGCTGCGCTCGGCAAACAGCAGGTGCGTCAGCAATTCAGCTTCCGAACTGGGCCCGGCGCGCCGGATCAGCGAGCGGGTCTCCGCCACCTGGGCGGCGTCATCGGCCGCCCTGGGAAGCAGGCGCAGGCGCCAATAACGCACCAGCGCGAGGTCGGCGGGAGCCGTGAAGTCACGTTCGGCAAGCTCCAGCCAGTGGCGTGCCATGTCCGGACGGGCGCGGGCCAGGGCCAGGCAGGCAAAGGCTTTCAGATGGTGGCCGCTCTCGCCTGCCTGGCCCAGGGCGCGCTCAAGGGCCTCGGCCTGGGCCGGCGCACGGGGAGTGTCCAGGCGGCTTTGCAGCAACAGGGTTTCCAGGCGCAGGCGTGAAAGGGGCGGCAGCTTCGGCCCCAGTTTCTGCAGCACGTCGACCAGGGCGGCCTCGGCCTGCGGGTTGCGCCCCAGGCCCAGTTCCAGCAGGGCGAGGTTACCCACGGAAATGGCCGTGCCCATGATGTCGCCGCCGGCCTGCTTGAGGGAGGCGACGCCCTGAAGAACCCGGCGGGCCTCGCTCCAGGCGCCCTGGCCCTGAAAGCACTGCCCCATGGAGTCGAGAATCCAAAGGCGCGCGGGCGAGGGCTCGATGCGGCGCAGGGCCTCCAGCAGCGCGTGCTCGGCGCGCTCGAACTCATTGAGCCTTGTATGCACCACGCCCGCCGTGTGCCAGGCCCGCGCCAGGGTGGGCTCGTCCGTCGCGCTTTGCAGCAGGGCCGCCAGGCGCGGCTTGAGCGCGTGCAGGGCGGGTTGGTGGCCTTCGCGGAGTTCCACACGGATCGCCAGCAGCTCGCGCACCGCCTGCCATGGGCCGGGCGGGTTGCAGGCCTGCAAGCGGGCGCGGGCCGCGGGAATGTTGAACGCGGCTTCCGCCAGCGCAGCCTGCGAAAGCGCCGCCAGCCAGTCTGGGGCATCCAGGGGCTGGCCCTGCTCCGTAGCGGTCCAGAAGGCGCCGGTGGATTGGGTCATGGGCCGGCATCTTAGCTTGCGCCGATGCCCCTAGCCGCACTCGTTGGTCTTGGTCGACGCGGCATGCAGTGCCTCGAAGTTAGCCTGATTGCGTGCGCGGTGCAGGGCGGCCAGGCCTCCCTGGCTGGTCTCGCGGTAGCGGGCCTGAAGGTCAAAGCCGGTTTGCCGCATGGTCTCGACGACGGTGTCAAAGGGAATCTCGTGGCTGCCGTCGGACAGCATGGCGTACTCGGCGCAGTCCACGGCGCGCATGGCAGCCACGGCGTTGCGCTCGATGCAGGGAATCTGCACCAGGCCCGCCACGGGATCGCAGGTCAGGCCGAGGTGGTGCTCAAAGCCCATCTCCGCCGCATACTCGACCTGGGCGACAGTGCCGCCCATGAGCTGGGCCGCGGCCCCGGCCGCCATGGAACAGGCGGTGCCCACCTCGCCCTGACAGCCCACGGCGGCGCCGGAAATCGACGCATTGGTCTTGACCAGGTTGCCCACGATTCCTGCCGTGGCCATGGCGTGAAGGATGGCCGTTTCATCGGCCTTGAGCGTCTCCTGCAGGTAGGCCAGCACCGCGGGCATCACGCCGCAGGCGCCGCAGGTCGGCGCCGTCACCACCTTGCCGCCGCTGGCATTTTCCTCGCTCACGGCCAGGGCATAGGCCGTAAGCACGCCCGTGCGCTGCAGCTTGTCCGGGCGCTGCCGCGCCTGCGCCAGGTGGCTGGCGCTCTTGCGTTTGAGGTTGAGCACGCCGGGCAACGTTCCGGCCGCGGCATAGCCGCGGGCAATGGCCGCCTGCATGACCTTCCAGCACTCGGCGAGGTAGCCCCAGATGGAGGGCCCCTCGCAGTGCTCGACATACTTCCAGAGGGGCGCGTTGTGTTCGCTGCACCAGGCCAAGATGGAGGCCATGGACTTGAGGGGGTAGACGTCGGCGGGCGCGGGCTTGCCCTCTTCGCGCAAGGCGCCGCCGCCGACGCTGTAAACCCGCCACTTCTCCAGCGTCTGTCCCGCCGGGTCAAAGGACTCAAAGTCCATGCCGTTGGGGTGATAGGCAGGGACTTCGTCGGGCTTCCAGACGAACTCGACAAAACGCGGCGCGAACGCACGGGTGATGGCGACATCGGTCAGGTGGCCCTTGCCCGTGCTGGCGAGGCTGCCGTACAGGGTGACCTTGAAGCGCGAGGCGGCCTTGTTGCGGTCGCGGAAGATGGCGGCGGCGGCACTGGGCCCCATGGTGTGACTGGCGGAGGGGCCGGTTCCGATGCGGTATAGTTCCCTGAGGGATTCCATAGGATTTGAGCTGCAGCCCTTGCCCGGTTGCGCCGTGATGTTGCCAAGAACAGGGCGCGAGGGAAGGGGCCGCCGGCCGGTGCCTACTTGCCCTCGATCAGCTTGAGGAAGCGGGGCTCGTTGCGCAGCAGCTTGAGGTCGTCGTCCTTCTTGAGCAGCTCCCAGTCGGCAAAGCCGTTGGCCACGGCCTCCTCGAGCGACTCCAGGGCCTTGTCCACGGCCCAGCGCTCGGAGCCTGCGGCCAAAGAACCGGCCCACAGCGAGTAGGCGCAGGCCAGGTTGAAGTAACAGGAGCCCTTCTCCGCGCCCAGGTCCAGCGCCTTGCGGAAGTCCGCCACGCAGGCCACGTATTCCTGCAGGCGCACGCGGGCCTCGGCCCGGCACTCATAGTAGACGGCGTTGGTGTCATCACGCTCGATGGCGGCCGTGTAGTCGTCTACGGCCTCCTTGAACCTGCCCGCCGCGCGGAAAATGTCCCCGCGCTGGCCATAGCCGGCGGCCACCTCGGGCTCCAGCGCCAGATACTGGTTGGCGTCCTTGAGAGCGTCCTGCAGCTTGCCCTGCTTGTAGCGGGCAAAGGCGCGCCAGTACCAGGGAGTCGTGTAATCCTTGCTGAGCGCGATGGCCTTTGAAAAATCCTTCTCGGCTTCCCCATAGGCCTGAAGCTCGCAGCGGATTTCGCCGGTGCGCTGCCAGCGCCAGGCCATCTCCGGCTCCAGCTCGCGCAGCCTCACGTAATCGGCCAGTGCGGCCGTGAAACTCCGCCTCTGGGCCTGCACGTCCGCCCGCGCCTCCAATGCCGGCTTGCAGTCCGCCTCCAGCTTCAGGGCCGCCGCAAAATCCGCCAGCGCGGCTTCAAGCTGGTCCTTGGCGTTCAGGGCCCGCCCGCGGCTGACCAGCGCGCTGACGGATTCCGGGTCCAGGGCCAGGGACTGGTTCAGGTCCGCCAGGGCCTCATCATTGCGCCCGGACCACTGCTGCTCGCGACCGCGGTCGTGGAAGGCCTTGGCCATGCCGCGCCGGTAGAACTCGCGCGACAGGGCATCGAGGCTGCCGTCTTCAAGGCGAGGCTTGAGGGAGGCCAGGGCTCGCTCCAGGTCGCGGCCGCGCCAGGCCAGGGACAGCACAAAGGCGGGCTCGAAAGACTGGCCCGCCTGCTCGGCGCGGCGGAAAAACTCGAGCGCGCGCTGGTCGTCCCCGCGGAAGTCATACCAGCGGCAGAGCGTGGCCAGAGCCTTGCCGTTGTCCGGCTCGAACTGGAGCGTCGCCCTGGCCTCGCGCACGAGCTGGGGCAGGGAGTCGTGCAGGGCACTGCGCGAAAGGTCCCACATGTGCCAGGTGCCTTCGCCTCCGGCGAACAGCAGGCGGCGGCTGTCCGGCGTGAGGTAGGATTGGCCCTGCCGGAACTCGCGGTGCGGAATCACGCGCAGAGACTTTCCGTCCTGGGCGCTGAAGAAGCGCAGGGTGCCGTCATCGCCGGAGGTCACGATGTAGCGACCGTCTTCCGAGAAGGCCACGTGGCTGACGCTGTCCGTATGGCCGGCGAGTTCGAACTGGCGACGCCAGTGAGTGGTATCGAGAATGTAGCACTCGCTGGCCCAGCCGCTGACGGCCATGCGCGTGCCGTCCTGGGAGAAGGCGATGCGGGTGATGGCCGTGTTGAAAATGACTTCGTCCAGCGTGCCCTCGCCTGTCTCCGGGTCAAAGTACCAGGTCCGCCGGTTGACCATGCTGGCATAGATGCTCTTGAGCCCGGGCAGATAGGCCACACAGAGCACACGGTCCTCCGTCGGGAGTTCCTTTTTGATCGCCAGGGTTTCCAGGTCCCACATCAGCACGCGCTTGTCGGCGCCGGCGCTGAGCAGCGTCTTGCCGTCGGGCATCAGCCAGAGAGTGTAAACGGCCTGTGTGTGCCCCGAGAAGGTCTTCAGGCAACGGCCCGTGGCGAGGTCCCACAGGCGAACCTTGGCGTCGTAGCCCGCGCTGAGGCAAAGGCGTCCCTCTTCGTTCAGAAGCAGCAGGACGGAGATGCGCCCCTCGTGGGCCCGCACTTCGCTCAGGCACTGCCCGCTGTCCGTCTCCCACAGATAGAGGTTGCCCTGCTCGTCGCCCGTGGCGGCAAAGCGCCCCTTCTGGATGGGAACCATGGCCGTGACATCGCCAACGTGTCCCACAAAGGCCCGACGCTCGACGGCAGGTTCTGTGCTCCAGAAGCGCAGCGATGCATCCATGCCGGCCAGCCCGGCATAGCGCCCGTCGCCCGAAATGGTGCAGGCACGCACGCCGCTGTCCGGGCCGGGGCAGACCAGCTTGCAGGCGCCGGTCTCGAGGTTCCACACGCGCATCGTGTTGTCCTGGCTGTAGGTCACGGCCAGGCTTCCGTCGTGGGAGACCTGCATGTTCCAGATCATGCCCTCATGGCCCTCCAGCCGGTGGACGCGATCGCCGGACTGCACGTCCCACACGTAGGCCGAGCGCTGCATGTCGGCCGTCAGGATGCGCTGGGCCTGCTCGCCCACAAACGCCACGGACATGTAGGCGCCCCAGACGTAAGTCAACTGCTTGGGCTCGCCCGAAATGTCGTAAACGATGGCCGCCAGGCCCCGGTATGCCACGGCCAGACGCTTGCCGTCGGCCGAGATGTCGAGCACCTCGACCGTCTGCGGCCGCGCGGCAATGGTGCGCAGCAGCCTTGCCGTGTAAAGGTTCCAGATCTCGATGCTGCCGTCGGAGAGGGCCAGGGCGGCGAAGTTGGCATCGCCGCTGATGGAGGCCCAGGCCACGTTCTTGGAGCGCTGGGGCAGCGAAAGGGCCAGGCCGCCGCTGCTGACATCCCAGATCGTGACCAGGGGAGAGTTGCCCCAGCCCAGCACATAGCGGAAGTCGTTGCTGACGTCGATGCGGACGATGCCGGAAATGCCGTTGGCAAAGCGCCGGACCTCCGTGCCCGTGAGCGTATCCCAGACCACGACACACTCGCCGTAGGAGGCCGCCACCGCCAGCCGCCCGTCCTGGCTGAGCTGCATGCCGTTGACGACATTGTGGTGTCCGGGCACGAACTTCAGCGGCGCGAGATCTGCGCTGAACGTGCGGGGACAGTCCTTGGTTCCCACGCTGGCGATTTCCAGGCTGTCGCCGATGTAGGCCACGCCAATGGCCGCCGCGTGATGCGCCGGCGCACGCTTGAGCTGCTTGCCGTCGGCGGCGTCAAACACGCCCAGCCAGCCGGCGAAGTCCGCCAGAGCCACACGCTCACCCTTGGCGCTGAAACAGGCGTCCATGATGCTGGAGCCCAGCAGCTCCAGCTTGACCGGCTTTTCGGGCCTGGCCAGATCCCAGAGCAGGGCTGTTCCCTCGTAACCTCCCGTAAGCATACGCGTGCCGTCGTGCGAGAACGCCAGGCTGATAATGCGCGTTTCGTGGGCCGCGAGCTCGCGGGCCAGCGTCTTGGCCGCGCGGTCATAAAACCAGATCTTGCAGGCCGAGCCGCAGGCCGCGAGCTGCGTCTCGCCGGCCACAAAGCGCACCTGTGAAATCGAGCGCGTGGCGCCCTCATAGGCCGCCTTGCGCGCCTTGGCGGCCCAGTCAAACTCGAAAAGACCTCCCTGAAGGTCTCCCACGGCCAGGGTGGCGCTGTCGGCGCTGAAGCACAGGGCCGTCACGGCCGCCTCGGAAGCCGCAAAGCGGCTCAACTCCTTGCCGCTGCCCGCGTCAAACACGAGCACCTCCGCGCCCGACGCGCAGGCAGCAAAACGCCCGTCAGGCGAAATCTTCACCGGGCCGCGCCGCAGCGCTCCCAGCCGCGTGATCCAGACCCGCGTGAAACTCAGGTTGTCAAAGAGCTCCAGGCCGCCGCTGTGCCAGAGCAGAGAGCGCTCGCCGCGCTCGGAAATGTCGGCAAAGTCCAGTCCCTGAAAGGGCTGGCTCTCGATAGACATGATCTCCGAGGGCATGTCCTGGCGCAGGAGTGCCAGCCCCGATTCCGCCGGAAAGGTGTCGATGCCCAGGTCCTTGGCCTCACTCAGGGCCTGCTTGTAGGTCCAGAGCGCGGCTTCCGGGCGGCCGCCCTTGACCAAAGCGTCGCCCTGCAGCACCAGGCTTTCCGCATAACGCACGCGGGCCTCGCGCCCCGCCTTGCGGGCCTTCTCGGCCTCCTCCTCAGCAATGCGCGCCTGCCGCTTGGCCTCGGTCTCCTGGGTTCTGGCGTTGGCGGCCTCACGCTCGGCGCGCTCGGCCTCGCTCGTGGCCTTGCGCTCCATATTCTGGGCGTGTTCCTTTTCGCGCTCGGCGTTGTCGCGCTCTTTCTTGGCGGTTTCCTCGGCGGCCCGGGCCTTCTTTTCTTCGGCTTCAGCCTTGCGCCGCTCCTCCTCGGCTACACGGGCGGCCTCGACAGCCAGGCCCTTCTGCTTCACGGCCTCGGCCCGGGCCAGTTCCGCCTGGTCGCGGGCATCCTCGGCCTCGGCGCGCCGCTCGTTGAGGTTGACCATGAACCAGGCCGTAAGCGCGATGAGCAGGACCACAGCGACAGCGGCCGTGTGCACCAGCGCCTTGTTGCGCCGGTAAAACAGTGAAAGGTAGTGCAGCGCGCCGGGGGGCCGCACAGAAATCGGGTCCCCCCGCGCGAAAGCCTCCAGATCGCGCGCCAGGGCCTCGGCCGAGGGATAGCGCTCGTTGGGATTCTTGGCCGTCGCCACCGTGATGATGGTGGCCAGATCCTCCGGCACGCTGGGGTTGGCCTTGCGCGGCAGCACCGGCTGCTCCTGCAGCACCTGCTGGATCAGGCGCGCCTCGGAATCGCCGTCAAAGATCGGGGACAGCGTCGCCAGCTCATAGAGCGTGGCGCCCAGCGAATAAATGTCGGCCTTGTTCGTGATGTCCAGCAGGTGTCGCTGCAATTGCTCCGGCGGCATGTAGCGCAGGGTGCCCACGATGCGCGCCGCCGAGTTCGCCACGCTCAAGCCCTTCTGGCCCGCCACCGCCGCGAGCCCCAGGTCCATGATGATGGCCCGCTTGCCGTCGCCCGTCAGCATGATGTTCGCCGGCTTGATGTCGCGGTGGATGATGCCGTGCTCGTGCAGGTGACCCACGCCGCGAGCGGCATCGGACATGATGCGGGCAATCAGCGTGTAGTAGTACTCGCCGTCGCTGAATTCGGGCATGACGGGCGCGGCCTTGGGCGCGTCGGGCAGGGGTTCGTAGTCGGGATCTTGTTCCTGCTGGGTTTGGGGCGTGGTGCGCGGCGTCTTGCGCAACTGCATGGTGGAGGAAAGCGCCGCCAGCAGATGTCCCGCGCGGAACTTGCCGTGGCTTTGCGGCATCCATTGGCTCATGACGCCAAAGACGCCGAAGAGATCGCAGCCCTCGACGTACTCCATGGCGTAGAAGTGGCGGTCGCCATCCTGGCCGGCGTGCAGCACCTTGACGACGTTGGCGTGGTCGCATCGGCCCAGGGCCGCGATTTCGCGCTTGAAGCGCGTCACCGCCACGGGGTCGCCTGCCAGCGCCGGCGGCAGAACCTTGAGAGCGACAATGCGCCCAAGGCTGGCCTGGCGCGCCTTGTAAACGATGCCCATGCCGCCGCGGCCCAGCTCCTCGAGAATCTCGAAATCGCCGATGAACTCGCCGGTGCCGTCGCCCCTGGGCAGGGCGGGCTTCGCCGCCGCGCCCTCCACCGGCTCTTCACCCGCAAGGCGGTCCACGCTGTCGGCCGTGACGCGCGTGCCGCGCAGGCGCGTGAGCAGGTCGGCCAGCTCTTCGGTGGCGTCCTGGCCTTCGATGCGCGCCCCGGAGTCATAATCGAGGTATTCGACCTTCTTGACGGTGATCTGCGTGGTGTTGCGGCGGATCGTGCCGTCCTTCTGGCGCTGCAGCATCTGCGTGCCGGCCGCCACGCGCTTGGCGCTGACCAGGTTGACAAAGCCGACACGGTCGCGCTCCAACTCGTCGACCTCGTAGACCACCAGCGGGTGCAGCATCACGCGCGTCACCCCGCCTGCCAGCACCACGCGCCCCGCGAGAATCGTCTTGTCGTCCTCGATGGGCTGAACGCCGGTGACCGGCGCCTGGATGCCGTCGCCCGCCAGCCTCTGATACATGCGCTGGGCACGCCCGCTCCGGTGGTCCACCGTGTCGCGCGCCACAGACAACTGCAATTCGCCCGTGGGCTTCAGGGCGTTGAAGGCCTCCAGCGCCGCCTCCGCGATCAGTGGCGCGGCTTCGGCGTAGAACTCCCGCGTGCGCATGGCGCCGTGGCCCAGTTCCTGGTTGCGGTAGTTGACGATGGCGTCAAACAGGTCCAGGCAGGTGAGACTCTTGCGGCCGTCAGGCTTCTCTGTGATGCGGGCCACGAAATCGAGAAAGGCCCGGGCCGCGGGGCGGGGCTCCTTGCGTGCCAGGCGCTCATTGACGTCTGACAGGGGCAGCAGCGACTTGTCCGGCCGCCTGGCCAAAAAGCCGGACACCTCGCGCAAAATGGCCAGCCAGTGCCCCGTGGAGGCGCGGGTGATGTTTTCGATCAGCTCGTTGAGCTTTGGGTCGGGGCAACCCAGCGAAACATAGACCCCGATCTGCGCAGAGGCCGAGAGTTTCAGGCCGCATTCAAAGAAATAGTAGGCCGCCGTGTGCGCTTCCTGGGGCGACTTGGCATTGAGGGCCCGGCGCAGCGTTTGCGCCAGGGGCAAGGGCAGACGCGCGACTTCGGCACTTAGGCGGACGGCGTCCAACATTCAGCGTATCCCCGGGGCCGGCGGCGATATTACATATCCGGCGTGGAAGCACCCATACCCACCACGCCGCGCCCGGACTGGATGTTCTGGGCGCCCCTGCTGCTGATGGCCCTGGGGGCCTGCCTGCTGGCGGCCTGGGCCACCGCACCTTCAGGTTTGGGCGTTTGCCCTGACGGCCGCACCTACCTCACCAGCGCCCGCCTGCTTTCGCAGGGCCAGGGCTACGTGGACTATCCGCGGGGCGACGATTGGCTTGACCCGGAGCCCGTGACGCAGTTTCCGCCCCTCTACCCCCTGCTGCTGGCTGCCGGTCATGGCGTTGGCCTGCAGGGGCCCGAAGGTGCGCGCATGCTCCAACTGGCGTTGCTCCTGGCCAACATCTGCCTGCTTGGCTGGTTCACGGCCTCCGCACTGGCCTCACGCGCTGCGGGCTGGATGGCGGCCGGGCTTTTCGCCTCGGCCCCCGCCTTCCTCTATGTGCACCTTTGGGTTTGGAGTGAACCACTATGCACGCTGCTGTTGCTGGGCTGCCTGCTGGGCCTGGAGCAACTTGAGCAGGGGTGCCGCCGCGCCTGGCTTTGGGCGGCCCTCTGCTGCGCTCTGGCCCTGCTGACGCGTTTTGCGGCCCTGAGCCTGCTGCTGACCGGCTGCGGCCTGTTGCTCGTGGGTCAGGGTGCCTTGCGGGCCCGCCTCGTTCGCAGCGCTGTATTCGGGGCCATCGGCACCCTGGTGTTCGCGGCGTGGCTACTGCGAAACAGCCTCGTCGCAGGAGAGGCCACGGCCTTTGAACTGCACACGGCCCTGATGCCCGAAGAACTGCCCCGGGCCCTGCACACGATCACGGAGTGGGCGCTGCCCCTGCCTGTCTGGTTCGGTTTCAAGCTGGCGACGGCGGCCCTCCTGTTCGGGTGGTTGGCAGCGGCCTTCCGCCATGCAGCGCGCACCCCGGCCGAGCAACGCACCCCGGGCCAGCGCCTCGCCGTCATGGGCGGCACGCTGGCCCTGACGCACTTCATGTTCATTCTCGCGGCGCGGCGGGTCGTGGGCACCGCCCTGGAGACGAACGACCGCATCCTCGGGCCGTCGCTGTTGGGGCTGATGCTTCTGGCCGTGGGCGCAACGCCTGCGCGCTGGCGCCCCGCGGGAGCTTTATGTGCGCTGCTCTGGCTGGCGGGCAGTATCATGCTGGCGGCCTCCGTGCGGTCCGACGGCCTGGCCTACCTGGGCGCCAACTGGCGCTGAGCGGACCTTGCGCGAAGCGGCCGACAAGCGCATATTGAAGGCGGGCAATCCAGGGCGGAAAGCGAGCAGGCGGTGAAAGACCAGTTCGGCCGCGAAGTCCACTCCATGCGCGTGTCCGTAACGGACCGCTGCAACATGCGCTGTTTCTATTGCCTCTCGGGCGACCTGCTGCAACTCAAGCCGCGCGACGAGATCCTCTCGCTGGAAGAAATCGAAGAAGTCTGCGTGGCGGCCGCCCAATGCGGCGTGAATTACATCCGCTTCACCGGCGGTGAACCCCTGGTGCGCCAGGGCATCATTGACCTCATTGAGCGCGTGGGGCGCATCGAGGGCGTGCGCAAGCTGGGGCTTTCGACCAACGCAAGCCACCTGGCCGAAGTGCTTGACCCCCTGCACCGCGCGGGGGTGCGCAATCTCAACATCAGCCTTGACTCCCTGCGGACGGACCGATTCGCGCAGATCACCCGCGGCGGCAAGCTCAAACCCACCTTCGACGGCATCCTGGCCGCTGTCGCCCACGGCGGCTTCACGATCAAACTCAACTGCGTGATGATGCGTGGCTTCAACGAGGACGAGTTGCCGGAACTGGCGGCCCTGACGCTCAAGTACCCGCTGAGCGTGCGCTTCATCGAATACATGCCCATGGGACAATGGCAGCGCGAGAAGGCGCTCAAGAACATGGGGGCCAACATCGCCGACGGCGCCGATGACGAATTCCGCGCCTTTGGCGGCCACGCGGCAGCGACGGAATTCCTGAGAAAGACCCCCCAGGAACAGATGTACTCCATCGAAGAAATGAAGCGCGACCTGGCCGCGCGCTTTGAACTTGAGGAAACGCAGGACCGGCCCGACGGCGCGGGCCCGGCCCGTTATTTCCGCATCCGCGGCGCCAGAGGGTTCATTGGCGTCATCAGCCCGGTGTTCAACCCCTTCTGCGAAAACTGCAACCGTATCCGCCTCACCAGCGATGGCCGCCTGAAATCCTGCCTGCTTCACGACGAGAAGTACCACGTCAGGAAGCTGCTGCGCAGCGAGGGCTACTCCCGCGACAGGCTGGTGGCCGTCATCCGCGAAGCCATCTGGAACAAGCCCGAGAAGCACGAGTTCTCACGCAATTTCGACATGAGCACCGTGGGCGGCTGACCTCTGCCGGGCTCCGCAATAGACCCTTGCATTTGCCGCGGCGCACGTTGGGATAGGCGCCTTCAGCAGGCCGTTGAGATACGGCCTGCTGACGCAAGCCATGGATGGCTTGCGCAATTCAAGCGGCTGAAAAAGCCGCTTGAATTGGAGGTCGGGCCAGATTCACTTTGGCCCGGCCGGGCTGAAAAGGTGGCCGGATGCCACTTTTTCAGCAGCCTGTAAAGGGGGCAGCGATTCGTAATCTCGCGCATGCGCATTCGCAAGGAGGCCCATTGAACGACAATCTGGCGGGCAACCAGTTTGTGGTGATCTTCGTCGAGAACCCGGTGACGGAGGCGGAGTTCTTCGGGCGTGTGTTTGATACCGCGCCGGTCGAGATTGACGAGAACTCGCGTCAGGTCAACACGGGGCGCTTCCTTCTGCGCATGATCAAGGCCACCACCGAACATCCCCGCAGCCTGGGCGTGCACCTCGAGATCAATGTCGTCAATGTGAACCGCTTCGCCGAGGAAGTCTGGAATCGCGGCCTGAAGTACTCCATGCGCCCCCAGAACATGGGCGACGGCACTCGCCGCGTCGGCTTTGTCAGCCCCCACGACATCAAGGTTTTCGGGGTGGGCCCGCCGAAGCTGGACAGCACGGGCGCCTTCCCCAGCTTCCCGCACAAGTAGGACGCCATGAATCCCGCGCCACGCCACGGCCAGCTTGAAACCTTTGCCAATCCCGCCGTCGGGCGTGATTACGAGATCGTGATCACGGCCCCCGAGTTCACCTGCGTCTGCCCCAAGACCGGCCACCCCGACTTCGCCACCCTGACCCTCTCCTACACTCCGGACAAGCTCTGCCTTGAACTCAAGGCCTGGAAGCTCTACGTGCATGCATGGCGCAACGTCGGCATCTTCCATGAAGCCGTCACCAATCGCATCGCCGACGATCTGATCAAGGCGCTCAAGCCGCGCAAACTGACCCTCACCGCTGACTTTCACGCCCACGGCGGCATCACGACAACCGTGCGTGTGGAGCACAAGCCGCCGGCGACTGCCCGGCGGCGTTAGCAGGCCGTTGAAACAGGGCCTGCTAACGCAAGCCATGGATGGCTTGCGCATTTCAGGCGGCTGAAAGGCCGCTTGAAATGAAGGTTGGGACGAATTCACTTCGGCCCAACCCGGTTGAAAGAGTGGCCGGAAGCCACTCTTTCAAAGACCTGTTGGGCATTTTCGGGGTCCATGCGAAACAGCTCCGGGCAGCCGCGGCAACTCCGGCCCAAAACGAAGGGAGTGCCGCTTCCGCGGCACTCCCTTCAGATGGCAAGCTGGATTACGCCTGCGCCCAGAGTTCGTGCGTGCTGTAGCGCTCGCCGTAGTCGCACACGACAAACACCACCGTTTTGCCCTTGCCCAGCTTTCTGGCCACGTCCAGTGCCGCAAAGCAGATGGCGCCTGTACTGATGCCGGAGAAGATGCCCTCCTCGCGGCACAGACGGCGCGCCGTGGCAATGGCGTCGGGGTAAGTCACGTCGATGACCTGGTCGTAGACTTCGCGGTCCAGGATGCTCGGCACGAAGTTGGCGCCGATGCCCTGGATCTTGTGGGGGCCGGCCTTACCCTCGGTCAGCAGCGGCGAGTCCTTGGGCTCCACGGCGTATACCTTGACGTGCGGCTTGGCCGCCTTGATGACGCGGCCGGCGCCGCTGACGGTGCCGCCCGTGCCGATACCTGCGACGAGGGCGTCCAGTTCGGGCACCTGTTGGAGAATTTCAGGGCCGGTGGTGTTGCGGTGGATGAGGGGGTTGTCAGCGTTGTCAAACTGCCTGGCCTCCCAGGCGTTGGGGTTCTGGGACACGATTTCCTTGGCCTTGTTGACGGCGCCGCGCATGCCCTCGCTGGCGGGCGTGAGCACAAGTTCCGCGCCGTAGGCCTTCAGCGTGTTGCGGCGCTCGACGGTCATGCTCTCGGGCATGCACAGGATGCACTTGTAGCCCTTGCTCGCCGCGACGAGGGCCAGCCCGATGCCGGTGTTGCCGCTGGTACCTTCGACAATGATGGATTTGCCGGGAGTCAGTTCGCCGCGCTTCTCGGCTTCCTGAATCATGGAAAGTGCGATGCGATCCTTTACGGAGCAGCCGGGATTGGCGTATTCGATCTTGGCATAGACAGTGGCCGCGTTGGCCGGGACCATACGGTTGAGGCGCACGACTGGGGTGTCGCCGATCAGTTCGTGAATAGCATTGACGCGTTTGGGCATGGTTGGGCTCTGGATAGAGGGTTGATTGGTCAGTTCGGGCGAGAGATGGAGTGTTTGAGAGATGGAGAGATAGTCCTGGTCTGCGTTCACTTCAGCCTGGTTAGGAGTGTGCTCCGTTTTGCGCCCAACTCCTGAAGCACCTTCCAGAGCGCTCGGGACTCCCCGCGGTTCGCGTAGCCAAGCTCCACGGAAAGCTCAAGCTGCGTTTCGAACTCCGCCAAAGAGCCGCGCGCAACTTGAAGAAAGCGCCTGAACTCGCTGGTCGTGCTGCGCGCCTTTCCTTCCGCAATGTTGGATGGAATCGAAACTGCAGCCCGCCGCATTTGCGAAGTCAATCCAAAGGACTCACTCGAAGGAAATAAAGCAGTGAGCGCATAGACCGCTTTCGCCGAGGCCATGCCAAGCTTCCAAACATCCAACTCGCGATAAGAAAGCAGCCGTTTTGCCATCTCTCAATCTCTCGAACACTCCATCTCTCAAGCATTCAGGTTATCGTTTCATCCGGGTGATCCCCGGGCCTGCAGTGGTGCCGGGGATCCTTGTCCTTCACTTTCTTCGCGGGGATGCCCACATATACGCTGTCGGGCCGCGTCTCGCGCGTCAGCAGGCCCAAAGCGCCCAGCATGGAGTTGTCGGCCATCTTCGTGCCGGCCAGGACCGTGCTGTGGTAGGTGACGCGGCAGTTGTTGCCGATGACCGTGGGCAGGTTGCTGACGTAATAGCGGCAGTTGATGTCGTGGGTGTGGGAGTAGACGTTGACGTAGTCGCTCAACGACGTGTGGCTGCCGATCTTGACGGTGCAGCGGTCGTCGATGAACACCCAGCGGTGGAACACCACGTCATCGCCGATTTCAAGGTTGTAGCCGAACGTGAACTCCACGAAGGGGAAGCATTTGAAGTTCTTGCCCACCTTCCTGAAGATGAAAGGCGCCAGAGCGCGGCGGAACTTGAAGCCGAAGTCCAGGTTCAGGCCCGCGGGCGATTTGTCAAACATGTACCAGAGCCAGAGCAACGGCTTGCGCTCCAGAAACCGCTTCATGTCGCAGTCTCCGTAGTACTCGGGCTCCAGCGTGACGTTGCGCGGGTCGAACTGGGCGTTGAGGATCGCGTTGCCGCGCGGCACGCCGTAAAGTTCACTGAGCGTGTCGCGGCAGATGTCGTTGCGGTCCTCGCCGGAGCTGATACGCGCGAACAGGCGCGCGATCCACTCGTCGTAGAGCTTCTCGGCCTCGGCGGATACTTCAATCCTGGTGTAGGGGAACTTCTCGCCGATTAATTGGATCGGCGAGTGCGGCAAATCAGCCATGCTGCACCTCGTATCGGATCAGGAAGCGGTTGTCGGGTTGGCTCTCGGGCGACGATCATTGCGAAGTCAGTGCCGTTGTCAAGCACGCGGCAGAAGGAAGCGGGCGAGGCCTGGCAGGCCCCTGAAACACGGCCTGCGGACGCAAGCCACGGATGGCTTGCGCATTTCAAGCGGCTGAAAGGCCGCTTGAAATGAAGGTCGGGCCGGATTCACTTGGGCCCGACCGGGCTGAAAAAGTGGCCGCATGCCACTTTTTCAGCAGCCTGCTAGCTCTTCCGGCACAGGGACTTCGCACGAGACGGCGTGATTTCGTGACCCCCGCGGGCCGCCTTGCGCATTTTCGGGGCAGCCCCCGGGAGCCCTTGCATGCGACTGATTCTCGCCCTCGCGCTGCTGTTGGCGCCGGCCCTGCGCGCCGTCGAACCCTTCTTTGCCGCCGCGCAGCAAAGCGGCAGCATCACCCTGCGCCTGCACCCCGTGGAAGGACTGGCGCCCGGCACGCCGCGCCTGGTCACGTTTGGCATGCCCTTCTTGCGCGGCAGCGTGACGCAGGCGCAACTGGCGCAAGTTCGCGTGCTCAGCGGCAGCACGGAGATCGCGGCCTATGTCGAGCAGCTCACGCCGTGGCGCCACGTGACGAACACCAGCCTCGACGGCGCCAGCGTGCGCGTGGCCCGCATCCAGTTCAACTACACGTTTTCCGTGAGCTACCCCAACGCCGAGGACGTCACCCTCGAATGGGGACAGAACAACCGCACGTCCAGCCTGCCCTCCCTGACCAACCCGCGCAGCGGCTGGCAGCAGGTCACAACGGCTCCCTGGGTCGCGGCTGACAACGTGTGGGAGCCCCAGGTCTATGTTCTGCTCCCCAAGGCCTGGACCGCCATCGGAGCCCTCAGCGCGCGGCGCATGGACCCCCTCGACAACGGCGTGGCTCTTGTGCGCGAGAACCCCGCCACCAACGACGCCATCGCCACCTGGCCCGGCTACACCGAGCGCGACCACGCGCAGCACAACAACTTCTTTTCGCTGATCAATGAAGACGACGCGGCAGTCACCGCGCCCAACCAGTGCCCCTTCAAGACTGACTTTGAGCCCTGGCTCTATGACCGCGCCGGCGCGATGTTCGCCCTCTACCTGCGCAGCGGCAATTTCAAGCACCTGAGAGAGGCTGTGCGCAACTGCACGTTCTACAAGGGCAAGCTGTACAGCAACACGACGACCCCCGCCAGCGCCATTGGCGGCTTCTCGCTCAAGGACCCCAATCCCGCCGCAGGCGTGGACAGCAAGTACAGCTACAACGAGTGCCTCGCCTACCACTACTGGCTCACAGGCGACAACGACGTCTACAACGCCATGGACTGGGTGGTGCAGTGCCAGGAAACCAACGCGCCCAACAGCCAGTGGTCGCCGGCTCTGGGTTTCTGGACCGAGCGCAGTGTCGCCTTCAAACTGCTGGCCAACGTCATCCTGTTCGAGGTCAAGGGCGACAGCGCCGCGCGCAGCCGCATCACCACCCAGACTGGCCACCTGATCTGGCACCAGAACGGGGCCGCCGGCACATCGCCCGCCATCCCCAGCGCCGGCCGCGTCGATGGCGGACTGTATCACTACGGCTCGCAGCACGGCGACGGCACGGCAAGCGCCTTCCTGGCCTCAAGCTGGATGAGCGTACTCCTGCAGGACGCCATGATCCGCGCCTATGCCTTCACGGAAGACACAAACATTGCCGCGTTCATCCGCCGCATGGGCAACTTCCTTCGCGTGGCCAGCAAGAGCGACACAGCCCATCAGTACGGCGGCGGTGCGCTGTATTACGTCGACTACATGATGCGCTATGACGGCGTGAGTGACGTGCGCAGCACAGGCGAAGAAGAGCACAGTCTGGAGGTTGCTGCGGCCCTGGCCTGGAGCTGGTATTTCAGCGAGCTCACCGGCGCCCCCGATCCCGCCATGAAAACCATGGCCGACCACTGCTACGATGCCTATGACATCGGCGTCAATTACTGGATTCGCCCCACGGGTCCCGCCAGCGGGCTGACGGCCTATCGTGTCACGCCCTGGCGCAAGTATGGCTGGGAACACCGGCCCTCCGGCAGCCTGAGCTGGCTCATGAACCAGAGCGGCGGGGCGGCCAACACGGCGCCCACCATCACGCCCGTCGCCAATCAGTCCGTGGCGGTCAACACAAGCACCGGCCCGCTGGCCTTCAGCGTGGGCGACGCGCAGGACGCGCCCGGCGCCCTCACCGTGAGCGCCTCCAGCAGCAACACCACGCTCGTACCCAACAACCCGGCCAACCTCTCCCTGGGCGGCAGCGGAGCCGGCCGCACCCTCACCGTGACGCCCGCCCCGGGCCAGATGGGCAGCGCCACCATCACGCTGACGGTGCTCGACAGCGGCTCATTGAGCGCAAACACTCAGTTTACCCTCACCGTGACAAGCGGCCCCTCGGCCCCGGCCTTTGGCAGCACACCACCCACTAGCGCCACGGCCGGCAGCCTTTACAGCTACGCCATCTCCGTGTCCGGCACGCCGACGCCGACCCTCAGCGCGACAGGCCTGCCCCCCTGGCTGACGTTGAACGGCAACACCCTCAGCGGCGCTCCGGGCGCGGGCGACGTGGGAGTCGCTGGCCCCATCACCCTGACGGCGAGCAACGGCGTGGGCACTCCCGCCCAGCAGGTTTTCAGTATCACGGTAAGCGCGGCCGCGCCCGGCGGCAGTACGGGAGGCGGCGGAGGCTGCACGACGTCGGAGTCGGTCCGCGCCATCGGCGCGGCGTGGGCCGCGGCGCTCCTGGCCTTGAGTCGTGTTGCCCTGCGGCCGTTGCGCCGGCAGAAAGCGCGGTAATGAGGCGCAAGGCCTCGATCCCTGGGCCAAGCTCTTGGCGGCAGTTCATGGCTCCCACGGCCAGCCCGCGATGAGGTTGCATCGCCGGCTGACTTCGCCTGTCGGCAAACCCTGGGGCGCCTTACAGCAGTGTGCCGCGCAGCATGAAAATGGCGATGGCGAAGTAGATGACGATGCCCGTCACATCGCACAAAGTCGCGACGAAGGGGGTTGAGGAAGTCGCGGGGTCCAGCCCCAGCCGCTTCAGCAGGATGGGCAGCATGGAACCCGCCAGCGAGCCCCACATCACGATCACAACCAGTGAAACCGTGATCGTCGCCGCCACCAGCATGCCGTGACCCCGGTACTCCTGCGGGGAAAACCACGCCCGCACCAGCACCTGCACAAAGCCCAGCACACCCAGCAGGCCGCCCAGCATCAGCCCGGTAATCACTTCCCGGCGCACCACGCGCCACCAATCCGAAATCCTGACCTCGCCCACGGCCAGGGCCCGGATAATGAGAGAGGCCGCCTGCCCCCCGCTGTTTCCGCCGCTGGAAATGATCATGGGCACGAACAGCGCCAGCACCAGCGCCACCATGATTTCATTCTCGAAGTGGCTCATGGCGTTGGCCGTAAACATCTGCCCCACGAACAGCAGCACCAGCCACAAGCCGCGCTTGCGCACCATGGTCAGGACGGGCGTTTCGAGGTAGGGCAGCTCCAGGGCCTCGACGCCGCCGACCTTCTGGGCGTCTTCGGTGGCCTCGGCCTTGATCACGTCGATCACGTCGTCGTGGGTGACGATGCCCAGCATCACGTTGTTCTCGTCCACGATGGGCAGCGCCAGAAAGTCATACTTTGAAATCAGCGCGGCCACTTCTTCGCGGTCGGCCGTGGCCCGCGCCGAAATCACCTCGCGCCGCATGATGCTGGAAACCCTGCTGCCGGTCACGGCCGTGATGAGTTCGCGCAAACTGACCACGCCGACGAGGCGGCGCTGATCGTCCACGACAAAGAGCACGTAGATCGTCTCGCGCTGCGGCGCCACATGGCGCAGGTGCTCGAGCGCTTCGCTTACCGTCATATCGGGGCGGATGGTGGCATACTCGGTGCTCATCACCGAGCCTGCGGTCCCCTCCTTGAACTCGAGCAGGCGCTTGACGTCATTGCGCTCCGCCTGCGCGAGCATGGGGTAAAGCCGCTCGCGTGCGGCCTCCGGCAGATAGCGGAACAGGTCGGCGCGGTCGTCGCTGGACATGCCATCGAGGACCGAACCCAGGGTGTCGGCGCCCAGGTTCTCCACCAGCTTTTCCTGTTCCTCCAGGCCCAGGAACTCGAAGGCGTGAACGCGCTTGCGCGGCTCCAGCGCCTTGAAGAGCTTGACCGCGTCGTCGTGCTCCAGGGTCAGCAGCAGGTCCGCGATGTCGGCCGCGAGCAGTTCCTGCGTCAGGGCCGCCACGGACTCCGCCAGTATCTTTTCGTCGCCGCTGCGCAGCGCATCTTTCACTTCAGGGAGCAGCAGGCTGGTCATTTCGCCCATGGCGGGCTCACGCTGGTCGGTGGAAAGCTTGTAGCAATTGCGCGCTCAGGTTGCAGGGTGCAAGGCCGGATTCACGGAAGCCTCAAGCACATAGCGCCCCCCGCCGCAGGCCCTCATGCCCAGCTTTGAGAGCACACGAAGGGAGGACACGTTGTCGGCCTCGCAACGGGCATGGATGGCACGGACCCCCTGACTGATGGCCCAGGCGCACAGCGCCGCTGCGGCCTCCGTGGCCAGCCCCCGGCCCCGCAGAGCCGGCACGATGCCGTAGCCCAGCTCAATTTCGCCCATTCTGGGCGGCCCTTTGAAGCCGGCGTCCCCTACCACTTCGCCCTCATAGGCCAGCGTCCAGATGCCAAAGCCCCGCAAGCGCGGCACCTTCGCCAGCACCCGGGCATAGCTCGCCAGGGCCTGCAGCGTATCGGGTTCAGGCCACTGGGGATGCAATCGCAGGCCGCAGAGGCCCTCGGCCCGCCGCCGATCGCTGCAGGCGGCCTGGGCGAATTCGGCGCTGCAGGCCTCCAGGCGAAGTCTCGCGGTCTGCAGCGCAAAGGTCATGGTCAGGCCAGCAGGGCTAGCAGGGGATAGAGCTTCTTCATGGGGGGCGCCTTGGCCGGCAGGCCCTGAGGATACGTCAGCTTCATCAAGGCGTCGGCGGCCTCCAGCAGGGTGACTTCGCCGTGGGCTGCCGTTACACCCCTGGCGATCTTGCCCTCGGCCCAGACCTGCCAGCGCTGGTCGTGCGTGTGACCCCGGCCATCGCCTTCCTCCGCCTCAGTCCCGACGATGGCCAACCAGCTTTCAAGGTCGGATTTGGCGCGCCGGAACCTCGCCGTGCCCTCCTTCCCGGTCAGCTCCAGGCGCTTCTTCAGGTTTTCGCCCGCGATGCCGGGTTTGGCTTTGATGACCTCGTACATCACGCGGGCCAGATCGCCGCCGCGCCCGGCGCACACTCCGCGCTGCGCCATGCGGGCGATGGAATCGATCAGGGGCCAGTGCCGCTGGTGCACGAGGGTGCTCTTGCCGCGAAACAGCTTGCACAGGGCGATATCGGGGCGCGAACACAATTCCTCGCGCAGGTTCCACGCCGGAACATAGTCGTAGGAGTAGCCCCTGGTGGTGATCGGCGCGCCTTCCAGCAGATCGGCGATGCTGGGAATCTCCCACTGGCCCTGGACGAGAAGCAGGCCGAATTTCTCCAGCGCGGCATCCACGCGCCCCCGACCCTCGGGGGTGATGGGTTTGATGGTGCGGCTGGGGTCCCTGGCCATGGCCGGAATATAGCGCATCAGGCGCCCCCTGCGCCAGCGAGGGCCTGACGTCGCGGTACGGCGGCGCCTTGGGCTCTTGTCCCGCGGGGCTGCGGGGGCTAAACCACCGGCATGAAGACGATTCTCGTGACCGGCGCGACATCGGGCTTTGGCGAGGCCATTGCGCGCCGCTTTGCCAAAGAAGGCTGGAAACTCGTGATCCTCGGCCGGCGCAAGGATCGCCTCGACAAACTGGCCAAAGAACTCAAGGCCCACGCCGTTGCCTGCGACGTGCGCAAACGCAAAGAAGTTTTCGAGGCGATTGCCTCGTTGCCGCGTGAATTCGGGGCCATTGATGTGCTCGTGAACAACGCCGGGCTCGCGCTGGGCATGGAACCCGCGCACAAAGCCGACCTCGACGATTGGGAGCAAATGGTGGACACGAACATCAAGGGCCTGATGTTCGTCACGCGCGCCGTGCTGCCGGGCATGGTCGAGCGCGGCCGCGGACACATCGTCAACATCGGATCTACGGCCAGCAACTACCCCTACCCCGGGGGCAACGCCTACGGCGGCAGCAAGGCCTTCGTGAAGCAATTCTCGCTCAACCTGCGCGCGGACTTGCAGGGCACCGGCGTTCGCGTGACGAACCTGGAGCCGGGGCTTGCCGAGACGGAGTTTTCGCTGGTGCGCTTCAAAGGTGACCAGGACAAGGCCGGCGCGGTATACAAGGGCATGCAACCCTTGACGGGTCAAGACATCGCCGAAGCCGTGCACTGGTGCGTCAACCTGCCGGCCCACATGAACGTCAACCGCATGGAAATCATGCCCACAGCCCAGTCGTTTGGCCCATTTGCCGTGCACCGCAAGTAAAGGGCAAATCCACCACAGAGTCATGGACCACACAGTGGAAACTGGAGACCAGGCATAGTCATTGCAGCCACAGATGGATAGAGATTCACGCAGATAGAAACGACTGATCCGTGTTCATCCGTGTAAATCTGTGGTTTGAACGCCGTTGCAATGATCTCTCGCGCCATCGCCAACGCCGGTTAGCGGCCGCCCATGGCTTTCGCCGGTGCGGCTTTGATGTACTCCCACAGCGCCCTGAGGTCGTCGTCCTTCATGCCGGCGTAGGCCTTCCAGGGCATGGCTTCGTTGATGGCGCTGCCGTCTTTGCGCTTGCCCTCGCGCATCGCCTTCACGAAATCCTCGTAGCTCCACTGGCCCAGGCCGGTTTCTTTGTCAGGCGAGATGTTCGCGGCCTGGGGCCACTTGGGATCGCCGCCGGGTATCTTGCCGCCCGAAAGCCCCGTGCCGTGGCAGCCCGTGCAGGAGCCAATCAGCACCGCGCCCCATTCCCTGGTCGGGCCGGGCTTGGCTTCGGGGCGCCTGGCCTTGGGGTCTATCTTCTCGAACGCAAAGGGAATCTGACCTGTGGCGACGAGCATCTTGCCGATGGGGCCCAGGCTGATGCCTTGGTCTTCGCGATCCACGGGCGGCAGGGAGCGGAAGTAGGCCACCACGGCAGCCATGTCGTCATCGCCGAAGTTCACATAATCTTCGCTGGGCATGAGCAGCAGGCGGCGGCCGTCTTTGCCCACGCCGTGACGCAAGGCGCGCATCCAGTCCTTGCTGGAGTAGTCCGCCAGCTTTGAGCCCTTGCCCCGGGTCAGGTTGGGTCCGTACCACAGCCCCATGGCGCCATTGTCCATAATGACCTTTCCTCCAAGGTCATCGCCATGGCACTCCCTGCACCCCATGAGGTGGTTCACGAGATACTTGCCGCGCTCCATGGCGGACCTGTCGCCGTCGGGCACGCTGATATCGGCCACTTCGACCTCGACGGTTTCGGCCAGCTTGCCCGCCGAGACAAAGTGCATGCCGGCAATGCCGCAGGCGAACAAGCCAAACAGCCCAACCACGCCAAACATCAACTTGCGAACGATGCCGCCCTTCTTCTCGCCCATTGCCCCGCCTCCGATGAATCGGGAGCGCCGAACGATCGGCGCTCCCTTGCCCTGTTAATACGCCACGGCAAAGAGCACCTGCTGGCCCTCTTCGCCGCTGATGATGCACCTGCCGCGCCTGTCCGCCGTGTCGCTGGGGATGCAGCGCACCGTGGCCTTGGTTTCTTCCTTGATGCGGGCCTCCACGCTCTTGTCCTGCTTGAAGAAGCAGCGCACAAAGCCGCCCTTTTCGGCGAGGATCTTCTTCAGTTCCTCGTAGGAGGCGGCATCGCGGATGTTCTCGTCGCGGAACTTTCTGGCCTTCTCGAACATGAGCTGGTGCACGCCTGCCAGTTCCGTGCGCAGGTGTTGGGCGGTCATCTTTTCCAGCTTGACGACCTCCCTGGCGCGGTCGAGGCGGCGCTTGACCATGATCGAGCCGCCCTCGACATCCTTGGGGCCGATCTCGAAGCGGAAGGGGATGCCGCGCTGCTCCCAATGGAACTGCTTGTCGCCGGGGCGGGCGTCACGCCAGTCCACGATCACGCGCTGGTGTGTGATCTTGTCGAAGAAGTAACTCGCCACTTCGCCCTGCTGGCGCGTTCTCGCGGCTTCGAACTCTTCGTCGCCGACGAGCGAACGAACGACCTTCTCGACAAACGCGGCTACCTTGGCCCGCTCTTCGTCGCTCTTGAAGATGGGCACGATGGCCACCACGTTCTGCGCCACGCGGGGAGGCAGGACGAGGCCGTCGTCGTCGGAGTGCGCCATGATCATGGCGCCAATGAGACGCGTGCTTACGCCCCAGCTTGTGGTCCAGGCGTGGGCGATCTTGTTGTCGCGGCCGAGGAACTTGATGTCGAACGCCTTGGCGAAGTTCTGGCCCAGGTTGTGGCTCGTGCCGCACTGCAGCGCCTTGCCGTCCTGCATCAGGCCTTCGATGGCATAGGTCTTGACGGCGCCGGGGAACTTCTCGGCCTCCGTCTTGCGGCCCTTGATGACAGGAATGGCCAGCACGTCCTCGGCAAAGGCGCGATAGACCTCGAGCATGCGCAGGGTTTCGTCTTCGGCCTCCTGGTCGGTTTCGTGGGCCGTGTGGCCCTCCTGCCACAGAAACTCCGCCGTGCGCAAAAACAGGCGCGTACGCAGTTCCCAGCGCATCACGTTGCACCACTGGTTGATCAGCACGGGCAGGTCGCGGTAACTCTGCACCCACTGGGCGTACATGTGGCCGATCACGGTTTCGCTCGTGGGGCGCACGATCAGGGGTTCTTCCAGCTCGCCGCCGGGCTTGAGGCCATGGGCGCCATGTTCAAGCTTGGAGTGCGTAACGACCGCGCACTCCATGGCAAAGCCTTCCACGTGCTGGGCTTCCTTTGTCAGGAAGCTCTGGGGAATCAGCAGGGGAAAGTAGGCGTTGACGTGCCCGGTTTCCTTGAAGCGCCGGTCCAGGTCGCGCTGGATGGCCTCCCACACCGCAAAGCCTTCGGGGCGAATGACCATGCAGCCGCGCACGGGCGAGTAATCGGCCAGTTGGGCCGCCTTGATGACGTCGAGGTACCACTGCGCGTAGTCCTCCGCGCGCGTTTTGATGTTCTTGGCCATGTCTCTCTTTCGTAGGGGCGACACAGGTGTCGCCCTCGCGCCGCAAGGGCGCGGATTGTCGCTTGGGTCGCGCCTCAAGCAAGCCACAAAGCCTGCGCGGCGCGGTCTGTTCCAGTGTGATGAACGGAGTTCGCGTACCGCTAACGCGGACGGTGGCGGGAGCTGCGGGCCTGTGCGCTGCGCTCAAACATGCGGAAAAGCTAGCGCGACCGCCCCGGGCGTCAAGGCGGGGACTGCACCCTGAAGCGTGTTGCGCGAAGGATTGTCCCGCTTCCTGCCGCGCGAAAAACAGACGGCTTGCCCCGCCGCGCGTTGCACCGCGGGGCCAGTCCCCTATATTGCCGGGCCATGAAAGGCAAAACCGTACTTCTTACCGGCGCGGCAGGGGGCATCGGCCGCTGCATCGCCCTGGGCCTCGCCGGCCTGGGCGCGCACGTCATTGCCCACGCCCGGCGCCTCGAGCAGGCTGAGGCGGTGGTAAACGAAATCCGTCAGGCCGGGGGCAGCGCGGAAGCCCTGGCCTTTGCGCTCGATTCCGTGGCGGAGTTGCGCCAGGCAGCGCAAACGGTGAAAGCCAGGCACCCGCGCCTTCACGCCCTGATCAACAACGCGGGCATCTGGAACGGGCAGCGCGAAGTGACCGTGGACGGCTTTGAGAAGACCTGGGCCGTCAACGTGCTCGCGCCCTGGATTCTTCAGGAGGAACTGCTTGACCCCCTCAAGGCCGCGGCGGGGCGCGTGGTCAATGTTTCGTCCAACGAGCATTACCTCGGCAAGATGAACTGGGACGACATCCAGTTTGAGAAGGGCTACCGGCCGCGCTACGCCTACCGCCGCAGCAAGCTTGCCCTCACGATGCTGACCAACGAACTGGCCGCGCGCGAAAGCGCGATCACGGCCAACAGCCTCCACCCCGGCATCTCCGGCACTTCCCTGTTCCGCAATTTTCCCCGCTTCATCCAGTTCTGGACCTGGCTGCTGATGCGCTCGCCGCGAAGCTGTGCCGCGCCGGTGATACGTCTGGCTTCGGCGGAGGATGTGGCCAGGGTCAGCGGCGGGTTTTTCCGCCGATTTGCGCAGCACCAGCCCCACAAGCTGGCCCGTGACCCGGCCGCCTGCAGGCGGCTGCGCGAGATCGTGGCTTCCCAGGTGAAGTAGCGTTTCGGAAAGGACGCCTTTGCTGTTGACAAGGCCCGCCATCACGCGGGGCCCTTCGCTCGCCTTTCTCGGGCGGCGGGCCTGCCCTCGCCCGTATCAGCATCTCGAACTGCGCGCCCCCAAGGCGCGTGCTACCATGCCTTGCCCGGGAGAACCCATGAATCGTCTCGCCTTGTCGCTGGTGGCCCTGGCCCTGGCTGCCACTGTTTCCAATGTCCTGGCCGAAGAAGCCAAAGGTGCCGAAAGCGCCGAGCAAAGGCCCAAGCTCAACGCGGCAGCACGCGAATATCTGCTTCAAGAACACTTCAAGTCAGCGCCCCAGACGCTCGACGGCGCCCTGGAATTCCTTGAGATGCCGCCCTCCATCCGCGAACACTGCGCCGCCGAAGCCTGGGAGAAGGGACAACTCGAAAAGTTCGGGGTCAACCGCCAGTTCTTCCTTGCCCGCTGCCCTGACGGCAAGACCCGGGCCTTCCACTTCCGGGGCGATGAACGCCGCAACGAACGCGAACTCACTCCGGCCCAGGTGCGCGTCCTGCGCCGGCTTTACAGCGACGCGGCTTTCACGGCTCCGCCGCCCGCTGAGTTCGCGCGCGTGCGCGAGCGCGGGCGGCTGCAGGGCCTCGACGAAACCCTGCTCGTTGCACGGGCCCGGTGCGAAGCCGCGGGCTTCAAACTCGATGAGGCCACCCTGGCCCGCCTGGACCGGAATCAGAAGGCCGACACAACGCGTCGCGGAGAACTGGCCCTGGCGCTCAGCGCCCTGGCCGAATGTGAAAACGCAGGCGAACTGTGCTGGGCCGCGCTGTGGACGATTTCGCGCATGGACGCCATGAGCTTTGCGCGCGAGGACCGCAGCCTTTCCAAGGGCGACCTCGCCACCGTCGAAGCCCGTGCATTCTTCGAGAACGTCTATTACGCCGTCAAGGCTCGCCGCGAGATGCCCTGGGGCCGCAGCGTCAGCGAGCGCGACTTCCTCCATCACGTGTTGAGCCCGCGCGGCACGGGCGAGCCCGCCCAGCGCTGGCGCCGCCAGTTCTACGAGGCGCTGGCGCCCGAACTCAAGGACGTCAAGGACCCCGCCGAAGCCATCAAACTGGCCACGGACGTGGTCTACTCGTTCTTTCAGTATGAAGGTGACACCACCTGGGAAGACTTCGGCATGCTCACGGCCCTGGCCGTGCATGAAGGCCGCTGCGAGGATTGCAGCAACGTTGAAAACTGCATGCTGCGCGCGGTGGGCCTGCCCGCCTGCCAGGCCTATACTCCCTGGTGGGGTAACGGAGACGGCAACCACGCCTGGACCGAGATTCCCGGCCTGCGCAAAGTCAGCGGCGACGGAACCGGCGGGGGCGCCGTCAAGATCTTCATCAAGACCTGGGACGGACTCGACGATGTCACCGACCAGTACGTCACCGTCACCCGCCTCGAAGTTGCAGCCACGGGCGACGGTCAGGCCAGCCTGAACGTCTTCAACCACGAACAGTGGCGCACCCTGGCCCGGACCCCCATCGCCCAGGGCAAAGCCCTGTTCGAGAAAATCGGCTGCCGCAAGCCCTTTGCCCTGGTCGTCAAGGTGGAAGGGATGCCCGACCGCGCCTTTGCCGTGGAAACCGACAAGTCCGTGCGGCCGCTGCTCTCCGGGCAGGCGCAGGACGGCCTGTTTGAGGCGCGCTTTGAAAAGCAGTGCGTGCTCGGCGAATTCCGACCGGACAAGCCAGTCAAGGTGCAGGTCTGGAGCGCCGACGGCTGGCAGGAAGTCAGCGCACAGCGCGTCAGCACCGGCGCCATCCAGTTCATGGCCTCTCAGGATTGCCTCTATCGCCTCGTCGGCGAGGGGCTGCGCGACCGCCCCTTCACCCTGACTCAAGCCGAGGGCACGCTGAACGTGACCCAGCGCTGACCCCATGCGCACCGCCGCCCCCTTTGACGCCAGGAACATCGCCCAGGCCTGGGAACAGGCCCTCAGGCTGTGGGGCGTCAACGTATCGCTCAGCGCGCCCAGCGCCTGGAGCCCCGACTCCCCCCGCTCAGGCAAGGGCATGGTCGAGGCCGGCGACCCCATCGCCTACATTGACATGAACGCGCGGCAGGTGGTCGTCAACTTCCCCATGCTCGACCATATCGGCGCCCGCCAGAGCCTCACGGCCGTGCTCGCCCATGAAGTCGGCCACCACATCGCCTTTCCCCACACCCTGGGGCTGGCCGCGCAACTGGAGGTGCTTGAGGGTCAACTTCTGCCGCGCTTGCAGGATTCTCTGCTCAATCTGTTCTTTGACTTGCAGGTCAACGAGGTGGTGGGGCGGACCCTCGCGCCTGAACTCTGCACGGTGTACCGCGGCCACCAGCAGGCCTTTCCCCCCGACAAGCTCAGTCCCCTCTTCAATTTCTATCTGGCCTGCTACGAAGAACTCTGGGGCCTGGCTGCCGGAAGCCTCACGCCCGCGTCTCACGAAGACGCCATGGAACAGCAGTTCGCTGGCTGGCGCGGCGAGGCCCGCATGTTTGTGCAGACCTTCTATTCGCTGCCCAACGTCTATCTGCAGTTCGTCTACTTCTGCGGGGTGTTCATCCGCTACCTTCCGGCCTCCGGCAAGGTCGGCGCCATGCCGCTCTCGGGCGACTTGCCCCAGCCCGACCTCGACGACTACGCCGGCGCCCTCTACGGCAGCCCCGCCGTGGACGAGGCGCTGCAGGAGGCCAAAAAGCGCGGCATGCTGCCCGAGGGCGCCGGCGAAGCGCCCTCGAACGGCGCCGACCCCCTTTCGAAAATCGACCGCCTCACCCGCAACATGCCCGGCACGACAGCCGCGCCCTTCCGTCGCGCGCTGGTGGGGCGTCACTACAAGCGGCTGGTGGAGCAGTACCTGATCAAGGTACCGGGCATCAAGGCCCCGCCGCCGGAGCCCATGCTGCCGACGACCACCGAGGAGTGGGAATTCGGGGACAACCCCAAGCTCATTGACTGGAACCAGAGCGTGCTCGCCCGCGGCGCCCTGGCCGCAGTAAGCCCCCTGCGCCGAGAATATGAGGCGGAGGACCCCAGGGAGCGCGGCCAGGTGGTGCCCGGCATCGAGATTTATCTTGATACCAGCGGCTCCATGCCCAACCCCCAGGCCGGCCTCAACGTGATGACCCTGGCGGCGCAGATTCTGGCAGCCGCGGCCCTGCGCAAGGGCGGCAAGGTGCGCGCCATCATTTACAGCTACGGCAATCCCCTGGTCAGCGACTGGATGCAGAGCGAGGACGTGGCCCTGGATTTCCTGCTCAATTACGCGGGCGGAGGCACCCTCTTTCCCTTTGACGTGCTCAAGCGCTTTGCCGCGCGCCGCGAAGAGGTCATCCGCGTGGTGATCTCCGACAGCGACTTCCTGAGCAACGTGGCCATGAAGGACGCCATGCCGATTTTCGAGCGGGGCATCGAGCACAGCACGCTGACGGTGGGGCTGTTCGCCGGCTGGTATGGCGGGGAAAAGCAGTTCAGGGAGGCGCTCAAAACGCCGCTCTCTCACGCCAACTTCCGCATGGTGCTTGTGGGGGATCTGCGCGGCTTTGGAAAAGCGGCGGCGGACCTCTCGGACGCCCTCTTTGGCCGCTGACTTCAGCCACGATCCGTCAAGGGAGCAGGGGGCACAACGCGCGCTTCCCGTCCCGGGCAACCCCCCACCAAGACGCGGCCACAACGCAACGCTTCTGGTTGTAAACTGTCTATGTCTTGCAGCGTATACTTGCCAGATACCGCAAGATGTGGGGTATACTCACCAGTACTTGCAGATGAACGATGAAGGTGTATCGAGATATCTATGGTTTCCTGCGCCTTTGTCGCTCCATTGGCAGCCACTACTTTGAAAGTCGGGGTCATGGGGGCTACGCCTATGCGTTTGACGGAAACGTGCTCCTTGGCATGTGGTTGCTTGACTGACTGTACTGACGGAGAAGTTGTGGTGCCCTGTGAAACCAACGCCCGACAACTCATCTGAAGGCGCGCCGCAGCGCTCAGGCCGTTCATGGCTGGCGCTGTTGTCGATTCTTGCCGCGCTTTTCTTGGCTCTGCTGGTCGTGCAGGTGGCTTGGCCCCGCCACAGCCCAATTGCCCGAGTCGTGGACCAGGTATCGGGTCCGAAGGAGGGACCGGCGGGGGGAGCGAAGGGGGACAAGATTGGCGTTCCCGCAGGCAAGCCTTCCGGGCAAGGGGAGACCGGAGTTCAACCCCAGCCTTCTGTCCTGCGGCCCGCCGTTCCAGAGGGGGACAAGGCTGCGGAAGTCGATCTGTTCACGATTCGCGCCACCATCACCCGGCGGGATGGCTCCCCTCTGCCCGGCTTTACTGTCTGGGCCCAGGTGAATATTCCTTTCGAATTGATGCCGCATGAGAAACTGCGGGCCCTGGCCGGGGGGCACGACCTTGTCACGGACTCCCAGGGGCGCTGCGCCGTAACAGTTCCACGCGGCTCGGGCGTATCCATCAAGCCCGAGCAGGAGGGCTGGCGTTGCGAGCACTGGGGGCAGGGTAATATCAGTACGGACCAGGATGTCCAGCTTGCGGCTTTCCAAGTCATTCCTGTCAATGTGCGCGTTGAATATGACGATGGGCTGCCCTACTCTGGCCGTCTGTCGACCATGGCTGTTGGTTACTCCGATCGGGCTTCCGTATCGGATGGTAATGGCAGCTTTGCCGGCATTGATCCCACGGTTCCGCTGCGAGTTATTACCGATGACGAGAGAATTGGCTATGGAAGCCAGACGAAGGTGTTTGAGCCTGGCGATCTTCGTGTGGGCACAACTCTCCATATGGTGCTGCAACGCTCTGACAAGCCCGATGGATGGGTTGAAATCGACCTGAGCGAGGCCGAGCCCGATGCGAGATATCAGCGTCGTCTTTTCCCCGTTGACTCCAGCCGCTTCCGTGTAGACGGGTCATCATCCCGGCCGCCGGGCACTGTGGATGTCATCAAGGCGGTAAACCCCGGCAAGTACGAGTTGACCGTTTCCTCCGGAAACAAGATTTGGCGTTCGCCTGTCTTCGAGGTGAAACCGGCCGATGTCACCAGGTTGCGGCCACGCTTTGAACCACCCGCCGGTGTGCGGGTCACGATCACAGACGAAACCGGGACTTCGCTGCCCGGCGCCGTGGTCCGCCTGAGAGATGGCGCATATGCAGCATTCCCCGCCAAGCATTCCACAGGACGGCAAGGTCTGGCCGACGCGCAGGGACAGGCGCTTCTGGAGGGGGTAGCCGCTGGAACGGTCACGTTGAAGGTGGCTGCCGCCGAGCACGAGGTGGAAACCCGGGAAGTGGTGCTCATCTCCGGCGAAACGCTGGAATTGGGACGGGTGCGTCTGAGGCCCGCCCAAGGAACCATTGTCGTCCGGGTGGAAAACATGGAGGCAGGCGAAATCCACCAGGTTGCATTGATGCACCCTCTCGGCATCGGTGCGCCGCTGGAGATGAAGGAGGTCCCGGCATCCGGTGTCGTCACCTTCACGAACCTGCCCGCGCGAGACTACATGGTCGCGCTCGTGGAGACCAAGTCTGGCGCAGCAACCAGTAAGCTGATCACGGCCGGCCTTAGCAACGTTGCCCCGGAAGTCACCCTGGACTGCAGGAACATCCATCGCAATGCGAAGATTGTCCGGTGAGTGATGCACCTGCGCGTGCTTGCAGGAATGGCCGCGGCGGTAAAGCTGCAACGATTCATCCCGTGGAATTCGATGGCCCTGTTGGCGGATGACCTTGATGCTTGCGCGTTGCGGCTGCGGCGGCGCTCCCTGAAGTGACTGCATGCAGCCGCTGACCTGCCGGACTCGCAGTAGAAGCCTTCTCAAAAATGGAGTAGCAGGATCATGATGCAGGTGAGCTGGACGAAGGCAAGAAAGTTCGCGGCATGGAACTCGTAGCGCACAACCACGCGGCGGAAATTCTGGAGCCAGG
>QEVF01000050.1 GCA_003576915.1 Planctomycetota bacterium | reverse complement strand
CGAGCTTCTTCTGGAATTCCGCGACGCGCTCCTGGCTCGCCATCGCCGTGCGCATGAACGAGGCGATTCGCTCGTTCTCCTTTTCGCGCGCTACGCGTCCGCGTTCCGTATTCCCTGCGCGGTCCGCGATGGCCGAGAACACGCTGTGGAGCGCCTCGGTGCCCGACAGGGCCATGGCCATAAGTCGCCGGAGCATATCCTGCGTTGGCGTCGCCGATGCGTTGAATTCATTGCTTGGCGGGCGATGGCTCATTTTCACCTCACGCATTAATTCCCAGTTTTTATTTTACCAAACCACGGTGAATTACGTCAAATAAACGGGTGGTCAAAAAGGCACCTTTTTGATGCAGAATATATTCCTGTCTTTTGAATTGGACGGACGCCTGTAAAATATAACAAATTAACGTTTTCCAAATGCACGCTCTGTTATTCTAAAAAGAAAATGAAAAGGTGGGTTTTTGATGCGTCAGTTTTTATATCTCTTTGCGACGGGCGTTATTTGTTCTGCATCGACTTACTTCATCACGCATCAGGCCGCGGCTGATGCGCACAGCGCCGCCGTGGTGACGGATGATGTGAACGGCATCGTGCGCATCGTCATTGATGGCAAAGAGGTAGTTCGCGTTGACGCTGCCGGCGTCGAAATCAACGGCGTCCTGAAGCCCGAGCGGCTGGTCCATCCTGTTTCTGTGCCTCTACAGCCGGGAGGCAACGAATGAAAAGATGGTTCCAACGACTAATCGCTTTAGCGCTGCTCACCTTGCTTCCCAACCAGGCTTTCGCCGTGTGCGCGAACCCGGCGGGAGCGGAGGGCGAGCTGATTTACAACAGCACACACAAGGTTCTCCAGTTCTGCAATGGCACGCTGTGGATCGCCACGGGCGGGCAGATCACCGAGGTCGATCCCAAGGTCGGCACGCTGACCGCCACGAAGTGGTGCACGGCGAACGCGGGCGGCACGGCAATCGATTGCACGGAGGATGAGCCGATGCCGAATTTGTCATGCGCGGATCAAGAAAGCCCCAAGTTTGAAGGGGGAGCATGGGTGTGCGCTGAAATCACCGATTTTCCCGCGCCGCCCATATGCATAGGCGCAAGCGCGGCGCTGCAATGGGATGGAACAAGCTGGGATTGTGTCACGGTGGTCGGCGGCAGTGGCGGCGGTCCTACAATCGTCAACGGCGACCATACGCAGCAGGAATGCATAGATGCCGGAGGAACAATCAATACGTCCGATTTCGGCGGCGACATTGTTTGTCTCTTCAGCGGAACTACCTGCCCTTCTGGATGGACTTCGTATGGACAATGGTATCGCACGAGCAAAACATGCACGGGCAACACAAGCTGTTTACCGGCGACAGGAAGGGACTGCACGTTGCCTGCCGGCTGGGTTACGTCCATCGGCGCGCGCTCATGTACGTACAAGCCCTCATATCCGACATGCAATGGCAGCTGTTCGCAGGCTTCTGGAGTGGGGGTAACCACAGTTGCCTGTTACTAATATCAGGCTTCCGGCAGCTAAATATCAGTCTGCGTCTAGATCATCGTCCTTAGGCTACGGGACCCTGCGGCAAGCGGGAGGCTCTTTTGCTCATGTGACGACGATTTGCCGGGCAGTTATTCATCGCCTGCCACAGCAGCGCTGCGTCATTCTCGGTGAAGTCGTCACGGCGCGCGTGACTTCATCGCGCGTGAGCACTTGCTCCGCGAGCGTTCTCAGCTGGCCTTCCGGCTCTTCGATTGACGGCGTACCGGGCCATACCTTTGTCAGCTCCGGCTCCGCCAGTTTCAGGCGCAACAGCCAATGGCCCGCGAATTTCTCCCACCCCACCACGCTTCGAAAACGATCTCCCATGCAAACTCCCTTTCTTAAAAATAATTGCTCCCTATACTGAAATTATCTCATCGCCTTCACGCGCCGCGCAAATTGCGCGGCCCGCTGGAACCCGCCGCGATCTTCCGCGCAACCGGCGCAGGCCGTCTCGCTCCGCTTTGGTCTTCGGCAATGGCTCGCGTTGAGGGAACGTATTGCCCCTTGCGCGCTACGCATGCGCCCGCATGCAGCGCGGCGGGTTTTCTTCGCTGTTCGCCGCCTCACACGCTACGATCATGGTGTGAGCGCGCGCATAAGAAAAAATCGCAAGGACAAACCGGAAAGCAACGCCTTCAAAATCAGGCTGCGCGGCAAGGACGGTGCGCCGCTCTCCATGAAGGAAGTGCGCGACGGGCTCTACGAAGCCGTGCGCAGGCTCCTGCCCTACGCGTGCAGCTACCGCGTCAAATGGCTCACCGCCTATCTCGTCGCGATCGACGAAGACGGCAACGAAGTGCGCTTCAACGCGAAGGGCGAATGGACGATCTATCCGTACAAGTGCGCGGCGGATGAATTCGATTCCTAGACGGCGCTGACACGCATGTGCCGCGGTGCAAGCGCCTCGGAAACACGGTTGCCGCTAAACTTTATCGTGTGATTGGGCCGCTTCGTGCCCTGCTTCTGAAGAAGCTCGTGATCGAACGCCAGGGCGTGAGCAATCAAAGCGTCTTCCAGGAGCTTCACAACTTGCGCGACCCTCTGACCGCGCTTGATCTGGGGAACGCAATAAATCAGGAAGCGGCTGCCGTTTTGGGCCTCTTTAATTCCGGTCATCAGCCGGACTGAATTGAGCTGCTGCTCTATGCGTCGTCGAAGGTTCAGCGCCTTACCGATGTAAAGCGGTGTGCGGCTTTCCCCGTGGCATCTGCCGAAAATATAGATGCCAGCCTCGCTCGGAATCTCCTGAAGTTTCTCGCATTCGTAAATTGCTCCGGCCTTGGCGAGCCGCAGGTCGATAGGCTGACTCCACCGTGCGTCGATGTTGAGAGGCATGTTCACCACCCCGTTTTCCCTGACCGGGACATTTGTGGCGCGCGCACTCCAAAACCTCAAGAGGGGCGCTGCGATGCGCCTTCTTCTTCCATAGCTGCCTGTTTGCCGGTCCTTGATGGGGGTCCGCACAAAGCGGCCAGTAAACCGCCCGAACACCTGCCTTGCTGATTGATCCCATCGCAAATTCCATCCGTGCGCCCCGGCGCCCCGTGCGAAGTGGGTCCAGCAGCGCCTTGCCCGCTCCAAATCGTGGGCCGACACGGCGCGGGGGTGCTTCGTGAAAGGCCTGTCCGCGTTGCGTGTGTCCAGGACGTGACCACAGGTTCTCCTTTAGCCATCTGCACAGTCGCTTCGAGAATGACGCCGAACCTGGCCCTGCGCGCCGGTGATGCAACGGGCGGCCCGATCCCTTCGCGCCGCTCCCGTGTTGCCCGTTTCCCCTTCGTCTTCGCCTGCGGGTGCATCCCCGGCTTGTCCGCACGGCCTGACCGGATGGCGTTCGAAACAACCAGTGCAGAAAAGGAGAAAGACCATGGCACGCAAGAACACGAACGAAAACGAACAGGCCACCGAAGCAAAGGCCCCGTCCTTCATCGCCTTCCACGTTACAGGCGAAGGCAAAAAGTCCTACTGGACCCGCATCGGGGCGGCCTGGAAGCACAAGGACGGCGAAGGGCTTAACCTTCAGAGCTCGACCTGGTGCCCATCGGCGGCGGCCGCATCGTCCTGCGGACTCCCAAGGAGGACGAGGCAAACGAAACGCAAGCAACGGAGCAGGGCGCGTAAGATACTGTAATGCGGCCCTGAAATAGTCGAAAATCATCGGCGAGAACGGCGAAAGCCGTTTTCGCTATTTCTTTGTTTCAACACTTTTAATTACGAGGACCTATGAAATATTATTGTGGTTTGGATGTTTCACTGAACAAAACGGCAATCTGTGTTGTCAACCAGGATGGCGACATCATTCGCGAGGGGGAGGCTCTGACGGAGCCTGAAGCCATACATAAGTGGCTGACGACTCTGGCCCTGCCCATCGAGCGCGCCGGGATCGAGGCCGGAGGGCTGACGCCGTGGCTGTGTCACGAACTCCTCGCCATGGGGTGGCCCGCGATCTGCATCGAGACACGGCATGCCAAAGCGGCATTGCAAGCGCAGCAAGTCAAGACCGACCGCAACGATGCAAGGGGTCTCGCGCATGTCATGCGTACTGGTTGGTTCAAGGAAGTGCATGTCAAGAGTCACGCCAGCCAGAAACTGCGCCTTCTGCTGAACAACCGGCGTTGCCTGCTCGACAAGAAGCAGGATATCGAGCGGCAGATTCGCGGCACCCTTAAAGTGTTCGGGCTCAAGACCGGCGCAGTCACGCGCGCTCGGTATGAGGCGCGCATCCGCGAGCTGATTGAGGGTGACCGGGAGCTTGAATCCTATGTCATTCCGATGCTGGATGCCCGGCGCCCCTTGATTGAACAGTACAAGAAACTGGAAAAGATCATTCTTGACCGAGTCAAGAATGATGAAACGTGCCGCCGGTTTATGACCATTCCCGGTGTTGGACCGCTGACGGCACTATCATTCAAGACTTTTGTGGACCGGCCGGAACGGTTCAAGAAATCCAAGAATGTCGGCGCGGCACTTGGATTGACGCCACGAAAATATGCCTCCGGCGAAATTGACTATGACGGCGGCATAACGAAGTGTGGTGATCGTTTCGTGCGCGCGCACCTGTTCGAAGCTGCCAAGGTACTGCTGAGCCGCGCCAGTCCGAAGCCAAACGATTTACGAGCCTGGGGCCTGAGGATTGCAAAACGCAGCTCGAAGAAAATCGCCTGCGTGGCTGTGGCGCGCCAGCTCGCCGTCATCATGCACGCGATGTGGCGTGACGGAACGGTGTTCCAATTTTCAGCAAATGAGAATGGGCCACAGGCGATAGCTGCGTGATGTAACCCCGCAAGGAATTCTCCGCCGACTGCGGCGAAGATCCGTCCGGCAGGACGGGAAGAGACAGGGTGAGAACGTAGAGGGCGATGCAGTGCGGGCAGGATTGCTTGGCAACTGAGAGCGTAAGCTGG
Organism: Planctomycetota bacterium; assembly: GCA_003576915.1. GTDB lineage: Bacteria > Planctomycetota > UBA8742 > UBA2392 > UBA2392 > UBA2392. The sequence continues at coordinate 16,099 of QEVF01000050.1, read as the reverse complement.
TTCCCCCTTCCTCTTCGAATGAATTGTATCTTGTGGCTGCGCCACCACGACAACATCGCGAAACAGCGCTTGACCACGTAAAGAAGCATGATCCCTGCCCGATGACGGACACAGCCGCTGCTGCTTGGCTTGATTTTACTAAAGCAGAAAGGGGTTTTATGGAACCAACTGCGCAATGACTGTCATCCGGCTGCGCCGATGATTTTGTTGTTGACTCCGGACCGCATTAAAGAAGGGGTTTTATGGAACCAACTGCGCAATGACTGAAGCGCCCTCTCTTTTTTGATCGGAGGACTTCGCCATGAAGAATTTCCACAAGGCCGAATCCGGCGCCGTCATCTTTCAAGGCTACGCCGCTCAGCGCTTCACGCGCTGCTACGACCAGATGCCGTGCGTCATCGCGGCGCTGCTCACCGACCTCATGCACTTCGCGCACGCGCAAGGCGTCGAGTTCGAGGGCTGCGTCGAGATCGCCCGCCAGCGTTACGACGAGGACAATGGATTCGTGCGGGGCGCGCCGTGAGCGGCGCGTCTTTTTCCTTTCGCGGGGTTTTCGTCATTTGGCGGCGTGTAGCCGGGCGCGCCGCCCCGTCAACGGGCAAGCCGTTCCCCCTTCGGGTGACAGGGCGGCTTATCCGCCCGGCTTGATAAGCTCATCCTGTGGCCCGGCAACGTGCGCAGGACCGATGCCGACACGGGCATCGGGGAGCTTGCAGCCTCTATTGCCTCCCACGGGCTCTTAAATCCGCTGCTCGTGCGCAAGGACAAGCGCGGCAAGTTCGCCGTCATCGCCGGGCAGCGCCGCCTGCTGGCGCTGCAACGCCTTGCCGCGCAGGAACGCATCGACGCCAACAGCCCCATCGAGTGCCGCTTCGCGGGCGATGAGGTGAGCGCGGCGGAGCTGAGCCTTGCCGAAAACGTCGTGCGCGTCGCCATGCATCCCGCCGACGAGTTCGAAGCCTTCCGCGATCTCATCGACAAGGGCGAAACCCTCGCGGATGTTGCCACGCGCTTTGGCGTGTCCGAGCGCACCGTCGAAAAGCGCCTGCGGCTGGGCAGGCTCTCGCCCGTCATTCTTGATGCTTACCGCAAGGGCGATCTCGGGCTCGAAGAAGCGATGGCCTTCACGCTCAATGCCGATCACGCGGCGCAGGAGCGCATCTATGAGGATCTGCCGCCATGGCGATGCGGCCCCTCTGCTATCCGCCGCCTGCTGACGCAAGGCGAAATCCCTGCAACGGATTCCCGCGTGCAGCTTGTCGGCCTTGAAGCCTACGAAGCGGCGGGCGGCACCGTGCGGCGCGACCTGTTCGATGCCGAAAACGCGGGCTACGTGCAGGATGCCGTGCTTCTCGACAGCCTCACCATCGCGCGCCTTCATGATGCCGCCAAGAGTGTCGAATCCGAAGGCTGGGCGTGGGTTGAATGCGCCATCGACCTCGATCACGCGGCCCTCTCGCGGTTTGGCCGCGTCCATCCCGAGCGTCTTCCGCTCACCAACGAGGCGCAGGCCGAGGCCGATGCGCTTCACGCCGAGTATGACGGCCTCACCGACGCGCTCGAAGAAGATGAAGAAAACGCCGCCGCTTCCGAGCGGCAGGCCGCTATCGACGAGCGTTTGCAGGCGATCAACGATGCCGCCCTGCATTGGCCCGCAGAGACGCGCGCCCTTGCAGGCGCGGTCGTGACCGTCGGCCATGATGGCGGCGTTGAGATCAAACGCGGCCTTATCCGCCCCGAGGACAAGCGCGCTGCATCCAAGGCCAAGAAGGCGCAGGAGGCTCCCGCATCGCAAGGCGGCGCGCGTCCGCTTCCCGCTTCGCTCGTTGCCGACCTCACGGCGCACAAGAGCGCCGCCATCGGCGCAGCGCTCATGAAACGCCCGGACGTGGCGCTTGCCGCCATCGTCCACGCGCTTGCCGAAAGCCTGTTCTACAGCTTCGAACGGGGAAGCTGCCTGCGCGTGCGCTTGCAGCAACCATCGCTTGGCTCCGCGCTGACCGATCCCGGCTCGTGCAAGGCGCTCGCGGCGCTTGATGCCGAACTGGCGCGCTGGTCTTCCCGCCTTCCCGAACGCGCGGATGATCTCTGGGCTTGGTGCCTTGAGCAAAAGCGCCAGACGCTTCTTGATCTGCTCGCGCTCATCGCCGCCTGCGGTGTCGATGCCGTAATTGCAAAGTCTCAGGACCGCACGCAGGGGCAGCTTGCCCACGCCGACGCGCTGGCGGGCGCGCTCAATCTCGACCTTGCAAGCTGGTATCGCCCAACTGCAACGGGGTACTTCTCGCGCATTGGCAAGCCTGCGATCCTTGCCATCATCGAGGAAGCAACAGGCAAGAAAGCCGCTCCCGCGTGGCACAAGCTGACGCGCGGCGAACTCGCCAAACGCGCCGAGAAAGCGGTCAGGCCGACCAAATGGCTTCCCGCCCTGCTGCGCATCGCTCCCGCTGTTGCAAGCGATGAAAATCAGCTTCCCGAGGCGGCGGAATAGCCGCTATCCGGGCCGCGCTTCACCGCGCGGCCCGGAACTATCGCCGGATAACCGCTATGGTTCAAAACAGCCAACGATCAATTGCCGCCGAAGAAGAATATGGAAATCAAATAATTCTTCTAGCTACCGCGCAAATCAATATACACTTTCGGCAACAACTAACGATATGGACAAAAATAATGGACAACAACAATAATGCTTCTGGGAAAGAGATTTCCGCTTCGTCATGCTTCTTGGGCATGATGATCGGCGGCCTCGTAAGTCTCACACCAATTGGAATTGCAGCCGGTGGCGCGGTGGGTTACGCGACCGGCCGACTTGTCGAGCGCTTCATGGCCTCTACTGAGCCGGCCTCAACCCCTCTGACGAATCCCAAGGGTAAGAAGGGTGATCAACCACCACCTGGGCAGAGTCCACGTCCTTGACGCAACGAAAAATGTAAGCTCACATAACTGATGTCTTGCCAAAGGCAGACGACCAAGAGTGTGCGCAGTCTGGATTTGCTGCTATGGATTTGATCAGCCCTCCGTACAGACTGTTGCTGGCCTATGTTGCAGGCGCTATAGCGGGCACATCATTCGTAACGTATTTGATACTTGGCGACTTCTGGTCGCTATTCGTGCTTACGCTGGCCCTGTTCGTGCTTTCAGGCGCAATTGCCGACAGAAGCGAGGTTCGCAATGAACGCGAGCGGCTCAGATGAAGAAGGCGCCGATGAGCAACGTCCCCAGCAGAAATTGGCAGAAAATATCCGCGACGGCGGACTTATTGCCGGTGGCTGCCTGACAATCAAGACGACGACTGAAATGCCGCCTCCGATCATGAACGACACGTATTATGACGATGCTGGCTTTATGCTTGGCTTTGCGTTGATCATCGCCGGTGCTGTCAAACTGTTTCGCGGCGACACAAGAAGGAGTGGTGGTAAGAAGCGTTGATATTGAAGCAGCGTTCACATTTTTGCTCGCACGAACCTTCCATGCTTTCCGGACTTTTGTCCGCGTTTTCAGCGCTTCACCACCTTCAATTAGAGACCATCCAAGTTATTTGCCCTTCATCTCACCGCTTGGGACCAGAGAGACGCAGCGGCGGGGGTGGCAATGCGCCCGCATGTTTCGGCCCGCCGAGCTGCGGGGCGTCCGCTTTCCGGTCTGCCTTCGCCGCCGTCACCGTGCGAACGGGCACGGGGTTGAAACTTGCGCCGCATGACGGATGACAGTGGAAGCGCACAAGCCCTTCAACGGTCATCCCCTTGCGGGCACTGCACATCCAGCGCTGGCAATCATCGCAAAATGTCAGGCCGCGCGAGCCGCAGTCCGGGCAACGCTGGCCCGACGTGTCAAACTCATCCCATCTGAAGCTTTGCACTTCGGGCGGCTTCTTCTTGCGCAGCCATGCGCCAAGTAACTTCGCCGTTGCCGACGGCGGCTGTTCCCGCTCGATCCGCGCAGCCATGAACAGGCCGCCCGGCGTTTCGCGCCTGTAGCGGATAATAAAACTCGCTCCCGTCTGGGCGCAGCCGTACCGGATGACCCGCTCCTCATTCAAAACGGCGGCGCGGCGCAGTTTCGCAAGACCCTGCGCGACATCATCGGCGGGGGCCAGGTCGCCCGCGCCTGCTTTGATTATTTCTCCGCTCATGACCAGCCCTTTCTTTCCTTGATCGTTGCGCTCGCCGCGTTGACCGACGCGGCCCGTTCGTTCGGGCCGGCAATGTCGGGATGCAGCGCTTTCATCAGGTCGCGGTAGCGCGTTTTGAATGCCGCCTCGGAGAAGCGCCCGTCTTCGGGCAGGCCCATCGTCCGGCACGCCGCGCGGAAAGGATCGGCGGCAAGGCGGGCCTTGCGCTCCTGCTCGGCGCGGCCCATCGCGTCGAACTGCGCGCGGAATTGGCGGCAGGAGCCAAACTGCGCCCGGAACTCGGCGCGGTAGGCGCGCCAGAGCTTCCATTCCAATGCCATGCGGCTGCGCCAGCGCGTAAGGCGGTTCATTCCGGGAGCTGTAAAGTTCTGCCAGCGCATCCGGTAAAGCTCATAGGACGGGCCGAGCACATAGGCCGCGGCGGCAGGCGGAAACGCCGCGAACAATCGCATGGTCCAGAGCAGCGGCCGCGCCGCGATCCTGAGCGCGAAGACGGCGATCCGGAGAATGAGCCGGATTACGGCTCCCGGGCGGGCGGCCAGTAGCATCACGCCGCCCCAGATCATGACGCTGAGCGCCATGCCGACGCGGATGTCCTGCGCGCTGATGAAATCAAAGACGATCCACAGCCCCGCGAACTCGCAGATGATCGCGGTCAGTATGATCGCCGCCAGCGTCTGCAACGCCACGGCAAGGACGCGGCCTTTTTCGCTGTTTGCGCTATCGCCGATATTCGCCATGTCACACCACCACCGGGTTCATGCCGCGGAAGTGAACCGGCGCGCAGCCTGCATGATAGGGCGCGTTGCGGATCGTGTAGACGTAAGGCCCGGTGAGCGATGCGTAGCCGCAGAGCAGCTCGCGATGATGCGAATCGTAACGGGCCTGCACGAGGATGGCGGGATTGGCCGCGAACACCGCCATCATGGTGGCGAGCGCGACCAGCGAGGAAGCGGGCCTTACCAGCCAGGCGGCAAGGCGCACGCTCGCGCCCCACAGGATGGGGAATGCGAACCACCACGGTAGGTCCGGCGTCCCGGCCTGATAGGGGTTCGGATGGAACCTGCCGCGCAGATCGGCGCGCTGCCAGTAAGGCGTCTTGTGAAGGAGCATCGGCTTGAGGCCGTGCGCCGACACGACTTGCAGGTGATCGGCGAGGTAAAGAAGCTCCTCCGGCGTCGCGAGCGCACGCTTGGTCAGGTACGTGCTGATGCCGCCGGGATTTTTCGATTTGACCTCGATGGTCGCCTCGCCGCACAGCGCGCTGACATAGCGCGCTGTCTCAAGGTCACCAGCGCCCATGAATTGAAGAAGCCCGGCGTTCGAGATAAAGGTCTGCCAGTTCTCGCCGTACAGAATCTTGAGCTGGCCGAGATTCTGGATGATCGGCCACAGCCAGACGCGGTATTTGCGCAGCGTCGCAAGGCCCGTTGCGACGCGCGACATGCGCCCCAATGCCGGGAACTCGTCCATGAGAAAGAGGACGCGTCCGCGCGAGAGCGGCCCCGATTGCATCGTCCACAGGGCAACAGCCATGATAAGGCGCGCATAGGCCGAGTGCGTATCGAGATATTGAAGCGGCATCACCACGGACACGACGCATCCGGGGATGCGCTTGCCCCCGGACGAGCCCTTGAGCGCGCCGAGATCGGCGCTGCTGCCCGAGAGCGCGCGCTGCATGATGGGGTCCTCCAGGAAATTCGTGTCCTGTTTCATGGTGGAAAGGACCGCCGAAAACTCCTCCGGCGCCTGCGCCTCCCGGCGCGCGAACTGCTGCGCTTCGCGCGCGACGGCGCCGCCCGCCGCCGAGTTGGCGATCATGGCATCGAGCAGCGCGCCCCATTCGGTGGCGGCGCTGACGATATGCTTTCGCAGCGTCACAAGATTGCGCCGCGCGGCGGGCTCGGTCGTTGCGATATGCATCAGCATCACCTTGATGCCGCTCTGCGCTTCGTCCTTGAAGAAGCTTGAGTTGCCGCTCTCGCGCTGCGATCGCGTCACGATCATCTCGGCGAGCAGGTCCGCATCCGACACAAAGCCCGGGCTGTCGGGGTCGAGGATGGAAAGAGGGTTGAGCGTGTCCTGCGGGAGCGACCACGGCGCCCCCGCGTGCATGCGCCAGGGATTGAGGCACACGAACTTGTAGCCCTTGCGCCGCCACGCCTTGCAGGCGATGGCGGTGTTCTCGCCGCCCGGATCGAGCAGGAAAATCCACGGATGGCGCAGCAGGTTCGGGATGATCGCGCAGGTGCCCTTGCCGCGGCCGGTAGGCGCGACCGTGAGCGCGTGACCGTTGCCGCTGTAGAAAACGGGAAGCCGCCCGGTCCAGTCGCCGGTCAGCAAGCCCTTGTTTTGAAAAAGGCCGCGCCCGCTCGCCGTCCATGCCGGAAGCCAGCCCGCGGCGCCGAACGTGGTCTTGTGCTCCGCGAACCGCCACTTGAGCAGCACGCAGAGCAGGACAAAACCGGCGATTGGTGCGAATATCCAGATCATGCCGCTGACATATTCGCGGCATGCTTTCCCGTCGTGGACACACGCTGGTCAGATACTATGCATCAATTTTCAGAGGCGGACCGCCAACGCATCAGGTCCGCATTACAAAGATACATGCGGGATCACAAGATCGGGGTGCCCACGCTGCGCGAACGCATCTGTAAGGCAACCGGACGCATCCGGAATACACCGAGCGGTGATGATCCCTATTTGGTGCCGCAGAAGACGCTTCAACGCTTCCTTGCAGGCTCGCACCGCACGCAGGATCTCGTGCTCGTGCCTATCGCAGAATTTGCGAAATCACTTCCAGCGAGAAACGTCGTTGAGGAGCTGGCGGCAGCCGCTTCAGGATTCTTTTCACAATCCGATCCCTCAGAGGCGAAGGGCTCGCGGGCGAGCGCCGCGATTGCAGGAAAATATGACCTTCTGGCCATGCACGTCGTCAAAGCCGATAACGCCAGTGGCTTGGACCTCTCCCTCAACCAGGGGTACAAGGTCGAATGCGGGCAAGCTGAATTCATCAGCACCCCAAGCGGACTGACGGTCAGGGAGGTCATCACGAACCCCCATCAAATCCATCCCGCGCCGCAGGAAACGGACGGGCCGCGCATCACATGGGAGGGTGTCGTCTGCGCCATGGACACTCTCGTCCTGCTCATTATGCGCAACGAAGCCGTCTTCGTACCTGCCGGTGCGCCGAAGAGTCCGTATGTCGTCTCAGACCGATTCCGCTTCCGGCCAACCACGGAGTAAATGATGGCTGCAAGACCGAAGCAGAAGCCGGCGGACCAGCCCGGACTGAAGGAGATTGATGCCCATCTTCTCAAATCAGCCTATGCGGGAATCTTCGATCTCGTGAAGGCGGCACTTGAGCAGGGAGCGGATATCAAGGCGGCAGAGCCGCGCGATGGCCTTACGGCCCTGCACATCGCCGTCGGCACGAATAACCTGCCGCTGGCCAGGTATCTGGTTGAGGAGTGGCATGCACCCTTCGTTACGGACGGCTTTGGGCGGTTTCCAACCGCTGTGGCCGCGGAATGCGGGGCGAGCGATGAACTGTGCGATTACATCGTCGAACAAGAAGCCAAAGCTCTGGGAATTACAGAGTGACCAGAATTTGACCAATGACGCCTGATCCTGCTAATTTCTCTCGGAAATCATCAAAATTCATGTTGCAGAAATACCAAAGAATACAACCTTAAGCATATTCTAATCTTCCCCGCGTAAAATCAATACTTAGATAAGCCGCGCGAATAGCGCCGGGTACAAGATGTGCGCGGTCATACCGCGCGCATCTTGGCAAGGGGGCCTCAAACGCCGGCCCCCGTTGCATCCCCCGCTAGAATCGGCCGGTCCACGGCATCGAGCCGGACCCGCCGATATGCAGCGTTTCGCCGCTGCATCACGATCAGGGAACACGCTTCCCTGAACGCGCGGAGTAGAGGCACGTGGCACGGAGCGGATCGAACAGCCGGCAGCGGCGCAGAATGCTGTCTGCCCGGTTCAATGAACTCGAAGCGGCAGCATTGCGCGCGATGGCGGATGCTGCCGGCATCTCCGTTTCAAGCCTGATCCGCAGGCGCGTCCTCGGCGCGCCGCCGCCCCGCGCCACCCGCAGGCCATCCATCAGCCATGAGATGGCTTCCCGCCTGCTTGTCGAGCTTGGCCGCATCCAGGAAACGCTGCGCGCGGGCCTTGTCCGGGGCGATCTTTCGCCATCGAACCCCGCGGTCATTGCGGCGCTGCGGGATCTTGCCGAGCTGCGCGCCGTCTGCCTCGAAGCCATGGGGCGGACGCCATGATCCTCAAGGGAAGCCAGCGCGCGGGCGGTGCCGACCTTGCCCTCCACCTCATGAACGAGTTCGACAACGAACGCGTGGAGCTGGCGCAGGTGCGCGGCACTGTTGCGGACGATCTTTATGGAGCCTTGGCTGAGGTCGAGGCTATTGCTGCGGGCACGCGGTGCAATAAGCCTCTCTACAGCCTGTCCATAAACCCGCCGCAGCCGCTCACGCGGCACCAGTACCGCGCCGCCATCGAGCGCATCGAGCACGGGCTCGGGCTTACGGGCCAGCCCCGGGCGGTCATCTACCATGTGAAAAACGGGCGGGAACACTGCCACGTCGTGTGGTCGCGCATCGACGGCGACAGGATGCGCGCCATTCACATTTCCCATGACCGCATGAAGCTGCGCACGCTTGCGCGCGATCTCGGGCGCGAGTTCGGTCTTTCGCTGCCGGAAGGGCTCGCCAAGGACTTGCGGCAGGAGCGTAGCGCCGACCGGCAGATGACGCTCGCCGAAAAGCGCCAGGCCGAGAATACCGGCATCACGCCGGAGGCCCGCCGCGCCGAAATCACGAAGGCCTACCGCGCTTCGGATAGCGCCGATTCATTCCGCGCGGCGCTCACGGAGCTTGGCTATGAGCTCGCCCGCGGCGACCGGCGCGGCTTCGTCGTGGTCGACCGCCATGGCGATGTGCACAGCCTTGCGCGCCAGATCGAAGGCGTGAAAACCCGCGAGCTGACCGCCAAGCTTGCGCCCCTAACTCCGGCGCAGCTTCCAAGCGCCGAGCAGGCGCGCAGCATGGTGCGCGAGCGCCGCAAGGCGGCTGACGATGTGATCCGCTCGCGCGTCAGGGAGGGCGCTGCCGCCGCGCTCAAGGAGCTGGAGCTCAAGCAGGCCGCGCGGCGGCGAACCTTGCTTGAGCGGCAGCAAACGATGCTCACCGTCCACGCATCCGAACGGCTTGCGCTGTCCGCCGCCCAGCACGCCGAGCGCGTGAAGCCGTTCAACGCGGCGGCGATGCGGGTCGTGGAGCTGATCCAGCGCGTGCCGGGCCTTCGCTCCGTGCTGGCCCCGATCCTAAGCAGCCCGTCCATCAATCTCGCCGCGCGCCATACGCAGGCGCAGGACGCCCTGCGGCGGCGCCATGCCCGCGAAGCCGCCATGGCGGAGCGGCGGGCCGATATTCTTTCCAAGCTTGAGGCGAAAGAGAGGGCCTCGCTGCGAAGCGCGGTCACGCGCAAGCTTCGCAATGAAGAACGCCGCCGCGCGACGCACCGGACGTCCGGACGCTCTGACCAGACTGTGGCCAATACGCAAAACCACGCTGAGCCTAGTTTGCGCGCAGAACCCGCTGCCAAGGCCAGCGCCGGCACAAACGCCGCCGAAGGCTGGAAGGAGCGGGCCGACAGACTGGCGCAAAACCGCGGCGCTTCGCGCAAGCGAAAAGGCCCGGGCTATCGCCTGAAAAGGGATGACCCATGATTGCCAAATCTCACAAGCCCGGCGGATCGCTCGTCGATGCCGCCTCGGTTGCCCTCGTTGCCAATGACGATGGCAGCCTTCGCCTGCTGCTGCCTCCTGACGGGAACGCGCTGATGTCGCGCTTCCAGGTTCTCCTGGCGGCGGTCGCCTTTCGCAGCACCGATCCCGAATGGGTGGCGGACCAGATCGAATTCATCGTCGAGGTCCGCCGTCAGCTCGACGCGCTGGACCACCCGCAGCCCCGGATCGGAAAGGATCACTGATCATGTCTCACGATGCCTCAAGCGATCACGGTACGGTTTTGCGTCCGGATCAATCGGCCCTCGTTCTCGATCCCGATGGCGGTTTTCGTCTTGTTATGGCGCGGGAGGCCGAAGACGCTCCCGCCTCGCGCGGCCTGGTTCTTCTTACCGCGATCGCGGTGAAGCTGAACGATCAGGCGTTCATCGACGAGTTGTTCGAGGCTCTCACCGAAGCTCACCGTGCATTGCAGTGAGCGGGCAAACATCTGCGGCGGGCCGGGAATCATCAAAATTCACCCGGCCCGTCATCGTTTTTCATCCGCCCCGTCACGGAATTTCACATGCGCCCGCCGATGCCTTTTCCGGACGCGATCACGGCTTTTCAGGGGCGGCAGCTTCCCTGTGAAGCGGCTCCCGCCGGCTATGCCGCGCTGATCGCGGCCTACGGTCTGCAAGGCGCGCTTCCCCGTACTTTATCCGCCATCAGCCTTCGCCACCGCAAGAGCATCTCGGATGGCTGGCGCATCATGACCCCGCGCCACGCGCCGCCCGCGACCCTCGAAGGGCATCTGACCTTTGCCCTCAAATACGAAGGGCTCGATCTTGCGCTTCTTGCCGGGCTGTTCGGCGTTCTCGATCCCGCCGCCATCGAAAGTATGGTGCGGGCAAAGCCCACGGGCGCCTACACCCGCAGGATCTGGTTTCTCTACGAGTGGCTCACGGGAAGGGAGCTTGACCTGCCGCCGCTCCGCCGCGGCAGTTATGTCGATGCGCTCGATGCCCGGCTGCAATATCCGGGCGCGGCTGTTAACAGCCGGCGCCATCGCGTCCGGAACAACCTGCCGGGCACGCCTGATTTTTGCCCACTCGTGTTTCGCACGCCAGAGCTCGAACGGCTTAACGTGCCCGCCCTGTCGGCGCGCGCGGCAGACATCCTGTGTGCAGCCCCGCCCGATCTCCGCCCGATGATCGCGCTTATCCTCGACCAGGGCGAGGGCTTGCAGAGCTACCGGAGAAGCAAGACTTCCTTCCCCGAACCGCTGGCTGCGGCCGCCGAAAGGTTTTTCGAGAGCACCTTGTGCACCCTCGATACGGTCACCACAGCCGCGTGTCTTGGCTTTGGCGTCGCGCGCGCCTGCCATGTGCAGGACCCTGCCGACCCATGCCATCGCCAGATGATCCAGGACGTTCTGCTGCGCCGCGGCTTCGGCGTTCCCGGTGTGACGCTGCCGGTATCAATGGTGTCCTTGAAGCGTAAGGACGATTACCGCCGCCTGCTCACCGCAGGGCGCGGCGCCCTGTTCGACGCGACGCCACATGCTGTGTTTCTCCATGAGTGCCTTAAGACGACCGTCGAGAAAGCCTTGCCCGACGCCGCGCAGGCCATTCCTCACTTTCTTGCGTTCATGCTTGAAACGACCGTTCGCGCCCTGTGCTCCGAGCGCCTGTCGGCATTGCTGTTCGAACAGATGCGTAAACATGGCGGCACACTTCCGCGCCCGCTTCTCGCGCGCCGCCGCTGCCTTCTGAGCGCAAGCCAGATCGAGGAGATCGAGACGCTCTTTCGGGAAACCCGTCCGGCGCAGAAGTGACCAGCCTGTGGCCAATACGTAAAGCGCCGCCGGTCCTAGGGTGCTTCTCACCAACCGGGAAAGGAGCACCTCGAATGCGAAATTCCACCAACCCCGCGCAGCCGGTCTGCGGCCAGTGTTCGGCACGGGCGCGTGCCGATGCCCTCTACACGCGAATGGTCATCGCCGCTCTTTGCATCCTCATACCGCTCGCGCTCGTGGCGGCGATCTTTTGACCCTCAAACCATCAATCTCCGCAGGAGATGCCAGCACAGGAGCAAGCTCAGATGTACGACCCCAACAATCCTTACAGGCACGGGTCAGCCCTGGCCTCAAGGCACGATAGAGAATACGAGGACCGGCTCGCCCGCGAACAGGCCAGAAAGGATGAATATGCCCGCATCCTGATCGCCTCGTTCAGCCAACTGTCACCGCGCTACGTGGCTCCCGCGAAGGTATATGCTCCGGCACCGCGTCGCGATTTGCCGGTTTCGCCGCCCAGACAGCACTGGCAGGGCAGCAACTATTCCATGGCCAATAGAGCCTGGAATTTTGTCTGGAAGTCGTGCGGCGCGGTTCTGCTCCTTCTGCTGCTCGCAGCCCTTGCCCAGTGAAAAGCATAGGAAATCTGTCTCAGGCTTCACGGCCTGAGACATCTCGCGCAGACAAGTTGATGAAGATCAATCCCAGCCCCCGCAACCAACTTTACTTGCCGGTCCAGATCGTCGGCCGGCGGCAAGGGAAGTCCAAGGCGCTTCCCCGCAACCAACCGACACAACCCTCCCAAATCGGCCGCGGCACATTCGCACCAGCTTACTTCAAGAGAGCCGCAGATTGCGGCCGCAGCGCGTCGCGACAATTGCCTTTAGACGCCTGAACACTCTCGCGAGCTGCGCCTCTGGGTCAGAAGCGCCACGATGGCATGCGTGGCAAAAGTGCAATTGCAACCCCAAACTACACTTCAGCAGAAAAGATCCACTGACATCTTTGCGCTGACGGAGTACAGTTTCGATAATTGAACTTTGTGTATGTGTGCGTAGATGATGTCTGACCTGGATCTGGCCGGAAGAATTTCCAAGCTGGACGCATTTCTGACGGCAATCGCGCTCGTTGCGGTCTATGCCCGCGAGCACGGCGCCGCCGCAGCGCAAGCCGTTGAGCTGCACGTCCACCTCGCCGAGGTGCACGCCGAGCGTCTTGAGCAGCGACGCGACCAACGGATCCAGCGCCCCCGCCACCGGCGTGAGCAGCGACAGCACCAGCCCTTTGACGGCCGACACGCCGAGCCCCAGGCCGGCCACGCTCACCTGCAGGTTCGCCGACTGCAGCAGGCTCGCGACGAGCGACGACGTGAAATCACGGACCTCCGCCGTCTTGACCACATGCCCGTCTACGTCGCTTTGCGTGAAGGTGAGGTCCGTCGCGGCGTTGTTGCTCATCTGGGCATAGGCGCTGGCGGACACCGTCACCAGCGGCGCCTGGACGATGGCGCCCGCCGAAACCGGAACGCCGGTCCCGAACGATGAAAGGCCGCCCGGCGCCACGTCGCCGATCCAGGCTCGCACCACCGACGGCCTTGCCGCGATGACGGCCTCCGCACTTGCGGCCTGCGCGAGATTGCATGTCAGGCTTTTGAGCTGGGCCTCGGCCGCGGCAACCTCGATATAGAGCGGCAGCCGGACACGGACTCCGGCCAGCAGCCCGGTTCCACCCACTTCGGCCACCACGCGCAGCCGGGTCTGCGCCGTCCGCACCGTCGCGCCGGGCTGCCCCACCGCGACCCAGCCGGAATGCTGCGCCGCTTCGCCCACGGCGAGATCCACCTTGAGGCTCAGGAGGCCCGGCAGCGCTGTCCCGAGGTTGAGCGCAACCTGCCTGCCTCCGTTGGCGGCCGACGCCATAGCCGAAAGCAGCGACATGACGTTGAGGTCGGCGCCGAGACCGGAATGTGGCTGCCCGAGCTCTGCATGCGCGAGCGGACCGAGATCCACCAGCGCTTTGAGCGGCACCGTGGCGGTGGCCGAGCTCTGCGAGAGCAAGGTTGCGATGGCCTGTGCGCCCTGCGTCTCTCCGCTGGCCATGGCGGCCTGAGCCGCCGCCCGCAGCACGTTGCCCACGCTGGCCGTGCTGTCGAGGACATCGCTGAAGCTTCCGGCCGTCACGCCAACCTCCGTCGCCAGCTCCGAGAGGAAGTCCGCGAGCGACACGTTCGCATCGAGCAGCGCGTTGTAATCCATGGCCGACAGCGAGACGCTCCCGCCGAGCAGACCTCCGAGCAAGGCGTTGGCCAGTCCGCCCTGGATCGAAGCCAGCCGGCTGCCGATGGAGAACACGGCCTGCGCATCCGCCGTCCCGGTCGCCGAGACCGAGATCTGGGGGCTCTCCATGAACGACCTTGCGAAATAGAGCTGCCCGCCGAGCGCCACGTCGAGGCGCACCGCGTTGTAGGGCTCCTTGCCGGCAATGAACCGCGCGTCGGGGAGCACCGCGGGATCGGCTTCGTAGCGGCCCTTGACCACGCTCAGCGTGCGGATGTCGCCAAACCCGTTGGCCTGAAGCGTCGCCCGCGCCGCCTGCTCCGCACGCTCGAGATCGCTCGCCGCCGCCAGCGCCGCCAGGTCGGCCGCACCCTGTACCGTGCGCCGCTCGAGGTAGAGGGAGCCCAGATCGACCGCGAGCGCCGAGAGGCTCACGCAGACCGTGAGGAACAGTGCCAGCATGACCGCCACGGCGCCTTCCTCGGCGGCAAGGACATGCATCACAAAGAACCTGCGGCGCATTGTGTCCTCTCCTACTCTAGTAGCCGCCACGCTTGATGATCGCCGCGCGCTCGATCGTTTTTCGCGGCAGCGGCACGAGACCTTGCAGGACCCAGATCGGCAAGTCGCGGGAATCGAAAGCGACCCGCACCTCGAACTGCGAAGGATCTGCAGCAAGCGCCTGCGCGGTGACGGAGATGCGGTCGGCGCTGAGCAGCGGATAGTTGCCCCCGCTCGCCGCAATGTGCGCGTTCACGATCGCGGCGCGCTCGGCATCGTCGAGCCCGCCGACCGACGCGCGGGCGGCATCCGCGGCAAGCTGTTGCACGGAATGAGCCGCACCGAAGTAAAGCCCGTAGGCAAGAAGCCCGCAGAAGAAGATCAACGCCACGGGAAAGACAAAGGCGAACTCGACAGCCGCCGCCCCGCCGGCGTCGCAAAGGCCCCGCGCCAATGATTTTCTTGAGAACGGCATTGCTGAGCCTCCCGAGCTGCGGCTCAGCCTAGGAGGAGGATCGTGAACGCAGGCGTAATTTATCGACGACGAAAACGCGCTATTTCACGGGACGATTATTTTGCCGCTAAAAAGAAATAAGCCGTCATTTATAGAATGAAATGCAGTGCGCATTCTGTATCGTATAGAGAATAAAGACCGCGACCCTCCGCTACTCGACCATTCCGATTCGAAAAGGTAAGGCGTTCAGTTGAAGCGCACGAGATAGCGCTCGTTGCGCATGTAGCAGAACGCGACCCGCCACTCGAGCGCATCCTCATGGTCGGAGAAAATGACGCGATCGAGCCGCAAAAGCGGCGTCCCTTCCGGCACGCCCAGATCGGCGGCACACTGCGCGCTTGCTAACGCGATATCCACGCGCTCGTCGGCACGGCCCACCAGGATGGAGTTGAGCTGAGCCAGCGCGGAGAGGCGGTAGCTTCCGAAATCCTCCGGCAGGCGCGTGAAGAATTTGGCGGGCAGCAGGCAGACCTCGGTCATGAATGTCTCATTCTGGTGGTCGCGAACCCTTTCCACACGGATGAGCTCGTCACCGCGGCGCAGCCCGAGCCGCGCCGCTTCCTCCCCGGACGCCTGCACGCGCGAGATCGACCGTCCGCGCTTGTGGCCGGAGATGCGCTGTCCTTCGAAGTTGTGAAACATCGAGAACGGAAAAGTCGTCTCGGCGGATGCGTAGTCGTTGACGAACGTGCCGCGTCCTTGCCGGCGGGTGACGATGCGTTCGACCTCCATCAGGTCGAGCGCCTTGCGCACCGTCCCGATGCTGATCCCGAGCTGCTGTGCGAGTTGCGTCTCATTGGGAAGCGTCGAGCCCGGTTTCCAGTGGCCAACCACGATCCTTTGAACCAGCACGTCGCGGACCTGCAAATAAAGCGGCCGCGCCGCAAGCCGTGTCTCCAAGTCTGGCATGCTCTCCCCCGAGCGGTTGACGACGACGTCGCAAGACGGAATCGCAACTCAAGCGACGCAGGACGCAGCGAGCGTCCCGTCATGCGCGTTACAAAAAATTCTAGGTGTCGGAAAACTAATATGCAACCACAAATTGAATATCTGAAGCATGATCGGTGCAGCAACTGGGGACATTGCGCAAAACACCGATCAATAGCGAATAGCAAATAAT
>QEVF01000032.1 GCA_003576915.1 Planctomycetota bacterium | reverse complement strand
GTAGCAGGATCATGATGCAGGTGAGCTGGACGAAGGCAAGAAAGTTCGCGGCATGGAACTCGTAGCGCACAACCACGCGGCGGAAATTCTGGAGCCAGGCGTTCACGCGCTCGACCTGCCATCTTCGCTTGTAGCGCCGCAGCGCGCGGCCATCCTGGGTCTTGCTGCGCTTCTCGCGATGGGGCGCGACGAGGATGATGCCGCGCGTTTCGTGGAGCATGGCGTCGTGTTTGTCGCTGTCGTAAGCCTTGTCGCCGATCCGCACGCCGGGGTCGTAGGGCAATGCCATTTTGTCGAGCGTGGCTTTGATCAGCGTCACTTCGTGATGCTTGGCGCTATCGACGTGCGCGGCGACAGGAAGACCATGGCGGTCTGCGATAACCATGATCTTGGAACCCTTTCCCCGCTTGGTTTTGCCGACCTTGTCGCCCCCTTTTTTGCGCTGGCAAAAGTGCCGTCGATAAAAGCTTCCTCGACGTTGAGTTTGCCTCTGTCGGCCATGTCCTCGGCCAAGGCCTTCATGATCGCGTCGATCACGCCCTCGCGCGTCCATTTCTGGAACCAGCGGTGCGCGGTCTGGAAGGACGGGAATCGCGGAGGCAGGTCTGTCCAAGGTGCTCCCGTGCGCAGAACCCAGAGGATGGCGTTCAGGATGCTGCGGGGCGAGGTCGCCGGCCGGCCTTTGCCGTCGACACGCCGGGGTTTAACAGGAATCAAAGGCTCAAGCAGAGCCCACTGCGCGTTTGTAAGGTCCATGCCGGATACATCGGCAACTGCGAACCCGCCACTTTAGAGTTTTTGAGAAGGCTTCTAGCGATTACGATCAGTGCGTGGGCTGCAGGATTGTGCTGCGCTCAATGCTCTACCTCGCCGGGATCGCAGCTGAAGCGGTCTTGGGATGGGTGCAGCGTGCGGATGCGAAGTGACGGGCGAGGCGAACAAAGCCAGGCGAAGCCCGCCACGAGCGGCAGACGCTCCCACAATCCCAAGTCCGCTCGAAAGCCACATAGGGTTTCCACAATCGCTGCAGGCGGGAAGCACAATGACTCTTCACGGCGGGCATACTCACACATCTGCCCCGCTTGGCAGGCGCGGCAGGACCCTGACCTTCAGCCTGCTCATGATGTGCCATTTACTTTCACTATGGTTTGTGTGCGGTGCGTGGATCGAACTTGTATCAGGGCGTCCTCTGACGAAAGTCCTGCTGTCCACCGTTGGCATTGCATTGGCATGGGCGCATCCATGGATTCCTTTGCATGTGGTTGCAGTGCCCTCCCTGCACTCTCATCGTCGAAGCGCACCATTGCTGCTTGTGGGCACTGGATCGATGCTGCTCGTCGCGGCATTCGCGCTTGGCTCTCTTTGCTTCTGGGAACTTCTAACGGTTCCGTTGGCCGCGGCAATTGCCCTGGCTTACCTGGTCCCCGGTTTCTGGGTAATAGGAGTGGACATTTATCTGAGAGCAAGCAGCTCATCAGAAGTGGCGTAGTAACTGAACGTCTTCTGCCGAAGGGCGGGCTTCGCCCGCTTAGGGACCGACCAAGGCAAGAAAGCGTGGCACCTGACGGAACATGATGCACGCCGACAACCCGTGCTGACCGACGAAGAGGCCGCAAACCTCATGACGCATGCAACCGAGCGCGGCTAGGGAAGTTCGACGACTGGAATGTGGTGCGCATTTCAGCCCTGTGAGGCAGGGCTGCGCCCTATACAGCCCGCGGCGCGTCTCCGCATTTTGCGGCCCGAAGGGCCGCACCGCCAATAGCCGTGGGTGAAGTGAGCCGCAGGCGAACGGAACCCACGGAGCATATGACCCTGAAACCCCAGGCCCCGAAGGGGCGCTCGAACCTCCCGGTGCAACCATGCCCAGTTCCTTTGCGGCCCTTTACGCTCACATAGTTTTCAGCACGCGCCTGCGCGAACCGTGGATCACGGAGGTCTGGGCCAAGCGCCTGTACGCCTATCTCGGCGGCCTGTGCCGCGAGCGCGGCTGCGTGTTATTGCGCGCGGGCGGTATGGCAGACCACGTGCATTTGCTGGTTTCTCTTGCACGCGACACCAAACCGTCGGATTTCATGCGCGACCTCAAGGCCGGTTCCAGCAAGTGGGTGCACGACACGTTCACCGACCAGCGCGCGTTTTCATGGCAGGATGGTTTTGGCATTTTCTCGGTGAGCGTTTCGCAGTTGGAGCGCGTCGAGAAATACATCGAGAATCAGGCGCAGCACCACAGTAAGACGACGTTCACGGCGGAGTTTGAAGCGTTGCTGCGCAAACACCGCGTCGAATACGACCCGAAATTTCTGTGGGCGGATCGCGCATAACAGCCGGTCGCCCCTGCGGGGCTCGGATTTTTCGCGCCTGCGTACCGTGGGTTCCACTCGCTGCGCTCGCTCCACCCACGGCTATTGGCGCATGGCCCCTTCGGGGCCCGGCGCTCTTATTTCATGAATATTGGAATCCGTGGTCCACGGAGCCATTACCGTGTCGAAATCGTGGCCCGGAGGAACGAAGACCCTTCGCGTACCGCGGCCCGGAGGGCCGCACCGCCAATAGCCGTGGGCGACCGAGCGCCAAGCGCGAGGAAGCCCACGGCTATTGGCGACTGGCCCCTTCGGGGCCCGGCGGTCTTCTTTGGTCAATGGCGATTGGCCCCTTCGGGGCCTGGCGCATTTCTTTCATGAATATTGGAATCCGTGGTCCACGGAGCCATTACCGTGTGGAAATCGGGGCCCGGCGCTCTTCTTTGGCTATTGGCGATTGGCGATTGGCCCCTTCGGGGCCTAGCGCTCTTCTTTGGCTATTGGAAATTGGCCCCTTCGGGGCCTGGCGCATTTCTTTCATGAATATTGGAATCCGTGGTCCACGGAGCCATTACCGTGTGGAAATCGTGGCCCGGCGGTCTTCCTTGGCTATTGGCGCATGGCCCCTTCGGGGCCAAACCGGGACGCCTTGGGCTCAGCATCGACCAAGCCAATGCATGCGCAACGTCAGCGCATGCGTCTCGCCAGCACACGTATCACGCACAACAGATCGCCAATAGCCCGTTCCGATTCCCAGCCCGGCCGCCAACGCGGCCCGCAGGGCCGCACCGCCAATAGCCGGGGGTGACTGAGCGCGGCTAAGCCGCGCGAGGGAACCCCCGGATTCGACCGCCGCAAAAACGGAGCCCCGAAGGGGCGACCGAGATAAAGCGCAAACCCCGATTGACCCATCGGGGCTCGAATGAGTCGCTAGCGAGTTCCTCGTGCATGGATCACCGGCAGGGGATTTACTGGAGGCTTGCTACACGTTCCGCCGGTATTGCCCGCCGACTTCGTAGAGCGCAGCCGAGATCTGGCCCAGCGTGCAGTGTTGCACGGTTTCCATCAGCTCGTTGAAGATGTTCTTGCCTTCGAGCGCGGTGCGTTTGAGTTTTTCGAGCGCAATAGGGGCGCCGATTTCGTGACGGCTCTGGAACCTGCGGATGGTCGCGATGCGCCCGTCCTTCTCCTCCTTGCTGGCGCGCGCCAGTTGCACCGTGGTTTTCATCTCGCGCGGCTTGGGGTTCAAGAACGTGTTGATGCCCACCAGCGGCAGCTCTCCGTTGTGCTTCAGCTCCTCGTAGTGGAGGCTCTCGTCCTGAATCTTGCCGCGCTGGTATTGGGTTTCCATGGCGCCGATGACGCCGCCGCGCTCGGTCAGGCGGTCGAACTCGGCGAGGACCGCTTCTTCGACCAGCGCCGTGAGCTGCTCAATGATGAAGCTGCCCTGCAGCGTGTTCTCGTTCTTGTTGAGGCCCAGTTCGCGGTTGATGATGAGCTGAATGGCCAGCGCGCGGCGCACGGATTCGTCCGTGGGCGTGGTGATCGCTTCGTCGTAGGCGTTGGTGTGCAGCGAATTGCAGTTGTCGTAAATCGCGTACAGCGCCTGCAGGGTGGTGCGGATATCGTTGAAATCGATCTCCATGGCGTGCAGGGAGCGGCCGCTGGTCTGGATGTGGTACTTCAGCTTCTGTGAACGGTCATTGCCGCCGTACAGCCGCTTCATGGCCACGGCCCAGATGCGCCGCGCCACGCGCCCGATCACGGAGTACTCGGCGTCCATGCCGTTGGAGAAGAAGAAACTCAGGTTGTCGGCAAAGTCGTTCACGTCCATGCCGCGCGAGCGGTAATACTCGACGTAGGTGAAGCCGTTGGCGAGCGTGAAGGCGAGCTGCGAAATGGGGTTGGCGCCGGCTTCGGCGATGTGATAGCCGGAAATACTCACGGAATAGTAGTTCACCACGTCGTGCTCGATGAACCACTGCTGCACGTCGCCCATCATCTTCAGGGCGAACTCGATGCTGAAAATGCAGGTGTTCTGGGCCTGGTCTTCCTTGAGGATGTCGGCCTGCACCGTGCCGCGCACCGTGGACGCCGTGGCGGCGGCGATCTTGCGGTAGTTTTCGTCGGAGACGAGGCGGCGGATGTCTTCCCAGCGCTGATCAAAGCAGCGCGGGTCAAGCCAGGCAAAGGCGAGCGCACCTTCGCGCCCCTGCGCTGCATCAAGGCCCTTGAGGCCGGTGTAGAGCCTTTCAGGCGGGCGCGCGGGCTTGAGCCTGCCCTCGACCATGAGCACCTTTCGCACCTGCTGGCGGATGGCCGCGTTCATGAAGAACGCCAGGATGATGGGCGCGGGCCCGTTGATGGTCATGCTGACGGAATTGTTGGGCGCGCAGAGATCAAAGCCGGCGTAAAGCAGCTCAATGTCTTCGACCGTGGTGATGCTGACGCCGGACTCGCCCACCTTGCCGTAGATGTCCGGGCGCTCGTGGGGGTCCTCTCCGTAAAGCGTCACGCTGTCAAAGGCGGTGGAGAGGCGCGCCGCGGGCTGGCCGCGCGACACGAGGTGGAATCTCGCGTTGGTGCGTTCCGGCGGGCCCTCGCCGGCGAACATGCGCGTGGGGTCTTCACCGCTGCGCTTGTACGGAAACACGCCGGCCGTGAAGGGGAACTGCCCGGGCACGTTTTCTTCCAGCATCCAGTACAGCAGGTCCCCCCAGTCGCTGAACTGCGGCAGGCTGACCTTGGGCACCCGCGTGCCGCTGAGCGTCTTGATGTAATTCTGGACGCGGATTTCCTTGCCCCGCACCGAGTAAACGTTTTCGTCGGCCACGTAACTCTGCCTGAGCTGGGGCCACTGGGCCAGGAGGCTGCGGCATTCCGGCGCGAGGTCCTTGAGCAGCTCGTTGTAGCGCTGGCGAAGGGTAAGCACGGCGGGCGCCGCCGCGTGTTTGGGGTCCGGTGGCTTCGGCGCGTGCAGCTTGTCTGCCGCGTAGGCTTCCAGGCCCTCGGGCGGGTGATCGCCGAGGTCCTTGAGCACGCGCCATGTCGCGCCGAGCGAACTGGCCACGTTGCGCTGGTCACGCGCCCACTTGTGGTGGCCCCGCACGCTTTCGGCGATTTCGCTCAGATAACGCACGCGGTTGCCGGGAATGACGCCCTTGACGCGCGGCACGCCGTCCTGCGGAACCTGCGTGAAGTAGCGGGTCTTCAGTTCGCGGCCGGCGAGCGACGAAAGCCGCGCCAGCATCGCCTGATAGAAGGCGTTGACGCCGGGATCGTTGAACTGGCTGGCGATGGTGGGAAACACCGGCATGTCCTGGGGCTTCTGATCCTTGCGGGCGCCGCGATTGCGCCAGACCTGTTTGCGCACGTCGCGCAGGGCGTCTTCGCTGCCGCGCCGCTCGAACTTGTTGATGACAACGAGGTCGGCGAGGTCGAGCATGTCGATCTTCTCGAGCTGCGATGGCGCGCCGAACTCGCTGGTCATGACATAGACGCTGAGATCCACCAGCTCGGTGATCTTGCTGTTGCCCTGGCCGATGCCGGAGGTCTCGACCAGGATCAGGTCAAAGCCCGCGGCCTTGGCGACCTCGATGGCCTCATCCAGTGCCTCGCTGACTTCGCTGCCGCTGTCACGGGTGGCCAACGAACGCATGTATACGCGCTGAGAGTTCAGCGCGTTCATGCGGATGCGGTCGCCCAGCAGCGCGCCGCCGGTCTTCTTCTTGGTGGGGTCCACGCTGAGTACCGCCACCTGACTCTGAGGGAAGTCGGCGAGGTAGCGGCGCAGTATCTCGTCGCAAAGCGAGCTCTTGCCGGCGCCGCCGGTCCCGGTCACACCGATCACGGGCGCGGGCCTGGCCTTGGCGCGTTCGCGGACTCGCTGAGCCACCTGCGCGGCCTCCCGGCCGGCACGCTGGCCATTCTGTTCGGCGTAAGAAATCAGCCGCGCCACCACCAGTTTCTGGTCGGGCGACAGGGCGTCCACCTCTCCGTTGACGTGTTCGATGGTGGCGAAATCGCACTCCCGCACCATGAGTTCAATCATGCCGTGCAGGCCCATCTGCCGGCCATCTTCAGGGCTGAAGATGCGGCTGATGCCGTAGGCGTGCAGCTCGGCGATTTCCTCGGGAACGATCACACCGCCGCCCCCGCCGTAAATCCGGATGTGCGATGCGCCCTTCTGCCTGAGCAGGTCCTTCATGTACTTGAAGAACTCGATGTGACCGCCCTGGTAACTCGAAACGGCAATGCCCTGGGCGTCTTCCTGAATCGCGGCATCCACGATTTCTTCGGCACTGCGGTTGTGGCCAAGGTGAATGACCTCGGCGCCATGGGCCTGCAACAGGCGCCGCATGATGTTGATGGAAGCGTCATGGCCGTCAAACAGCGCCGCGGCGGTGACAAAGCGGACCTTGTGGCTCGGTTTGTAAAGCGTCTCGCTCATGGAACTTGCGCTGTCCGACGATTCAACTTGCGCGCCCGGGCACGGGCCCCTGACGCCGGCGAAGTTGCAGGTACGCCGGCGGATGATAGCGCACCCATGGGGCCTTTTACAGGGGCCACGGGCGCCGCCGGCGCCGCTACAATCCCTCCATGCAACGCAAGAAACCTGAGCAGGACCACACGGCAGGGCAAAAGGCGCCCGCCACGTTCACCTGCGTGGCCATAGGTCACGTGCGCTCGCCCTACAAGGAACGATTCGGAACGCCGCGCCAGCCCGTGGTGACGGCGCAGACGCTGGAAGATCGCGCGCTGGACGCGCGCATCGAGCTTCTGCCCGCCATGAACTTTGAGCAGGCCCTGCAGGACCTGGAGGGCTTTGAGTACATCTGGGTCCTGGCCTGGCTGCACCTCAACTCGGGGTGGAATCCGCAGGTCATGCCGCCGCGCGGGCCCAAGGTCAAACGGGGCCTGTTTGCCACGCGCGCACCCCACCGGCCCAATCCCATCGGGCTTTCGGCCCTGCGCCTGATCCGCGTAGAAGGGCGGGTGCTGCATGTGCGCGGCATCGACCTGCTGGATGGCACACCGGTGCTGGATGTCAAGCCCTACGTTCCGTACAGCGACGCCTTTGCAGCGGCCCGCGCAGGCTGGCTCGAAGGGCTCGCACAGGACGAGGGCGACCGCTATGAGTGAAGCCGGGGCCGGGGAGTCCCGGTGGCGGGCTACTCGGCCAGTTCGAGGCCGCGCTCGAGGTCGCGGATGATGTCGTCCGGGTGCTCGATGCCGATACTGAGGCGGATGCCGTTGGGGGCAATACCGCCTTCGGCCCGCTTCTCGGCGGGAACGGCAGCATGGGTCATGGCGCCGGGATTCTCTATCAGAGAGCGAAGCTGGCCCAGGCTGACGGCGAGGGTCAGGGCGTAGCCATTCTTGGCAATCCAGTCCACGACCTTGACGCTGTTTTTCGGTTCAGCGCCCTTTTCAATGGTCTCGAAGTAGATCATGTTGCCGGGCGCGAACTCTCCGTGGAGGTCGCGCATCTGCTGCTTGGCCAGGG
The DNA here is from genome assembly GCA_003576915.1 of Planctomycetota bacterium. GTDB lineage: Bacteria > Planctomycetota > UBA8742 > UBA2392 > UBA2392 > UBA2392. The sequence goes on along the minus strand of QEVF01000032.1, from coordinate 31,223 downwards.
CGAACTGGGGATGATCTTCCAGGCCGGGATAGGCCACGCGCTTGACCTTGGGGTGCCCGCGCAGGAAACGTGCGACTTCATAGGCGCTTTCCTGCTGTTTCTTGAGCCGCAGCGGAAGCGTCGGCAGGCCGTACACGAGGATGGGCCAGGCGCTCTTGGGCGCGAGGGCCCCGCCGAAGTCCTTGCGATAGAGCAGGAGCTGGCCCTCAAGTTCGTGAGGGGCAATCACCGCGCCGCCCATGTCAGTTCCGAAGCCGCCGATGTTCTTGGTCAGCGAGTGGACAACCACGTGCGCGCCCAGCGCCAGGGGACGCTGGCAAAAGGGCGTGGCAAAGGTGTTGTCCACGATGATGTAGACCTTTTCGCCCTCCTTGCGCTTTTCATTGACGCGGCGCACAACCTCGGCCACGGCGGCAATGTCAATCAGCTCCATCGTCGGATTCACGGGCGTCTCAAAGTAAACGCAGCGGGTCCGCTGCGTGATGGCCCGTTCGAGCTGGGCTGCATCTCGCAGATCAATGAGGCGCGCGCTGATGTTCAGCTTGGGGTACCAGTTCGTGATCAGGCTGTAGGTGCACCCGTAGAGCGTCTTGTGGGCCACAAGCTCGTCGCCGGCTTTGAGGGTGATGCCGAGCGCCGCGGAAATGGCCGCCATGCCTGTGGCGAAGCAGACGCAGTTGTCGCCTCCCTCAACGCCGGCCAGTTCATCCTCCAGCATGCCGCGCGTGGGCTCGTCGAGGCGGTCATAGATGTAGATGGGCGCCGTGCGGTGCGCCTCGCCGCTGGCATATTCGCGGAAGCCCTGGCCCCCGCGCTCGGTGTCTTCGAGGCGATAGGTCACGCTCGACGAAATGGGCGGAATGACGTGGTGCCGGAAATCCCACTTCTCGCTGATGGAGGGGCCGTGAATCAGGAAGGACTCCATGGCCACGCCATCGGGTACTTTGCGGTGCTTGGGTTTGGGCTTGGTGTCGAGGCGGATGCTTTTGCCGCGGCGTGATTGGCTCATGGGGTATCTCCAGGTCAGGCGGAGGGGCCGGCGGGCGTGGCGTCCGGGCGCGGCGACTTCAGCGACTTTCTGGGCCTTTCGACCGGCTTGGGCAGGCGGGGCTTTTCACCGAACATGCGCAGGCCCACCACGGCCGTGAGGATGTTCTCCAGAACGTTTTCCGTCAGGCTGATCTTCAGTTCGCGGCGCGCCTCCAGCGGAACATCCTGCAGGTCCTTGGCGTTGGCCTTGGGCAGCAGCACATGGCGAATGCCGCTGCGGAAAGCCGCCAGCACCTTCTCCTTGATGCCCCCCACCGCCAGCACCTTGCCGCGCAGGCTGATTTCGCCGGTCATGGCCACATCGCCGCGCACGGGTTTCTGGGTCAGCAGGCTGACCAGGGCCGTCGCGATGGTCACGCCCGCGCTGGGGCCGTCCTTGGGCACGGCGCCCTCAGGGAAATGCAGGTGGATGTCGTACTTCTTGAAGTCGGCCAGGTCGATGCCGAGCTTTTCGGCGTTGGCGTGAACAAAGCTCAGGGCGGTGCTGACGCTTTCCTTCATCACGTCGCCGAGCTGGCCTGTCACGCTCACCTTGCCCTCGCCGGGATAGCGCGCGGTCTCGATCAGGAGCACGTCGCCGCCCATGGCCGTCCAGGCCAGTCCGTTGACGACGCCGATCTCCGGCGGGCGCAGGGCCTCCTCCGGCGCCCAGATGCGCTGACCCAGGTAGCCCTCAATCTCGCCGGGCTGCACCGTCACCTTTTCTCCGCGGCTGATTTCGCCCCGGGCCACCTTGGTGGCAATCTTGCGGCAGATGGCGGCCAGGCGCTGCTCAAAGGTGCGCAGGCCCGCCTCGCGGGTGTAGCCGCGCACAATCTCGCGGATGGCGTCCCTTGTAATCTTGACCTGGGACTTCTTGAGCCCCGCAGCCTCAATCTGGCGCGGCACGATGTACTGCTGGGCGATGCGCTCTTTTTCCTCGAGGGTGTAGCCGGAAAGCTGGATGACTTCCATGCGATCGCGCAGGGGACCGGGAATGGTGTCCAGCATGTTAGCGGTGCAGATGAAAAGCACCCTGGAAAGGTCGACCGGCACGTCCATGTAGCGGTCGGTGAACGCACTGTTCTGCTCGGGGTCGAGCACCTCGAGCATGGCGGCCGCGGGGTCGCCGCGCATGTCGTGCCCCATCTTGTCGATTTCGTCAATCATGATGATGGGGTTGATGCTCTGGGCCTTCTTGAGGGACTGGATGATGCGGCCCGGCATGGCGCCCACATAGGTGCGGCGGTGGCCCATGATTTCGGCCTCGTCGTGGAGGCCGCCCACGGACAGGCGCTGGAACTTGCGTCCCATCGCGCGCGCCACGCTCTTGCCCAGGCTGGTCTTTCCGACGCCCGGCGGGCCCACCAGGCAGAGGATGGGACCCTTGTGCTCCTTCTTGAGGCTCATCACCGCCAGAAACTCGACGAATCGATCCTTGACCTTCTCGAGGCCGAAGTGGTCTTCGTCGAGAATCTCCCGGGCGCGCACGAGGTCCAGGTTGTCCGGCGTCTGGGTGTGCCAGGGCAGGGCCAGCAGCCAGTCAATGTAGGTGTGAACGACGTTGTATTCGGCGCTGGCCTCGGAGATCAGGCTCAGGCGCTCAATCTCGGATTTGCAGGCCTTCTCGGCCTCGGGCGGCAGCTTGGCGGCCGCGAGTTTCTCCTTGAGTTTTTCGATTTCGGCCTCGGGACCTTCGCCTTCGCCCAGCTCCGCGCGGATAGCCTTGAGTTGCTGGCGCAGAAGGAACTCGCGCTGGGCCTGGTCGATGGTGATCTGCGCGCGATTGCGCATTTCCTGGTCCACGGCCAGGCGGGCGATTTCCTCGTCCAGCCGCTCCGTCAGGCGCTTGAGCCGGTCCTTGCAGTTCAGCTCGGACAGAATCTCCATCTTGACCGTAACCGGGAATCCCACATAGGTCGCAATCAGGTCGGCGAAGCGGCCCGGGCCCTTGATGTTCATTTTCAGGATGTTGGTGAGCTCGCGTGAATAGGCGCTGTCCAGATTGGTCAGAAGCTCAAATCGCTCCAGGGCCTGGGCGATCAGCACGTTCATCTCGGGCGAGTTGTCGTGGCCGCCCAGCGTGTGGGCCGGGCTCACGTCAGCCTCAAAATAGCCGTCCTTGGTTTTGGTGAGTTTGCGGATGTGCACCCGCGACAGACCCTGAAAGGCCACCTGGATCGTGCCGTCCGGAAGATTCATCTGGTGAATCAGCCGCGCCGCCACGCCGATGTCGTAAACGTCGCTGCGGCCCTGGGGATAGTCCTGCTCCAGTTGCCGCTGAAGTGTGATGCACACGATCTGGTCCGTGCGGGGCAGCTTGTGGATCACGGCCAGGTTGGGTTTCTTGTGCACACTGAAGCTGGTCACGTTGAAGGGGAACACCACCGTGGAAACGATGGGCAGCAGCGGCATGCTGTGCGGCACTTCTTTGGCAATGACGCGTGTGCTGTCGGTGGGTCCCTGTGCCATGACTTCTTGCCTTTCGTGATGCTTGCGCCCAACGGCCTCCATCGGCAAGCTTGGCTCGACCTTATCAGGCGCCCCGGATGACAACAACCGCAACCAGCTCTCAAACGCCGGCAGGCCGCAGGCTCTGGGGCCCGGCTCTGGGCGCCGCGGCGTCCTTGTCGGTGTTTTCCCTCGGGGCCTACGTGCTGCTCGTGCCCGCCCTGCTGGTGGCCCTGCGCCGCGCCCGCGGCTTTGGTCTGGTATTCCTGCTGGGCGGGCTGATGTGCCTGACGCTCTCGTCGCTGGGTCACAATCCGCTGCTCACGCTGGCCCGCGAACGCGCCCTGGATCAGCTCGAGGACGCCCTGGGAGCGCGCCCGGAGTACGCGGGCTTTGAGGGCTCCGCCGTGGCCGGCGAGCTCAAGTTCTCCGGCGTAGCCTGCGAGATTCCGGACGTGCGGGGGGCCCTGACGCTGGATACCCTCGAGGTTTCCGTCCTGCCGGGGCTGCTCTGGCCCGCCGCGCCGCGCGTCAAGGCCCGGGGCATGAACCTGCGGGTGGCGCCGGACGGGCAGGGCCTGCGGCGCTGGTCCGAGCGACTGGATCAGCACCCGGGGCGCACCTTCGAAGCCGAACTCAGCGACGTGACGCTGGCCGTCGAGGGCCCCATGCTCAGCGCCAGGGCCTTCGCCCCCAAGGTCTCGGCCAGGGGCGCCGGCGGGCAAACCCGACTGCAGGCCCAGCCCCAATGGCTGGAATTGACCGTCAATCGCCGGTCCCACCCGCTGGTCCTGCTGGGCAGCGTCGAGGTTTCGCGCCAGTCGGCCGGCTTTGGCCTCCACTGCAACCTTCACTTCCTGCATGAACAGGCGGGGCGCGGCATGATTCGCGGGGACCTCACCCCCCAGTTCACGGAGGAGGGTCTGCGCATCACGATTGATCGCGCCCAGTTGGCCCCGATCTGGGACCGCTATGCCACCTGGTCCCAGTTCAGCGGCGAGGCCCAGGGCATCATCGATGTCGCGGGCGACTTCTCGCGCCTGCGCCTGCGCCCGAGGTTGACGCTTTCCGCCCTGGACTACTTTCATACCACGGCCATGAAGCTGGATCGCGCAAGGCGCTTTGCCGTGCCCCAGGCCGAGATCACGGGCGAACTGCACGTGATTTCGGGCAGCGACTTCGAGTTCGTGGCCATCCGGGGCGTCATGCCGGACTGCCCCCTCGCGACGGACCCCGCCCTCAAGGCGCGGGGCGCGCTCGACATCACGGTCAACGGCATCTGGCCCGAGCTCCGCGGCGGCGTGCAGGCCACGCTGCGCGAAGGCCTCGTGCTCGCGCCCCTCGAATTCACGCGCACGGGGCGGCCCCTCAGCGATCTGGAGCCCAACTCGATTCCATTGCTCGAACTGCTGCCCTCCTTCAGCCTGGCACTCCAGATGAAGGTCGAGAAGCTGGCCGTAGACTGCAAGCCTTTGACGGGAAGCCTGGCCGGCGAGCTGACCGGCACGCTGATCAAGAAGAGCGGCGAACCCTTTGTCAGCGTGCGCCTCGCGGGCGAGCTGGGCCTTTCCGACGGCCGCTTCGACTTCTGTGAGGCCCAGGGCGAAGCCGGGGGCAAGCTCGTGTTCAGCCCCCTGGCCCCGCCGCGCGAAGCTTCGCTGCGTGGCCGTCTCAAGGGCAAGGCCCGGGAGACTGCACTGGACATCGAGGTCACCGGCCGCCTGTCTGCCCCGGGCCTCATCTTCAGGCAGGTCACCATGCGCCCCGACGATCTTGGCCGGCTGATTGCGGGCCTCGACCACCCGGACGTCAGCGCCGCGCGCCGCGCCGAGCGCATCGCGGACATCACGCGCATGTGCGGCGTCGTGGCCGCCACGCGCGGCAACCCCTTCGAAATGGCGGGGCTGGGCGAGATTTTCCTCGATTTCCGGGCCGGAGACTGACCATGGCGCGCCCCTTGACCAAGCGCGCCCCGCGCGGACTCAAGCGGATGCTCTCGCTCCGGGAATTCGAGGCGGCGCTGGCGCGCCTGCCCAGGCCCGCCCGCGACTATTTCCGCGCCGGGGCCGACGACGAGTTGACTCTGGCGGACAACCCGCGGGCCTTTGAGCGCATCAAGCTCTTGCCCCGCGTGCTGGTGGACGTTTCCACGCGCGACTTGCGGTGCAACGTCGGGGGCCATGAACTTGGCTTGCCGGTGCTGGTCGCTCCCATGGCCTATCAGCGCCTGGCGCACCCCAAGGGTGAACTGGCCCTGGCGCGGGCCGCAGCCGCGGCAGGCAGCCTCTACGTGGCCTCCACGCTTTCCACTTTCACGCTCGAGGAAATCGCCGGCGTCGGGGGACTTCGCTGGTTTCAGGTCTATGTTCACAAGGACCGCGAAGTCACGGCATCGCTGATCCGGCGCGCCGAGGCCGCCGGCTACAGCGCCATCGTGCTCACCGTGGACGTTCCGGTGCTGGGTTGCCGCCCAAACGACCTGCGCAACAACTTCGCCCTGCCGGGAGGGATGACCATGGCCAACCTCGCTCCCTACATGGCGCGCGGGCAGAACGCCACTCTGGCCGCCTTCTTTGCTTCGAGGCATGACGCTTCCCTGTGCTGGGACGACTTGAAGTGGCTGCGCGGCCTGACAGGCCTGCCGCTTTGGCTCAAGGGCATCCTGCGCCCCGATGACGCCCGCCGCGCCGCCAGGCGCGGCGTCGAGGGCATCATCGTTTCCAACCACGGCGGACGGCAACTGGACACCGCGCCGGCCGCTCTCGATGCCTTGGGCGCCGTGGCCGCGGCGGTCAAGGACACTCCCCTGCTGCTGGACGGCGGCGTGCGGCGCGGCACCGATATCGTCAAGGCCATGGCCCTGGGCGCGCAAGCGGTACTCGTGGGCCGGCCGTTTCTCTGGGGCCTGGCCCGGGCCGGCGAGGCCGGGGCCGCGCGGGTGTTTGAGATCCTGCGCGAAGAGTTTGACCGCGCCCTGGCCCTCTGCGGGTGCCGCAGCGTGAACGAGATTCGCGCAGACCTGCTGGGCCGCCGGGCCCCCTGAACGGCACTTCGCTGACGCTGTGCCATGCCGGGGCTGATTCACACATCCGGCGTTGCAGTGCTATCCTGCGCGGCATGGACATCGTCAAGACATTTACGTTTGAATCAGCCCACCGCCTGCCCAACCTGCCGGAAGACCACAAGTGCAAGCGGCTGCACGGTCATTCGTTCCGGATTGAGATTGTGTGCCGCGGCGAGCTGCACCCGCAGCTTGGTTGGGTCATCGACTTCGACGACATTTCGAAGATCGTGAAGCCGATCATCGACAACGAGCTGGACCACCGCTATCTGAATAAAGTTCCGGGGCTTGATAACCCGACAAGCGAGAAGATCGCGCTCTGGCTTTGGAACCGCGTCAAGCCGCACCTGCCGCAACTGTACAAGGTCATCGTGCACGAGACCTGCACGGCGCGGGCGGAACTCTGCCCCTTTCCGTAGCAGTCAGATCACTTGGCAGGCACTGCAACAGGCTCGACGACCACATCTACGCGCGCGGCTTCAACGCTGAAGACTTCCGTCAGGCGCTCGGGCTCGGCCGGTGCCGGGGCTGCCTGGGCCTTGTCAATGCTGGCGCGCACGCTGCCGGCGCTCCGGGCTCGGGCGTGCAGCTTTTCGGCGCGGCGGCCCAGGGCCCAGGCCGCCCCAAAAGCGAGGGCAAAGGGGGCCAGCAGCCAGGGCCAGACAAGCGCCAGACCCGCCGCCATTCCAAGCCCTCCGCCAATCACCTGGATGAATACGAGCTCGTTGCTCGCCACGCGGTCAATGAGGGCTTCCAGCTCCGCGTCGTCATGGGCCAGCAGTTCCGCCTCGATCAGCCCGCGCACATCCACGGCCTTGAGCAGGTCTTCGCTGGCGTCGGAGACCAGCAGCGTCAGGCGCTGACGGATCTCCTGGTTGCGCAGCAGGCCCGAAGCCGCGCCGGGAATGGCAGCCACCACGTCGCCGGCCGCTTGGTCCAGCGCGCCGGAACTCTGCAATTCGTCCACCATGTCATTGAGCACTTTGTCCACGACAGGGTCCATGACGCCGCTCTTGGCGGCTCCCACGGCCAGCAGCCCGGCCAGAGGGCCAAAGGCGGCCGTGGCGGCCGCGCCGCTGGCCGCGGCCAGGCCCGTGGAGCGCATTTTCTTTTTGAGTTTGGCGCGGGCTTCAGCCGCCACGGTGTTCACGGCATCGCCGATCATGCGGCGGACCTCGTTGTGGGCGAGGTGCCGCGCCGCCGGGTCCTCGAGCAGGCGAGGCAGCTTGACCGTCAGGCTGTCCAGCGTGGCGTTGACGGCGCCGGTGTCCACGAGCAGACGGTGCATGCGGTCGGCAGAGATCAGGTGCTCTTCAATGGTGGCGGCCACGGCGCGGGCGAGGTCGGCGCGGCGGGAAGGAACCACGCCCTGAACGCCGAACAGGCGCACGCGCGGGTGAAACAGCATCTTGATGGCGATCCAGTTGGTGCCAAAGCCGACCAGGCCGGAAATGGCCATGGCAAACCAGATTTCGGACCACAGGTCCTGGGGCCAGAAATAGGTGAAGGCGGCGCCCGCAAGCGTCAGGGCCGCGAGCACCCCGCCCGTCAAGCCAAGCACGAGGGGGCCGCGGCCTTTGGCCTGGCCGGCAGGGGTGCTCGTGTTTGGCTGCATCTCAGACATGACGGCCCTGACCCATTTCGCAACGCAAGACAGACAACCCTGACGTGCCGCGCCGGCGCTACTCCATGATCATCGTTTCGCGCAGCACTTCCTCGATGCTCGTCGAACAGTCATAGATGCCCAGCAGGCCGCTCTCGCGCAGCGTGCGCATGCCGCCGCGCCGCCCGGCCTCGCGGATCTGCGCCACGCCGGCCTGATCCATGATCATCTGCTTGATGGTGTCCGTGCAGCGCAGGATTTCGTACAGGCCCATGCGCCCCTTGTAGCCGGTGCCGTTGCAGCGCGAGCAGCCCTTGCCGTAGGCGAACTTCTTGCCGGCGACGTCCTGCGCGCGCAGGCCCAGTTCATAGAGATGCTCCTCTTCGGGCGCGTAGAACTCCTTGCAGCTCGAGCAGATCTTGCGGACCAGACGCTGGGCGATGATGGCTTCAAGCGTGGCCGCAATCAGGAAGTGCTCGACGCCGATATCCACCATGCGCGTGATCGCGCTGGCGGCGTCGTTGGTGTGCAGCGTCGAAAGCACGAGGTGGCCGGTCAGGGCGGCTTCCACGGCGATGCTGGCCGTTTCCTTGTCGCGGATCTCGCCCACCAGGATCATGTCCGGGTCCTGGCGCAGAATACTGCGCAGGGCCTTGGCGTAGGTCAGTCCTACTTCCGAGTTCACCTGGCACTGCATCACGCCGGGAAGGTCATACTCGACGGGGTCTTCCGTCGTGATGATCTTCATGTCCGGCGTGTTCATGTGGTTGAGGCAGCAGTAGAGCGTGGTGGTCTTGCCTGAGCCGGTCGGGCCCGTGACCAGCACGACGCCGTTGGGCTTGGCGATCAGCGCCTTGATCATCTCGTTGTCGTTCTGGCGCAGACCCAGGTTGTCCAGACTCAGGCTGACGTTGCTGCGGTCGAGAATACGCATCACGCAGCTTTCACCGAACATCGTGGGCAGGGTGGATACACGCAGGTCAACGTTGCGGCCCTCGATGGTCAGCTCGATACGGCCGTCCTGCGGCATGCGCGTTTCCGCGATGTCCAGCTTCGAGATGACCTTGATGCGCGAAATCAGCGGGCTGGAAAGCTCACGCGGCGGGTTCTCCATCTGCAGCAGCGCGCCGTCCACGCGATAGCGCACGCGGAACTCGTCCTCGAAAGGCTCGAGATGAATGTCCGAACTGCGGTCGCGGATCGCCGTGGCCAGCAGGAAGTTCAGCAACTTGACCACCGCCGGGGCATCGGGATCGGCGTTGTCCACGGACATCGCTTCCTTGCCCGTCACGCCTTCTTCAAACTGCGCCAGTTCTTCATCGCCCAGGCCTTTGCCCAGGCCGCCGCCGCCGTAATACTTGTCCAGCGCGGCATCGATGTCTTCCTTGCTGGCCAGGGCCCCCTGGATGCGGATGCCCGGCACCCGCCCCTGCAGGGCAAAGGACAGTTCGTCAAAGACCACAATCTTGGTGGGATCGTCCATGGCCACGACCAGCGTCTTCTTGGCCGCGTCGAATTCCAGCGGCACCACGCGATAGGTCTGGGCCTGGGCCTCGGTCAGAAGGTCGAGGAGCTCGATGGGAATCTCGACGCCGCCGAGATCGACGAAACTCATGTCGTTCTGCGCGGCCAGGGCCATGGTGATGTCACCCTCGCTGCAGACACCGGCATCAATCAGAATCTTGCCGATCAGGCCGCCGGTCTTCTTCTGCTTGGCCAGGGCCTCCTGGATGTCACCCTCGGTGACCAGTTCAATCTCTTTGAGAATCTGACCGAGCAGCTTGCGGCGTTTGCCCATCATGGCCATGGTGGACCTCAATTGGGGATGTTGCTGCAAGCCAGGCGCGGCTCCCGTTGCCTGCGCCAAGCCATTCCTACGCATCTGACGATTCTAGATTGCAGATTCCGGATTGAAACGGCCCTGAAGGGCAACCCCCTTGAGCGCGGCAGCAGTGACTCAATCCAGGAACGTCACCTGCCGCGCCGCTCTGCATGACCGGCGCCGAGGCCCCAAGCCTAGGTTCCCGGCTTCCGCACCGAGGTCTGGCCGGGCCGTGCCGTCTGCTGCGCGGCAATGGCGGCGGCGGGCGGCGCGTTGAGGGCCTCCACGGCGGCCAGCTTTTCACGCACCAGTTCTTCGTCCCACAGGCGCCCGCCCTTGCTGCGCTTGAGCTGATCAACCTTTTCGCGCATGTCTTTGGGGTTGGCGCAGAACTGCATCAGCTCGATGCGGGTGATCTTCTGGGCCATGTAGATATCCATCAGATAGTCGTCGAGCAGGAACATGCCCTGGTTCTTGCCTGTCTGGATCACGCTGGCGAGCTGGTAGGTCTTGGCTTCGCGAATCAGGTTTTCCACGGCCGAATTCGACACCATGATCTCGAAGCCCGCCACCACGCCGCCCCCCACCTTGGGCATCAGCACCTGGCTGATGATCGCGATGATGGACACCGCAAGCTGGGCGCGCACCTGCTCCTGCTGGTTGGTGGGGAAGGCGTCAATGATGCGGTCCACCGTGCGCGTGGCCCCCGTCGTATGCAGGGTGCCGAACACCAGGTGGCCCGTTTCGGCGGCGGTAATGGCCGCGCCGATGGTTTCAAGGTCGCGCATTTCGCCCACGAGGATCACGTCAGGGTCCTGGCGCAGGGCGCGGCGCAGGCCTTCAGCGAAGCTGGGCACGTCGTTGCCCAGCTCGCGCTGGGTGAGGATCGACTTCTTGTGTTCGTGGTAATACTCGATCGGGTCCTCGATCGTGATGATGTGGCAGTCCTCATTCTGGTTGATGTAGTCAATCATCGTGGCCAGCGTCGTGGTCTTGCCAGAGCCGGTTGGCCCCGTCACCAGAATGAGGCCGCGCGGACGGTCCAGCACGCTCTTGATGGTCTCGGGCAGGCCAATCTGCTCGAACGTCAGCAGGCGGTTGGGAATCTGGCGCAGCACCATGCCCACGACGCTTTTCTGTTTGAACGCCGAGCAGCGAAAACGGGCCTTGTCGCCAAAGGCATAGCCCCAGTCCGTGCCGCCAACCTCCTGCAGCTCCTTCAGGTTCTTCTCAGGGCAGATTTCCTTCACCAGTCGAATGGTATCCGCCGGCGTCAGTTCAGGAGCGTTGACATCCTTGAGGTGGCCCGACTTGCGGATGGTCGGCTTGCGGCCTACCGAGAGATGCAGGTCCGAAGCCCCTTGCGCGACCAGGAATTCGAGCAGTTGAGTCATCGTCACAGCCATAGCCGACCTCTCCCAGGATGCGTCAACGAAACGACCGCGGAAGTCATGCCGCGGCAACAGGATAAACGAGGGCACAGCAGGGTAAGTTGCACCCAGGACTCAAACAAGGGGCCCGCCCGGCCCCGGCGACACGCCACGTGAGCTACTTCACGACAATGCGGCCCGGGTGCTCCCCCACCACCTGGCCGATCACCGCCTGAACGAGGGCGCCGCGCTTCTTCAGGGCGGCCACCATGGCGTCGGCTCTGGCGGCCGGGGTGGAGATCACCATGCCGCCCGAGGTCTGGGCGTCGCAACACAGCAGTTGCTCGGCCTCGCCCACAGACGGGGCATAGTCCACACGGGGGGCATAGAACTTGTGGTTCTTCTTCGTTCCGCCGGGAACCACGCCCTGCTTGATGAAATCCATGACCTCAGGCAGGACGGGCAGCGCGCCGAACTTCAGCTCAATGCCCACTTTGCTGGAAGCCGCCATGCCGCACAGGTGGCCGATCAGGCCAAAGCCGGTGATGTCGGTCGCGGAATTCGCGCCCACTTCTTCAATCGCCTCCGCGCCCGGCCTGTTGAGCGAGGCCATGGAGTGAATGGCGGCCTCGATCTGCGCTTCGCTGCGCAAGCCGCGCTTGACGCTGGTGGTCAAAATGCCCACGCCCAGCGGCTTGGTCAGAATGAGAACGTCGCCGGGCTTGGCGCCGGAGTTGGCCATGATTTTGTCGGGGTGAACGATGCCGGTCACGCTCATGCCGTACTTGGGCTCGGCGTCGTCAATGGAGTGGCCGCCCACGACGAAAATGCCGGCCTCGGCGGCCTTCTTGCTGCCGCCCTGGAGGATCTGGGCCAGGATCTCGGGCCCCAGAGTGGCCATGGGGTAGGCCACGATGTTGAGGGCGAACAGGGGCCTGGCGCCCATGGCGTAGATGTCGGAAATGGAGTTGGCCGCGCTGATCTCGCCGAAGAGCGTGGGGTCATCGACGATGGGCGTGAAGAAGTCCAGCGTCTGCACGATGGCCTGGGTGTCATTGACCCTGTAGACGGCGGCGTCGTCAATGCCATCGGTGCCGACGAGAACGTTCTTGTCGGTGACTTTGGGAAGCTTGTTGAGGACCTGCACGAGGTCGGAGGCGGAGAGCTTGCAGCCTCAACCGGCGCCGTGCGAAAGCGACGTGAGCTTGGGTTTGGCGGCAGCGGGCGAATCAGCCATGACGTCTCCTAGCGGGGTACTTTCAAGCGCGCACAGGTTACAGAAGTTTCGGAAAAGGCACAGGAATTGGGAGATGGAGCGATGGAGTGTTGGAGAGATGGCAAAGGCTCAGGGGCCGAAACATGGAGAAATAGCCGGAGACCGCCGCATGGCATCGTTCCTCGGTTCGCCTAACGCTCAATCTCTCCAACGCACGGATTTCTTGACCCCTCTTTGGGCGCGGCCGCATTTACAGGACAAGCCAGACTCTGCCCGGAGAACCCATGCGCCTGTTCCTGCTTGCGCTTCTGCTCGCCTCGCCACTCGCAGCCGCTACCTACAACGTGGGTCCCGGCCAACCCCTTTCAACAATCGGTGCCGTGCCCTGGGCCACGCTGGGCCCCGGAGACATCGTGCGTATTCATTACCGTGCCACGCCCTATGCCGAAAAGTGGGTGCTGTGCCGTCAGGGCGCCAGCGGCAACCCCATCACGATCCAGGGCGTGCCCGAGGCCGGCACCGGCAATCTGCCGGTCATCACGGGCGCCGGCGCGACCACGGCAGCAGGCTTGAACTACTGGGGCGAGAACCGCGGCGTGCTGAAAATCGGCGGCGCCAACACCCCCGCCGATCTCATGCCGCAGTGGATTGTGGTCGAAAACCTCGAGTTCCGCAGCGCCCACCCCAGCTACACGTTCACGGACGACACCGGCGCATCGGGCATCGCTTACGCCGGCAACGCCGCCGGCATCTACGTTGAAAAGGTCAAACACCTGATCGTGCGCAACTGCACGTTTACTGATTGCGGCAACGGCTTCTTCGTGGCACCGGGCAGCGTGGGCGGCACGGGCAACCCCAACCTGACGGAGGACGTCTACCTGGGCTACTGCTACATCCATGGCAACGGCATTTCCGCCAGCGCGTTTGAGCACAACAGTTATTGCGAGTGCAACGGCATTGTTTACGAATACAACCGCTACGGCCCTCTGCGCACCGGCGCCATCGGCAACGCGCTCAAGGACCGCAGCGCCAATTGCGTCGTGCGCTACAACTGGATTGAGAGCGGCAACCGCCAGCTCGACCTCGTTGAGGCCGACGGCAGCGGCATCGAGACACTGGCCGGGTACAACACGACTTACGTTTACGGCAACGTGCTCATTGAGCCCAACGGCGCGGGCAACTCCCAGATCCTTCACTACGGCGGCGACAACGGCAACACCGCCACTTACCGCAAGGGCACGCTCTACTTCTACGGCAACACGATTGTCTCCACACGCACGGGCAACACCACGCTCATGCGGCTTTCCACCAACAGCGAAACCTGCGACTGCCGCAACAACATCATCTATGTTTCCGCAGCGGGCAGCTTCCTCGGCCTGATTGACGACACCGGCGTGCTCAACTACCGCAACAACTGGCTCAAGACCGGCTACATTCACAGCCACTCCGGCGGCGCCATGCAGGGCACCGTCAACAATCTCGGCGGCAACGTGGTGGGCGCAAGCCCGGGCTTCCTCAATGAGGCCGGGCAGGATTTCTCCCTCGCTGCCGGCTCCACCTGCATCAACGCCGGCACCGCACTCGCCGCCGCCGTTGTGCCCACGCACAACGTCACCCGCCACTACGTCAAGCACCAGCAGGGCGCCGCGCGCCCCGTCGATGCCACCTTCGACCTTGGCGCCTTTGAGGTGGGTACAGCGCCCACGACACCGCCCAACGCCGCCAGCGGCCTGACCGCCACGGCCAACATGACGCTGGGTGCAAGCCTGAGCTGGACCGACAACTCCAGCGATGAATCCGGCTTCCGCATTGAACGGCAAGTGGGCGCCGGGGCCTTTGCCACGCTGACGACCCTGGGCGCCAATGTAACGAGCTACAACGACAGCGGCCTGACCTTGGGCACCATGTACACCTACCGCATCGTGGCCTACAACGCCGCGGGTGATGCCGCGCCAAGCAACACCTCCACGATTACGGCGCAAGGCACTTCCGGCGGCGGGGGCGGCACGGGCGGCACGGGCGGCAGCGGCGGGGGCGGCGGTTGCTCGGCCGGAGAGGGGCTGGGGGCGTTGGCGCTGCTGGGGCTCCTGATGCTGGGCCGTCGCCGCGCCGGCCCGCCATGCAGACGCGGCTTGTAAGCGCTGGCGCGAGTTCGCTTAGCAGGCCGCTGAAATGCGGCCTGCGGACGCAAGCCATGGATGGCATGCACATTCCAGGCGGCTGAAAAGCCGCTTGAAATGAAGGTCGGGCCGGATTCACTTTGGCCCGACCGGGCTGAACAAGTGGCCGGATGCCACTTGTTCAGCAGCCTGCCCGGTGGCAGCGGCATCTTGCCGATGCTCGCAGGCACGAAGGCCCGCGCCAAGGGCGCCCCGCCGTCACTGGCGGGGCTGTCCGGGGCCAAGGGGCGGCCTCGGCCTCGGCCTCGACGCCCTGCGCTGACTCCGCCCCCTGGTGGCCCGGCTGCCGGCTATTTCACTTCGAGTTCCCAGCTTGCCTTGTTGCCGTCGATTTCGATCCAGAGCCAGGCCTTGTCCGGCGCGTCCTTGCGCACCTCGAGGTGGCCGTCAAAGTCGTTGTGTTCCTTGGCCCAGGCCGGCGTGATTTTCGGTGAGAGCTCCTTGCCGTCCTTGTCGCCCAGCCACATGGAGATCTTCATCTTCTGGTTGGCCTCAGGGCTTGCACCTGTATTGACCTCGAAGACTCCTTCCCCGCCTCGCTTGGCGTCTCCATACTGCACGACGGCCACGTCGAAGGAACCGATCTTCTTCTTGCCGTGCTCCTTCTTTTCGCCGCTGTGTTCGTGGTCATCGTCGTGATCGTGTTCTTTGTTGGCGGCGTTGGCATTCCCGTGGGAATGGTTGCCGCCGCAGGCGACCGCGAAAACCGCCATCATGCACAACGCAAACAGCGCCAGCTTCTTCATGTCATCTCCCTTTCAGGGTTGGAGTGATGCAGAGTCCGGGGTCCAAACAGCACAAAGCCCGCCGGAACGACAATCAGGTTGAGAAACGTGCTGCTGACCAGCCCGCCCAGCACCACGACGGCGAGAGGGGCCAGCAATTCGCTGCCCGGCTCGCCCGCTGCCAGGGCCAGCGGAATGAGGCCCAGCACGGCCGAGAGGGCGGTCATCAGAATCGGGATCAGTCGCTCGCTGCTGCCCTGAACCACGGCCTCGCGCAGATCCTTGCCCTCCTCGACCATCAACTGCTGATAGTGCGACACCAGCAGGATGCCGTTGCGCACGGCAATGCCGAACAGCGTCACGAAGCCCACCATGCCCGCGATGCTGATTACGGGCGCCACGTAGCGCGGGCCCGCGCCCAGCAGGGCCAGGGTGTTGGACAGGGGGTGGGCGCTGGCCGTCAGGTAGATGGCCGCCACGCCGCCAATCAGCGCCAGCGGCAGGTTCAGCATCACCAGCAGCGCACTGCGGAAGTTGCCCAGGGCCGTGTAGAGCAGGAACAGGATCACGAAGATCACGCCCAGGCCCATGAGCAGGATGGTGCGGCTGGCGCTCTGCTGGGCCTCGAACTGGCCGCCGTAGTGCACGGAGTAGCCGTGCTTCTCGACGACGATGGGATCGACCTTTTTGCGCACTTCGTCCACCAGGTCGCCCAGGTTGTAGCCCTCGGCCACATTGCAGGAGATCGTGGCCTTGCGCTGGGCGTGCTCGCGCGCGATCAGGTTGCTGGCGCGCTCAATGCCGACGTCGGCTACCTCAAACAGCCGCACACGCGCGCCGCCCTCGCCGATGAGCACGAGGTTTTTCACCTGCTCGACGTTCGCGCGCTCGTCCTCATGCAGGCGCACGACCATGGAGTAACGGCGCTGGCCCTGGTTCACCTCCGCCACCGTGATACCCGAGATAAAGGCCTGAACCTGCGAAGCCGCGCTGACGGGCGTGAGGCCAAAGCGCGCCAGGTCGTGGGGACGGTACTCGATGGGGACGGTGTCGATCATGACTTCGCGGTTGGCGGCGACGTCGCGGGTGCCGGGCACGGCCTGAAGGGCGGCTTCGACTTCCTTGGCGATGGTGCGGAGCCTGGAGAGATCATCGCCATAGACGTTGATGGCAATGGCGGCGGGAGTACCTGAGAGAATGTGACTGAGGCGGTGTTCGATGGGCTGGCCGACCATGGTGGTGATGCCGGGAATCCTGGCGAGGACTTTGTCGATTTCCGCGCGGACCTGGGCCTTGGTGTAGCCCGGCCTGATGCTGACCTCGATTTCGCTGCTGCTGGCGGGCTCGGCGTGCTCGTCGCGCTCGGCGCGGCCGGTGCGGCCCACGACGGCGCGCACGCCCTCGACCCTGACGAGCTGCTTTTCGACGCTCAGGGCGAGGCGCTCGCTCTCGGCCAAGGAGGTTCCCGGCGGCGCCATGAGGAACACCGTGAAGGTGCCCTCGTTGAAGTCCGGCAGGAAGCGCGTGCCGAACGTTGACGCAAAGGCCAGGCTGGCCAGGGAAAGCGCAAAGGCACCCAGCACGACGGCCCAGCGCGCCTTCAGCGCCAGCCGCAATGTGGGCGCGTAGAGGGCCTTGAGCTTGCGCGACACGAAGCTCTCGTGCTCCTTTTTGTGTCCGGCGCCGCCAAGCAGCAGCCTGCACAGGGCGGGCGTCACGGTCAGCGCCACGATCAGGGAGGCGAGAATGGACACGATGTAGGCAATACCCAGGGGCCGGAAGAAGCGGCCCTCCAGACCCTGCAAAAACAGCAGCGGCACAAACACGATGCAGATAATGACTGTGGCGAACACCACGCTGGAGCGGATCTCGTTGCTGGCGTCAAACACCACTCGCAGGTGGCTCTTGCGCTCGCCGTCGGGCAGGGCGCTGTTTTCCCGCAGGCGGCGAAAGACATTCTCGACGTCGATGATGGCGTCGTCGACCAGTTCGCCGATGGCCACGGCCAGGCCGCCCAGGGTCATGACGTTGATGTTGAGTCCCAGCGCCCACAGCGCCAGCAGCGCCACGGCCAGCGAAAGAGGCAGCGCCGTGAGCGTGATGATCGTGGTGCGCACGTTCATCAGGAACAGAATCAGCAGGATGGCCACGAAGACGGCGGCCTCAATCAGCACGCGGGTCACCTTGTTGACCGCCGTGTCAATGAAGTCGCTCTGGCGCATGATGTGGCGGTTGAGCACGATGCCCGACGGCGCGGCTTTCTCGGCGGCATCCAGCGCCTTGTCGATCTCCTCGGTCAGGGCGAGCGTGTTCACGCCGGGGTTTTTCTGGATCGAAACCACCACGGCCTTGTGGCCTGACTCATGGCCCGAGCCGCGCTTGGGGGCGCCGGCGAAGGAAACTTCGGCGACGTCGCCCAGCGTCACGGGCGTGCCCATGTGATACTTGACGATGGTGCGCTTGATGTCGTCGACGCTCTGGACCCGGCCGCTCTGGCGCAGAGGCAGCTCCAGGCCTTCCACGTTGGGCAGGTAGCCTGCGCCCATGGTGGCGTGGACTTCCCTGGCTTTGGCGGCGACCTGCTCGATGGTCAGGCCGTAGAGCGCGAGGCGGTCCTGGCGCACGTTGATCTGGTATTCGGGCAATTCGCCGCCCAGGGCCACGACCTGGGCGATGCCGGGCACGGTCAGCAGGCGGTTGCGCAGGTCGAACTCGGCGTAGGCCCGCAGTTCGAGGTCGCTGACCTGGGGCTTGCCGTCTTCAAGCCTGCTCGAGAGCGAGATCAGCATGATCTCGCCGGTGATGGATGTGATGGGCGCGATCTCGGCGTGGGCGCTTTCGGGGAGGGATTCGCGCACGGAGGCCAGCTTCTCGGAGACGAGCTGGCGCGCCCTGTAAATGTCCTCGCCGAACTCGAACTCGACCCACACAATGGAAAGCGAAATGGCGCTGGAGCTGCGCACGCGCCGCACGCCGGGCAGGCCGTTGACGGCCGTTTCAATCGGGAAGGTCACGTTGCTTTCAACTTCATCGGCGGCCAGTCCTCCGGCCTCGGTCATGACCACGACGGTCGGCGCGTTGAGTTCAGGGAACACGTCCACCGGCACGCGCGGCAGTGAAAGCCCGGCGGCCAGCAAAAGCGCGCCGGCCAGAATCACCACCAGGGCGGGCTGCTGCAGGGAAAATGCGATGATGCGCTTGAACATCAGTGATCAGCTCCCGCATGCCAGGTGCCGTCGGCATGGAAGTGGCCTGCCCCCGTGGCCTTGCCGCTGCCTGTGAGCTTGAGTTCGTACACGCCGCCGAGGACGACTTCGTCGCCCTCCATCACGGCTTCTTTGATTTCGATCCAGCGCCCGTCCGAAAGGCCGAACTTGCCCGCGATGCGGATGACTTTGTCCGGGTTGTTGGGGTCCCGGCGGAAGATGACACGGTCCAGCTCGTCGCGGACTACGCAGGAAAGGGGCACGGCCAGTACGGGCGCGAGCGTGCTTTCAAGCTGGATTTCCACCTCGACGGCCACGCCGGGGCGGGCCCAGCGTATGCCGTGGGCGGGCGTCACGAACAGGTTGATGACACGCTCGTCGGCGTCACCGTCGAGGCCCACACGGACCTTGCCCTGAAGGGGCGTTGCCAGCGCCAGGGCACCGCCCGTGGGCGGCAGAATCTTTGCTTCCTGGCCGCCCACGATATCCAGCAGGTCGGCCTGCATGGCCCGCGCCACCACGCGCACCTGAGCCAGGTCGGCCAAAGTCAGCACGAGCTGGCCCGGCTCGGCCCAGCTTCCGTCGCTCACCCCCAGCGCCTGCACCACGCCGGGTCCCCGGGCTGAAAATGCAAGCCTTGAGATGTTCTGCCAGCGAGGTGCGGAGCCCTCCATGGCCTCCAGTTCGCTTGCGGTCAAACCCGTGAAGGAAACCGCCTCCCGCAGCTTGAGCCCGAAGTGGAGCTGTGCCGCCTGCATCTCTGCCTGCAGGGCCTGCTCTTCCAGCATGAGGCGGGTCTGGTCGCTGCCGTGTCGCGCGGCCTCACCTTCCAGTTCCTTGCGCTGGAGGGCGAGTTCGGCGCGGGCCCCGGCCTCTTCAAGCTGGCGCACCCGGGCCTCGGAGAGCCGGGCGCGCGCCTCCACCAGGTCGGCGGCCTTGCCCGTACCGGCCGCGACGAGCTTTTCGAGGTCATCGACGCGTCTGGCCCAAAGTGCCCGGGCGTTCTCCAGCTCGAGGCTCCGGGCCACGCCGGCTTCGATTACGGCGTCCAGGGCCGAAAGGCGCGACTGCGCCATTTCCTTTTCGCGGCCTGCCTGCTCGACGGCTCCTTTCTGGGACGCCCAGCGGAACTGCGCCGCATGGTACGCCGCCTGGGCCTGGGCCAGGGCCTGCTGGAGTTCACGCCAGGCCGGAGCCTCCAGGGAATAGAGCAGGGTTCCGGCCTCCACCGCCTGAAGATGCTGCACATGAAGCTGCACGCGGCCTGCCAGCACCGCGTGGTGCTCGGCCAACGCTTCGGGCGCAAGCTCGAAGCGGCCGGGCACACGCAGGGTCCGCGCGATGTGGCGGCGCTCCACTTGCACAAAGCTGATGCCCAGATTCTCCCGGACCGCCTCCGGCACGTCGATGCGGTTGGTGATCTTCGGCGCGGCTTCCCCGGACGCTGGCGCCGGCGGCTCCTGCCTGGGGGTGCAGCTTGTCAGCACGAGCAGCGCGGCGGCAAGCGAAAGCATGGCGTCACGTTTGAGGTTCACTTGTTGTCCTTTGGCTTGAAGGTGGGGCCCTTGAGGGCGTTGAGCGCGTCCATGGCCTGGGCTTCGTGAAGCCTTGTCTGCAGCACGCGCTCCTTGGCTTCGCGCAGGGACTTCAGCGCTTCCAGCATCAGCAGGGCGTCAAAGTCGCCGGCTTCGGCGCGTTGCCTCGCTTCTCTCACTTGCAGGTCCACCAGGGGGGCCAGATCTTCTTCGACCTGGCGGCGCGCGACACGCGCGCGCTCCAGGCGCAGGCGTGCCAGTTCGGCGCTCACGGCGGCTTCCTCGCGGGCTTGTTCATAGGCGGCGCGGGCGGCTTCCCGGGCGACGCGCGCCTTGGCGATGCCCGCACGGTTGAGATTGATCAGGGGCAGCGGAATGCCGAAGCCCAGAGAGATGGTGCTCTGGCCCTCGTCCATTTCGTAGCCGGGGCCGATGCGCAGATCGGGATACTGCTTGCGGATCTCCAGCCGCAGTTGCTGCTCGGCGACGGAATAGGCCGCGCGGGCCACGGACACCGGGGGCCACTCGCCGTCTGCGCGCCGGTCGAGGCTCGCGCCCAGCGTGAGGTTGAGCCGCAGCGGCGCGGCCGGTGCCAGGCCCAGCAGGCCCCGCAGGGCGCTTTGCTGCTCGCGGGACTGGGCGCGCAGGTCCTCCAGCTCGATGCGGCTTTGCAGCAGCTCAATCTCGAAGACGCGGGCGTCCGTGCCGGCCAGTTCTCCGGCCCTTGCCAAATCGGCGGCGCGGCGGCTGACGTCGCCCAGGTTCGCGATGTGCGCCTCCAGCAGCAGGATGCGCTCCCCGTGCGCGGCCTGCTCGCGCCAGAGTCTGCGCAAGTCAACGATGACCTCCCATTCCAGGGCCAGCACTTCGCGCCACCTCACTTCGTGTTCAGCGAAGGCCAGGTCGCGCTCGACGCCCTTGCGGCCCGAGATGGGAATGGTGAACTCCAGTCCCGCCGACGCCATCCAGGGTTGTGAGATGCTGGCCAGAATCACCCCGGCGCTGACATTCAGCTCGGGGTTTTCCCACTCGCCGGCGTGCCTGGCACCGGCCAGGGCCGCTCCCGCTTCCAGGCGGGCCCGCCTGAGTCCGGCATTGAAGAACAGGGCGACGACCTCCGCCTCCTCGAGGTCCAGGCCGTCCGAGGGGTCGTAGCGGCGCGGCCTTGTGTCGCGCTGCGAAAGGGCCGCCGCGAACTCCCGCACGCCGGCGTCATTCACGCTGCGGGCGTGCCATTCGCGGTCGTGTGCCGCGTCGTCGAGGGGGCGGGGGGAATAGCTCTGGCAGGCGGCGAGCAGCAGGCCGCCCAGAAGTGCGGGCACGAGGGCCCGGATCGAACTGAACATGGAATCTCCGTATCGCCAAGTCAGGACCGTGACGCTGGTCGCGAAGGGCTAGATACGGAGGTTGGAGGTGCCCACGAGCAGGACCCCGGCAGGCGGCGGGTGTCTCCATTGCAGGCGCTGCACCCATGGCCTGGGCGCAAGCGGGCAGAAGACTTCCGTCTGGAAGGTCGGCGGCCATACAACCGCTGTGGTGATGCTGACCAGCCCCAAAAGCCCGGGGGCCTCGATCAGATGGCTGCAATGGCGGGGCTGCTCCGGGCAATGGTTCGATTCGTGGTCGGCGTTTTCAGGGTGGGTGTGATCGGCGTGGATATGGTCCAGGTCGATGGACTCATGCGAATGGTTCAAGGCGGCATGGAGCCGGCAGGGCTCAAGCGCGGGAGCCAGGGCGAGCATCAGGGCCGCAATGAGGTTCAGCACCACCATGGCCGCATTAAACGTTTGGACCGGGCCGCAAGCCCGGAAAAAACAGAAAAAGGTTCCGGGGTGTCCGGTTTTCCCGGTCCGGCAGGTCGTTGCATAAAGCGGCATCCGGCTATTTCTTCAACCCGGTCGGGCCAAAGTGAATCCGGCTTGATTTGCATGTCAGGCGGCTTTTCAGCCGCCTGACATGCACAAGCCATCCAGGGCTTGCGTCCGCCGGCCGTATTTCAACGGCCTGCCGGCTGCGTGGATATGATGGTCAGGCCGTGACGGCCTTGGCGGCGGCGGTTTTCTGCCCCTGGAACCATTTGAGATAGGACTCGATGAAGTCGTCGATTTCACCCGCCATGACCCGCTGAATGTCGCCCGTCTCATGCTCTGTGCGTGCATCCTTCACGATGGTGTAGGGGTTCATGACATAGTTGCGGATCTGGTAGCCGAAGCTCACTTCGCCCTTGGCGCCATAGAGCTTGGACAGCGCGGCATCCTTCTTGGCGCGTTCAAGCTGATAGATCTTGGACTTGAGCAGCTCCATGCCGATGGCGCGGTTCTGGTGCTGGGAGCGCTCGCTGGAGCAGCGCACCACAATGCCGGTGGGCTTGTGCACGATGCGCACCGCGCTTTCCACCTTGTTGACGTTCTGACCGCCCTTGCCGCCGGAACGGGCGAAGGAAAGCTCGATGTCGGTGTCCTTGATCTCGATGTCGCCGACGTCGGCGTGGAAGCTCTCGGGCACGGCGTCCACGCTGGCAAAGCTGGTCTGGCGGCGGCTCTGGGTGTCAAACGGGCTCACGCGCACCAGCCGGTGGACGCCCACCTCGCCGCGCAGGTAACCCGCGGCGTAGGGCCCCTTGATCAGCATGGTGGCGCTGCGGATGCCGATGACTTCGGCGTCCTGGTAATCGACGATTTCGACTTCGTAGTCGTGCCGCCGCGCCCAGCGGGCGTAGATTTCAAATAACTGGGCCGCCCAGTCGCAGGCGTCGTTGCCGCCCGCTCCCGCCTGCACCGTGAGAAAGCAGTTGGAGTCGTCGCCGGGTTCATTGAGCAGGGACTGAACTTCGAGCTTCTCGTAGTCGGCCTCGATGGAGCGCAGCTCCTTCTCGGCGTCACCGAACGAAGATTCGTCGCCGGCCTCCTCGGCCAGCTCCAGCAGGGCTCGCGCGTCGTCGATGCGCTTGAGCAGTTTTTCAAAGGGCAGCACCACGGCGCGCAGCTTCTTCACCTCGCCCATGAGCTTCTGGGCGCCTTCGGCGTCGCTCCAGAAATCGGGCGCGGTTGTGCGGGCTTCAAGCTCGGTCAGTTTCTTGCGCTGATTGGCGAGGTCAAAGAGACACCGTGAGCTTCTGGGTGCGGTCGTGGAGCTGGGCGGCTTTCAGAGTCAGGTCTTCGCGCATCGTCGGTATCCCGGATTCGATCAGGGCGAACCAGGTCCGCCCGCGCGGTCAGGTTAGCAAGCCAGGGGCGCCTGCCCAGTGTGCGGCATGGGGCTTGCACGAATGAACCTGTTCACTACACTGTTTCGCTTCTGCGGCGGAGCCTCCTCTCCGCCGCGCGGCATTTTTAGAGGGGGCGGTTATGGCCGACCACGAACACGTCGTCATCCTTGACCTGGGCTCGCAGTACACGCAGCTCATCGCCCGGCGCACGCGCGAACTGGGCGTCTACTCCGAAATCCTGTCGCACAAGACCACCCTGGCCGAAATCCGCAAGCGCCACGGCCTCAAGGGCGTCATCATCTCCGGCGGCCCCGCCAGCGTTTACTGGGCTGACTCCCCCAAGGTCGACGAAGCCCTGTTTTCCTCCGGCATCCCCGTGCTGGGCATCTGCTACGGCATGCAGTTGGGCTGCAGCGTGCTGGGCGGCAAGGTCATCCCCGGAGACAAGCGCGAATTCGGCCACGCCGATCTCGAGGTCCTGCACGAAGATGCCCTGCTCGCCGGCATCACGCGCCGCCTCGCCGACGAGCCCCACGCCCTGCGCGCCTGGATGAGCCACGGCGACAAAGTCACCGCCCTGCCCCCCGAAAAGTTCGAAACCCTCGCCCGCACCCAGAACTGCGAGTACGCCGCCGTCCGGCACCGCACCCTGCCTTTCTTTGGCGTGCAGTTTCACCCCGAAGTCCGGCACAGCGTCTCGGGCCTGCTCCTGCTCAAGAATTTCCTGTTCAACACCTGCCGTTGCGCCGGTGACTGGCAGATGAGCGGCTTCATTGAGGAACAGTGCGAGCGCATCCGCAGACAGGTGGGCCAGGGCCACGTCATCTGCGGGCTTTCGGGCGGCGTGGATTCGAGCGTGGTTGCCGCGCTGATTGCCAGGGCGATCCCCGGCCAGCTCACCTGCATCATGGTCGACAATGGTCTGCTGCGCCACGGCGAGGTGGAGGGCGTGCGGGCCGCCTTTGAAGGCCACTTCAAGGTCAAGCTCGTGGTCGCCGACGCGCGCCAGCGCTTCCTCAAGAAGCTCGCCGGCGTAACCGACCCCGACGACAAGCGCAAAATCATCGGCGAGGAGTTCATCCGCGTGTTTGAGGCCGAGGCGCGCGGCGTGAAGGACGCCCGCTTCCTCGCCCAGGGCACCCTCTACCCGGACGTCATTGAAAGCGTGGCGGCCCACGGCGGCCCTACGGCCAAGATCAAGCGCCACCACAACGTGGGCGGCCTGCCCGACGATCTCAAGTTCGAGCTGGTTGAGCCCCTGCGCTATCTGTTCAAGGATGAAGTCCGCGAAGTCGGAAAGGAACTGGGCCTGCCCGACGCCCTGGTCTGGCGCCAGCCCTTTCCCGGCCCCGGCCTGGCCGTGCGCTGCCTGGGCGAAATCACCGAGGAGCGGCTTTCCATTCTCCGCAAGGCCGACGTCATCGTTCAAGAAGAGATCGAAAAGGCGGGCCTGACGCGCCGCATCTGGCAGGGCTTTGCCGTGCTCCTGCCCGTGAAGAGCATCGGTGTCATGGGCGACGAACGCACCCATGAGTACACTTGCGCCATCCGCGCCGTGGAGAGCGTGGACGGCATGACGGCGGACTGGGCCAAGCTTGACTACGACCTCCTGCGCCGCATGAGCAACCGCATCATCAACGAGGTTCGGGGCTTCAACCGCGTGGTGTACGACATCTCCAGCAAGCCGCCCGCCACCATTGAGTGGGAGTAGGCCGCCTCGGGAGTCCTTTATGCAACACACCGTTGCCGGGCATGCTGCCTTCTCCAGGCTGGCCGCCGGCCTCGCGCTGCTGGGCCTGAGCCTGGCCCTGACGCTGCACTGCACCGCCTGCGGCGGCAACAGCGCCAACAGCGGCCAAGTCGGCGCCTCCCTGGAGGGCGAGCAGAAACCCTCCGCCGACGACATCCCCATTCCCGCCGCGCCCACCGAGACTCACGGGCGCATGGCGCGCCTGCTGCCCAAGGTCGCCCGCGTCAACGACTCCCTGACCTATTGCGGCTGGGATGCCGAGCGCGCCCTGGCCTACACGGACAAAGAGATGGGCGAGGGCGCCGTGAAGAAGGCGCCCATGCCCTGCGTGCGCGCGCGCTTTTCCAGCACCGGCTACGAACTCATGGGCGTGCCCGGCGAGAAGGGCGACGACTCCGTCATGGCCCAGACCTTCCCCCAGGTCTGCGACTTCTACCTGATCGAGGCTCCCGCACCCGACGCCGCCCTGGCCGTGCAGCGCAAACTCGAAGAGCAGTTGCTGGCCCAGAAGTTCGACAGGAAGGACCCCCTGGGCATCGGCATGAAGCGCAACCAGCAGGACGTCCTTATCCAGCAGTTCCTGCGCGTCGATGAAGAGCCCGAGCGTGACGTCGCCCGCGTCGCCTACATCCTCGTCATCGGCAACTACATCCTTTACGCGCTCGAGGCCGAGGTCCGCACCCCTCAAGTCGGCCCCAAGGGCGAGAAGTACCGCCTGCCCACCAACATGCAGCTCGGCAGCCGCGTCGGCGCCCAGGTCATCGTGCTCGTCGATGACGCCATCGGCCGCTGAAGCTTTCAACCTCAAGCGCCGCAACGCGCCTTGATTCCCGCAGCGCCGCCCGCCACAATCGCGGGCCTAGCGCTGTCGCCCGCTATCACAGGAACCGCTCCATGCCCAAAACAGCCGCCAAGGCCAAGCCCGGCCTGTCCAACGAGCAGATTCTCGCCGCCTACCGCATCATGGTGCTCTCGCGCAAGACTGAGGACAAATGCTCCATCATCCTGCGCCAGAGCAAGGGCGGCAGCTTCCAGATCTCCGGCCCCGGCCACGAAGCCGCCCTCGCCGCCGCCGCCATGGTCTTCCGCCCCGGCCAGGACTGGTCCATCTGCCACTACCGCGACCTCACCTACGCCCTGGGGCTTGGCGTCACGCCCGAAGAAATCTTCACCGGCTTCATGGCCCGCGAAGGCGACCCCGCCTCGGGCTCGCGCCAGATGCCCAGCCACTTCGGACACAAGGCCCTGCGCATCATCAGCAAGTCCAGTTGCGTCGGCACCCAGTTCCTCCAGGCCGCGGGGCGCGGCACGGGCATCAAGCACGACAAGGCCGATGAGGTGGTTTACGTCTCCGCCGGCGATGCCACCTGCGCCGAGGGCGAGTTCCACGAAGGCCTGAACTGGGCCACCATCCACAAGACGCCCGTCGTCTTTCACATTGAGGATAACGGCTACGGCATCAGCACCCACTGGAGCCAGCAGCGCGCCCAACCCCTCATGGAGTGGGTCAGCGGCTACCGCAACCTCGCCCGCTTCAACCCCGACGGCTGCGACCTCTTTGAGAGCTACGACGCCTTCAAGGCCGCCCACGATCACGCCCGCAGCGGCAAGGGCCCGGCCATCGTTATTTCAAAGGTCGTGCGCCTCTGGGGCCACTCCTCAAGCGACAACCGCAAGAAGTACATGACCGACGCCCAGATCGCCGAGGAATCCAAGCGCGACCCCATCGCGCTTTTGCGCGCCTGGATCATCGACAACGGCCTCGCCGACGAAGCCGAGCTCGTCGCGCTCGAAGCCCAGGTCAAGAACGAGATTGACGCCGCCGCCGAGCGCGCCGAGGCCAAGCCCTTCCCCGCGCCCGAAACCGCCGCCACCCACGTGCTCTACGAGGGCGACGATAACGCCCTGCGCCCCCGCCCCGGCGTTGAATACAAGCCGGCCTCCGCGGGCGAGCCCGTGGTCATGATCGACGCCATCAACCGCGCCCTGCACGAAGAATTCGAGCGCGACGAACACCTGGTCTGCTGGGGCCAGGACGTGCAGGACGGCAAGGGCGGCGTGTTCGGCGCCACCACGGGCCTGAGCACGAAGTTCGGCACTGAGCGCGTGTTCAACAGCCCCCTGGCCGAGGCCACGGTCATCGGCACGGCGCTTGGCTATTCCTACAAGCCCGGCCGCAAGGCCGTGGTCGAGATCCAGTTCGGCGATTACATCTTCCCGGCCTTTGAGCAGATCGTGAACGAAGTCGCCACCGCCCGCTACCGCAGCAACAACAACTGGCCCGCGCCCATGGTCATCCGCGTGCCCGTCGGCGGCTACATCCAGGGCGCCATGTACCACAGCCAGTGCATCGAGGCCACCTTTGCCACGCGCCCCGGCATCATGATCGCCATGCCCTCCAACGCCGCCGACGCCAAGGGCCTTTTGAAAGCGGCCATCCGGGGCCAGGACCCCGTGCTCTTCATGGAGTGCAAGAACCTCTACCGCCAAGAGCGCGCCAAGAGCCCCGAGCCCGACAAAGACTACCTGCTGCCCTTCGGCGTCGGCCGCGTCGTCAAAGAGGGCGACGCCCTGACCATCGTCACCTGGGGCAACACCGTGAACATCTGCCTCGACGCGGCTATGGCCCTGTCCGACGCCGGCATAGAAGTAGAGATCATCGACCTGAGAACGATTCTCCCCTGGGACAAAGACCTGGTCATCAAGAGCATCAAAAAGACTTCGCGCTGCTTAGTAGTGCACGAAGAGCAGCAAACCATGGGTTTCGGAGCCGAAATCAGCGCCAAAATCATGGAAGAAGCCTTCGACCTGCTCGACGCACCCGTAAAACGCGTCGCCGCGCTCGACAGCTTCTGCCCGTACTCGAAGCCGCTGGAGAACGCGGTGCTCCCGCAGGCAAGCTGGGTGATCGAGGCCGCGACCAAGCTGGTGAAGTACTAACACTATCAAGGAAATTGAGCCGCTCGTGGATGCGATTTGCTTCTTGTCGCTACAAACAATAAGTTGTCAAGCAGGTACGATTTAGAGGCAGGTTCAGTTGCGTTTTTCGCGGCTAGTTTGGCCGCACTTTGGAGAACCGCGTGCCAACTGTGAGCGAGTTAGAATCTTGGAGTTCTGCGCAAGAGTATCCCGTCCCACTGGATGCTGACGGTAAAATAATCGACTTTCTTGACCCGGACAAGCGGCGTGAAAACAAGCCCGAAGAGAGAGTGCGCCAGCGGATGTTACGAGTATTACATCATGAATTCGGCTATGCAAAAGAAGTTCTTGGAGCAGAACGTTCAGTACACATTGGAACAGAAGTTAAGAGAGCAGACGTAGTAATATATCACGACTCCGCTGCACAAGCGGCTAACGATCAGGGCAGGATATTGTTACTTGGGGAAACCAAACCTCCGAGCGTGAAGCAGCCAGATGGCCAGCTTGCGTCATACTTATCTGCGACGTCAGCACAGGGCGGCTTTTGGACGAACGACGACACGATTGTTTTCTACCGAAAGAACCCCGGCAGCAATGCAATAGAGGAGTGGCCTGGAATTCCAAAAAGCGGTTTGGCTTGGGATAGCATTGGCAAATTCAGGAAAAAGGAACTAATCAAACCAATTGACTTGAAAGTCGCTTTTCGCAGGTGTCACAACGCGATGTACCGTGCAGGCATTGATTCAGAAGACATTGCGCTCGACATGGTTCGGGTGATTCTGGCCAAGGTTGAGGATGAAAGCAGTTCCAACGACACATGCGATTTCCACATCACTGCGGACGAGTATTCTGCTCCGCGCACCAAGAAGCAAGCATGCGAAAGAGTGCGCGCCCTGTTTAGAACAGTTCGTGGTAAATACAGGGACGTCTTTTCAGAGACTGAAGAAATTACGGCATCTGACGATCAGCTTGCGATCGTTGTGTCATACCTTCAGCCGTATACTTTCATTGATGCTCCTTATGATGTCATTGGCACTGCGTACGAGACGTATGTCGCCGCTCATCTCAAGGGCGAGCGCGGTCAATATTTCACTAACCGCTTGGTAGTTTCAATGATGGTTGAGATGGCAAAACCCACAGATAAGGATGTGATACTTGATCCTGCCTGTGGCTCGGGCGGGTTTCTTCTAGCTTCGATGGCCTTCCTCTTCAAGAAAGTCGATGAATCAGGTCGCGCTGCGTCAGCGAAGGAGTTGCTGAAGCGCAACATCGTCCACAACTTGTATGGCATTGATACAACTCCAAAATTGGTAAAGGTCGCAAAAGCCAACATGCTCTTGGGTGGTGATGGCCACGGTGGCGTGATTCGAGGAAATAGCCTAGCGGAATACGCCAAGTTGTCTGCCGCGTTTGTGGAGCGAGCTGGAAGGGGGAAACCTTCACTTATACTGACAAATCCTCCCTTTGGGTCCGGTCACGAGCTGCGCATAAAGGAACGCGACATTCTTGACGGATTTCAGCTTGGCAAGATGTGGGATACTGATGACACCGGAAATGTCATTTATTCGAACGAACTCAACACAAGGGGGGGGTCGCGCCGGAACTTTTGTTCATTGAGCGGGCACTAGACTGGCTCCGACCCGGTGGGACGCTTGGAATAGTGATGGCAAAAGGCCAGCTGGACAACCGAGAGGCCTACGCTGCGAGGAAACTCATTCTCGAGCAGGGCCAGTTGCTAGCAGTCGTCAACTTGCACGAGGACACATTTCAGCCATTTGTCGGCTCCCGTGCTTCTGTGTTGTTTGTTCGCAAGCGATCAGGCAGAGAACCGAGCAGCTATCCCATTTTTATGGCAATCTCTAATGAAGTTGGTCAGACGAGCCGCGGTGCGCCAATCTACGAGCTCGATGAGTCTGGGAAACCGAAGGTACTAGAGGGCGTACACATCGTTAAGCAGGATTTGTCTGATATTGCGAAGGCGTTCGCCGCGTTTCAGAAAGGCGAATTGCAGAATTCGGCGTTTCGCTTTGCAATGCCGTCAAGCCAATTAGACACAGCCACATTGTCTTTCAACCCAGTCCGCTACCTTCCCGGAAATGAAGCTGCATGGAACCATGTGCTCCGTCTCGGCGAGACCGACGCTTTTGAAATCAGGACGCTCGGCACATTGGGACGGGTTTTCAACGGTCCTCGATTCAAAAGGCCTTACGCCGACCGCGGCGTTACAAGTGGGGATGGTATCCTGCAGTATTTTACTGGGACTGCCCTTACACAAGCAAAGGGCGAAAACATCAAGTACTTGGACAAAGGCA
Organism: Planctomycetota bacterium; assembly: GCA_003576915.1. Classification (GTDB taxonomy): domain Bacteria; phylum Planctomycetota; class UBA8742; order UBA2392; family UBA2392; genus UBA2392. Next base: position 836 of record QEVF01000032.1, on the reverse strand, counting down.
AGGCAGATCGCCAAACACGTAGACATCTCGACTCTCTCATTATTCGTCGGGGCTACATTCTGATAACAGACTCGGGAACCCTGGGGCGGGTTGTAATGGCTCTCAAACAACATGACGGGCATGTCGCCACGAACAACCTGATTCGTGTCGTAATCGATGATCATATACTGCGTTTCTACGTTTACGAGGTATTGCGAAGTGAGCTTGGGCAGCGCTTAATGCTTCGCAACGCCTATGGCACAAATCAGGAACACCTCGAACCGGATGAAATCAAGAAGATACCGATACCTATACCTCGTAATCCTGAGTTAATAAGGCGCGTCGCTGCTAATGCTAAAATCGCATATGAAGCTTTTGAAGAATCATTAAATGCGGGAACCAAAGCCCAAGAATCGCTAGATGAGGTTCTGGGGTTCAACAGCGAGGAAGAATAGGTCGGTGTGCGACTATCGGGGAGATGTTACTCGGGACGCGCAGAAGCTAGCAGCCTTGAATGGGCCCATGGTTGGGAGAAAAAGTGGACGAGGATACTAGCGAGTCGGCGAATACCAACGAGGTGCGATCCGGCTGGCCCATCGCCGAGTTGTGGGACAAATACGAGCACATCGCGATGCATTTTAATGATCTATTAATGCGATTGCGGACACAGGCGTTGGCGGCCATTGCAGCAATCGCTGTCATTGCTGGTGTGATTGCCAAAGATACTTCAACAGAATTGAGAAGTTGGGAGCTCCTCACTCTAGCAGGCTGTTGAAATAGTCGTCGTGTTCTCCCTGGGAAAAACGTAGCACGTGCATCCGACGGAGGGAGCAGCGATGCGCGGGCACAAGAATCGG
>QEVF01000049.1 GCA_003576915.1 Planctomycetota bacterium | reverse complement strand
AAAAAAGTCCCTTGCCGACGGTCGGCAAGGGCATTACACAGGTCAAAGGTGCTGCACTATTCGACCGCCCACCGCTGCACTTTTCAACCGCCCTTTACAACTGCCTCCAGATTCTTGAAACTTTTCTTGGTACATGATTTGTACAGGATTCCCGACGCCGGTATGCTGTCCGGGCGGAAAATCGCACCGAACGTACAATCGGCTCGGATGAGGAGGTCTGGCTGGAAAACCTCCTAAAAGGCTGTTGTAGCAGGGGTATGCGGCTACAGCAAGTTTGGCAGTTTGTGTGGGCCTGTAGCTCAACGGTTAGAGCAGGGGACTCATAATCCCTTGGTTGCGGGTTCGAATCCCGCCGGGCCCACCACTCTGCCGGACGGCTTCAGCTCTCATCGCCCAGGGCAAGGTCATAGGCGTCCAGGAACTCCTGACCAGCGGCCGTGAAGCCCTCGCCCGTCTTGAGCACCTGTTCGAGGCAACGCCGCAATGCGCCCGCCAGCTTCGCGTTACCGCTCATGGCCGCGCTGTACTCCAGCAACTGGGCCTGGGCATCGCTGACGGCCATGGGTCGCTCCAGCGCCTTGTCAATCTCCGGCTGATCCTTGGGGCTCAGCACACGGACGGCGGCGGCCCGTGCCCGCTCCAGCCTAACTTTGGCGTGGGCGGGCTCGAGGGACGCCGCCAGTTGCAGCATCGACAAGAGGGCTCGGCGGCGGGCCCCCGGAGTCACGGGCGCGTCGGGAGCCGGCGGCGCGGGCACAGGGGCCGCCGCAGCAGGTTCCGCCCTGCGCACGGGTGAGGGCGCGCCACGGGACAGGTCGGAAAGCGCCGCCTGATACTCGCCGTAGCGGCGGATAGCTGCCACACCCAGGCCGAAGACCGACATCTGGATCACCATGCCTATGATGGGCCCCGGAGCAGCCCCGCCCTTTACGATGCCGATGGTGTTCACGATTACGCCCAGACCGCCTACGACCAACCCCAGATAAACGCCTACCACGTTACCCAGAACCGAGAGCAAGCCGTTGGCCACGGCCGAAATCAGAAACAGTATCCCCACTGCCGTGAGCAGATAGGCCGTGGAGCCGGGCTCCAGCTTTGCGACTGCCGCGCCGAGCCACGTGATGACCGCCCCCGACAACAGGTACCAGAGCCCGTGCAGCACGCCAAAGGCCACATAGCGCGGCGGGCGCAACACCGAGGTCGACGCGTGACCAAATGGCGCGGCATAGGCCGGCTGAGGATGGGCGCTGCCCTGCGGGCTGGGTTGCGTTTGTGCCACGGCGCGAGGCAGAGGCTTGCGGGGCTGAGGGAGACGGGGAGGCTGACTCATGGCGGGGTCCGTGGAGTTAGGCCCGCGAGCCTAGCAAGCTGTGCGGGAATTTGCAGCCCAGAGATGATGCTGGCACGAAATGCGCAATTCACATCAGCGCGTGGGTTGGCACAATCGGCAAGGGGGAACCATGGCCGAATACATCTGGAGTCCGAAGCGCGAACTCATCGAGCAAGCCAACGTCACGCGACTGATGCGGAAACTGGGCTACGTCGTGCCCGCGGACAAGCCCGACAAAGCAGCCGAAGAAGCCCGCAGCTTCGTGCGGCGTTCACAAAAGCACATCGGGTGGTTCTGGCAGGAGGCCCTGGCTGACCTTGGCCTGGCATGGAGCAAGCCCTACTCCCGGGTGCTTGATACCAGCCGCGGCCATGCCTGGGCGGACTGGTTCATCGGAGGTGAAACCAACATCGCGATCAACTGCGTGGACCGCTGGGCGGAAAGCGGGCCTCTGGCAGGAGATCAGGGGGCCGCGGACCGCACTGCGTACCCGCAAACCGTGGCGTTGATTGCGGAAACCGAGGACGGTCAGGTTCGCTCATTCACTTTCGGCCAGCTCAACGAGAACGTGTGCAGGGTCGCCAACGCGCTCAAGGCCTGCGGCGTGCAGCGCGGCGACTGCGTGGCGTGCTACATGCCCATGGTGGCCGAGGTCGTGTTCGCCATGCTGGCCACTCAGAAAATCGGCGCGATTTTCGTGCCGATATTTTCGGGCTACGCCCCGCCTGCCGTGCGCGAGCGTCTTGAGGACGCCGACGTCAAAGTCCTTTTCACCGCCGATGGCTCCATGCGGCGTGGGCAGCCCTTTTCGATCAAGGAAGCTGCTGACGAAGCCGTGAAGGGTCTGGCCTGCGTGAAGCACGTGATCGTCTACGAACGCCTTCGAGGCGCCTCCCATGGCAGTCCTCAGGCATCGGCAAAGGGCAACCCTGACCGCGAGGACCCGCCACATGAGATCTCGCTTCCGTCTTGCCCCATGCTGGCAGGACGAGACTACTGGTGGTCCGAGCTCGTCGGCAGACAACTGCCCGCCTGCCCCACGGAATCCATGCCGGCCCTGGCCCCTGCCTTGATGATCTACACCAGCGGGACCACGGGCAAACCCAAGGGTACGGTCCATACCCATGCCGGTTGCCTCGCGCAGATGAGCAAGGAACTGGCCTACAACTTCGATGTGCGGCGCGGCGACATTTTCTGGTGGTTCTCGGACATTGGCTGGATGATGGGACCGTGGGAGATCATCGGCTGCTTTTTCCATGGCGTGACGCTGGTGGTGTTCGAAGGCGCACCGAACTTCCCCAACCCCGATCGCGTGTGGGAGATGGTCGAGCGCCACAGGGTGACGCACCTCGGCATCTCGCCCACCGCTGTGCGCATGTTGATCCGCGCCGGCAACGAATGGGCCGACAAGCACCCTATGCCCACGCTGCGCATGCTCGGCTCCACGGGCGAGCCCTGGGACCCCGAGAGCTACATGTGGTTCTTTGAGCACATCGGCAAGGGCCGCTGCCCCATCATCAATATTTCCGGCGGGACGGACATCGTGGGGTGTTTTCTCGCGCCGCTGCCGATCATGCCGCTCAAGGCGGCCTCGCTGCAAAGTCCCGGACTGGGCATGGATATCGACGTGTTCAATGAGGAAGGCAAGCCGGTGATCGACGAAGTGGGATACCTCGTGTGCAAACAGCCCGCGCCCTCCATGACGCGCTCGCTCTGGAAAAATGACGCCAAGTACCTCGAAACTTACTGGAGCAAGTTCCCCGAAGTCTGGAACCACGGCGACTGGGCCAAAGTAGACAAAGAAGGCGACTGGTTCCTGTTCGGTCGCGCCGACGACACCCTCAAAATCGCCGGCCGACGCGTCGGCCCCGGAGAAATCGAAGCCGCGCTCATTGAACACCCCGCCGTCAGCGAGGCGGCGGCCATTGGCGTGCCGGACAAGATCAAGGGGCAGGACGTCGTCTGCTTTGTGGTCCTGCACCGGGGGCGCGGCTACGAGGAGAGCGAGAACCTGCGCAAGGAGTTGATTGAGCAGGTCGTGGCAGCGCTGGGGAAAGTGGATCGCCCCAAGAACGTGCTCTTTGTGGATGACCTGCCCAAGACGCGTTCGGCAAAGATCCTGCGCCGCCTGATCCAGAAGAAGCACCTGGGCGAGCAGAATCTGGGAGACTTGAGCAGCGTCGCCAATCCCGACGCCCTGGAAGCCGTTGCGAAGGCAAGGTAACGGCTAAGCCCCGCGACCTTGCCGTGGCGGCCATCTATGTCCACACTCAGGACGCTCCCAAGGACACGCAGGTCCCGGCGCTTCCCCGCGGCCGGATTGGCGCAGGTTCTCGAGCACTCGACGTTTGGCGTTGGCAGTTCCAGTGCGAACTTCAGACACCCGTCCATGGTTGGGCATCCTCAGGAACAGGCCTGCCCGCGCGTCGCATGTCGATTCCGAAGGCTGACCCAAAGGTTGCATGGCGCCTTTCAGGGGCCCCCCTCCACTCCCTGCCGACGGTTTGACCGTGAGGAAATGGGCGCAGGCCGGACTAACGGGACCGAAATCTTGGTGCCGCGCTGACTGGCTCAGGGGCACAGCACATTGACTGGAGAAAGAGATGATGTCTTTTGGACGAATCACAAAGGGCTTGTTTTCCCTGCTGGCGCTGGCCCTTCTGCTGACGCCGGCAACGCTGTCGCGTGCGCAGGAAAGCCCGGACGCCAAGCCGGAGAAGAAAGAGGCCGATGCCTTCACCAGCACAGTGAAGATGCGCTTTGAGGGCCTGATGTTTGTGGACGCCACCGTCAACGGCAAGGGTCCCTACAACTTCCTCTTCGACAGCGGCGCCTCCATGACCATCCTCGGCGAGAAGCTGGCCGAGGAACTGGCCATCACGCTCTATGACAGCCCCATGCCGGCCCAGGGCGTGAGCACCCAGGAAATGAAGATGGCGATTGCCGAGAACGTGAAGGTGGGCGAGTTCTCTCGCGACGACCTGCTCGTGGGCGTAATGAATCTTGACCACATCTCCGGCGAGCTCGGCAAGCACATGCACGGCATCGTCGGGCAGAACATGATCAAGTACATGAAGAAGATCCACGTCGACTTCTCCAAGAGCGAGATGAGCCTGACCCGCTACAAGAAGGGCGAGGGGCCACAGATGGACCTTCAGGAGACCATGCTGAAGATGATGCTCAAGCGCGGCGGCAAGCTGCCCGGCATGCCCGGGCAGGACGAGAAGAAGGAGCCCCGCAAGGACCCCAAGAAAGACCCCAAGAAGGAAGACGATGGCAAGGAGGAAGGCTTCAGCGTCAAGCCCTTTAGCGGCGAGCCCGCGTGGCTGGGTGACGACAAGAAGACGGAGTCGCGCCGCAAACTTGAGGCCATGCAGTTCAAGTATGACCATTTCAAGGCCATGGGCGGCCTGGTTGATGTGGCGCTATGGTTCATGGAGGCCGAGGTCAACGGCAAGAAGCACACGATGTTCTTTGACACCGGTGCCTCAACCCTCTGCGTGCTGGACAAGGCCGCGGCCGACGCCCTGCGTCTCACACCCTCCTACAGCTACCCCGTCAAGGGTGTGGGCGAAGCCGAAGCCAGCGAATCGGTGCTGGAAACGATCAAGATCAGCAACCTGACGATTCATGAGCCGAGCTGCAGCATCATGGACCTCGGCGGCGTGCTGGCCCAGCTCAAGCAGTTGGGCAATGACTGCGCGGGCATCATCGGTATTCCCGTCGCCACGCGCTACAAGAGCATGACGGTGGACGGCGAGAGCAAGCTCGTCAAACTAGAGCCCTACTCCGACGGCGAGACGAATGAAGTGGACCCCGCCGAGCAGGAAGAACAGCAGCGCAAGGCCGCCATCCGCACCTGGCAGGGCAAGGCCGCCAAGGTGGAGTTCAAGGGTGAGAGCATCAAGCTCGATGACTGGGAGGCGCTAGGCCTCAAGGACGGCGGCATGAAGGTCACCTCCGTCAGCGGCGGCGCCGAGAAAGCCGGCCTCAAGGAAGGCGACATCATTACGGCAATCGTCGGCGAAGGCGAGCCCGACGAAAAGGGCGTCAAGGGCGACGCCAAGGTCCGCGGATTTGGCCAGTTCGTCGTCTGGGCCTGCCTCCAGGACCCGGGCAGCGAGTTCACCCTCAAGGTCAAGCGCGGCAAGGAAGTGCTCAGCGTAAAGATCACACTTGTCGCCTACGGCTGGCAGGGCACGGCGCCGGAAAAGTATCGCAGCAAGTAACTGGAAACGTCGGGCGTTCGTTGCAGCGGATTGCTGGACAATCGGATCACAGGGGCCGGGAGAGTTTCTCCCGGCCCTTTGTGCTGGAGACGGTCTCACAATCTTCGAAGCGGCATAGCAGACCGCTGAAATACGGCCTGCGGACACCAGCCATGGATGGCTTGCGCATTTCAAGCGGATGAAAGGCCGCTTGAAATGAAGGTCGGGCCAGATTCACTTTGGCCCGACGGGGCTGAAAAAGTGGCCGGATGCCACTCGTTCAGCAGCCTGATAGAGGTGCAGCCAGGCCGGTCGTTGAGAGAGAGCAATCCGGCCACACTTTCAACGACCTGCTACATGTGAGAGACCGCCTCTGCGCTACGTCCCTCCGGTCCTGTCCGGCTCCGCCGGCTCAGCACACCCAATTGAGGGCGGCACATCAAACGGCGACTGAAATATATCCATAGTATTCTCCGAGATGATGTGCCCTGTGGCGACTACGAAAAATCGTTGGGCCTCGCTCTGCAGGCAATAAACCGTGTCATCGTCCCGCAATTCGCGGCACTTTCCCCCGACTCGAGCCCGGTCACCCGAACTCGCTGCTCCAAGCTCAATTCCTTTTATGGACGTTGCTAACTCGAAGAACTTTACTCCATAGAATGCTATGTCGAAGTTCGTTGTTGTTTCCAGCGCTCTTGGGCTTCTGATCAGAAGCTGGCGATGACTAACACGATACTCCCAACACTGAAAAGTTCTTGCCGACTTGAACGTACTCATTATCTGCACCTATTTGAACGGGATATCAACATCCTTGCCGTCTTTCATCCGCTTGACCTTACTCCACCACGCCTTGCTTTGGTAGATCTGGAGGAGTTCTCAGTCAGTGCCGCCGTTGCCGCTTTCTTTGGATGCACGCACTATTCCTTGCCAAAAGTCCTCTGCCTCCGAGTTGAGGCCCCCTGTGGGATCCCGCTTCTGCATCGTGACAGGGCGCGGCGGGCTTTGCGTCCAGAGGCCCACGCTGTTGAAGGTATGCGCGCCATCCAACCAGACGCCGGAAACTTCGCCTGAGAGCGAGCCCCTTGAGGCCGCGCAGCGGCTCTGACCGAGGCGAGGCTCCAGTGAAGCCTCGCAAGAGCACGCTGCGGTTGTGCCGCCCGGCCGTGGAGGCCACGTTGTGCGTGCCCACGGGGGTACCGCCGATGACCAGCTCATAGCGGGCGGGAAAGATGCGGAATTCGGCCTGCTCGTAGGCCAGCACGCCCAGCAGGTAGTTGGCGTTCTGGTTGCCCGCAAGCGCGGGCACGTCAATCAGGAAGTCGAAGTAGTGCGCGTCGCGGTCGGACAGGCGATTGATGCGCGACGACCATGCCGCGCGCTGGCCCATCTGGCCGATGGGCGCCCGTTGATTCGAGGTCATGCCGCCATCGACGAGCTGGACTCTGTTGCCGTCCCCGTCGAAGTCCCTATCGACGTCAACCTCAAAGCGAGTGTGGAGCCGGTGCGGAATCACGTTGATATCTAGACTTGAGCAAACAATGCGCCAGGGGGCCTCAAGGCCCTTCTCCATGGCGAAAATCAGGTTGGTGTCCGTGCCGCCATGCTAGCAGGCCGTTGAAATAGGTTCTGGAAGTATGTTGATGATTGCTCTCTGATTGTTTTCTGGCTTGGTCCTTTGAGTTTTCTTGTCGCCGCCCGTG
>QEVF01000048.1 GCA_003576915.1 Planctomycetota bacterium | reverse complement strand
GCGCGGCCACTGAATTCAAGCGGACGAGCCTTTGGGTTCGTCCGCTTTTGTTTTGGCTCGGGGGAATTGACCCGGCACCCGGACCGCTTCGCTTACGCTCGGCCCTTTGGGGGCCAGGCCAAGAACCCTTTTACTGCGCCGCCAACAACACGTCGCTGCCGGGAATGAGCTTCTTCACGCCGTCAATGAACGAGGGCGTCGGCTTCACGCGGAAATCCGGCGCCGCCTCCACCAACTCCAGCTCCACGCCGTCGTCGCCCACAATCTTGAAGTACAGCGGCGTCGCCCCGGAGTGCTGCAGCGCAAGGCTGCTCAGGCTGCCCAGCACTTCGTCCTGAATCTGGCTGATGGTCAGCTTCAGGCAGACAGCGCGCGTGAAGCGGTCGCGCGCGGCGGCGGCCGGCACAATGGCGTCCGCGCGGATGCTGACGCGGCCATCGTCTTCCCTGGCCGCTTCGCCCACGACAAACAGCGCCGCACCGTCCTTGAGCTTGCCCGTCCAGCTTTTGGCCAGCTCGCTGAACACAATCACCCTGAAGGCGCCCCTGGGTCCCACCAGCGTGAAGTTGGCGTACTCGTTGCCGCGCTTGCTCGTGCCGGTGCGGAGCTTGTTGACGACGCCGCCGACGCGAACGCGCACGGGCTCTTCAAGCCGGGCGAGGTCTTCGGGCGTGGTGTCGGTGAAAAGCTGGAAGTCGGCGTCAAAGGCCAGACCCTCGTCCTGGGCGAAGCGGGCCTCGGCGTCCTGCACGTGAACGATTTCGCTGACCGTGACGGCGACCTGTTCGAGTTCCTGCTCGCCTTCGTCGTCGCCGGCCTGAGCCACGGTCTGGGTCTGGGTGGCCTCCGTCATGCCGCGCACGAACACAGGCGCGTCATCCTGCAGCACGCTTTCGAATTTCTCAAAGGTGTCCGGGAACACGGTAACCTTGGTGATGCCAAAACGGTCCGCCAGGTCGAACTTGGCCATCTTGCGGCCGAAGTTGCGGCTGCTTTCACTCTTGACGGTGTTGATGCTCAGGCCCGAAATCAGGCCGCCCAGCACGACGGCGCAGCCCGGCTTGAGGCCCAGCAGCGACTTGGAGTCATGGCGGGCGTATTTCTCAAACAGCTCGCGGTACGTATCCAGCGGGCTGGACGAGATATAGAAGCCGAAGGTCTCGCGCTCGGCGCGCTGGCGCTCGCTCTCGGAAAGATCGGGCACCTTGGGCAGCAGCGCCAGGTCGCGCTCGGCCTCGCTGACTTCGGCCTTGCCCTTGGGCTGGGCGAAAAGACCTTTCTGGCCGCGGGCGCGGTCCGCCGCGGACTCCGAAGCCGCTCGCAGGGCGGCCTCCAGTCCTTCGAGCAGGGCGCGGCGGTTGGCCACGAAGCGGTCAAAGGCGCCGCCCTTGATCAACGATTCCAGCACGGCCTTGTTGATGTGCGTGAGGTCCACATGGTCAAGGAAGTGCAGAAAGCCCTTGAAGCCGCCCACCTTGCGCCGGCCCTCGATGATTTTCTCGACGGCCTTGGTGCCCACGCCCTTCATGCCGGAGAGGCCGAACACGACGCGGCCCTCCTTGGCCGTGAACGTGGACTCTGAAAGGTTGATGTCCGGCGGCACCACGACCAGCCCCATGGCCCGCACGTTGCGGATGCCTTCCACGATCTTGTCGTTGTTGCCGATCTGGCTGGTCAAAAGCGCAGCGGCGTATTCCGTGGGATAGTGGGTCTTCAGCCAGGCCGTGTGGTAGGTGATCAGGCCGTATGCCACGGTGTGGGCCTTGTTGAAGCCGTAGGCGCCAAAGCCCTCAATCTGCGCCCAGAGGTGCTCGCCCAGTTTCTTCGAGAAGCCGCTTTTCTCGCAGCCTTCGATGAACTTGGGACGAATCACGTCCATTTCCTCTTTTTTCTTCTTGCCGATGGCCTTGCGCAGCTTGTCGGCGTCGCCCGGGGTGAAGCCGGCGAGGCGGCGCGAAATCAGCATCGCTTGTTCCTGGTAAATCAGCGTGCCGTAGGTATCGGAGAGGATTTCCTTCAGGCGTGAGACGGCCTCGGCGCTGGCCAGGCCCTCCAGCTCGCCGGGCATGGTGACCTTGACGCGGCCGTGCTTGCGGGCCGCGAAGTCCTTGTCCACGCCCGCCGAAAGCGGGCCCGGGCGGTAGATGGCCAGCACGGCCGAAATGTCTTCAAAGGTGCTGGGCTTGATGGCCTGCATCAGCCGGCACATGCCCTCGCTTTCCACCTGAAACACGCCAAAGCCCTCGCCCGCGCTCAGCGTTTTGTAGGTGGCCGGATCGTCCAGCGTATGCAGGCTTCTGTAGGGCGCATCCTTGGGCACACGCGTGGGGTCCATCTCGATGCGTAAGCCGGTGTTGCCCTCAATCAGCTTCAGGGCCTGGTCAATGATGGTCAGGTTGCGCAGGCCCAGAAAATCCATCTTCAGCAGGCCCTGGGCCTCCACCTCGTTCATGCTGTACTGCGTGGCGATGACGACTTCCCCGTCGCCGCCTTCCTGCCTCATCAGCGGCATGTAGTTGGTCACGTCAGCGTCGGAGATCACGACGCCCGCGGCGTGAACGCCCGTGCCGCGGTTGAGACCCTCGATGCTGCGGGCCGTGTCAATCAGCTTGTGCGTTTCAGGGTCCGCGTCGTACTGCTGCCGGAACTCGGGAATCTCCTTCAGGCATTCGTCCAGCGGCTTGACCTTGCCCTGCACCACGGGAATCAGCTTCGTCAACGCGTTGACTTTCTGCAGCGGCACGCCCAGCACGCGCCCGGCATCCTTGACCGCCGCCCGGGCCAGCAGCTTGCCGAACGTTCCAATCTGGCACACGGCTTCCTCGCCGTACTTGCGCCGCACATAGTCAATCACCTCGCCGCGCCGCTCGACGCAGAAGTCAATGTCGATATCGGGCATGGACACGCGGTCGGGGTTCAGGAAGCGCTCGAACAGCAGGTTGTACCTGATGGGGTCCAGGCCGGTGATGCCAAGCGCATAGGCCACGATGGAGCCCGCCGCCGAGCCGCGCCCCGGGCCCACGGGGATCTTCTGGTCCTTGGCCCACTGGATGAAATCACTGACCACGAGGAAGTAGCTGTTGAAGCCCATGCGCTCGATCACGGAAAGTTCAAAGTTCAGGCGCTCTGAAATGGGCGAGCCCGCGGCCAGAGCATTCTCGCCGTAGAGCCGGCGCACGCCCTCTTCGCACTTGCGGCGCAGAAATTCGCCGGGCTTGAGCCCCTCCGTCCACTTGAACTCGGGCAGGTGGTAGCTGGTCTTGCCGAAGTCGAACTGCACGCGCTTGCCGACATCCAGCGTGGCCTGGATCAGGTCCGGGCGCTCGGGATAAAGCGCGGCCATTTCTTCGGCGCTCTTGAGATAGAAATCGGGGCCGTACTCCGGGCGGTCGGGGTCGTTAAGCATGCGGCCCCAGTTGATGCAGAGCAGGGCGTTGTGGGCCTCGAAGTCCTCGGGGTTCAGGTAGTGGCTGTCGTTGGTCAGGATGGTGCGGACCTTCATTTCGTCGGCCACCTCGAACATGCGCCGCGCCACCATGTCTTCCAGCTCGCCGCACTGGCTGCGCTTGTGGCCCTGCACCTCGAGATAGAGATTCTCGCGCCCGAAGATCTCGAGGTACTGCTCGATCTTGCGGCAGGCGGGCTTGCGGTCCTGGCTGTGCATAAGCGCCTGGGGAACTTCGCCGCCGAGGCAGGCCGTAAGCGCAATCAGGCCTTCTTTATGGGCGGCAAGCGTTTCGTAGTCGGCGCGGGGCTTGCGGTAGAACCCGTGGATGTGGGCCTTGCTGACGATCTTGCACAGGTTGCGGTAACCGGCTTCGTTCTCGGCCAGCAGCACGAGGTGGGCGTAGTCCTTCTGCTTGATGCCGGGGCTGTTGGCGAGGTCGGGGTCCTGCTTGAGGCGCATGTCGAAGGGCACGACATAGATTTCGCAGCCGATGATGGGCTTGATGCCGGCCTTCTTGGCCTCCTTGTAGAAGTCAAGCACGCCGCACATGACGCCGTGGTCCGTCAGCGCCAGGGCGCTCATGCCAAGTTTGGCGGCGCGCTGCGCCAGGCCGGAAACCTTGGCCCCGCCGTCCAGAAACGAGTAGTCGGAGTGAACGTGAAGATGCACGAAGTCAGCCATGAAGCGGATGCTAACAGCCCTTGCGACTTCGCCCGCCTCGGGAAGGTTTGTTGAAAAATGTCAGCGAAGGAAACGTGCGTTCCTCGGCGGGCTGGCGGGCATGGCGCAATCTGGTACAAGGCCGCCATGCTGATCGCCTCCTGGAACGTCAACTCCATCAAGGTGCGCCTGCCTCAACTGCTGAATTGGCTTGCGCAGGCAAAGCCCGACGTCGTCTGCCTCCAGGAACTCAAGTGCGAGACCGAACTGTTCCCCTTTGACGCCCTGGGCGAGGCCGGCTACGAAGCCGCCGCCTACGGCCAGAAGGCCTACAACGGCGTGGCCATCCTTTCACGCCTGCCGATCGAAAACCCCGTGGAGGGGTTCGCCGGCGAGGAAGGGCAGGCGCGGCTGATTGAAGCCACCATCAACGGCATCACCGTGCTGTCCTGCTACGCCCCCAACGGCCAGGCCGTGGGCAGCGACAAGTTTGCCTACAAGCTGCGCTTCTTCGAGGCCCTGCGCCGGCACCTCGATGGCCTGGGCAACTCCGGCCTGCCCCTGGTGCTGGCCGGGGACTTCAACGTGGCCCCGGACGAGCGCGACGTGTGGGACGCCGCAAAGTGCGCGGGCGATATCGGCTTTCACCCCGACGAGCACAAGGCCCTCAAGCGCCTGACGGACTGGGGCCTCGTCGATTCCTTCCGCCTGCACGATGCGCGGCCGGGCCAGTTTTCCTGGTGGGACTATCGCGGCTTTGGCTTTGGCAAGGACCGCGGCATGCGCATTGACCAGCTCTGGCTTTCCAAAGCGCTCGAAAGGCGCTGCAAGTCGGCCCGCATCGACGTCGAGCCGCGCAAGCTGGAAAAGCCCAGCGACCACACGCCGGTGCTTTGCGAAATCGAGTAAGGCAGATGGCTGCGGCAGAGTGCTGAAACAGACCTTCACAGCCGCCTGCTAGCGATTCTGGAAGATGGCCGCCGAGCCCAGGCCCAGGGCCGCCAGCAGGCTCCCCCAGCGGATGGCGCGGGCCACCACGCCGCCCACGGGCGCCATCATGCGGAAGAACATGCCCAGCATCTCGCGGCGCCCCACACTCTCATACTTCGATTGCAGATACTCCATCTGTTGCAGGGCCAGCGACATCTTGAGCTGCACCTGGATGCGCCTCAGGTCGTCCTCCACCCCCGCGCTGTCCTGCATGCCCGCCAGCATCTCCCTCGCCCCCCGGTAGCTCCTTTCCAAGGAGGCCACCGCCGCGCTGACGCTGGAGGCCAGGCAGCGGCGCACGGCATCCCAGGTCAGGAGGAACGAGACGGCAAGCAACAGAATAAGCAGGCTGAGGCCCACGTAGTCGCTCCAGTCGCCGCCCGTGTAGAAGAGGTAGCCGGCGTGGATCAGCGCAAAACAGAAGATCAGGCTGGCGGCCTGGGCCGTGGTGTTGAACAGCGGCTTGTAGTGCCTCTCGGCCAGCACGAGATCCACGGGCTCGCGGAAGGGATGACGTCGCAGAATGCGGTAAGTGATGACCGCCCCGGTCAGGATGAGGTAGCAGTAGTACCCGAAGATGACCCACTCCACGGACCACAGGCCCATGAGAAACCAGGCCTCGCCTCCGCGATAGCTCAGTCCGTAGGCGCGAAGGAATTCGTCACTGGGGAAATAGACGAAGCCCTTGTAGGCCATGAAGGGCACACTGAGCAGGACAGCGCCGAGGTTCACTCGCTTGCCGAAAAACCATGCGCGATAGGCCTCAACTTCTTCGCGCCTGATCTCAAGGTGTGCGAAGGCCCGGTCATAGTTCCGCGAGTAGATACCCTTGAACAGGCGCAGCGCTGTGAAGTGTGCGAACAACAGCAGCGGCTGGGTTTGCCACTCCGGGTTTCTGGTGAACTCCCAGACTGTCTCAAGGGGCTGCCCAAAGCCCCTTGCGGCCAGACGGATGAACAGGCCCAGCAGCCAGACCGCCGTGCACACCCCGAAGGCAGCCGCGAAGTAGGGCAGCACGCCGCTGGGCAGCAGGCCGTCCATCCACCATTTGTTATGCACGCGCGCGAAGTTCTGGGGGTTGAAGACGTCATCGTCGTCCTCAACGCCGCGAGCGCCGGCCCGGCGCTTGAAGGCCGCCTCCACCAGAGCCTCGCCGCCCAGAAGATTGGGGCTCGCCTGCGGCGGGGGCAGGTCGCTGTGGTAGCCGGCCATGGGGTCATCGGCCACCGCGGCAACGGCCCGCCTTGACTTCCTGCGCTCGCGCGAGTTCATGGCGGCATGGTAGCAGGGCCCCCGGGGGCCGCCTGCTGTTTTGCTACCATTGCGCCATGCTCCGATGGCTGCGCAACTGGAGGCGCTCAAGGCTGCGCCGCCGGCCCTTCCCCCCGCCGTGGCACGACATCCTCGGGCGCAACGTGCCTCTGTTCTCGCGCCTCTCTGACCCCGACCGCGAAGAGCTGCAGCGCGACATCCTCGTGTTCCTCGCCGAAAAACACTTCGAAGGCTGCGCGGGACTGGTCATCACCGACGAAATCCGCGTCACCATCGCCGCACAGGCTTGCCTGCTGCTCCTGCGCCACAAGCACGACTACTTCCCCGATCTGGTCACCATCCTGGTCTATCCCGCCCACTACCGCGCCCGGCAGCGCCGCCGACAAGATGGCCTCGAAACCGAGGACGAAAGCACCCGCTTGGGTGAAAGCTGGGAGCGCGGCAATGTCGTTCTGAGCTGGGACGCCGCCCTCAGCGGCGCCAGGGACATGCGCGACGGCCACAACGTCGTGCTGCACGAGTTCGCCCATCAGCTCGACCAGGCTGACGGCGCGGCCGACGGCGCACCGGACCTGCCGCGCGGCATGTATGGCCCCTGGGCACGGATACTGGGCGGTCATTTTGAGCGCCTTCAGGCCGACAAGGCGCGCCACCGCAAAACGCTGATCGACAAGTATGGCGCGACCAGCCCCGCCGAGTTCTTTGCCGTGATCACGGAAGCCTTCTTTGAGAAGCCGCGCCAGATGAAGCTGAAGCACCCTGAACTGTACGAGCAGCTTCGGGCCTTCTATGGCCAGGACCCGGCGGAAGACAAAACGCGGATTTTATAGGCATGGCAAAGGCCGGTGCAGCCTTGAATTTTGTCACGGCCAAGCCTAGGTTTCGGCCATCTTCTTCCGCTCGTGGGGTTGCCGCGTTTGGCCCCTGCGGCGGCCCATCTTGAATCAGGAGAAATCGCCATGGCCAAGAAAGCCAGGAAGTATACCGCTCCCCTGGGGATTGAAGCCACCCTTAAGAGCGCCTTCAATGGTGCCGGGAGGTGGAATCATGGCAGGCGAAATACCCAAGGATGTG
>QEVF01000031.1 GCA_003576915.1 Planctomycetota bacterium | reverse complement strand
CGGCACATCCTTGGGTATTTCGCCTGCCATGATTCCACCTCCCGGCACCATTGAAGGCGCTCTTAAGGGTGGCTTCAATCCCCAGGGGAGCGGTATAGGATATCAAAATTTCGCTCGAGCTGTGCCGTAGGCATCGGCCACGGGTCTAGCTCGATGTCCCAATCGCTTGGATTCACTTGCAATTGCAGCGCCTTCGCAACAACCACGTCCACGGATTCTGTAAGGATGCCAGGCAGGGCCGAAAAGGACTTTGCGTTGAGCACGTTTAGGTCAATTTCCTGCATTTGCACGTCCTGACGAAACAGGCCTTTCAGTACTTCGAGGTCGGAGACTACTCGCGCGCAAACGTCGGGGAGTTTACCCGATGCTTGAAACTCGGAATAACCCCAGGCGGCCTCCAATGAACCGTGAATTGACTCGGAATCAAAATGGACGTTCGCCAGGCCAATCCACCTCCTGCCTGCTTCAACCTGCAGGTTGGCCGGTGCCAACTCCGGCCAACGATGTGTTGGGATACCGTTCTTTTTTCCCTCTTGCGGCACGAGATATCTCCACTTGCGCGCAAGCGTCTCAAACCGAAACGGGGCAGCGGGCAGTGGCGCGAGCTTGAACTGCTGGGCAACAGCCGACGCGAGCCCCAGAGCTCGCCGGGCGTGGGTCTGCATTCGTTTCTCTACTCGGTCCAACGCTACCGCGCACACGATGAGAAAAAACAGTCGCTCTTCCGGCGTTGGAAAACACGGATCAGGGGCAAATCTCAGGTGCAACACCTTGCTCGGGAAGACGACGGTACACGTAGATAGCTCGAACCGGAGTACCTGAGGTCGCTTGCCCTTCGAGATCGATGTCGACTCACCGCCTGGCAGCTTCTTGTTCACTCGTGCGCCCTTTGTCGTACTCTTGCGTGTACTGCGAGAAGTCTGTTCGAAGGACACGTGTCAATAGGAACTCTGCCGCATAATCTAGCTCTCGGCGCTCCTTGAAGCCAACGGCGCGAACAAGCTTGTAGTTATCCTCGACAAGCGCCCAGTCAGTAGGATTCGGGTGGTAGCGCTTGAATAAGTCGAGAGCTCTTCTCGCATCATCGGGCCTCGCCTGAATGCCCGGTAAAGCCTCCGCTATACGGCGCAATAATACGCTATCGACTACCTCATCAATAGACTTGCCTTCAGGCAGATGGTTCAACTGGGACTTGTTGTAAGCAGCCATAGGGAACATTTCCATTCTTCCGGTATTTAAAGTTTTCGGTTGTCAATAGCCCGCATGGTCGCGACTGCGCCGCGACGCCGCTGCTCCTGTATCCGCTAGCCGACGAATCTTTGACTTGGACCCATGCGCATGACTTGGTGGCGCGTGGGAAACGCCGCCTAGCCAATGCCCGGCCATCAATGGTTGATGGCTGGGTTTCCGGAGGCCTCCGGTCCTGACCTTCCCGTCGAGGACCGGAATCATGAAGACCTTTTTGGGAGTGTTGTTGGCGTTGGCCTTTGTTTTGAAAGTGGGTAGCGGGCGCAGGGCCCGCTGCCTCAAAGTGGTGGCCACACTCAGCCATGAAGCTGCCCGCAAGCTGGTCGGGCGCAAGCTTGGCTCGAAGGGACTCCGCCACGTGGAAGATGCGGAGGCCATCGTCGTCGAGACTTTGGCAACGGCCGAGTTCAAGTTCACCCTGCAAACGGAGGCCCAGGCGAAAGGATGGTGGAATACTTGCATCTACCACAAGGTCATCGACCTCCTCAGGACCGACCAGCCTGTCATCGACCCGACCGGCGACAAGGCTCCCGTGGGGGCCGACGTGACCAACCGACTGGGCGCCGCGCTGGACGTGTTGGAGGCTGTTGAAAGCCTGCCCTGGCCGAAACGCGAGATCGTGAAACTCCGCGACCTCATGGGCATCAAATGGGACGCGGTTGCAGCAGCGGTCGGTTTGCCTCAAACCACGGCATTCATTTTGCGCGAGCAGGCCCTCGTGCAGCTTGGGTTGAAGCTGGCCGTTTACGCATAAGGCAGCTCGGGGGCTGGGGCGGGCGAACAGCTCGCTCGTCCCAGCTTTTCACCTTCAGGAGCTTCTGCCGTCGGTACGTTGTGGTTTGGAGGGGGATTTCGAGCCTCCAACTGGCTGGCTTGCTGGTTCGTGAATCGATATTCTTGGGCACCCATTGCGGCCAATAGTCGAACCTCACCAGGAACTTGGCTGTAGTCGTCCAGCCCCATATTTGGCGGGTTGGCGACGCACTCCAAAGCTGTCGTTCCAGCAAGGGGTGCGACAGCCGGTGGAGGCGGTCCACCAGCGAAAGGCGCGAGGAACTCGCGCCTTTCGCCGTTTTTTCCGTGTCAGTGGAACGCGAGGCAGGCCAGCATCGGCGGAATCACGTAGATCACCGTGTCCAGGATGAAGCGGCGCGACTGAAACACGGCCCTGTTGCAAAACCAGGCGCAGACCGCCGAGCGCAGGGCTATGAGCGCTGCCAGCAATGAGCCTGCAACCAGCAGCGGCTCGCGCGAGACCGCCAGGGGCAGGAACGCAAGCGGCACAAGCGCAAGAAGGCCCCACTGCAGTGCCTTCACCGCGCGGGCCTCGCCCAGCCAGTCCAGCAGCGTGTGCAGCTTTGCAGCGGCATACTGGTCGCGCAGGCGCAATGCCACAGCCATCAGATGAGGCAGCTGCCATAGCGCCAGCATCACGGCCAGAGCCCAGGCCAGCGGCGTGACCTGGGACAGCGCCGCCGCGCCGATCACGGGAGGCATGGCGCCGGGCAGAATCCCGACGACGCTTGCCGCGGGCGTCACGCGTTTGAGCGGCGTGTAGGCAAACGCATAAAGCACCAGCGCCGCCAGTGAGAGCGCCAACGCAAGCGGAGCCGCGGTCACCGACAGCACCAGAAGGCCTGCTGTGCCAAGCCCGCAGGCAAAGAAGAAGGCCAGCGGCGCCTCCAGCTTGCCTGAGGGCAGGGGGCGGCCGCGCGTGCGTTCCATCAGTCCGTCCGAGTCGCGTTCCAGCCACATGTTGAAGGTGCAGGCTGCTGCCACACACGCGGCGATGCCCGCCAGGCTCGTGCCGCTGCTCAGTGAGAGCCATCCCTGGCCGTGTGTGGCCATGCCTGCCGCCGCCGCCAGCGTCGAGCTGGCCGTGATGCGCGGTTTGATCAGGGCGGCCAGTTCGCGCAGCAGGCTCAGCGGGCTGCGGCGGGCGAGGGGGACTGCGGGAAGTGCGTGTGCCGGCATGGTCATTCCCAGGAGAATCCTCGGCCCGTGTCAAAACGCGCCACGTGGCGCTCACGCGCCTTGAACTCCAGGCGCCGCGTTTCGTGATGGCGCCACTGACCGGGCTTGCCCGTGTCGTTGATCTCAATGCGGATCTCGTGCTGGCCTGCCTCCACGGGGATGCGCTCGAGGGCGGCGCTCGGTCCCGCGCCCGCCAGCCCGGAGGGGAAGTAGGCGCGGTTCACGACCTCCACGCCGTCCACGAACACGCGCATCTCCACGGGGGCGCGCTCGACCATACTGGTGCGCGCGCCGCGCATGTGGGGGGCCACGTCATTGCCGGCGCTTTGTCCGGAGTCAGGAAGAATCTCGCCGCTGTGCAGAAAGGTCACCACGAGCTCGCTGGGCGGCACGCTGGAGGGCGTTACCGTGACCCAACCCGCCAGCGAGCAGCCTGAAATCAACGCCAGCCACAAGAGCGCACCCATGACCCAGCGGGACTTGCGGGGCGAGGCGATCGCTGCCGGTGTGGGGGCCGTGGCGCGTTTGAGGTCCAGGAGGCCAAAGGCGCTCAGCCGCAGGGTGCAGAGTTTCTCCGGCGCAGGCAGGTGGATTTTGTGGCCCGGGTCGCGCTTACCCTTGAGCCGTTCCTCCATCCAATGCGCGCCCAGGCGATAATGCGGATCGGCGCCGCAGGCAGCGACGACGACGCGGGCTGCGCCGCGACGCTGGGCCCGCTGGACCAGTTCAGGGTGAACGAGTCCTGCGCAGGGAACTTCGATGATGCGGACCCCGGGCAACTCGGGATGGCGCCCCTCGCTCGTGACGGAGTGGTGCGCCAGCGCCGCCGACTCCCGGCACACGAAGGCAAGCTGGTCGGAACTCGGGCTTGAGAACCACAGATCAATGCGCCGGCGCAGCACCTCCAGCGGCAGCTCGGGCAGCACGATGGCCGCGGGGCTGCAAGAGCCGATGCAAATGCCGCAACCCAGGCACTTGCCCGGGTCAATGCGCGAGACGCGCCGCCCTTCGAACGCAACCATCGAGTTTGCGCCAAAGGGGCAATCCTTGACGCACTGCTCACAGCCCGTGCATCGGGACGAATCCACTTTGGCCGGCGCGCGACGGCGACGCGAAAACAGCCAGGGAACGGCCACCAGGCCCAGGGCGCCCGCCGCGAAAGCCAGCCAGAGCAGTCCCTCGCCCACGCGGCCGTACAGCACCAGGGGCGCCTGATACCAGGGGTCCAGCACATATTCGCCGGTGACCCGGGCGAGGTCTGCCTCGCCGCGGGCCGGCGCCGGGAACAGCAGCGACACCGCGCACAGGCTCGCCACCAGCACCAGCGTCAGCGACCGATTCGTGAGCAGACGGGGTTTGCTGATGCGCAGCAGGTGCAGCCAGATGCCCGCGGCCAGCAACAGGGGAATGGCGATGTGGCAGAAGAACACCACAAAGAAGAGCAGCGAATTGAGCAGGCTGTGGGCGGCGAAGCCGCGCGACAGCGGCGTGGAGAAAAGGCCCAGGGCGTCCACCATGGCCGCGGACATCATGGCAGTCTGGGCGCCGCCTTCATCCCAGAGCATCCAGTAACCCAGCCAGCCATCGAGCCAGAGCGTGAACAGCAGTCCGACCCCTGTGAACCATGCCACCCATCGCGCGCCGGCAAAACGCGCGGCGGCAAAGGTCTTCAACAGATGCAGCAGCACCAGCAGCATGCAGGCGTCGGAGCTGTAGCGGTGCAATGTGCGCAGGAAGCCCGCCAGCGGGCCCAGCACGGACTCATAGGCCTGGTCCACGGCGGGAACGTAGAAGAACAGCAGCAGAATGCCGCTGGCCGCCGAGATCATCAGGGCCGTGTTGGCGGCGGCGCCGAGATGCAGCAGGGGGTTGAGTTCGTCGGGGGCCAGGGCAGACAAACCCGTCTGGGCGCGGGCAAAGCCGCGCTCAAGGGCCCGGAACAAGCCCGCGGGGCGCGCCACGCTGCCGGGAGTGGCGGCCTCGGGAACCGGCTGTTGCGCGGCCTGGCTCAAGGGCGCGCCCCCGGTTCTGCCAGCAGCTTGTGCAGGGCTTCAGTCAGCCATGCCTGCTGGACGGCGCCCAGCGTAAACGTGTACGCCACTCGACCGCCGCGGTCGATCACGATGAAGAGGTTGTTGTGGTCGATCTCGCCCGTTTCGGGGTCGGTCTTGCGCATGAAGCCGTAGTCGTCCAGCACCTTGTTCACGGAGGCGCTGCTGCCGGTGAGCAGGTGATAGGTGGGCAGGGCGAGCTTCTGCGCCTCTGAGATCTGGGCCAGGCGCTTGACGTCGTCGCGTTCGGGGTCCAGCGTGATGGCGGCGATGGTCAGCTCGGACAGCTGGGCCGGAGAAAGAGATTCGGTCACCTTGCGCAACTGCGCAAAAATCATCGGTCACGTCTTGTTGCAATGCGAGTAGTGCCCCGTGATCACCACGATGCGCTCGCGATAGTCCGTCAGCCTGAAGGCTTCGCCGGCCTGGTTGGTCAATTCGAAGTTCTGCGGCTGCCGCGCCGTGCGCAGAATCTCCGCCGGAAAGTCAGGAATCGCGCCGGGGGCGACCGTGGCTCTGGGGGGGCTCATCCAGAGCAACAGCCCTCCCGCAGCCAAGGCCAGGGCCAGGGCGGAGGTTGCCGGCGCCAGCAGCGCGCGGGGTTTGCGCACCGCCGCTGTCTTGAGGTCGCGTCCCCAGACACCCAGAATCAGCGCGGAAAGCAGCACCGGCCCCACGAAGTAGTTGATGACGTAATGGATGTTCGCGCTGCCCGCCTCATAGCCAAAGCACCACTGTCTGAAGTTGTCCGCGAACTCCTGAAGTTCGGCGTTTGGCGTCGGGGCGAACAGCGTCACCAGCACGAACAGGTTGTAGGCCGCAAGCAGGGACAGGGCAAAAGCGGCAAAGCGCCAGCCGCGAAATCCGCGGCTGACGCCTGACACCCACATCATGAGCCTGGAGCGTTGCATGATGAATCTCCCGTTGCCGCCCCACAACCGGCGCGGCTAGCGCACGTGCCACACGTCGGCCAGGGCCTTCCAGTTCGCGAAGTAGTAGACCGCGAACCAGGCCAGGAACATGAGCACCAGCGCCACGGTGCCCTTGGCCTTGAGACCGGACTTTCCCGGCTGCCAGTCGCTGGTGATGAGGGCCAGGTTGGCCTTCATCTTCTCCATGTCCTGCCAGCCTTCGATGGCCTGACCCTTGTTGGACTTGCCGAAGAACACCGCGATGACCGTCGTCAGCACGAACATCATGACGCCCGTGAAGGTGACCAGGCCGCCGATGCCCAGCAGCGCCAGCCAGGGGCCGGCACCTTCCACGCCCGAAAGCGGGGTGCGGCGGGGAGCGCCGTGCATGCCCGAGGCCACCATGCCGATCGCCATCAGGCTGATGCCAAGTCCAAACACGTAGGGTTGCCAGCGACAGAGCTTCTTGAAGGGGTACTCGCGGCGGAAGATCAGCGGCACCACGTAATAGGCCAGACCCATGAAGGCCAGCGTCGTGCCGCCCGCCACCGTCATGTGGAAGTGGCCGGGAATGCGCAGGGTGTTGTGAGCAATAATGTTGATCTGGTGCGTGCCCAGCGTGACGCCCGTGACGCCGCCGCCAAATCCGAAGATGAACAGCGAGAGAATCAGCGCGGCAAAGCCGGGGTCGCCCCAAGGAGCGGCCTTGAGCCATCCGAACAGACCCTCGTTGTAGCCCTTCTTGCGCATGGCCAGTTCGATGGAGGCCGGCACGGTAAATCCGTGAATCATGGAGGCCAGCACGGCGAGATAGAGCGCGTAGGAGGTGTTCCACATCTTCCATTCAGCGCTCACCCCCGGGTCCACCAGAAGATGGTGCGCCGAGGCCAGATTGATGAAGAGGATGTAGAGCACAAAGGCTGTGCGGCAGACAGATTCGCTCAGGGGGCGCGCCCCCGTGGTCAGCGTGCCGAGCAGGTACCACACTGCGACGTGAGCCGCGACGTTGATCTGCTGCGAGGGGTGACCCAGACCCCACCACACCAGGCGGTACACGGCGGGATCAATGTCCGACACGCTGCCCCAGCCAATGCCGAGGGAGGCCAGGAAGGTGGGCACCATGATGGCCGCGCCATGCAGCAGGGTCAGCACGGCGATGATGGCTGCCGTGATGGCGCCAAAGACCACCAAAGGTACTGAGCCCTTGTAGGTCTTGTCGCGCCGGGCGATGTAGATCGTGAAGAAGAAGTTGATGACTGCGACGAGCGTTCCGACGGCAAACGAAACGATGCCGCCATAGAACATCGGGTCTGCCGTCAGGGGCGGATAGGAAGTCATCAGCACGTCGCCGCGCCCGCGCAGTACGGTTACGTTCACCGCAATGGCGCCAAAGGCCATGAGGCCAAAGCCGAGCCAGGCCATGGCCGGCGACGCTAATCGGCTCTTCAGCAGCGTCGTGCCGGCGAAGTACAGAATCGCGATCTCCATGAAAATGATCCAGAAGATCAGCATGTTGAGGCCGTGCAGCGTGAGCACCCGGTAGTAGGTCAGGTCGCTGACGAAGCGCAGAACCTCCCAGCGCGTCAAAGCGATGGTGATGCCGGCCAGCGCGCCGATAAGCAGCGAAACCACCGCGGCCACGGCATTGAGCTTGATGAAGCGTTCCGCTTCGAGGCAGACGGGCAGGCCCGTGGTGTCGCAGACCCGCATCTTGCCCGGCAGGAAA
This sequence comes from Planctomycetota bacterium, assembly GCA_003576915.1. Lineage (GTDB taxonomy): Bacteria > Planctomycetota > UBA8742 > UBA2392 > UBA2392 > UBA2392. Next base: position 34,161 of record QEVF01000031.1, on the reverse strand, counting down.
TTTTCCATGGTGGTCCCCCGCTATTCGACAATGATCTTGCCGCGCATGTCGGCGTGTTCGCCGCCGCAGAATTCGTTGCAGATGATCTCGAATTCACCGGTGGTGGTGGGCGTGATGCGCAGCACGTGGTCGTAGCCCGGCAGTACGTGAAAGTTCATGTTCAGGCCCTTCTCGCCCTGCACGGACAAGCCGTGCTGGAAGTCGAGGGAGGAGACATGCAGGCGGTACTCCACGCCCTTCTTGAGTTTGAGCACCGGATACCAGCGCCAGGCCCGCCCGATGAGGTAGATGTCGCTGCCGGGGTCCGGCTCGACCACGGGCACCTTCTCCGGCGCGCGATTGGGGAAGGTGAGCTCGACGACGCCCGTGCGGTGCGACTGCACGAACTTCTCCACACGCGTGTTGAAGTCGCCGGGGCTGACCTTGTAGGCCTCGCCCGAACTCGTCTGCTTGCCCTTGAGGTGCCAATAGGGCATCGCGATCGAGAGCACGATGCACCATACCAGCGAGAGCCCGATCCACATCTTCTCGGCTCCGTGGGGCGCTTCACACCAGTCATCGGGGGGTGCGGTGATGCTCATAGCGTTGCTCCATGCAATGCGCTTACCGGGCGCGGTCTTCAGTGCCGGGGCCGAACCACTCGGCCAGATGATCAAAGAAGTGCTGCACGTCCTTGCCCCGGCATTCACCCTGGCCCAGCGCCATGAGCGGAAGCAGAGCCGCCATCAGGCAGAGCAGGAGCGCGGCGGCCAGCGCGAGCCAGCCGGCAACATCGGTGCGATAGGGAGGTGCATACACGGTAATAGGCTCCAGTTATCTGAATTCAGCCCGCTCAGGGCAGCGCTGCAGGTTTGAGCAGAAACCACTCGACCAGTCCCCACACCGTGTACGACAACGTGGGCACGACGATGCCCAGCACCAGCAGCAGCCAGGGATTGTCAAGAAACCGCTGCCACAGACCCGGCTGTCTGCCCTCGGATGCTGCTTGTTCTTCACTCATGTTCAGGCCTCCACAATCGACCGGTTGGTTTCGTTTCGCGCCTGCCGCGGGCGACGCCGCCACGCGGCAATCACCAGGGCCACGAACAGGCCGCCCCCCGCCACGGCGAGCAGGCCGCCCAGGGCCATGATGGCCAGCCCCGCTGTCTGCTGGGCGGTGCTGACCTGCTGCTCGGCGCCGTAAACTTTGCGCGCCATGCCGTGCAGCCCCGCCAGCGCCAGCCCCACCACGAACGTCACCTGACCCACGCCAAAGAGCCAGGGCTGCCAGGCCGAGAGGCGTGCGGCGCGCGGACCCAGGCTGCCCAGCTTGAGGTGCTCCATGAGGGGAAAGGCCGCCGCCATGAAGGCCACCGTGACGCCGCCGATGGACGCGTGGTAATGGGCCGGGATGAGCACATTGGAGCCCGAGATCAGGGCGCCGCACAGAAAACCCGTGATGGTCAGGCCCGCGCTGGCGGCAAAACCCGCAAAGGCGGGCGAGCGCCACCAGCCCGGCGCCAGTTCGCCGCGGCGCGAGGCATGGACGAGCTTCGTGATCAGGATGCCAAGCATTAGAAGCACAGCCGGGAAAATGCCCCAGCGCATGAGCTCCGTGAACGCCGAGAAGTAGCTTCCGGTTTGCGCTCCCTGCAGGGCCAGCAGAGGGCCCGCAAGATGGGGCAGGATCAGCCCGGCGAAAAGCAGAGTGGCCGTCTTGCGCGAGACGGGGGCCCTTCTCAGAACCGGCGCGAGCAGGAGCAGCCAGGCGGACATCATGGCCGCGACGTTGGCCACCTGCAGGATGTGGCCTCCGCCCCAGAACGTGCTTTCGAAGAAGTGCAGGGGATACAGGGGATCGCGCGTGTAGGCCGCGGGCAGGCTCTGGGCCGAGGCGGCCATGGTGATGACGGCCACGATGAATGCCAGGGCGCAGGCGCGAAGACCCGGCATGGCGCCGGCCGGCAGCAGCAACGATGAGCGCGGCTCTTCATGGCTTAGGGTCAGAGGTCCCGTCACGAAGCCGCCCAGCATGCCCACGCCAAACAGCCCCAGACCCAGCAGGAACACTGGATGGTCCAGCACGGGCACGTAGTTTGAAAGCACGGGTTCCGCGGGCCAGGCCAACGAAGCCAGCATCAGAAGCGTGCCCAGCCACGCCGAAATTACGGCGCCCCTGCGCAGCGGGTTGGGTGCGACGCGCGCCGGCAAGAGTTGAAACAGCGCCAACTCCATGGCGCCGAACCACACCAGCAGCGCCAGGTCCACATGCACCACGAGGATACGCTTGGCAAACGTCGGGTCCTCAATGAGCTGGCTCAGGCCCGGGGTGCGGCCGATGACGGGGATGAAGGCAAACAGACCGGCTACCAGCAGCGCAAAGAACGCCAGGGAGGCCCAGCCGCGCGCCAGCTGGAGGCTTGGCGCCGGATTTTCGGCGCCGAGAGGAGCCGACGGCGCGCGCACCTTGGACTTGGGCGTGACGGGCAAGTCGAGGGTGGCCTGGCTCATGGTCGATCCCGTTTGTTGCGGGCAGCTTTGCAATGTCTGTGCCAGTGATTTTGGTGGGAGTTCCGGGCACGGCCGAAGTGGCTCCGCATTTGCAAAGCACTGGTTGGAGTGGGTTCCAATTTCGACCATGCGGAGAGCACCATGACGATTCAGATGAAGTGGTTGGGAGTCGCGGCGCTGATGGCCTGCGCCATGCTGGCGGCGGCTTGTGGGGGCAATGCGTCCAAGCCTGGGAATTCAGGCCCTGCAGCGAAGGCTCGCCCCGAAACGCCGGCTGACTTCAAGGACAAGAAGAATGCCCTGGCAGGCAACGCGGACGCCATCAAGGCGGGCGAAGGTCTGTTCAAGGCCCAGTGCGTCTCCTGCCACGGCGCCGAAGCCGACGGGAATGCTGAGGCAGGCAAGGCACTGACTCCCCCCGCGACCAACCTGCGGGCGGCGGATTTCCGCGCCCAGAGCGACGCTTACATCTTCTGGCGCATCAGCAAGGGCGGCGTGGGTGCAAACATCTCCGGTTCGGTCATGCAGGCCTATGACGCGAGCCTGACTGAGGACCAGCGCTGGCAGATTGTGGCCTACATCCGCAGCCTCAGCGAAAAGTAGGTGCCCGCAAAGCTGCTTGAAGTGCAAAGCAACGCGCAGGATTTCCTGCGCGTTGCGGGCAAAGCTGCTTGGGTCGGTGCGGTATGGCGCATACAATTCCGTCATGCTGTGAGGGTGCATCCGGCCGCGGGGCATTGGGGCGCGATTTCCCGGGCCAGGAGCCGCACCGCCCAGCATCTCCAGCGTGCCGGAACGAGGCTGCCATGCCCGCCTCCCTCAAGGTCCTGGTCGTCGACGATGACCGGCTCAATCGCCTTTGCCTGACCTCCATGCTCAAGGAAGCCGGCCACCAGGCCGACGCCTGTGACAGTGCCATGGCCGCGCTTGAGGCCATGGATCGCGCACCCTTTGACCTCCTGTTCACGGACGTGCGCATGCCCGGCATGGACGGGCTGCAGCTCCTGGCGGAAACGAAAGCCCGCCACCCGTCTGTGGACGTGGTTCTCATTACCGCCTACGGCAGCGTCGAAGCCGCCGTGGAGGCCATGCGCGCGGGAGCCGCCGACTATCTGACCAAGCCCTTTGAGCTGCCCGAACTCGCCTTCCGGCTTTCGCGCCTCATCGAACTGCGCGCCGCGCGCAGCGAAGTCAACAACCTGCGTGCCCTGCTGGGGCACCATTGCCACTGCGGCATCGTGGGCAACTCTACGGCTATTCAGCGCGTCTATCAGCGCATTCACGCCTTTGCCGACAACGATGCTCCCGTGCTGATTACCGGCGAAACCGGCACCGGCAAGGAACTCGTGGCACGCGCCCTGCACGTTCACAGCCACCGGGGCAAACAGCCTTTCGTTGCCGTGGGGTGCGGCACGATTCCGCGCGAGCTGGCCGAGAGCGAGCTTTTCGGCCACGAAAGAGGCGCTTTCACGGGCGCTACGCAGCGACGCAAGGGCAGCTTCGAGCGCGCCGACGGCGGTACCCTGCTGCTGGATGACATCGACGACCTGCCCCTGGACCTCCAGGTCAAACTGCTGAGAGTGCTGCAGGACGGGACGCTGAGCCGCGTCGGCGGGGACGAGGAAGTCAAAGTCAATGTGCGGGTCGTGGCCACGTCCAAAATCGATCTCGAGCAGGCTGTGGCCGCCGGCCGGTTCCGCGACGACGTGTTCTATCGTCTGCGCGGCCTGGAAATCTCTCTGCCGCCTCTGCGCGAGCGGGGTGATGACATACTCATCATCGCCCAGCATTTTCTGCGCAGCCTGCCTTCTCCACGCCAGACGCGCCCCTGCTCCATTTCGGCCCCGGCCGCCCGTGCACTCAAGGCCTACCCCTGGCGCGGCAATGTGCGCGAACTCAAGCGCGCCCTGGAGACGTCTTTGGTGCTCTGCCGCAGCGAGGAAATCCTGCTGGAGCACCTGCCGGACTATGTGGTGCGGCAGGGGGTGAGTGCCCTGCCCCAGAGCCCATTCTGCATCAATCTGGAGGGGCGCGAGGAGGTCAAGCTGAAGGAACTGGTGTCCCAGTTTGAGGATGAGATCATCGAGTGGGCGCTGAAAAAGGCCGACGGGCAGCAGGCCAGGGCGGCCGAACTCCTGGGTTTGCCGCGCACCACGCTACAGAGCCGTCTCCTTCCCCGTCGCCAGGGGGCCGCCTCATCCACGTAGCCGGGTTTTCGGCACGACGCGACGAAAACTCGGCGGGGCAGCCCTCCGGCGAGCGGCCAAAAGGTGACCTTCAGCGGATTGCTAATAGTCCTCTTCCTCGCCTTCGGCCTTCTTGCGGCCCGCCTTGGGGAGGACGTCCTGGGGCTTGGCCGCCTTGACCGCCGTGCGGCTCAGGCTCAATTGCACATCTTCAACCTCGCCGATGCGGCGAACGACGCGCAGAAAGTCGGCGTAGGCAAAGGGTTGCACGCGGCCCGGACCCAGTACCAGCCTGCGCCTGACGACCAGCGCCGCACCCTCCAAGCTGAACGAGAGAGAGTAACTCAGGGGCGCGCAGGGCAGCATCACGTCCTGGGGGGCACTGTCAAAGGCGTAGCCTTCCGGCGCCTCAATGCGCAGTTCGTCGCCCTGATTGAGATCGAAGTCGAGCACAAGGTCATGCAGGCGCTGCTCCTTGTTCACCAGAGCCGACAGCAAAGGCGCCATCCTCTCGATGGGCAGGGCAAACCTGAGTTTGCCCTCCTGCGATCGCGCAAAGCGCGGCACAACGCCGCTAAAGGCGCGAATCAGCGGCGCCCCGATCGTTTCCAGCTCCGGGAAGTCGCAGCTCTCGGCGTCAAAGCCGCGCATCTGCTCCGCCACCTGCTCTTCCAGTTCACGGGAGCGGTCCTCCTGGCTTTGTTTGCGGAGCATCTCTTTGAGGGCGTAGCTGCGTTCGCCGCGCGTCTCAATGGCGCCGCTGGCGGAGGCTGACCCGTCAGCCTTGAGACGGATGACCGTACGATTGAAGAAACCGTCGCGCGCCTTCTCGCCGCCGGGGATCTCAATCAGTTCCACCTTTCCTTCGCGCCACAAAATCGCCGGCGCATGATCCAGCCGGGCCGAGTAAACGCCAAAGGGCCTGAAGCGCTCATCCAGATCAATGAACACCAGACCGCCGGCGTCAGCCTTGACCACGAACAGGAACTTCTTGAAGTCGCTCTCTCCGGGACCCGCCCAATCGGGGGCGGGCAGTTCCTCGACCTGCCCCCCGCGGAACACCGGCGCAGCATCGGCGTAGGCAAAACCCAGGGAAACTCCCGCCGCATGGCACAAGGCGGCAAACAGCTTCTTGCGGTCGCCTGCCTTGGCCTTGAGGGCCTGGTGCGGCGTGCGCGCGTCACCCTCGGTGGTGATCGTGGAATTGACCCACTGGTAGATCACGCGCGCCTTCTGTGCCTCGCTGGGCAGGGCGCGCGTGAGGCTGCGCGCGAATGCGGTGAGCAGGCGTGTGGTGCGCAGTTGTGACAGTCCCTCGGATGCCAGCTCCCGGGAGCGCTCGCGCCAGTCTCGCGCGCGCGTGAACTCGATCCATGGAATCAGCTCGAGCGCGGAGCACATGAAGGGCTCGCGTTCGAAGTAAGCCGCGCTGCGCACGTCCCAGACGCGGACGGTGCGGTCTCCTTCGGTGGTTTCAGCGCGCAGCACGCGTGGATCGGAACCTGGCCAGTTGTGATAGCGCACCACAGGCGACATGCCTCTGGGGGTCACGAGCACGTTGCGGCTGATCAGAAAGGGCTCCACCATGGTCTGGTCGGCGAAGTAGAAGCGCGCGGGGTTCACGCCGCCGAAGGGATTGGACTCTTCGCGCACAATGTAGGCAACTTCAAGCCAGGCCCCGATTTCTACCCCGGGGAACTCCACCTGGTTGCCCCGAAACGTCACGGGCTCCAGCACCGTGCCGTTGGGCTTGATCGTGCGGGCGCAGACGATTTCTCCCTTGGGCTGGGCACGGCCGAATTCGTCAACGCCGTCCTGCGTCAGAACCTTGCGGATCTGCCGGACATACATCTGCGAGCTGCCGTCCTCGTAGACGAACTGTACCTGCTCGTCGAGCAGCAGCACACTGGGGCATTGCGGATAGTCGGCGGCCTCCGCCTTCAGCTTCCGGACCTCCTCCAGCGCCAGAGCCCAAGGCTGCCAGAACTCGTCGCTTGCGCCCTCCAGACGTGCGAGCCAGCGCCGCACCTCGTGCTCTTCAGGAGCGGCGGTCAGCACGCGCCGCAGCATCTCGCGTCCGGCTTCCTCGCGTCCGGCGCTCAGAAGCAGCTCGGCGGCCGCCTTGAGATACTCCTCGGGGCGGGTGGTGCGCCTTGCCAGTTCCTCGTAACAGGCCACGGCCTCATCGAGCTGGCCGAGGGCCCCGTGCACATCAGCCAGGCGCTTGCGGGCGTAGTCGTCTCCCGGGTAGGCGGCGACCTGCAGCTTTGCCAGCGCAAGCGCCTTCTCGGGCTGGGCCACACGCAGGTACTGGGTAATCAGTGTCATGCGCAGGCCCATGTCGCCGGGCCACTGACGCGCGAGGCTTTCATTCTCCTTCAGCGCCGCGCCGGGAAGCTCGTGCCCTTCGTAATAGCGCGCAAAGGCGCGGCACAGGCCGGGCGCGTCCGGCGCGATCTTGCGGGCCTGCTGCAGCGCGGCCAGCCACTCGCCGCGCCACTGCACCTGCATGTAGATCTGCGACAGCTCAAGCCCCAGAGTCCAGGCCTTGGGGCTGAGCCTCGATGCGCGCTCGCAGCAGTCCACGGCTTCGCGGATGCGTTCGTCGCGCGCCAGCAGGGCGGCCAGTTCGACGCAGGCCCAGGCACTGGCTTGTTCACCCTGGGTGAGCGCGGTCAGTTCGCGGCGGCGGATGCTGTTGACTTCGCTGGCTGAGTAGAGGGGACTGGTGCCGATGAACTTGAGGAAGGCCAGGCGGGCCAGGGGTTCCGACCCGAAAGCGGCGAGCGCATCTTCCATGTACTCGCCGGCCTCCGTTTCGAGGCGGTTTGCCCGGTAGGCCTGCGACAGCGCGAGGGAGCAAAGTCCGATCTGCCGGGCCAGGCGCGCCAGTTCGCGCGAGACGTCTTCGCCACGGGAAGCCCTGAGCTTGAGGCCCTCGGCAACATCCAGCTTCAGGTGCAGCAGCTCCTGGGCAAAGCGCCCCGCTTCGCGCACGCCCGGGGCCTTCAGGGCGGGCTCGCCGCCCGCCATCTGATAAACGCCCGTCTGGGGGGCGCTTGCGCTCAGGCCGGGCACCGGCTGGCCCTGACGGGTGCGCAGCCGCGCGCGCAGGCTGGAGTATCCGCTGATCTTCACCAGCAGCAGGTTGTCGCCCTTTTCCAGGCGCAGGTTCAGGGCCAGCTCCGGAAAGTCCTGGCGCCGCGTGTCGTAGTCCAGCAGCAGCGCGCCGCGCAGCCAGATTTTGCCGGGACAGTTCAGCTCGAGCTCCAGAACAGCGTCACCCGCCTTCTCGCAGCGCAGCAGCGTGGCGGCGTAGTAGGCGCAGCCGCGGTGGCGGCCGTGCAGATCGAGGTCGAGGCGATCCAGCAGGGGGTCGAAGTGGGGCAGCTTTCTCCAGGAAACGCGGCCAAAGGCGCCTCGCGCCTGAGCGGCGAAGTCGCACGCGACCTCCGGGGCGTAAACCTCGTCATGGGCCGGCTCACCGTAATCGGCAAAGGGACCCATGACCGCAAACTCGGTGATGCCCGACCAGCCGCGCAGCACCTCCAGGGGGCGGCTTGACGCGTCAACACGCCGCACGAATCTCGCATAGGCATCGACATAGGCCTGGGCGTAGGGCCCGCAGGCCCGGAAGTTGTCCTCGGCCAGCAGGCGCAATGCCTCCACGAGTGCCATATGGGAAGCCAGTTTCTCATCGTTCTCACGGAGCACGCGCAGGGCCGCCAGTGCCTCCTCCGAGCCGGGCGCGCGCCTTATCACGCTGATCAGCTTGGCGGCCTGGGCGTCAAAGTCGAGGCGGCCCAGGGATTCGTCCAGGAACGCGGCCTCCAGGGCCTCGTAATCGATGGACTGAGCCTGCGCCTGCAACGGCGCGCACAGCAGAAAGGCCAGCGCCGGCAGCAGCGGGAACAAGCGTCTCATGGGTACCTCGATTCTTCAGCGGAGTATGCGCAAGATGGCGGCTTCGGCGCGGTCGTGTTCGGAGAGCAGTTTGCGCACCTCGGCGTAGCGATCGCGCGGAATCACGCCGCCGAACTGGTCAAAGCCGCGCGAGATGGTTACCTGACCGTCCCTGGCCTCGACCTTGACTTGGAAGCGGCCCCAGGTGTTCTCAGCCGCGAACGGGTCGGGGACGGATTCGAGCCTGGCTCCCGCGGGCAGGGCGAAGCTGACGTCACAGCGCCATGAACGCGGCGCCCCCAGCAGCAGATCCGTACGCCGGCTGGTCTGGGGCGCCAGGTTCTTCACCCAGTCCAGGGGATCGAGCGCAACGCGCATTTCAATGTTCCCGCGCGCATCCAGGGTGTAGGCGTCAGGCAGCTCCACCACATAGCTCATACGCGGCTGGCTGTTGATGTCCGAAAGGTCATTGGTCTGCACTTCGCTGACCTTGGCACCGGGCTTGTGTCGCGCCCAGTAGGCCTCCAGGCGTTTGACGCGCTCGCCCTCGCGGAGGTAGGTGCCGCGCAGGTAGCTGGCTCGGTCGCCCGTGGCTGTTTCCGTCACGGTCAGCCGCGCACGCCCCTGGGGCAGAAACTCCAGCGTGGCCCGCGTTTCGTTGCGGTTGAGTTCCGCCGGCACAGCGGGAATCTGCGCGCGCACGCCGCCCTCGGGCTTGATGATGATGACGTGGGCGCCGGCGTCGGCGCCGGGAAGTTCATCAAAGCCGTTGAAAGTGGCCGTTCCGTCCACGTAGTGCAGCCGGCCGTCGCTGAACTCGATACAGGCAATGGCATGATTGAAGTGGTGCGGCAGCGGCAGTGTGATGTCCTCGCGGCCTCGATACTCTTCAAGGTTGATGATGACCGGGTAGGCCTTGATGCCGGCCACCCCCAGCATGGTGACCATCAAGATGGCCTTGTCTTTGCAGTCACCGATGCAGCGCTCGAAGATGGCGCCGGCGGTAAACGGCTTGTAGCCATGGACGCCGAAGTGCCAGTCGGCGTTGTAGCGCACGGACGTGACGACCCAGTGGTAGATGGCTCGCGCCTTCTCGCGCTCGTCGGTTTTGCCCTGGATGAGCTCAGCCACCTTGGCCCGCATCTCCGTTGTGGGCTCCAGTTGCCGGCGGATCAGGTTGTAATACCAACGTCCCCAGTCCGACCAGTTCTCGTAGGTGCTGATCTGCACGGTAGGGGCCACTTGACGCAAGGGGGGCATGCTGGGCTCATAGACGACCTTGGGCAGCGAGAGCGCGTGGTAGGTCCAGATCGCGTGGCTGCCGCCGTCCCTTTCCTGGCGGGCCTTGGCCCCATTGACAAGGTATTCATGGAAGCGGCGCGTCTTGGGCAGCACATAGACCAGACGCACCTCATCGACCGGCACGTAGTCCGCCAGGGGCTCCATGGCGCCGAAAAAATCTCCAAAGAAGCTCTGGGCCGTGTCGCTCACGCGGAAGCGGACCTGGACCACATCGCCCAGGCGCAGCGGCGGAAACTCCGCAGACTCGCGGACGCGGCGGCCCTCTTCCGTGCTGCCGTCGGCGCGGTACACCCGGGCGCCCACGCAGCGGCCCTGTTGTTCTTCGTAGGCGGGCGCCCCCAGGCTTGAAAGCAATTCGCGGCCATCGTCGTTGCAAACGCGATAGGCGTATTGGCTGTAGATGCTGCGTGTGCCATCCTCGTTTACGACGGTGATCTCGTCGCGGTAGACAATGCGGTAGGGGTCGTTGCTGTCCAGGGGGCGCTTGAGGGCGTCGAGGATGCGGGCCTCGATGTTCTCCTGAAGTTTGATTTCCCACTCGGGTTTGTCGTCGGCGATGAACTCGAGGTAGCGGGCGAGGTCGGCCCGGTTTGGATTGGCCTTGAGGGCTTCACGGTAGGACTCCACCGCACGCGCGCGCAGGGCCGCAGCCTCCGAGGGGCGAGCGACGCTCATGGCCAGAAGCACTTCTCCCCTCAGGGCCAGGAAGTTGTCGTCCCGCGGGCAGAGGCCAAGCGCCCGTTCACACTCAGCCATGGCCAGATCCAGGTCGCCCCGCGCGAGGTAAAGCCGGATCAGCCCCGGGGTTGTGTCGAGTTCGAAGGGATTGAGCCTGCGAGTTTCCGTGGCATGAGTCAGGGCGGCCTGGGCGTCCAGGCGTTCGACGGCGCGCGAGAACAGGCGCTCGCGGCAGTAATCGTCGGTTGCATCCCCCTTGGCGAGGCAGCGCGCAAACAGCTCATCCGAGCCCCGGTAGTCGCCGCGCAGCCCTCGGTAGTAACCCGCAAAGCGCAGCACGGCGGGGTGGTCGGGAAACTCTGCGAGAAGGGCGCTGAGTTCGCGCTCAATTTCGCCGTTCAGGCCCTTCATGGTGGCGACGCGCGCGGCAAACACGCGCGCCTCGACCCACCTGGGCGCGAGGGCTGCGGCCATTCTCGCATAGCGGTCGGCTTCGGTGGGATTGCGGAATGTAGCCGAGTAATACTTGGCAAGTTCCAGGGCTGCCCGCGCGGCCTTGGGGTCCAGTTTCAGAACCTGCTCCAGCAGTTCGCGGCGCTTGTTTTCCTCGCGGCCTGAGGCTTCGCGCACGGAGCTCTTGGATGCTTCGGCCAGGAGAAAGCGCAAGGCGGCCCGGGCCTCCGGAACGCTGTCCTGCAGTGCCGTCAGGATACGGCGGGCGGTTCCATCGCTGCGGTCCAGCGAGGGGGCAAAGAGTTCCACCAGCGCCTCGCCCAACTGCCCGCCTGGCACCGGAGATTGAAGGAAACCCAGCGGATCGCGCGTGCTTGAAGCTCTGATCGCTTCCTGGACTTCATCGAGCGTTCGGGCGAATCGGCCCCTGGGCAGGCTCGATACACGCACGCGGATTCTCCAGGGGCCCTCCGATACGGCCGACTTGACCAGGACCAGATTCCAGCCCTTGGTGAAAACGTGGGTGCCTCCGAGGCGCTCCGGATCGGCATTGCGCCAGCCCATCCAGCTTTCGTTCTGGTCGAAGCCCAACTTGCGCTCGGCCTCACTTTCCAGCGCGACGCCGGAAACCGGCTTGCCGGTAGCCACCTGGCCGTCGGCGTCCCGGTGGGCAGCGCCGAGGAATACGCGAAAGGGCCCATCCGACCCAACACTGACACTGACGTTGGCCGTCTTCTCTTTGTCGGCAGGTTCGCTGTCCAGGTAGACGGCGGTGATGAGGTAGGCGACGGCCTCCGTGTTGGGGCGCAGCAGGGCGCCCAGATCCACCACGCCGTCTACGGGCTTGAGGGGGAGGCGGCGAAAACTGCAGGATTGCCCGTCTTTGCCGGTGTATGCGGCATGGGCGTCCAGTCTGCTTTCAGGCTCCAGAACGTCGCTGAATCCCTGACCCCGCTCGTTGGCAAAGGGTCCGCAGACCCACCAGTCCGTTACGTAGTCCAGGGACTCGGAGAGGCGGTCCGCCTCTCCCTGGAGTCCCAGCCTGCGCAGGTTTTGCGTGTACTCAAACGTTTGGGCGGCCATGGACCGCTCCGGGGCCGTCTCCAAAGCGGCCAGATCGCCCTTCAGTCGCGCCAAATCGCCTGTTTCCAGGGCAAGGTTGCGCAGGAGAGCCAATGCTGCGCGGTGTTCGTCAATGCTCAGCGAGTGCCGGGACTTCAGCAAGGCAGCCAATGCCTGGTAGGCTGCGGCCGGGTTGCCTTGCAGATAGTGGTTCCAGAATTCCTGTCCAAACGCTGCCGCCGGCGCCTGCGCGGGGGCCAAAGACTCAGGCTTGTCCTGGGCCAGGGCCGGAACAGTAGAGGGACGGAACGGCAGCAGCGGCGTCAGGGCCAGGGCGGCCAGCAGAGCCAGTTTTGCGATGGGTCTTTGCATCAGGTTAACTTACGCAAAGTGCTCTCCCAACGCGAAGGAAACGTCGTGATACCGGGATCATCAGCGCCCCCGCCTGCCGGGATTGTGCCGTGGCCGGGGGTGCCGGGCTTCCCTCAGAGCGGCAGCTTGATATAAACCCACGCCGAACAATTCTGCGGAGAGACCATGAATTTCAGCTATGCCAAGGAAACCAGCGAGAACGTGAAGGCCGATGCCCTGGTGATTCCAGCCTTCGAATCCGACAACCCCCTCAAGGACTATGCCTGCGGTCTTGCCGTCGGCAAGCTCTTCCTCAAGGGCGATTTCACGGGCAAGTCCGGCCAGATCATGGTGTTGCCGGCTCAGGGTGCTGTAAAGGCTGACCGTGTAATCCTGCTGGGCCTGGGCAAGGTCGAGAAGGCCTGCGGCAAAGTGATCGCCGATGCCCTGGCAGACGTCTACCGGCACGGCTCCATCGACGCCCAGAAGATCAAGACGCTCGCCGTCGCCACCGAAGTGGCCGGCGAGCCCGAGGCCGTCAAGGCCCGCGATCTGGGCCGTGCCATCGCGGATGCCGCCATCTTCGGCAGCTACCGCTTCCTGAACCACCACACCAAGGACAAGCACGTCAAGCGCGTGTGGGTTGAGAAGACCATCATTGCCGGTATGCCCGCCAAGCACCTCGCCGAAGTCAAGACCGGTCAGGAGCGCGGCGCCGTCGTGGCGACATACACCTGCCACGCGCGCGACCTCGTGAACGAGCCCAGCAATTTCATGAAGCCGCGCCACCTGGCCAAGTTCGCCAAGGACATGGCGGCCAAGATCCCCGGTCTGAAGTGCCGCGTGCTTGAGAAGCCGGAGCTGGAAAAACTGAAGATGGGCAGCTTCCTGGGCGTCAACGCGGGCAGCGCCGATCCCGCACGCCTGATCATCCTCGAGTGGAACGGCGGCAAGAAGGGCGACAAGCCCCTGGCCTATGTGGGAAAGGGGCTGTGCTTTGACACCGGCGGCTACAACATCAAGCCCAACAGCCTGGGCATGAAAGGAGACATGGGCGGAGGCGCGGCTACGATCTGCGCGCTGGGCGCAATTGCCGCACTCAAACTGCCCATCAATGCTGTGGGTGTGGTTCCGGCGACGGAAAACGAGATCAGCGGCACGGCTTACCACCCCGGTGACATCCTGCATTCAATGAGCGGCCAGACCATCGAAGTCGATAACACCGACGCCGAGGGCCGTCTGATCCTCTGCGACGCCCTGACCTACACCCAGCGCAACTACAAGCCCCGCGTGGTCGTCGATATGGCGACCCTCACCGGCGCGGCGGTCGTGGCCGTGGGCAGCAAGTTTGTAGCCATGATGGGTAACGACGCCGAGACCATCGAACACTTTGAGCACGCCTTCAACCGCGTGGGCGAGAACGTGTGGGAGTTGCCCCTGCCGGACTGCTACGACAAGCTGCTGGACAGTCCCGTGGCGGACATGAAGAACATCGGCGGCAACCCCGGAACCATCACGGCCGGGCTGTTCCTGCGCCGGTTCATTGATGAGGGCCAGAAGTGGGTCCACCTCGACATCGCCGGCAGCGCCCTCTACGACGGCGACAACTGGGGCCTGTGGAACGCCAAGAGTCCGACGGGAAGCCCGGTGCGAGCCCTGGTGGAGTATGCCGAGCATTGCTTTGCCAACCCCGGCCACAAGCTGGACTCCGAGCACGGCCACAAGCATGGCGACGGGCACCTGCACAAGCACTGATCGCGCTGAGCATTCAAGTGACAAAGGGGCGGCCAAAGGGCCGCCCCTTTTGATCGTGCGGCCAAAGGGCCGCCCCTTCTACTTGGTCCTGAGGCCCGCTCTGGCCAGCCAGCGCTGCACATGTGCGGGCGCGAGTTCGAGGCGAGATGGGTCCAGGGGCGGCAGCGGCGCGCTGCTCTTGGTCGACCAGAACACAACAGCGCCGTCCAATTGCGGCAGCAGGTCCATCAGGCCGGCCGCGGCCTTGGCAGAGTATGTGGATTCCAGCGGAAAGGGCAATGTGCTGCCGAACTCGTTGATGACGGCCTGGCCGCGCTCCAATGGTTTGCCGTAGCCCGGCCCCAGGTAGCGGCCATGAACCTCCAGGAGCGAGCACGTTTCGGCGAGGTTGCCCCCAGGGGCTCCCAGCCGGGCAAGCAAGGACGCGGTCCGGCGTGCCAGCCGGGTTATGCGGGCCTTTGCCGTGACGGGCCAGGGGGTGACGCGAATGGCATGCATGCGAGGTGTGGGCCCGGCCCAGAGGTTCATCGCGCGCGCCGCGGCAATCCCCGCAAGGAGGCCCGCGACAGTGCAGATGCTTCCCGCGGGCACAATCAGGTGTCGGGGCCAGGGGGCATTGGCCGCCCGAACCTGCCGGGCCAGTTCCAGGGCCGCGCCGACGTGGCCCAAGGCTCCGACGGCCACGGCCCCGCCCGGCAGCATCACGAACTGGCCTCTTGACACGTAAAGAGCGGCCAGGCGCAGGGGAAACAGGGCGATGGTGCGCAGTGCCGAAAGCCTGACGCCCAATGAAATCAGGCGGGCAAGGTTGTCCGCGGCCGTGAGGGTGGGCGGCTGCGGAAAGAGAAGCGCTGCCGGCGCCAGACCCAGCCGTGGGGCGTGAAGGGCCGCGGCCAGGGCGTGGTTGCTGCCGTAGGCGCCCGTGGACCAAACAGTTCTTGCGCCTCGTTGCAGAGCCAGGGCGAGCAGGGTTTCGAGGGTGCGGATCTTGTTGCCGCCATAGATGGGCGAGCTCATGTCCTCGCGCTTGACGAACAGGTCGCGACCCTCGAAGCCTTTGATCCGCATGGGCTCCAGGGGTGTGGGCCACTGGCCCAGCAGCGTGAAGGCAACGCGCCCCTTGAGCTGGGGCAGGCACTCGAACAGGGCCGGTTCTGGCATGGGCAAAAATCGAGTATAAGCGGGGTATGGACGCCGATGTACGCCAATTGATGGAGCGGGCCAGCCGCGGCCACCCGGCCTCACAGCGCGAGCTGGCGGCGCGCTTCTTCTATGGTCGAGGTGTAGAGCGAAGCGTCGCCGAAGCGACGGGCTGGCTGGTGCTGGCCGCGCTGGGCGGCGATGACGGCGCCAAGCACCTGCTGCGCCAGCTTTGCACGCGCAACATGCTCAACATCCAGGTGCCCCGTCGCGTCCTGGATTGACGGCTGAGAGGCGCAGCTTGCCGAAAACGAGAACGCTCCGTCAGCGCGCGGGCTGCAACTGCGCGCGGCAATGACTCATGATCAGCACCCCATAGCCCGTGCCGTAGGCCTTGGTGTAGCCAAACAGGGGATAGTCCCAGAACGAGCCGTCGTCGAATTGGGTTCTGGCCACGGTGTCGGACAGGCGGGCGGCCATCTCGGCGCGGGTTGCGGGCGGCAGCATGGCGAGGTTGCGGGCCGCATAGTAGTGGCCGAAGTAGTAATAGTATGGCGCCGTGGCATACCAGGCTTCGTGTGGATACTGGCGGCAGCGCCCGATTTCAATGAACAGGTGTTCGCGGAAAAAGGTCTGAAGGCCTCGGTGCAGATCTTCCGGTGTCAGGGTGCGGCCCCACTCTGCCAAGGCGCAGTTGCCCGCCTGGGAGCGCCCCAGGGACCCGCGGATCATGCTGGCATCGCCCAGAGGGCGGTACTTGTGGCCCGTTGAGTAAAGAAAGGCTCCGTTGGGCACACGCATGCGCTCCATGTAGTCCAGGGCGCAGGTCACTTCATGGCGTGGCACGTCAAAGCCGGCGTCACTGGCGGCTCGCAATGCCACCAGTGCGGCCGATGTCGTCATCGGAGTTGAGATGTTGCCCGTGGGCTTGACCAGGCTCCACCCGAAATCGTAGTAACCAAAGCCGCCGTCAAGCGATTGCAGTTTGAAGAGCCGTTCCATCTCGAGCCTGGCGCGCGTCCGCATGGCGCCATGCAGTGCCTCCAGCCGCGCGTCCGCCAGGCCCCGCGCCAAGGCCTCCAGCATGTAGGCCTGGGCCCACGTGTTGTAAAACGTGTCGCCCCGCACGCGCGCGGCGTTGGGCGCATCGACGAGGAAGCGGTAGCCGCGCTTGAGGGCCGCATCCAGTGCAGGCCGGGAGTTCTGCGCCAGCAGCGCCATGCAGCAGAGTGCCGAAGAGGCATTGCCGAAGGCGTGAAACGAGTTGACGCCTCCCGTGTAGATGTCGCCCGGTCGCTCGGGCAGGGCGGCGCCGAAACTGCCGTCGTTGTTCTGATGCTGGAGCAGAAAGGCAACGCCGCGCTCGATGGAGGCTTCGTGCCGCCATGGACCCGGTGCATCAGAAGCGGCTGCAGCGTGGAGCGGCTCCGCTTCAGTCGCGGACCTGCCCTCGCGCTTGCCGCTCGTGCCGGCCTGGCTGTTCGGTCCGCTGCGGGCGGGTGCTGCGCAGGCAGCCAGCGCCAGGGCCATCGAGCCGAGAACGGTGAGGGCAAGCCGCATAGTCGTCTCCGCAGGTTCAGCGACGGGCGCCGAGGTTCACGACGCAGGGCTGGCCGTGCAGCAGCAGCGCGTCTTTGTTGTCCACCTCGATCGTGACGGCCAGCTTGCCGTCACGATAGATGGCTCCCTGGGCGACCACCCGGGCGTCGCGCGTCAGCGAAAGCTCGGGCAGCGCCACCGAGAACAGATTCTTCTGCGACTGGGCCGCGCCGCTCTGGGCGGCGGTCAGCCACAACGTGCAGCGCAAACTTGACGTGTCAAGAACCCATGCCAGTGTCGCGTTTCCTGAGAGCTTCTGCCCCGCGCTGAACACGGAGGTCATGCCGTCGCTTCCCTGTTCGCCGGCATGAATCACGACGCCGCCGTGCGGCGCCGTCAGCACCCACTCCGGCTGGAGCCTGGAGGCGCGCTGTTCGCGGCGCCTGGCCGCGGCGGCCTCCTGGCGGGCCCGGTGCAGGCCTCCTGTGGATTCGCACAGCCGCCCTTCGGCCCGCACTTTGGACGCCTCGAATTCCATGCGGGCCTGCTCGAGCCCGAGCTTGAGAAAGGCCTCTTCGCGCGGCAGGTCAAACTTGAGGTAGCGCTCGTTTTCATTGAGCGCCATTTTCAGGCGGATGCGCGACTGCTCCAGGCGCCGGCGCGAGCGGTTCAGCACGATGTCCTGGCTTTCCTTGGCGAGGTCGTTGCCTTTGTACAGCGCCTCGAGCTGGCGCAACTCCTCTTCCTGGTCCTGGATCGAGTCGCGGTGGCCCTGGATGTTCAGTTCGGCGTTCTTGATGCGGTCCTGCTTGCCCGTGCTCATGAAGTACTCGTAGGCCACTTTGGCCGCGTCAAACTCCAGCTTTTCGCGCTCCAGGTTCTGGCTCAGCCGCGCCAGTTCGTTGGCATTGACATGGCTCCACCAGTCGAGGCTGGCCTGGGCGGCCCGGGCGGAGGCCTCAGCGTCGGCCTTTTCCTGGGCGGCGTCCGGCGCCACAACCGTGGCTACGGCGTCGCCGGCTTTGACGACGGTGCCCGGCGTGACAATGGACTTGAGCTTCAGTTCACCCCCGAACCCCTCGACATCCAGCGTGATGGCGCTCTTCTGGGCCGCCTGAAGGCTTGCCTGAAAGGTGGCTGCGGGCGCGCTGCCGGGAGCTTCCTTGGACTCGTCGGCCCGCGACGGGGTTCCCGTCGAGACCCACAGCAGCGCGGCAACGGCAAAGGCGGCACTCCCCAACTTGAGCGTCATGGCGTTTCCTTTTGGATGACGGATGTCGGATACAGAATACGACTGTACCGGGCCTTGGAGGCAACAAATCGAAACCGGCCCCCCGAGGGGGGCCGGTTGGAGGAGCGGGAGGGTTACTCTTCAGGCTTTTCGGGAGTCTCGGGCTGCTTGGGAGCGCCATCGCCTGAGGGGCCGGGTTCGCCGGTTTTCGGCTGGGTTGCGGCCGGATAACCGTCGCGGAAGGGCCCGTCAATCTCACCCAGAATCATCAGCGCCTCGGAGACGCCGACGAGGGGACCGAAGGCCTCGTGGTCGCTCCATGTGCCGTCAGGTTTGCGCTTGAGGAACAATGCCTTGAGCGTGATTTCCTGGATCTTCTTCTTGTGCGATCCGCCCACATAGTTGGCGGCAATGCAGGTGTGGTAGTGGCCAAAGAGCCAGTAATAAGCGGCATTGAAGTAGAGCTTGCGGAAGTGCGTATGCCAGAAATCGCGGACACGATCCAGCTCGTGGCGGTTCTTGATCCACGTGTCGAGGATGCGCTTGAGGTCACCCGATTTGCGGCGCCCGGCGACCACCAAAGCCATCTCACACACGGCGATGCGGCCCATGGTGCCGCGCATGTCGCGGGCGGGAGCGGCCCGGGGGTCGTCCGTCTTGGCATCGCCGCTGTAGAGGTAGCACTCCGTCTTGCCATTGGCCACGTCCACATGGCGAAGGCTCTCAAGCATGTTGGCGCCCGAGGCCAGGACTTCCTTGGGAATTTTCAGGCCCATCACGCTCTGAACGTTGTAAAGGTTGATCAGCGTGGCAGCGCTGCAGAAGGACGCGGCAACGCCCATGGGATAGTAATTCCATCCGCCAACGTCGATGATCTCCTCCTTGTAGACGGGCTTCTGGAACTCGATCTTGACGTCGATTTCCTTGCCGTTCTGCATCATGAAGGTGAACGTCACTTCATCGCCCGCGGCAAAACCCGCCGACCACCAGAAGGGCAGGAACTCGCGCAGCGTGGGTGTGGGCGTGCCGTTGACCTTGGTGACAATCCAGCCCTGCTTTACGCCTGCCTTCTCGGCCACGCCGCCCTTGAGCACTTCGCCAGCCACGACGCGCAACTGGCCGTCGATGATCAGGTCGAATTGCGGGTCGCCCGGCAGCGCAATGGGGGCGAGCAGGCATTCCACTTCCTGGACGGCCCCGTCCCGCAACAACTTGCACTTGACAGTCTTGCCGCCGGCCAGAGTGCCGATGTAATCGATGAAATGGTCCAGGCCCAGAATGGGCTGGTGGTCAATCTGGATCAGGCGGTCGCCCTTCTGCATGCCCGCGGCTTCGGCCGGCGACCCCTCGGGGACTTGGCTGAGAACTACGCCGCCCTCATCGCCCTTATCCTCCTCTTCCACGCCAAAGCCGAAAGTTCCCTCGGGCGCCGGCGTGGCTTCCACGGTTTCGGTCTTCTTCTTGCCGTCGCGCATGAAGGTGATGCGCACCTTGTTGCCCGGCATGATCGTGGCTTCAGCCTTGCGGTAGTCCTCCAGCGTCGCGATCTTCATCTTGTTGATCTCGATGATGGCGTCGCCGATCTTCAATTCCTTCTTGGAGGGGCTGAACTTGAGAAACTCCTCAATGGTCGGTCCCTGGCCCGTGCCGTTGCCGACCTTGATGCCCATGTAGCCGGGCCACACTGGCGGCAGAGTCACTTCCTTGACCAGGAGTTTCTCGCCTGGCCTTGTGAAATTGAACTGGATCTTCTGACCGCCCAGCCATTCCGTCGCCAGCATGTAATAGTCAAAGGCGTTCTCGATCTTCACGCCCTCAGCCATCACGATGCGGTCGCCAACCTTGAAGCCGGCCTTCTCCGCCGCGCTGCCGGGCAGCAAGCCGGTAACCTCAGCGCCGCCGCGATAGTCGTCATCCGTGGGCAGCTTGACGATCAGCCCCATTTCCGAGGGCATGGCTGTGGCCTTGAGGCGCGAAGACATCTTGGCCTTGCGCTTGCGGTCCATGCGCGGCATCTCGCTGTTCGAGAGCTGCATGTTGATGAGCGACTGCACCATGCGGCGCGCACAGCTTTTCAGTTCTTCGCGGCGCACAGGGTCCTTGGTGGCCTGGAACTCGCCTGTGAGGTACTTCAGACCCCAGGAGTAGCGCCAGACGGCGTAGTAGATCTTGGTGCTCAGCTTGCCGCGTATGACGCGGCCCACGATGAAGTCAGTGGCTTTGTCCAGGGCAGCCTGGATGCGGGCAGGGTCGACTTTGATGTGCTGGCGAAGCGCGATGCCGCACAGGGCCGTGATGGCCACAGCGTCCACGGCCTCGTCAGCCGTTTCAGAGAGGATCGAGCCGGTCAGTTCAACGTCCCAGCTGCCGTTGGCATTCTGGCGCTCGAGCACATAGTTGACCGAAGAAATGATGGCGTTGCGGACGACTTCGTCGCTGGGCGCCGGGCCGGAGAGGTCAAAGGGTTCCTGGGGCTTCCAGTTGTCCGGATTGTCGCGGCGATCCTGAAAGACGGCGCGATCATCGAGGAAGGGATTGAGCAGCGGACCCACCGGCCTGTCGGGCGTCGGCGAATCGACGCATGGCTGCGGCGCCTTGCGGGGTGCGGCCGCGATCCGGGTGGTCTCTGCCAGAGGTACATTGGTGACGATGCCGAGCAGCGAAAGCGCTCCGGCGGCAAAGGCGAGTGCGAACTTGACCGTCATTGAATCCCCTTGATTACCAGGCTTGCCTTGCGGGGTGACTGCAAAGGGCAAAGGGTGCCCACTGTCACGGAAGTATCATTGCATTCGCGCAGGTCATTGCCAGTGCAATCCAGCGCAAGAGCATTCCAAAACTGCGAACAGCCAGACCACAGCCAACGGATTGCGGTTGTCGTTGCCAGTATTACGAAAACCCCGCCCCCAGGGTTCCTGTAAATCGCAAAATCCCGGTCAGAACCGTGGCGTCACAAGAACAGTGGCGCCCCTGGGCGCCACCTTACGTCCGCGGGCAGGATTTCGACTACCAGCGCCAGATGCGCCAGATGGCCGTAAACGTGGAGACGTACAGGGCGCCGTCGGGCCCCATGACGATATCCAGGGGTTTGTTGTCTACTCCGGTGTTGTTGAGCGAGGCAAAGACCTCCTCGGAATCGACATCGGCGAAGGCGCTGCCCGACATGCGCAGGCGCCGGATTTCGGCGTAATCGTAACTGCAGAGGAAGAGGTTGTTGTTGAACTCGCCGCCGAATTGCTGGCCTGTGTGCCAGCAGATGCCGGTGGGGGCGATGACGCTGACGTACACCCGCACGCGATAGCCGATGGCCGACTGCGGCACACCCATGGGCAGCGTCTGCCACTCGAAGTTCTTTCCGGCGGCCAGGTAGTTGATTTCGTCGTTGTCGGTGGGACCGTTCTCGCTTCCAAAGAGGCCGCCCGTGACCGGATGGAAGCAGAAATCAAACGTGTTGCGCAACCCGCGACAGTATTCAGGATTGCCCGGCGTGGGGTTGCCGGCGGCGGCGGTTCCGTTGGCTTCATAGCGCAGGATACGTCCGGCCAGGGAACCGTCAGTCTGCGGCAGGTTCACGTCACCGGCGTCTCCGACGGAGCAATAGAGCTTGCCGTCGGGGCCAAAGCCGATGTTGCCCGCGTTGTGAACCGTGTGCTGAGGAAGATTGTCCACAATTACCGTGGGGCTGGAGCCGGTGTTGCCGCTGGCCGTAAAGCGGATGATCTGCTGCTTGTGCGGGGGCGTGCCGTTGGAAATCGTGGCCATCACGTAGACGTAGCCGTCGCTGCTGAAACTGGGCGAAAAGCAGATTCCCAGCAGGCCGCACTCGTTACCCGTCACGAGGTTGCCTACGGTGGCAAAAGGCGCGGCCAGCAGCGCGCCGTTCTGGATGATGCGAATCTGGCCGCTGTCCAGTTCAGTAAAGAACAGTCGGCCGTCAGGCGCAAAGGCCAGTTTCACCGGCTTGGTGGCGTTGGTGACCTTCTCGGCCGCAAAGCCCGAGGCCAGGGTCAGGAACTCCGAGGGCAGGGCCGGTGCCGGACCCTTGCCGGGCCCGCCTTCTTCGTCCTTGGCGCAACCTGCCAAGGCCAGCCCAAGGGCCAGCAGGGGCAGGGCGGCAATGCGCGTTACATTCATGGGAACTCCCTGCCTCTAGATGAGCGTGAAGGGCGTGCCGGGCGCGGAGAAGGTCTCGGGGAAGACAGGCGCGGTGGCGCGTCCCATGTGGTTGGCGACGAGCTGGCTGTAGATGTAGCGGAAGTCCACACCCATCCCCAGGTATTCGGCCTGTAGGTCCGTGGAGGTGATGTCCGGACCGTAGACCCCGCCGTTGACCGCGCCGCCGATCACCATCACGGCCGTTCCGTGACCGTGGTCCGTGCCCGCTGAACCGTTGACGTAATTGCGCCGGCCGAACTCGGTGATGACCACCAGGGCTACGTTGTTCCATTGGCCCATGGCCTGCATGTCCGCCGCAAAGGCACCGACCGCATCGTCGAGTTGTTCCATGAGTGTGGCATGGGCCCCCGTCCCCTGGCCCTGGGCGGCGTGGGTGTCAAAGCCTCCAAAGCCCGTGTAGAACACCTGGGTGTTGAAGCCGCCGTAGACCAGCATCGAGATGTCGCGCATACGGTTGCTGATGCTGGTGGCAGCCTTGCCCGGGGGCGTGGCAGTGGTGCCGGGGTAGCCCGGCCAGCGGTAGGCCACCTGGAAGTTGGTGACGTAATCCGCCACCGCTGCCTGAACCTGCACTGAAAGCGTGTGCGAGGCATCCAGCGCCGCGCGCGCATTGCCCACCAGGCCGGTGGAAGTGTTCGCGGCCAGAATGCTCTTGATGATGTTGATGCGGTACGTGTGGTTGTTCGTGAAGTAGGGATCGCTGAAGAACTGGAAGCGCGAAAGGCTGTCCACCAGGAAATTGGTCTGCACGCCGCCCGAGAAATCCAGAGGCTTGCCAAACCCGATAGAAGCCACACCCATGGGATTGCCCGCCGCGTAAGCATCGGCGTAGCGGGCCAGCCAGCCGGAAATGGGAATGCCCAGCGGAATGAAGCTGCCGCGCACACCATAACTGTAAATGTCCTGGGCCACCTGGTGGCTCAGATTGGGCGTGGGGAAGCCGACTTTGTTGACGATGGCGACGTCGCCCGTGTTGTACAGATTCTGGATGTTCACCAGTTTGGGGTGCAGCCCGTAACTCGTGTTGCCGTTCAGGGTCAGTTCCTGCCCCGCGGGAATGGCCAACCCCGTGCGGCGGCTCTGGTACTCCGCCACCGTCCGCGGGATCACCATGTTCAGGCTGTCGTTGCCGCCGCTCAGGTTGATGACGACCAGGCGCTTCTGGTTCAGGGGCGCCGCATTCAGGCGCTGAGTGGGGTCCACCTTGTCGCTGAGCGCGCCCCAGGCTGCCACTGAGGCCGCCGCGCCCGTCAGGCGCAGGAAGCCGCGCCTGGTGATGCCGGTGA
Source organism: Planctomycetota bacterium (assembly GCA_003576915.1). Lineage (GTDB taxonomy): Bacteria > Planctomycetota > UBA8742 > UBA2392 > UBA2392 > UBA2392. The sequence goes on along the minus strand of QEVF01000031.1, from coordinate 10,612 downwards.
GAGAGTTCTTGTCCATGGCTGGTCTCCGATGGGCGAGGCTTAGCGAACGAAATAGGAAGGATGCTGTGCCATGATGTAGAGCAGACCACGGATTTTCTTGTCGATCATGGTCTGGCTGGTGGCGTTCCAGGGATCGGCAATGACGGACGTGCCGTTGTAGTCCGTGTTCAGGTAATCGATGTAGGTCTGGCGTTCCGTGGACGAAGGCGAGATGCGCAGCAGGGTGATCAGCTTGTCAACGATGTTGGCATCCGTCTGCTGCCCGGCGGGCGGCAAGATGGGGTTGACCGGGTAGACGTAGATGGAGGGCGTGCCCGACTTGTAGCGAATGCACTCGCGGATGTAGTTGGCGCGCTCCACGACGCCCTGGCTGGACAGCCAGGCATCTCCCGGCGGCCAGCCGAACACCGTGGGGGGCATCGTCGGCCGGTGGGCCGCATTGTTGAGCGAGCTGTCCAGTGTGGCCAGGGAGGGCCAGAGCCCGGTCGTGCGCGAAAAGCCGATGAACATCTGCACGGGGTCCTTGATGAAGCCCGTGGTCTTGGACTGCGTGCTGTAAAACTCCTGCGACCGGAACATGGCCTTGAGCACCGGGCGGATTTCCCAGTTCCCGTTCTTGAGCAGGTTGGCCAGCGGCGTGACGATCGTTGTGGTGTCCGGGTTGGGATAAACGTAGGCCTCCCACAGGCGTTTGACGATGTATTCCGCTACGGGGCGGTTGGCCAGGGTGACGTCCACAACGTCCTGGTACTCCAGATAGCCCTGGCTGCCGGTACGTCCGGTGATGGTTTGTCCAAAGAAGGTCTTGTTCACCGTGCTGTGCCGGTTGGCGTCGAACTCCATGAACGTCAGGTCCTGCACGGCGTCGTAGCGGGTGCGCCAGCCCGTGAAGCACTTGGAAGCCTCCACGATGTCAGCCTGGGTGTAGCCGTTGTCCGCGCCCAGGGAGAAGATCTCCCAGAACTCGCGGGCGAAATTCTCGTTGGGCGAGGTCTTGGTCGAGAGCACGCCGTCGAGCCACACCAGCATCACGGGGTCCACCGCCATCTTGTACAGCAGTGTGCGCAGGTTGCCGTTGCCGTGATAGCGCAGGGTGTTGACGTGGTCCTTCATCCAGCGGCGGCTCTGGGCGTCCAGCACCACCTGCGACGTGGCAAAGTGGTCGTGCCAGAACATCGCCAGGTGCTCCTGAAAGGGGCGATAGCTGTTCTGCATGATTTGCAGCCACCACCGCGAAAGCTCGGACTGCGACGGCCGCTGGGGATCCACGATGGCGGCGTCGGCCGCCGCCTCATAGGAGGGTTTCCACGGGAAAAGCGTCATCTCGTCGATGTACGCCTGCACCCCCTTGCCCTTCACATAGTTGAAGTCCGACTCGCGTACACCGAAATGGGTGCGGCTGAGTAGGTGGCGGATGTCGTCGTCGCTGAAAGTGGATTGCTCCGGCAATGGGTTGGCAAATGGCGGCTCCACAAATCCGCTTTCGGAGCCCCCGTCGCCGCCGCTGCTGCAACCCGTCGGCGCCAGAGACATCAGCGCCAGCAGGCCCGCGGTCATGAGTGTCGCACCGAGTTTAGTGAGCATGGGTGAGTCCCCCTCTTGCCGGTGGGCAAAGCAGCCGCGCCACGATGCGCGGTCAGCATGAAGATTGCTTTAGATGTAAACTTATTGTCCCACATCGTTCGGCGGGTGGCAAGCAAACGGGCCTGAAAAGTTGTTCGCTGTGGCGGATTGTCGAGAACTGAAGGGTTAGAACGAGCCAAGGACGGGCGCGGACCGGAAACTAATCGTAGCTGCTTCCGTCAGCGCGCTTGCCCGTCGCTGGTTTGTCGGGCAGGGGTCCCGCATTCACCCAGGTGAATGCGCGGCTGGGTATCACCTGGCGCTCGATCAGCAGATTTTCCCCCAGGTCGTTAGCTTCCCAGTAAAGCGTGCAGCACTCGTGCTGCGTGTTTTCAAAATACTGCATGCGGAAGGAGTAGGTGCCGGGCAGCAGCCTGAGCCTTTCGCTGCGGGTCTCCCGGGGCGCATGGAGGTTGTCGTCGTTGATGATCTCCGCCCCGTTGACCCAGACGCGGCAGCCATCGTCGCTGCGTGCCGTGAACGTGTACCAACCTTCGTGTTCGACTATGATGGCCCCGAACCACTCCACGGCAAATGTCTCGGCAACGAAGGGCAGTGCAAAGCTCTCGGCTGTCGTGAAATCGATGCTCCGTTCCTTGCGGATGGAGTGACAGGTCAGGGCCGCGACGTCAGGGAACTGGCTGTATCCCACGGGGTCGGGCAGGTCATAGAGGAAGGCGACAAGGCCCTTGTTGGCAACATCGATGAAGAAGGGTTCGCTGACGGCCAGCCCGAGTTTGGCGGTGAGCTTGCCCTCGCCGCAACTTGGCGGGAGAACGCAGTCCAAGAGGATGACTTCCTTTCCCTCGGTACCGCTCCGCTGGGACGCGGCCACTTTGTAGCTGAGCGCCATGCCATCGACGAAGAGTTCCAGGGGGATGTCCGCGCTGGCTTTGTCGCGAAAGACATGGAGGCCCACCTGGAAGGACTGTCCCTCCGCGATGGAAGGGCGGTCCTTCGGCGTTTCAAAGGGCAGGTTGAGAGGCGCCTCAGTCTCGCCGGGCCAGACTTTCGTAATGGCCGGCGGTTTGGACGGCACAATGGGAGGGAAAAGGAGGCAGGCCGGAAGCCTGCGCGTCCGGACGGATACGATCGGCGTGCGGAGACCCTCGACTTCGACTTCGCCAGTCTGAGCATGGGACTCCCACTCGATGGGAAACAGCGCCGAGTCCGTGTCTGCGATCCACACAACTCTCAGGGGGAGCTTTCTTTCGTCCCCTGAGCCAATCCAGATTCTCACGTGGCGCGTGTCTGTAGAACTGCTGGGCTCGGGTTCCTGATGAAGATCGCCGACGACAACGCGAATGGGGCTGACACTGTCTATGCACAGGAAACCTGCCTCGCCATGGGGAACACCAAGGTACCCTTCCCACGAACAAGCCAGAGCTCCCTTTGCAAACGGCACCGGTGCACGTCCGCGCATGACCCACTCAAAACCTGGTTCTATGCGGACGATCTCCGGGACGATGCGCGTGGCTAACCCGTCAAAGTCGACGTTTGGAACATTGTTGAGGTTGTACCAGTGTGCCAGCAGGCCGAACTGGGTGGTCACCTTGAATTCGACAGAGTTGCTCGGGATCACCTTGACGTGGAGCGGCCCGCTGTGATTACCCGTGGCGTCTGACGTCAAGACAAGATGGCGCACCACCGTGAGCCTCCCACTGCCGGCTCCAATGGGAACCCTGACCGTCAACTCCTGAGGCGTGTACTTCAAGACCTTCGCCCGCTGCCCGTTGAAATCCACTTGTGGCGCAAAAAGATCGTCCAGCGCCGCAAAGCCGTCCTCCGTTGGGGCTTGAGATCCGTCGCAGAAGCCCTGCCCGTAAATCGTGATTTCATCGCCGATCTCGCCTTCGCCTTTGCTCAGCTTGGTGATGATCGGAGCTTCATCGGTCCACATCCATTGCGGCAACATCAGCATCTCCGGGGGCAGGGCCACCGGTCTGCTTTCCCCGGGCGGCACCCACATCAGTTTGCGGGCGCAGCGCCAGCTGTCGTTGTTGCTGAGCATTCCCTGTGCGAACTCCAGGGTCAGTCGGTGCAGGCCCGGAGCGAGGTCCAGCGCCGTGCTCACCTCCACGTAGCGGGTTTGCACCTGATTCAGCAGTACCGTTTCGCCATTGATGTCCACGCGCCCGGCATTGTCGCAGCCCAGAAACAGCCAGAAGGTTGCGGCCTTGGGTACGACCAGGAAGCCTTCCCATCGCGCGGCGAAGTTGGCCTGGGGGAAGGGCAAGTCGGCAAAGGCGTCATTGTCCACAAAGAAGATCTGGGGATCGATCCGCACCAAGTCGGGCTTCCGCTCCGACAAGGGCTTGGCACCTTCCTGGGCAAGAGCGGTCAATGGATCACTGTCAAACGCCCAGTACTGCCCGTAGAGGCCGCGCCGGTCCTGCTTCAGCTTTTCGGAGACGTCGGACAGTTCCAACTCCGGCGACGGACGATTCAGCACCCGCGAAAACGGCCTCGTTGCGCCCAGGTTCTGGTTCGGCGGAGGTGAGGCGTCGATGATTCGCTTGGGGGCCGGGGGAGAGGGCGGCCGGGTGGGCAGGTTGGGGCGATCTCCCGAGGATGAACTACCTCCCGGTTCCGATGAGCCCGATTGTTTGATCTTGACGCTTCCGACAGGCCTGTCGGAAGCGTCCTTGCGCCGTGGAGGCTCAGGCATGGACTCCCGGGCGCTGTCAGAGTCTTGGGGCGCCGGCAACGCTTGCGCCTGCTCCGGCTGGCGCGAGGCCGGGTTTTCGACGGCGCACGCCGGGATGTTGCCGGCGCACGCCGGGAAGATTTCAGTGCCATGTCCTGCGCTGGCGTCCGGCCTGCGGGTGCCAAACATGAACAGCGCGGCGGCCAGCAGTGCGCCGCAGAGCAGCACCAGCGTTGCGGGGGTCAGTTTGCCCATGGGAGCTCCACAGAGCAGGGGAACCCAGGTGGGGGACCACATTGTAATTGCACCCGAGCCGTTGCGCCGCCGCCATTTCTTGCTTTGCGAAAGTCAGGGCGGGCCCGAACGCGGTGCCCAGGAAGGTGGAGAAGCAAGCCTTGGCTGCCGGCCGGCTCAGCGACGTACAACCAGCAGAGGCTGGAAACCTGGGCCTCGCGCAATAGGCGCGCAAGCAGAACCACCGCGCGAGCCAAGCGCGGCGGCCAGAAAACCCAATGGTCGGAGCGAAAAAGAACCTGAGAGCAGCCCGCTGGCCGCGCCCAGACGCGGTTTCAACGGCCTGCTAGCGACGTTTTACCCGCACCAATGCCGGGGGCCGGAGCCAACTGCCGCTCGGGCACCATTCCCTTAGCGCCCCAGTGAGCGTGTTTCGGTCAGCGACCGCTTACAAGATCAGTTCCGTTGCGGCTGCCTGCCCCGGGGGCGCCCCGAGCAGTCCGCGGGACTTTTGCGGCGCAACTGTGTCCGCTGTTTCCAGTGGTTGAAAGGCCCCCACGGGACCTCAGTAAACGCACATATTGCACAGGTATGGATAAACAAAATGTCACTAGGGAGTCATTACGTCAATAAACTTGGAAAAATACTTGAGGCCTCATGCATTACGGGGTAGTTGCATTGCAGTCTGACCTGCGACAAAAAATTGGAGAATCCATGCGCCACATCATTGGGGCAACGCGAGTCCCGGCATTCATGAGTCTTTGGGCGTTGTTCGCGCTGTTGGGCCATGCCCTTCTTGGGCAGGCGCCTCCGACCATAAGTGTGTTTCCCTATCAACCGTCCGACGCTCAGCAGGCGTCGGACTTCAAGGTGAATTACGGTACCGGGCCAGCGACCGGCGGCAGCCCCTGGAGCAATGGCACCATCGCCAGCCCACGACAGGGAGAGGGCGGTACCAACGTTCAGGCGTGGGCCAATCGCCCCGCGGCCAATTATCAGAACAACACCACGACGTGGCTGCACTCGCCCATATTCAATTTCTCGGGCCAGTCCGGATTGGTGCTTGAATACAAGCTCTGGATTCGCGCCCAGGCCAATCAGGACGGAATGAAACTCCAGGTGTCCATCAACGGTGGCACCCTCTGGAGCGACGTCACGGGTTCCTCCGTTGCATACAACGGCAATACCAACACGAGCAATCTGCTTGCATCCAGATTCGGCGGCGGCAATGCCTGCTGGACCGGCACAGGCCTCGGCGGAGCCACAGCTAACACCTGCTGGCTCAACCTCAACCCCTGGGCGGGACAAGCCGACGTGCGCTTTCGCTGGTGTTTCGTCAGCAACGGCTCGACGGTGAACAACGGCCCCGTGCTTGACGGCTTCAAAGTAGTTCATGTGACGTCCACCACCGCCTACGCCTCCGGCTTTGCCATGGTGCCTCAAGGGCAGACGGTCCTTGCCACGATCACCAAAACTCAGGGACAGGCATTTGCGGCAGGCATGACCGTATTCGTCGAAGGCTTCGGCGTGACGGGAACCGTGACCCATGTGATCAATGCCGATCAGTGTGAGGTGGCATTTTCAGCCGCGCCCATGGCCGACATTCTATCGCACGTCTATTACATTCGATCTTCGACGGGGCAGGACATCTGCCGCGGCACCATGGAGGTTTTTGCGCCTCAGCAGTTGATTGCAAACCGTGAGTCCGGAAGTCTGCCTGAGCCGCCACAAGGCGCGACGGTCGGCGCTACCTCGGTTTACCTGCACAACGGCGAATTCCGGCATGACCTGCCCCTCGTAACCATCCCCGGCAGAATGCTCCCGCTCGGGGCAGGAGTCACTTATCGCAGCGCCCTCGAATACCTGGGGGCACTGGGCCGCGGCTGGAATGCGAGCTTCGATGCGCGGCTGGTCTACTCGAACGACGTGATCACACTGTATGACGGCTCTGGACGCATTGACATGTTCGCGCTGGCCCCAGGGGGCGCCTCCGGCGTCGGTCCCTACACACTCGCCGGATTCTTCGTGGAATTCTTCCGCAGTGACAATGGAACTCCCGCCAACGAACTGGACGATGTTTACACACTTTACGGTCCCCATGGATCGAGCATCACTTTTCAGGCCAGCAACCAGGACACAGCCAACCGGCGCCTCTTCCGCCAGACCTCAGTGTCGGACCGATTCGGGAACAAGGTCCAGTTCATATACAATGCTCTGGGGCAGCTGGAGCAGATGCGCGGCGACCAGTACGACCCGATGACTCCTTCGCGCTACGTGCTCGAGTTCGAGTATGGGCCCCACGGTCGTCTCACCGTTCTGCGTGATTATGCGGATTACACCGCGCAGGCCGGCGTGATCGGCACTTCCTATGTCGGTCCCCGCGAGTGGGAATTCGTCTACGATCTCTCGACGGCCGATCTGCTCGAGATCAAGCTGCCACAAACGGAACGCTACTTCAGCGAGACGAAGGGCGCCAACTTCAGAACCCGCGTGCAATTCACGTATGACGCCTCCGGCAACATGCTGGAGGTGATAGATGCCCGGCAAGCCAATGAAACCTCGCCGTTGGGCTGGCTGAGCAACCACTATGATGCCCAGGGGCGCGTGGATTACCAGGATGTCGGCCGCACCGGTGCCGGCGACGCAACCCACCGGACCCATATTGTCTATGGCGGAGTGGACGCGCTGGGCCGCTGCAAGGTCAATATCATCAATGCACTAAACTATCGCTCGGAGTATCGCGTGCAGGTGCAGGCCGGCAGCGCGCCTCTTGGAACGGCCGATTACGTTCGCCACTACACTGGCGAGTGGAACACAGCGCTTTCACAAACCGGCGCCAAATTGCGCGCGAGCGACCCTGACTATTACGAGTCCAGCTTTACTTACGATTCCCAGTTCAACACGACAGGTGTGACGCAACCGAGCGGAAGGAGCACGCGCTTCCGCTTCGACATCACCAGCTCCAGCCAGCGCTCCCGGGGCAACCTATTGCGCGTTCTTCAGCATCCCGGAACAGCCGGCACAGCGGGTCTGCCCGCGGACCAGGTCAACGGCCTGCTGGCGACATTCACCTACACCAGCACTGCAGCATTCAACCTGCTGGCGACGAGCGTCAGCCCGCGCGCGTATGAACTTGGCGCAGGGTACGACATCGTCACGAACGCGCCCATTACGGTGGACCAGAGCGCTGAATTCGCGACGACCTACACCTACAACCCCGACGGCACCCTCGCGAGCGTGACCTCGCCCGGCGTCAGCGCCACCATCAGCCCCGACAGCCTCAACGTAGGTCAATTCATCCAGACGCTTTTCACCTACAATTCATCGGGACAGCTGCTCACCGTCACCGACCAGGCGGGCGTGGTCACGCGCTTCACCTACGGAACCGCGGGATATGAGAAGGGCTACCTGCTGTCCACGCGACACGGTGACCAGACTGCCAGCCCGCTGATCACCACCTTCGGCTACAACTCGGTCGGCCGCTTGATCACCACCACGGACCCCCGCGGCTACACGTTCACAAGCTACGTCAACCAGTTGGACCAGACCCTCCGGGCAGAGACGCCGCCCGTGACGGACCACGGCAACGTCGTGTATTACACGACCGCCGCGTTTGACCTCAACGGCAACGTGGAGAGCAGCGGTGTCAGCAACTTCGATGAAAATGGAAACCCGCAGACGCCCGCCCAGATCACCACGACATTCGCCTACAACCTTCTGGACATGGTCACCAGCGTCACGGAGCCCATATCAATCGGCTTGAGCCGCACAACGACCTTCGGCTATGACCGCCTCTATCGCCCCGTTGAAACGATCCTGCCTGAGGGCAACAGGAGTGCGACCGACTTCGACGAATTGAACCGCGCCATCAAGGGCTATTTTGGCTTTGACGGCACCAGCGTCCTGAAGGCCGGCGCACTGATCCAGAGTGAGTCCTTCTTCGACTTGAACTCCAACACGGTTCGCTCGGTGGACGGGCGCGGAAACGACAGCCACGCCTACTTCGACGCCTTTGATCGCCTCATCAAGGTCGAAGACCGCCTGGCGACCAATCCCAACTACACGGAACTGGCCTACAACCGCGCCGGCAGCGTCGTGTCGGCCAAGCGCTTTGGCCGCAAGCGCCAATTCACCGCCCCCGCTACCTGGAGCTGGTCAAGCCCCGGCCAGTTGCTGGCACACTCCGAGACCTTTTACGACAACCTCGGGCGGGCCTATCTCAGCCGCGTTCTGGCGCAGACCCGGAGTGGCTTGAGCCTCAGCTACTCCATGGATGAAACGCGGACGAACTTCCAGTTTGGCTGGAGCACGAGCCGCGTGAAATTCAGGTCCAATGGCCAGGTCGAGCAGACGCTGGACGACTTGAGCTACCTGACAACCTACTCCTACGACGCCTACAACCGGCTGGCCTCCGTGACCGACGACCAGTTCACCGCCTCGCCTGACGTCAACACCAACGAATACGCCTACGACGCCAACGGCAACCTGGTGGCGCAAACCGCCCGCCTGTTCGACCAGGTCGAGCAGACCCAACGCGTGCTGACTACGCAGTTCTTCTATGACTCCCTCAACCGCATGACGCGCGAACTGGCCCCCATGCTCGCCAGCGGCGAGCAGTACGAGCGCACCTGGCGCTATGACTCCCGCGGACAACTGGTCAAGGCCGTGGATCGCCGCGGAGCCGTGCGTCGCTACGAGTATGACCTGCTCGGGCGCGGCATCCGCGCCAAGCTTGAAGACGTCGTGCGCCGCCGCGTCAATCCGGCCACGGGCCTGGTAAGCCCGACCACGGAGCACATCGTCTCGCGCACGCTGTATGACAAGAACTCGAACGTGGTCCAGACCATCGACCCGACGGGCAACGCGACCTCCTACAGCTACGACCTCGCCCAGCGCTGGCTTCAGACCGAGTTCGCTGACGCGGCAGTTCCCGGCTCCGGCGTCGGTCTCAAACGCAGCGCCGGCTCGAGCCATACGCTCAATCTCGTCGGCGGCGGCCCCTTCTATGCGCCGGCGGCCGGCAACGCCTACGACGGCAACTCCAACCTGCTCAACACGATCGATCCCAACGGCACCGTGGTCACGCGAACCTTCGACGCCAACGATCTCCCCCTGACGGAAACGGCCAACACCTCGGGCGTGCCCACCGCCTTCGGCATCACCGGCGAAAGCGGCGCCGTGCTCGAGTTTGACGGGCTCTACCGCCTCGGCTACGCCCGCAGCGACGACCCCTCGGTCTCCGGCGGCGTCGCGACGGAAACCAGCTTCGCCTACAACACCCTTGGCAACACGGAAATCGACTTCAGCCGCGTTTACACCGGCGGCTCCAGTCAGGCCTTCTTCTCCAGCTACACCCTCTCATCCTTCGATGAACTCTCCCGCCGCCACACCCGCGAAAACGGCGGGCGCTTCACCATGACCCAGTGGCGCTTTGACCGAAAGGGCAGGCCCATCGACACGCACCTTTGGCGCGGCGCGGGCACCGGCATCTACGTCGACAAGGGCGTCATCGCTTCCTACCAGTACTTCGGCGGCGGGCTGCTTCATCGCCGCCGCACGCAATGGCACGAGGCTGACTTCACCAAGCCCATCATCTCCGACTTCAAGCGCGACAACATGCTGCGCCTGACACAGGTGCGCCACGTGCGCGACGAAAACGCCAACGCACTGCCCGACGCGCCCGACGCCCTCATGAGCAGCTTTGCCTACGCCTACGACGGCAACTCCATGATGAAATACGAGGCCCGCTGGTACGAGGCCGACAACAACGGCGCCAGCGCGACGCCCGATGACCTCGACGTCTACTTCCACGACCTCGACGACAAGCTCAGCAAGGTCGTCTACAACGCCAAAGGCACTAACCTTTCCACGCTCAATCTCTCCAGCATCGAGAGCGACAACAACGTCCAACACAGCGACCGCGTGATCTATGACCGTCGCGCCTCGGGCACGCGGCAGCGCGTCAACTGGTACCGCGGTCCCAACAATCCGCCCGCCAACCTTCCCGATGGCACGACCAACCCCGACCAGACCACGCTCTACGCGACGTCCGACGATCCCACGGCGGACCCCGACAACCCCGCCGGGCCCGGCAACGGCTCGCGCCAC
>QEVF01000008.1 GCA_003576915.1 Planctomycetota bacterium | reverse complement strand
CCGTATTCGCCACCGGGGTCAGGGGCGCGACGGCCGACGTCGCGTAAGCCCTGACGGGCAGAATCCGGAGTTCTTTGACAACTGCAGCGCCGCGGAACGTTCGCCATCGAGGTCCCCCCGGTGACGGGGCGCGACCAGGCCACGACGGCGCTTGATTCGCCCACCTTTGCCCCTAGACTGCCTCGCTTTCACGGCTGGGCGCACGAGGGACGATGACACGCCTTCTTCTGATGATTCTGGCTCTTGGCGCCTGTTCCGCTCTTGGCGCCCGTGAGCTTGATTTATCGCAGATCTCCCTCGCCGCGCCCGGGCCTCAGCCCCGTGATGCCTGGCCCGCTTTCGAAATCCGGCGAGGCGGGGGCGAGCCGGCGCGCCACGGCAGCGAAACGCCGAAGTTCCGTGAGATCGGCGTCAAGGACATCGGCGTCACCTGGGCCGTCTTCTACACGACACGCAGCTACAGCATCACCGACGTGCGCGGCCTGGACAACTCCTGGAGTTCCTCCTGGGCCAAGAGCTTCGACTTTCTGGGGCTGGGGGCCCAGGCCAGCATTGAGTACCGCTTCCGGCCGGAATGGCGCATGAACTTCACGCCCCGCGTGGACATCGCATTTGGTATTCACAACCAGCCGCGCCACCACACCCATGAACTGCAGGTGCTGCCGTTCACGCGCAACTATCTGGGGGCGGACGACCAGCAGAAGATGAGCATCAATCTGCGCTTTGAATATGCCGTGCGCTGGCGCTACCTGTGGTTTGTGCAGGAAGTGCAGGGCTTCTTTGCCTTCCGGCGCACGGAGATAAGGGCCTACGACACGGACTACCAGGACGATCAGCTCGGCACCCTGGACCGCATCAAGGACCGTGACCGGGTGGACTGGGACCAGTTCATCACGTTTGGCACAGGCACGGGCATCGGCTTTGAGTGGTTCTTTCTCGACGAGGCCTATCGCATCGTGACGCTGATGCTCTGGCGGCCGTTCAACAACGTGAGCTATCGAGGGGCCGGCGGCATGACCAACGGGCTGGAGTTCATCTTGCGCTCGAGCACGTTTGAAATCTCGGACCAGATCGGGATCTACTTTGAGGCCTCATTCCAGATGTACCTGCCCACGAACCGGGAGTTCAGCATGATCTACAACTCCCAGTTCAGCCTTGGGGTGAAGTTTAGATAATTTGTTCCTTTTATTCTTTTGATGTTTTGCGCCAATGCTACCATGGCGGGCGAAGGAGCCCTGGCCATGCGCGCGCAACATTTCTTCCTGATACTGGCAAACGACGGTCAACCCCGCATGAGGCTGGCCCTGCCGGCCACGGAGGCCACCCGCCTGTCAAGCATGCTGCCTCCGGCCGTGATGGGGCTGCTTTCGGCATCGGGCATCAGTGTGGCGGGCCTTGAGCACATGACGTCGCAGGACCTGAGCCCGCGTGAACTGGTCCATGTCCAGTCCCAGGGCAAGCAGCTCACGGCCTGGCTGGCGTGAGCCCCGGCGCCTGTCCTGCGGGCCGGAGTCCGATGTGCGCGCGAGCGCGTTCGGAAACTCGGACCCGATCGCGATCTGCCTGGCAGGCTGCTGAAAGAGTGGCATCCGGCAACTTTTCTCAGCCCGGTCGGGCCAAAGTGAATCTGGCCCGACCTCCATTTCAAGCGGCTTTTCAGCGGGCTGTCAGGGGCCTTGTTGCCGATGAATCTGCCCGCCGATCGCCGATTCGATGACATCGACTCCGCCGAAATCAGCCTCGGCGAGCGCCGAAGCCCGGCGAGGCTCATTGCAGGGGCGCCAACCCGGCGAGGCCGTTGATGCGGCTGTTCCATTCCGCCAGCCAGCGCTTCTCCTCTTTCGCGGCCCCGACTTCCCGGAACGAGTTCAGCGCCGAAACCGCGTATGCCTGGGCCTGTTCCGTCTCGCCGGCGCCGAGGCAGAAGAGCGCGAGGTTGACCAAGGCGTATCCCATGGAGCGCTTCACACCGGCCTCCGCATACAGTTTCAATGCGCGGCCATAGGCCTCCTTTGCCTGAGGTCCGCGGTTGCTGTTCCAATACAGCACGCCGAGATTGTTCCAGCACGATGCCAACAGGAGCTTGGCACCACAGCCTTCCAGGACCTCTCGCGCACTCAGGTAACAGGCCTCTGCGTCGGCGCTCCGATCCAGGGCCTCACTGGCATCTCCCAGCGTCTTCAGCGCGTTGCCTTCCGTCAGTTTGTTCCCGTGGGCGCGCGCAACCTCCAAACCCTGCCTGGCCACGGCAATGGCCTGTTCGTGCTCACCCATCAACTGGAGATTCGCCGCGAGATTCACCAGTGCGCGCGCCTTACCCTCGAAGTCCTGGAGCTCCTCCGCGCGCGCTACAACGTCGCGGCACCGGGTCACGGCTTCGGCGTGATTTCCCAGGTCACTGAACAGGTTGGCCAGGTTACCTCGGGCGACCAGTTCGTCTCTTGGCCTGCCCAGTTCCACGGCGGCGTCAAGCCCCTGTCCGGCCCAGACTCTGGCTTCCTCAATGCGGCCAAGGGCCCGCAGGGCGACACCCAGCTGATTCTTCACCTGCATGCGGCGCAGCGGCGTTGTTGAGCCATGTTGCAGCAGCCGATGCATGACCGCCATGGATCGCGCGTGCTCATGGCTTCGGCGAAGATAGTCAGCGGCTCGAAAGAGATAATCCGCCTCGGCCGCCTTGAGCCGCGAAGAATCGGCGTCTTCTGACTCGGCTCCGCGCCCCGCGTGATCCGCCAGTTCCTCCGCCCATCGATCCAGGGCGGCAGCGCCCTCGCGCCGGGCCAGATCTTCGAGGATGTCAAACGCGAGCGCGTGCAAGGAGGCGCGCTTGCCCGGCAACTGCAACTGATAGGCGGCGTCACGCATGATCGCGTGTCGGAAGAGATAGGCGTCCTCGCCGTGCATGGCGGTTATTGAAGCAACGTCTCGCCCATGGCGCGACTCGCTGCTCGCGGGCTGCTAGACTCCCGACATGCGCGGATTTCGCGTCTGGTTCAAGAATGCCGACAAGCTCGTCCACGCCTCGCCGGGCGAGAACCTGCTGCGTCTGGCGCAGCGCGTCGGGGTGCACATTGACAGCTCCTGCGGCGGCAACGGCTCGTGCAAACAGTGCCGGGTGCGCGTCTGCAGGGGCCCCTTCCCCGAGAAGATGATCGCCTCGGACCCCGCGCGCTTTGTCGATGCCTCCACGGGCGCGCCGCTTGCTCCCCACGAAATGGCCGGCGGCGAGGGCCTGCACCTGGCCTGCCGCGGCTGCGTCATGGGCGACCTCGTGATCGAGGCCATGCCGCGCGTCAGCCAGGCGCGCACGCTGGTGCGCAAGCAGCTCAAGGGCCGGAAGATCAGCGTGGACCGGCCGGACCTGCCGCGCGGCTCTCTCGTCGCCGCCGTGGACATGGGCAGCACCACGCTGGCGGGCTATCTCGTCGATCTGGACTCGGGCGAGATCGCGGCCCAGGCCTCGCGCGAGAACAGCCAGATTCCGTTCGGCGGCGACATTCTCACGCGCGTCTCGCACACCGAGCGCTACAAGGACGGCGCCGACACCCTCAAAAGGCTGGCGCGCGAAGATGTGAACGCCGTGCTGGAGTTGTTGACGCGTCAAGGCGGCGGCAGGCCCATTGCCGGCGTGGCGCTGTGCGGCAACAGCGTGATTCAGTCCCTGTTCATGGGCTGGGACGTGCTGCGCCTGGGCAGCCACCCCTTCGAGCCCGAGAGTGTGCTGCCGCAACGGCTCAAGGGCCGCGATCTTGACCTGTCAAGTGTGCCCGACGCCGAGGTGTACGTGTTTCCGCTCGAGGCAGGCTTCATCGGCGGCGACAACGTGGCGGCGATACTGGCCACGGGGCTTGACGAGTTCGAGGGCCTCGCGCTCTTGATGGACATCGGCACCAACGCCGAAATTGTGTGCGGCGGGCGCGACAGGCTTCTCGTGGGCTCCACGCCGACGGGGCCTGCCTTTGAGGGCGGGCAGATGCAGTTCGGCATGCGCGCATCGCGCGGCGCCATTGACAGCGTGCAGTGGCTGCCCGCCCAGACGCGCACGGTGCTGACCACCATCGGCAACCAGACGCCCGTGGGCATCTGCGGCAGCGGCATCATTGATTGCCTGGCAGGCCTCTGGCGCGCGGGCATGTGCGACCAGGACGGCAAGTTGCTCGACAGCCGCTTCACGCGCACCAACGAAGCGGGCATGCGCGAAGTTGTCCTCGTGGGCCCGAAAACAGAGGCCGTGAGTCCCGACGGCGTCATTTTCCTCGCCGGCCAGGACATCGTCTTCACCCAGAAAGACATCCGCGAACTGCAACTGGCCAAGGCCGCGCTGGCGACGGGCGAAGAACTGATGCTCAAAAAGTTCGGCCGCGAGCCGGACAAGATCATCCTCGCGGGCGGCTTTGGCAGTTATCTCGACGTTGAAAGCGCCGTTGCCATCGGCCTGATCCCGGACATGCCCCGCGAGAAAATCGAAGTCGCCGGCAACAGCGCGGGCCTGGGCGCCTGCATGGTCGCGGCTTCGCTCAAAGCCCGCGCACGCGCTGAACAGATTGCGCGCAGCACGGTCCATGTGCCGCTGCCGGACGAGCCGGAGTTCCAGGACTTGCTTTTGAAGCATATCGCCCTGCCCCCCAGGTAACGTGCTGAAACCTCCGGCCCCCTCGTGACCGGGGGGGCTCTGAGTGCTAAACACTCGCCATGCAACGCCTCGCCGAAATCAAAGCCGCGCTCGCCAGCCACGGCATCCGCCCTCACAAGCGCATGGGCCAGAACTTTCTGGTGGATACGAACATGCTGCGTGCCATCGTGCGCGACGCCGAGGTGGACCTGGGCGACTGCGTGCTCGAGATCGGTCCGGGCTCGGCGGGCCTGACGCAGGCTCTGGCCGAGGAGGCAGGGCTGGTGGTGGCCCTGGAGCTGGATCGAGGCATGTTTGACGTGGCCCGCGAGTTTCTGGCCGGGCGCGAGAACGTCGTGCTCCTGCAGGGCGATGCCCTGACGGCGGAGGGCCGCCTGCATCAGGCGCTTGAGGGCCTGCTTCACGCCTACCTCAGCCACGGGCTGTTTCACGTTGAGGAGTCGGACTTCGAGCGCAGCGTCGTGCCGGCCGCCAAGCCTCCTAGGCTGGGTCGCCTCAAGTGCGTCTCCAATCTGCCCTATAACGCGGCAGGTCCCATCATCATGGCGCTGCTTGAAAGCCATCTGCCCTTTGAGCGCCTGCTCGTGATGGTCCAGTATGAAGTCGGAGAAAAACTCTGCGCTCGCCCCGGCAACGCGGCATATGGCATTCTCTCGCTGCTGCGCGCCCAGTTCGCCGACGCGCGCATCATCCGCAAGGTTCCCGCCGCCGTGTTCTGGCCCCGCCCCAGCGTGGCCAGCGCGCTCGTCGAGCTCAGGCCGGCGCGCCGCCCGGACTCCGCGGCCTATGCGCGCCTGCGCCAGCTTGTGCATGTGTTCTTCACGCACCGGCGCAAGCGCGCGGCCAACGCTTTGGGCAACGCGCTGGGCGTGAATGCCAAGCAGGCCGAAGCCTGGATCGTGGCCGCCGGCGGCAACCCCGGCCTGCGCCCGGACGAACTGGATTACGCCGTCCTCCAGAAGCTGGCCGATCAAGGCGAAATCGCCCGCCGCGCCCACGACATCGTCCACGAGGCCGACAGCCGCGCCAGAGCCAAGGCCGAGCGCGCCGCCAGGCGCGCGAAGTGGCGCAAGCCGCGCGACGAAGAAGAGTAGGCGTTGACATGCACGGTCCGGCCTTGAAAAATCGGCGTCCAACCCCTGCCGGGACACTCACATGCTGACCTGCCTGCGCGGCCGCCCAAGGCTTGCGGTCCTGTTCTTGATTGCCCTGCTGGGCGTTACGGCCGTTGCGGTCGGTCGCGTCAGCGCCGAGGGACCGGCCCCCCGCTCCCTGGATGTGCGCGAGGCCGTCAACGCGGCCCCTGCGCCGGGCGAGGTGCGCAAGGTCAGCGTCGGCATTTACGTCAATCAGGTGAAGTCCATCGAGATGATCCAGAACGAATACGTTGTCGACTTCTGGGTCTGGTTTCGCTTCAAGTCGGACAAGCACAAGCCCGAGGCCGAGCAATACAAGCCCCTGGACAACTTCGAGATCATCGGCGGAATCATTGAAGACCGCATCGCCGACCAGATGGACGACCTTGGCAACGGCGACACCTACGCCGCGGTCCGCATCATCGCCCGCATCAAGAAGTACTTCGACGTCACCCGCTTTCCCCTCGATGACCACGTCCTGACCATCGAACTGGAGGACACCAAGAACGAGGAACACCTGACGCGCTTTGAGGCGGACACCGTGAACTCCCAGGTGGACCCCGGCGTGCGCACCCCCGGCTGGAACCTCACGGCCTCGCGCGCCCTGGTCAGGCGCCACACCTACTCCACCAACTACGGCGACAGCCGCCTGCCTCCCGGCAAAGAGACAAGCTATTCGCGCTTCGTCTTCGAGATGGAACTCCAGCGGCCGGGGCTGGGCTACCTCTTCAAGCTGTTCTGGAGCATCTACCTCTCGGTCATCATCGGCTTCGTGGCCCTGCTCATCAAGCCGACAGACCTCGACCCGCGATTTGGACTGGGCGTCGGGGCCATCTTCGCGGCCGCCGCCAGCTCCTATGTCGTCAACGCAGCCCTGCCCCCCACCAACCTGCTGACCCTCAGCGACAAAGTAAACATGATCTCCGTGGGGTTCATCTTCCTGTCCCTGCTCGAGTCCATTTTCTCGCTGCGCTTCTACTACCAGGAACGCGTCCAGGCCGCCAAGTGGCTCGACCGCATCTGCTTCTGGGCGCTCCTGGCCGGCTACGGTCTGGCCAATTACATCGCCGTCGCCACCGCCTGATTTGTCACAGTTCAAATACGCCTTGTCGCGTGCCGCCCCGCACCCCGCTATCATCCCCGCGCCGCGGGCAAAGCTTGGCGCGGCCACCATCCTCGGAGCGGCAACATGCATGCGGGCACCGGCGCGGCTTCGCGCAACTTCTCTCTCGGCATCGACGGTTTCACCTTCCATGACCTGTTTCAGCCCGCGCGGCTTGCCGCGCTGGACGAGGCCTTTCGCGCCCTGGTCAAGGCACGGGACGCGGCCTTGAGCGCCCGATTTGAGTCCTACCGCGCGGGGGCCAGCCTCAGCCCCGTGGAGGAGTCCAACCTGCTGGTGGATGTTGCGCCGCAGCTTGGCGATTTTGTGGGCGAGCTGTTCCGCGTGCAGGCCCAGCGCGAAAAGCTGTTCGCCCGCGCCGCCGATGAACGCGCCCTGGGTCGCGTGCGCGCCTTTGTGATGCGCCGCTGCGCCCGTCTCAAGAAAGACGAGAAGGCCGAACCCCTGAGCGCCACGCGGGGCATCCTGCCACTCATCTCCGGCGCGCTTGGCCTGGGCAGCATCGCCGGCGACGAAGAGCTGTCTTCCCTGCGCCTCGTGGCCGCGGCCTCCGAAATTGAGGACGCCGTGTTGGCCTCGACACGCGCGGCCAAGCCCGTGCCGCTGACGGATGCTCACAAGCAGAACCTGAAGAAGCTGCGTGAAGCGGCCAAGGGCCATGCCTGGTTTGCCGGCGCCGAAAGCGACGAAGCGCTGGCCAAGGCCGTGGCCCTGCGCTGCGAACTCTGGCTCAAGAGCTGCCTGCATACGGAGGAGGGCCGCAAGGTCACCCGGGGCTGGAGCACGCTGAAAGTCCCCCAGCCGATGAACTTCGACAAGCTGGTGCACAGCATCAGGCCCGACCCCGCCTTTCCGCAGAAGCACTACGGGCCCGAGGAACACCTGCGCCGCAGAGACGGATTCAAGCTCACCGACAAGCGCTACAGCGATCGCGAAGTGGGCTATGAAGTCGATTACTGCATCCTCTGCCACGACCGCGACAAAGACTCCTGCAGCAAGGGCCTGAAGGACGCCAACGGCTTCAAGAGCAACAAGACGGGCATCGCGCTGGAGGGCTGCCCGCTGGAGGAAAAAATCTCCGAGATGCACGCCCTGCGCCGCCAGGGAGACAGCATCGGCGCGCTGGCGCTGATCTGCATTGACAACCCCATGTGCCCCGGAACGGGCCACCGCATCTGCAACGACTGCATGAAGTCGTGCATCTACCAGACGCAGGACCCGGTCAACATTCCCCAGGCCGAAACGGGCGCCCTGATGGATGTTCTGCGCATGGACTATGGCGTCGAGATCTTCGGCCTGTTGACGCGCTTCAACCCGCTCAACCGCAAGCGCCCGTTTGCGCTGCCCTACAACGGGCTGAAAACGCTTGTAGTGGGCATGGGCCCGGCGGGCTACACGCTTTCGCACCACCTGATGAACGAGGGCTTTGGCGTAGCCGCCATTGACGGCCTCAAGATCGAGCCGCCGCCCGCTGACATCACCGGCCACGACGGCGGGGGCATCCGCGCCATCAAGCGCTACGAAGAGATTGAACAGGAACTGGACAAGCGCATCTTCACGGGCTTTGGCGGCGTGAGCGAATACGGCATCACCGTGCGCTGGGACAAGAACTTCCTCTATCTGCTGCAGATCACACTCATGCGCCGCGACGCGCTGGCCCTCTTTGGCGGCACGCGCTTTGGCGGGACCCTCTCGATCGACGACGCCTGGGAACTGGGCTTTGACCACATCGCCGTGGCCACGGGCGCGGGCAAGCCGACGATCATCAATATCAAGAACAACCTCTGCCGCGGCATCCGCAAGGCCAGCGACTTCCTGATGGCGCTGCAACTGACGGGGGCTTCCAAGCGCGACACGATGGCCAATCTGCAGGTCCGCCTGCCGGCGCTGGTGATCGGCGGCGGCTTGACGGGCATCGACACGGCGACGGAACTGCTCGCCTATTATCCCGTGCAGGTCGAAAAGCACATCGAGCGCTACGAAACGCTGTGCCGCGAGAACGGCAAAGCCAGCGTGGATTCCTGGCTTCAGGGCGAGGACAGGGAAATCCTCGCCGAGTTCCAGGCCCACTTTGCTGAAATCAAGGCCGAGCGCGAACGCGCCAGGGCCGCAGGCGAGCAGCCCGACTTCGTCAAGCTCGTGCGCAAGTGGGGCGGCGTGACGCTGTGCTACCGCAAGGGCATGAAGGATGCGCCCGCCTACCGCCTCAACCACGAGGAAATCATCAAGGCGCTTGAAGAGGGCATCGGCTTTGCCGAGCACCTCAGCCCGCTTGAAGCCGTGGTCGATGGCAACGGCGCGCTCAAGGAAGTCGTCTTTGCCGTTCAGGGCACCAAACCCGACGGCAAGTTCGGCGACACCGGAGAGCGCAAGACGCTGGCCTGCCGCTCGCTCATGGTGGCCGCCGGCACCAGCCCCAACGTGATCTACGAGCGCGAGCACAGCGGTACGTTCAAGATGGACGCTGACAACTCGTTCTATCAGGCGCACACCGCCAGGCTCGAGGGCGGCAAAGTCACGCTCACGCCCGCCGAGGGCGGCAAGGCCGACGGCGCGTTCTTCACCAGCTATCTCGACGCCAAGGGCCACACGATCAGTATTTACGGCGACAACCACCCGCTCTACGAGGGCAACGTGGTCAAGGCCATGGCCAGCGCCAAGGACGGCTTTGGGCATGTGGCGGCCCTGTTCAAGCCGCGCCTGGCACGTCTTGACACGTCAAGCCCGGCGCAGGCGGCACGCGACGCCGAGTGGGCGGCCATGAAGGCCCGCCTCGACGGGCTGCTGCGGCCGCGCGTGAAGGAAGTCGTGCGCCTCACGCCCACCATCGTCGAGGTCATCGTCCAGGCGCCCATGGCGGCGCGGCACTTCGAACCCGGCCAGTTCTACCGTTTGCAGAACTTTGAAACCTTCGCGCCCGTCGTCGACGGCACACGCCTGGCGACGGAGGGCCTCGCGCTCACGGGCGCCTGGGTGGACAAGAAGGCGGGGCTGCTGAGCACCATCGTGCTCGAGATGGGCGGCAGCTCAAGACTTATGGCGGCGCTCAAGCCCGGCGAGCCCGTGGTGCTCATGGGTCCCACCGGCACCCCCACCGAGATTCCCAGGGGCGAAACCGTATGTCTCTTTGGCGGCGGGCTTGGCAACGCCGTGCTGTTCTCCATCGCACAGGCCATGAAAAACGCCGGCAACAAGGTGCTCTATTTCGCGGGCTACAAGAAGCCCCAGGACCTCTACAAGCAGGATGAAGTCGAGCGCAGCACCGACCAGGTCATCTGGAGCGTGGACGTTGCGCCGGGCATCAAGCCGCGCCGCAGGCAGGACCTCACGTTTGTGGGCAACATCGTGCAGGCCTTCTGCGCCTACGCCGAGGGCAAGCTGGGCGAGAAGCTGTTCGATACGCGCAAGATCGACCGCATCATCGCCATCGGCTCTGACCGCATGATGGCGGCCGTCAAGGACGCGCGGCATGGCGTGATGAAGCCCTTCCTCAAGGAAGGCCACGTGGCCATCGGCTCCATCAACTCGACGATGCAGTGCATGATGAAGGAGATCTGCGCCCAGTGTCTGCAGAAGCACGTCGACCCGGTCACGGGCAAAGAGACGGCTCCGGTGTTCTCCTGCTTCAACCAGGACCAGGAGCTGGACAAGGTCGATTTCGCCAACCTCAATTCACGCCTGCGCATCAACAGCCTGCAGGAGAAGATCACCAACATGTGGCTGGACCGCCTGCTCAAACACCCGCAGGGCAAGGGCATCCAGTTGGTTTGAGCAGGGCGGGCAAGGCCCCTTTGCCGCCGGTGACATCGGCAAAGGCATGCGCACCGCGCGGGCACCCACGGCAAACCGGCCTTGGGGCTTGAGTGATGCCGCGTCCGGGAATATAGCTCTACGCTCTGGTTCTCATTGGCAGGCTGGATCGGAGGCGCCATGGCGTCCATCTTCTTTCCCAGGGAGTACCCCGCCGGCGAGCGCCGCGTCGCCGCCACCCCGGACACCGTCAAGCGGCTGGTGCGGGAAGGGCACACCGTGACCATCGAGCAGGGAGCGGGCGCCGGGGCATTCTACCCCGACGCCGAGTACGCGCAGGCCGGCGCCGCCATTGAGGCCGACGCCGCCAGAGCCTGGGCCGCGGCCGATGTCATCGGCCAGCTTTCCGTGCCCATGGCCTCGCAGGTCAGCCAGATGAAGGAGGGCGCCAGCATCGTCTCCTTCCTCTGGCCCCTGGACAATCTGGAACTCATCAAGCTGCTGGCCGAGCGCAAGATTTCTGCCTTTGCCATGGATGCCGTGCCGCGCACGACGCGCGCCCAGAAGGACGACGCCCTGACCAGCCAGGCCTCCCTGGCGGGTTACAAGGCCGTCCTGCTGGCGGCGATGCACCTGCCCAAGATCTTCCCCATGCAGATGACGGCCGCGGGCACGATTCGCCCGGCCAAGGTGGTCATCATCGGCGCGGGCGTGGCGGGCCTGCAGGCAATTGCCACGGCCAAGCGCCTGGGCGCCATCGTTGAAGTCTCTGACGTGCGCCCCGAAGTCAAGGAGCAGGTGCAGTCCCTGGGCGCGTCCTACATCGAGGTGAAGTCGGAAGAGAACCTCAGCGCCGTGGGCGGCTATGCCAAAGAGCAGAGCGAGGAGTTCAAGCGCAAGCAGGCCGAGGTGCTGCGCGCCCACTTGGTGGCCGCTGACGCCATCATCACCACGGCCCTGATTCCCTACCGCCCCGCCCCCAAACTCATCGCCGCCGACGTCGTCCAGGCCATGCGGCCCGGCAGCGTCATCGTTGACCTCGCCGCCGAGCGCGGCGGCAACTGCGAGCTGACCGAGCCGGGCAAAACGGTGGTCAAGCATGGCATCACGCTGGTGGGAGAGCTGGCCCTGGCCAATACCCTGGCCGTTCACGCCAGCGACCAGTACGCGAGGAACGTGCAGAACGTGCTGAGCGACGCGACGAAGAAGGGCGTCTTCGGCTGGGACCTGGCCGACGACATCGTGGGCGGCGGCAAGACCAAGGACGGCCAGGCCTACCCCGGCGCGCTGATCACGCACAACGGCGAAGTGTTGCACCCCAAGGTGCGTGAGGCGCTGAAACTGCCTGCGGCACCTGTCGCCGCAGCGCCCGAGGCAGCACAAGCCGCCAAGTCCTGAGGCCGAAAAAGGCGCGAACAAGCGCCGGAGCGAGACCATGAACGCTTTCATCCTGCTTGAAATCTACGTCTTCGTGCTGGCCTGCTTTGCGGGCTTTCAGCTCATCTCCAAGGTGCCGCCCACGCTGCACACGCCGCTGATGAGCGGCAGCAACGCGATCTCGGGCATCACGATTCTGGGCGCGATGTATGTCGCCAAGGTCAGCGCCGAGGCTCCGTTTGGGGCGTCCACCATCTTCGGCATGCTGGCCTGCGCGCTGGCCATGATCAACGTGGTGGGCGGCTTTGCCGTGACCGAGCGCATGATGCGCATGTTCAAGAAGAAGGACTGAGCGCTTTGAGCCCCGCGCCTGCCTGAACCCGAACCGAGAGAACCGCCGTGAACCTGCTTACCGCGACCATGCAGTTGAAGTGGAATGAATCGCTCGCCGAGTTCGGCTTCATCGCCTCGGTCATCATGTTCATGCTCGCCATCATGCGCATGAGCAAGGTGAAGACAGCGCGCTCGGGCAACTGGCTGGCCGCCGGTGCCATGGCCCTGGCCGTCATCAGCCAGTTCGTGGAGGAAGGCCAGATCAACCCGGTGTTCATCATCGTGGGCATCGTGGCGGGATCGGCCATCGGCGCCTATCTGGCCTGGCGCGTCCAGATGACCCAGATGCCCGAAATGGTCGCCCTGCTCAACGGCTTTGGCGGTTTGGCCTCGATGTTCGTGGGCCTGGCCAGTTACTTCCAGTTCATCGAAACCGGCGCCCGGGGCACCCTGGCTTCCCTGCCCGCCGTCGGCGCCTTCACGGGCGTCAACCTCATGCTCACGGTTATCGTGGGCGGCCTGACCTTCACCGGCAGCGTGATTGCCTTCCTCAAGCTTTCCGAGAAAATCCGGGGCGTGCCCATCCTGCTGCCGGCCCGCCACGCCATCAATGTCGCGCTGGGCCTGCTGGCCCTGGGGTTTTCAGCGCTGGCCGTCTGGGCCGTGTCCAACTCGGTGCTCGGCGTGCTGCTGCTGGTGCTGGTGGGCCTGCTGGCGCTGGCCATGGGCGTGACACTGGTGCTGGCCATCGGCGGCGGCGACATGCCCGTGGTCATCTCCCTGCTCAACAGCTACTCGGGCATCGCCGGCGCTCTGGCGGGGTTCACGATCCATTCGCCGGTGCTGATTGTCTCGGGCTCCCTCGTCGGCGCCTCGGGCATCATCTTGACCATGATCATGTGCAAGGCCATGAACCGCTCCCTGGCCAACGTCATGTTCGGCGGCTTTGGCGCAGCGGAAACCGGCGAGAAAAAGAAGGACGAATACAAGAACGTCAAGTCCTGCGATGTCGAGGAAGCCGCCCTCGTGCTCGCCGACGCCCAGAGCTGCATCGTCGTGCCCGGCTACGGCATGGCCGTCGCCCAGGCCCAGCACGCCGTGCGTGAACTGTCCGACCAGCTCGCCAAGCGCGGCTGCACGGTGCGCTACGCCGTTCACCCCGTGGCGGGCCGCATGCCCGGCCACATGAACGTGCTGCTGGCCGAGGCCAACGTGCCCTACGACCAGTTGTTCGAGATGGATGCCATCAACAGCGACTTCAAGAACACGGACGTGGCCATCGTGATCGGCGCCAACGACGTGGTGAACCCCGCGGCCAAGGACAACAAGGCCAGCCCCCTCTACGGAATGCCCGTGCTCAACGTGGAGGAAGCACGCAGCGTGTTCGTGATCAAGCGCTCTCTGGGCGCCGGTTTTGCCGGCGTCAAGAACGAGCTCTTCGAGAAAGACAACGTGCGCATGCTCTACGCCGACGGCCGCAAGGCCTGTGAAGACCTGATCAAAGCCCTCAAGGAAGCGTAGCACCGGTCACCAGCGGCCCTCTTTCACCTCACGCCTTCGCGGCTATGATGCAAGTCAAGGGCGCGGGGACCGCCCAACACTTCTCTCGGGGCTGACATGATTCGCTTGCGCATCGGGCTGCTTATCGGCGGCCTGGCTGCACTCGTTTTCGGCGGGCAAAGCCTGTTCACCTGGCTTTCCAACCTCTCACCCACCCAGATGACGTACGAGAACTACTGCTCTCAGCGGCCCGCCGCCAAATGGCTGGAGCTGAGCAACACCTGGGTGGACTACCGCTTCGCAGTCGAGATTCAGACCATCAGCAAGGGCAAGTACTCGAGCGGGCCCGGAACCGTCACCAATCGCGAGTATTACGTGCCCATGTACAAGTCGCGCGACGACGAGTCCAACGTCATCGCTTTCCTCAAGTGTCACTCCGACGAGAGCGTCAAGCTGGCCCGCGAGGCCGCCAACACCGACATCCCTGACGAAGACGCCCAGGCCCAGTGGATCCAGAACAACGACCAGCGCATGAACCGCAACATCACGGTCAAGGGCCTCGTGCTTTATGGCCTTCACGAAAGCAGCGAAGACCGCAAGCTCCTCAATCAGGCTGCGCGCGGCAGGCTCGTCGATGACTTCGTCATCATCGACGAGAACGAGGAGCCCGCGGGCGGCCTGGGCTTCCTGCTGGTGCTGCTGGGGGTGGGACTGGTGGGCGGGGTCGGATGGTCCTTCTTCAAGAAGTCCCCGCAGCAGCCGCCACGGCCCCAGGCCAATGGCTATGTGCCCATGGCCCAGCGCATGCCCCCCCATGCGGGGCCCCCAGCCCCCATGGCTGGCGGGGCTGCCCTGCCGGCGCGCCAGGCCCCGCTGCCCGGCAGTCCGCCCCTGCCGCCGCGCCAGGCGCCGCTGCCGCCCAAGCGCCCGCCACCTCCGCCCCCGCCCCGGGAATAGACGCACCAGCTCGGGGGTTTGAACATGGCGCGCCGGGACAATCCGGGATTGCCATTGACGGCGCGCCCGCTTCGGGGTACTTGAATCTCTCAGTCCGCAGTCCACGGGAAGCAACCATGTCGAAGTTCAATCACAACCGCCTGAACAATCGCGCCTCCGGTGCGCGGACGTAGGCGGTTTGCTCCAGCAGTCTGAGAGAACCGAATGCGCCCCGCACCTGTGCGGGGCGCGCTGTTTTGGCGCGGCCACAGGGGTGTAGCTCAATTGGTAGAGTGTCCGACTGTTAATCGGAAGGTTGGTGGTTCGAGTCCACCCACCCCTGCCAGCCGCCAGCCAGGGTTTGCTTCCAGCAGTCTGCTGGCAGGCCGCTGAAAAGCCGCTTGAAATGAAGGTCGGGCCAGATTCACTTTGGCCCGACCGGGCTGAAAAAGTGGCCGGATGCCACTTTTTCAGCAGGCGGCCAGGGGTTCCGGATACCGGCCTCCCGGCCGAATTTTGCGCGGCGGCGGTCGCTTCGGCCTCCTTTGGGCCAGGACCGACGACCGCCGCCGGATGGGTGGCGCTCAGCGGTGACCCCGAGGACATCAACACCACGGACCGCGAACTGCTGAAACTCTTCCCCAGGAACAAGCATCTCGCCAACGGCTCTGACGCCATCGCCCACTGGCCCATCCTGAACGCGTCAATCAACACGGCCAGCGGAACCACCTGGGTCAGCTTCCACCACGGAGGAGAAACAGGCATCGGCCACTGGGTCCACGCAGGGCAAGTGATCGTCCGCGACGGAAGCAAAGCCGCCGACGAACGCATTGAGCGCGTACTGACGGCGTACCCCGGCATGGGCATAGCCCGCCTCATCGACGCCGGCTACGACGAGGCGCGAGCGGCCAACAAGCGCGCCAAGAAGCCAGTGCAGACTCCGTTGTAGGGGACTGTCCCCGTCGCGCAGTGTGTGGCGAGTGGACTGTCCCCCTTCTCCGGTTCACACAGAGCCGCTGAGCACACGGAGTTCACCGAGCCCGCACCTCCTGCTGAACCACCCACATGGCGCAGGCCACCGACATCAATGCCGTCCGCAAGCTCGGCGCGAAGCAGCGCCTGGAGTGGATTGAGAGAATCCGGGCGACCATCTACGACGAAGAACCCGCCGTTGATCCCGCAATGGTCGCCGAGATGGAGCGCCGCTTTCAGTGGGCCCGCGCCAATCCCGAGAAATGCCTGACCCAGGAACAATTCGACGCGAAAATGCGGAGCAGTGCGTGAGCCGCAGGGTCCCGCATTCGCCCCAGTTCCACGCAGACATCGACGCGGCCCACGATTGGTACAACAAGCAGCGCCCCGGCCTTGTTGATACGCTCGCCGAGGCAATCCATCAGGCAATCAAGATGGAAAGGACACGTTCCGTGGGCGGGGCGCGCCTGGGGCCGGTCCCACCCACGGCTACTGGCGTACGGCCCTGCGGGCCGGAAAGCAGTCTCCGGACCACGTGTTGCGCCTGAGCCGTTGACAGACCGTTTGCGCCGCTGGTTCAATCGCGCGGGCACCCTTCGCTATGATGTCCGCCCTGATTCCCAGGGGCCCTTGGGAGATTCCATGCGTCTGCTTTCCGCCTTGCTGCTTTGCCTGCTGGCCGCGCCTTTGTTCGCTGACGAAGTCGAGTTCAAGCCCATTCAGATTTCTGTCTCCAACGGCAACACCCATCCGGGGCAGTGGTATGTGTCCTGGGACAAGCCTGAAGTCGCGCCCAAGCAGCTCGAGGTCTGGGTGTTTCACACCGTCTGGCCCATTGCTCCATCGATCGATGAGTTCTGCCCCAAGTGGCGCGACTTCATATTTGCGGACAAGTTCGACGCCGAGGCCTTCCGCAAGGCCGGAGGGCCCGAAGCCTCGCGCACGCGCATTGATGTATTGGCCGAGCGCCCCGCGCTCGGCGTGATGGACCACCAGGAGGAGTACCGCATCCGCAATATCTACGTGCTCTTCATCGACGCCGAAGGCAAGCGTTCCCTGCCCAGGAACATGAAGGCCGAGAACGAAGAAGCCGGCATTCTGCGCAGCGATTTTTACTACATGCCCGGCTATCAGCCCTACACCAGCATCACGCGGCTATGGAACAAGAAGCCGCCCACGAAGATCCAGTGGGATGTGCCCGCGCTGGGCAAGCCCTACGAAATCGAGAAGATCCTCTTCATCGGCGCCGAAAACTCCCTCAGCAGCTACTGGATCTGGCGGTGCGGCTTTGACAACTGGCTGGCCGGCAAGGATGAAAACAGCAAGCCGATGGTGCAGGAACTCAAAGCTGACGCCAAGGCATGCTGGCTGAAGGAAGCGAACTTCAGGTTCTATTGGGTGATCGCCGTCACCAGAACCGGCATGCGCGTGCCGTGCAAATTGAAGCATGAGGGCCAAGGTCCGGAGTCCCAGGCCACCGAAGAAGACCAGAAGACCCTGCCCGCCATCGAACTCAAGCCCAAAGAGTAGCGGCTCGCTACTCTCCCGCGCCGGCGCTGCGGTTGCTGCTGTTGATGGTCTGGGCCACCCAGGCGGTTTCATCCGGAGGGCGCTGGTCGCGCCGGAACACGAAATCCGCCACGGGCTTTTGACCCGGCTGCTCGCGCTGCCAGCGATAGCGCATGGAGTAAAAACGCCCGCGCCCGCGGTCCGCCGCCTCGACGACGCCATCGATAATGTAGCCGCGCTGATGGCGCTCGTTGAAATTGCGGGGGATATTGGTGACCATGGAGCCGTCGTGGTTGCGCGGCAGGTGCGCAAAGCCAAGATTGGTCCAGTCGGCGTCGCGCACGAAGGCTGGGTAATAGCGTACAACGCGGCAGACATCGGCTCGCTGGATCAGTGGGCCAAGGGAGAGGTAGCCGCGCTCGTAGTGGCGGTCGCGCTGGAAGGGCAGGAGGCGATAGCAGACCTTGCCGCGCTCGTCCACGCCGACGCGGGCGATCTGGAAAGCCTCGACGAGGGTGAGGCGCTCTCGAATCTCGGAGCGGTCGGCGCGGGTGTAGACGGTTTCCTGGACGATTTCCTGGACGATGGCGTTATAGGCGAACTCGCCGTCGGCGCGCAGGTCAAAGGCCAGGGTCACTTCGTAGCCATCGGCGTCGTGGGCAGGCTCGCCGCGCACCTCAAGCTCCAGCGCGTAGGGCGCCAGCTCCGAGGGCGCGACCGGCTTTTGCGTGAAGAAGGCGACGCTGCCGCAGCCGGAAATCGTCAGCCACCCCGCTGCCAGCAGGGTCAACCACGCTATAGTGCGCAGCGCGGGGGGATGACTGAGAGAGTGCTTCATGCAGACCTTGACGACCTGGCACCCCGATTTGACGCAGCCGCCATTCTACTTTCCGATGAGCGCTCTTTTGAAGCGCCGCTTTGGCGAACCCGTCTACAAGGTTACCATCGACGCCGGCTTCACCTGCCCCAACATTGACGGCAGCAAGGCCACGGGCGGCTGCACCTACTGTGACAACACGAGCTTCAGCCCGGCCCTGCGCAGGGGCGACCCCGAGATCCGCCGCCAGATAGACAACGGCGCGAAGTTCTACCGCGAGCGCTACCAGGCCCGGAAGTTCCTCGCCTATTTCCAGACCTACACGAACACCTATGACGATGTGAGCCGCCTCAGGCGGTTGTACGACGACGCCCTGGCGCACCAGGACATTGTCGGCATGAGCGTGGGCACCCGTCCGGACTGTATTGACGCCGGCAAACTTGCCCTGTTCCAGCAGTATGCCGAGCGCATGCCGGACAAACTTGTCTGCATCGAGTACGGCATGCAGACCATGCACGACGCCACGGCCGAGCGCATCAACCGGGCCCACGGCCACGCCGACACCGTGGCCGCCGTCGAACTGACCCGCAGGATCGCGCCCGACGTCCATCTCTGCCTGCACCTGATTGCGGGCCTGCCGGGCGAAAACGCCTCCATGATCCGCGCCAGCATGGACGAGTGCGCGCGCCTCGCGCCCGACAGCATCAAGTTCCACCACTGCTACGTGTACGAGAACACCGTGCTGGCGCGCCAGTGGCGCGACGGGCTGTACGAGGCCCCCGCCCTGCAGAGCCACGTGCAGCTCGCGGCCGACTGCATCGAGCGCATGCCCCCCGCTACGGCCATCCAGCGCCTGGTGGGCGAAATCAGCTCGCCCGGCGTTCTCGCTCCAACCTGGGGCAAGACCAAGATGCAGGTCGTCGGCCTCATCACCGATGAACTGCGCCGGCGCGGCACGCACCAGGGTTCGCGCTTTGCCTCGTAAGCTGGCCCGAGGCGGGCGCACTTGTAAGGTGGAGAGTCCTGCAAACCGGAGGTCGCCATGCGCGCCTGCATCACGTTACTGGCCGCCGCCCTGCTGTGGATTTCGCTGGCGCCCACCCAGGCCCGCGCCTACGGCAAGGACCTGGAAGACAAGATCAATCGCCAGAAGCTGAACAGCGCGGGCGTGTTTTTGCGCGTTTACCACAAGGGCAGCGCCGAGAAGATTCTGGGCGTGCTCTACGGCACGGGCCTCAATGACAACCAGCGCAGCAATGTGCTGCAGCGCGCGGGCCTCAGCCGCGACCAGATGCTGGCGCTCAACACCGCCGCCGGCGCCGACGGCGTGAAGGGCGCGGCCAAGGCCTTTGCTTCGTTCAAGCTCGACCCCGAAGACGTCCTCAAGTCGCTGTGCCTGACGCTCATGCGCGAATACGACGTGCGCACCGCCATCGACTTCGTCATGCGGCGCGAGGGCCTCAATGAAGAACTCCTCAATGCCGCCCTGGACATGCCCTACGCCGGCTGGGAACTGGGCAGCGCCCCGCAGGGCGACATCACCGGCACCCTGACCAGGGCCGGAGACGTCGATCTGCTCTACCTCTGGGGCACGCCGCGCCAGCGCGGCTATGCCTACGGCAAGCTGATGGCCAGGGCGATCATGTCAGTGGTGAACCGCCACATGCTGACGGACGCCATGGACGGCGCCGTGGGCGATATCCCCTGGGATGCCATCTGCGATGCGCAGTACCTGCGCTTTGACTTCGAGCCTGCGCATATGGAGGAGGTCAAGGGCATGCTGCTGGCGCTGGAGGCCGAACTGCCGGAAAAGGACCGCATCATCGCCAAGTACAACCGGCCCCTCAAACTGGCCGACCTGCTGGCGCTGCAGACCAGCGGAGACTGGGCCGGCATCTTCGGCAGCGTGATGTGCGCCAGGGTGGGCGACAGCAATCTGGTGGGCCGGAACCTCGACACCCGCTATGACGACAACAACGAGATATTCCGGCGCCCCCTCTGGCTGGTCATCGAGCCGGACAAGAAGACGGAGAAGGGCCAGGTGCCCTACGCCACTTTGACCCTGGCCGGCATGATCAGCGGCTATGTCGGGTTCTCCCAGAACGGGGCCTTTGCCATGCTGCAGGACGGAGACGGCGAGGGCCTGGACAAGCTGCACTGCCGGCCGCGCTCGCTGCTGCTGCGCAAAGCGCTGCAACGCTGTGTGGGTGCGTCGCGCTTTCCCGATGAACTGGCCCTGGCCCTGGAGAAGCAGCACTTCACGCGAGGCGCCATCATTGCCTGCGGCGGCCGCAAGTCGCGCCCGCCCTACGTGATTGCAGAGGCGGACGGCCATCACGACGACCAGAAGGGTGTCGAGTTCCGCACCACGACACCCGAAGCAGGCAAGACCGGCCTCACGGCCGCCAACGCCTTCGAAACCCGCTATCGTGAGGAGCGCGAAGCCTATTGGAAGGCCCGCAAGGAAGAGAACAAGGACTTCGAGATTCCTGAGTACGTGCGTGACGCCCGCGACCGGGTGCAGAAACTGAACGAGAGCCTGCGCGGCAAGGAAGTCATGGACCTGGACACGTTCTTCGCGGCCCTGAAGAAGGTCGAACGCAAGGGCGAAGGCCGCCTGACCACGGTCAACGCCTTCGTCATCGAACCGGACAAGGGTCTGGTCCATGTGAAACTGGGAAAGAACCGCTACAACGGGGCCCATGCCGAGAAGACCACGACCTTCGAGCTGGAAAAGCTCTTCACCCGACCCTGAGCGCGGCCGCCCATGACCACTCAAACCCAGGCCGGCATGGCCCCTTCGCCCGCCGCAGCGAGGCGCGTGATCCTTGAGTGCCGCGCCCTGGCCCGCACATTTTCCGTGGGCGAAACGCAGTTGCGCGTGCTCAAGGGTGTGGACTTCGCCCTGCACGAAGGCGAAATCGCGGCCATCGTCGGCGCCTCGGGCGCGGGCAAAAGCACGCTCCTGCACCTGCTGGGCCTGCTGGACACGCCGACGGCAGGCAGCATCTTCTACCGGAGTCAGGACCTCGCCCAGCTCAGCGAGGAGGCCGCGGCCCGCGTTCGCAACACTGAGTTCGGCTTTGTCTTCCAGTCCTTCCATCTGCTGCCTGAATTCACGGCGCTGGAAAACGTCATGATGCCCGCGCGCATCGGCTCGGGCAGCCTGCGCTGGCTCAAGAACGCCGCTTCCCTCGAGCAGCAGGCCAGAGACCTGCTCAAGCGCGTGGGGCTGGGCGAGCGCCTGCACCATCAGCCCACGCGGCTTTCCGGCGGCGAGCGTCAGCGCGTGGCCCTCGCCCGCGCCCTGATCAACCAGCCCGCCATCGTGTTCTGTGACGAGCCCACGGGAAACCTGGACACCTCTACGGCCGACGAAATCTTCGCGCTGATCGAGCATTTCAACAAAGACCGGGGCCAGACTTTCCTCGTCGTAACCCACGGCGAGCAGATTGCCTCAAGGGCCCACCGAACCTTGCGCATGAAGGATGGCCTCTTTGTCGCCTGAGCGATGGTTGCTGGCTCTCCTGGCCCTGGGGGCCCTGGCCGGCTGCACCACCGACCAGCGCCGCCGCGCCGTGGACAGCGCCTATGGGCCTGACTGCGGCCGGCACAGCCAGGGACGCCCGCTCTGTGACCTGCATCAGCCTGACGCCGCGGGTCGCTGGAAGCTGTTTGCCGTCGAGGGCGTGAAGAACGTCTCCACACTCACGGTCACCGATGGCTCCCTTTGCGTCTCCAGCCACAGCGCGGCGGGCCTGTTCTACTTCACGGGCCGCCCCCTCTTTGACCCCCGCCGCGAGCCCCTGCTGGCCTGGCGCTGGCGCGTGTCCAACCTTCTGCCCCGGGCCACCCCCCTGGCCCCGGACCTTGACAACTTCCCGGCGCGGCTGCTGGTGGGCTTCGACAGCGGCTGGGAGGGCGCCGACAGCCTGGCCCTGCAGTGGAAGCGCAAGGTGGAAGCAGCCACCGGCGAAAGCCCGCCGCCGCGCGCCATCTGCTACACGTTCGGGGGAGAACTGCCCTCGCGCGAGGCCGTGGACGCGCTGTTCGGCCAGGGGCGCATCGTGGTCATCAACCTCCGGGGCAGGGAGGCCGGCGCGGAAACCTGGTACGACGAGGTGCGCGACGTGGCCTCGGACTATCGCGCCATCTTCGGCGAGGATCCTCCCCCCGTGACGGCCCTGGCCGTGGCGGCTGACACCCAGCGCGCGCAGGCCAGCGTGGAGGCCCGCTTCAGCGCGTTCAGGGTGTACACCGCCGATGCCTGGCCCAGGCTCTCCAGCGAGCCCAGGCGCGAGCCCGAGCGCCAGGCCTCGCCCCTGGCCCTGTGGCTGGCCGCAAGTGCCGCGCTCCTCGCCCTCATGGCGGCAGGTCTCTATCTGTGGAAGAGGCGCTGAAGCGCCCCTTGGAAATCGCCGCGCGCCCGGTAACCTGACGCCCATGTCCGGACACAGCAAATGGCACCAGATTCGCCACAAGAAAGCGCGCTCTGACAAAAAGCGCGCCAAGGAATGGTCACGCCTGGCCCGCAACATCATCGTCGCCGCGCGATCGGGCGGCGGCGACCCCAAGGGCAACTTCAAGCTGGCCTTTGCGCTGGAAGAAGCCAAGGCCGCCAACATGCCGGCCTTCACGCTCGAACGCGCCATCAAGCGCGGCACGGGAGAACTCGAAGGCGCGGACCCGGAAGAACTGACCTACGAGGGTTTTGGCCCCGGCGGCGTGGCAATCATCGTGGAAGCGCTGAGCGATAACCGCGCGCGCACGGCGCCCGCCGTCAAGCACGCCTTTGACAAGAACGGGGGCAACATGGGCGCCCCCGGCAGCGTGACGAGGCAGTTCGAGCGCCTGGGCATCATCCTCGTCGAGAAGGACAAGGCGCCCGAGGATGCCCTGCTGGAGCTGGTGGCCGACGCCGGGGCGGACGACCTTGACTCCAGCGGCGAGTACTACGAAATCAAGACGCCCCCGGCGAAGTTCGAGGCCGTGAAGAAAGTGCTGCGCGACCGCAAGATCATCATGGAGTCGGCCGAGCTGGTACAGGTGCCCCTGATGACCGTGCCCGTTGACGAAGACAAGGGGCGCCAGCTTCTCAAGCTCATTGCCGCGCTGGATGAACTGGAAGACGTGCAGAACGTGTTCTCGAACCACGAACTCCCCGAATCCCTGATGGCGCAGATGTAGGTTTTGCGCGAGGCCTGACCATGGCTGAAGAAGCGCTGCACCTGAAGCTCACGGGAATTGCCGGCTACATTCAGGGCCAGACCTTCGTGCTCAAACCGGGCAGCATCACGGTCATCGGGCGCTCACGCTCCTGTGACATCAGCCTGCGCGAGTTGAGGCAGTCGGGCGATGAAGGGGCCGTCGAGGGCGCCAAGGAAGACCACTACAAGACGGTGAGCCGCCAGCACGTGCGCATCAGCTTCAAGGGCGAAGGCGAGATCCAGATCGAAGATCTCTCGCACAACGGAAGCTTTCTGGACGGGGCCAGGGTGCAGGGTTCCGTAACGGTCAGCGACCTGGGCCGCAAATCCCGCGAACTGCGCCTGGGCACCAACGAATGCTTCAAGCTCGAACTGGCCAAGGCCGAGAAAGCCAAAGCCTCGCCCAAAATCGTTGTCAAACGCAAGTAGTTATCGAACCCTGCAGCAGTGCCATCAGCCTCCGGCCCACGGCATCGGCGCCGAAGTGCTCGCGCGCGTAGGTTCTGGCCCGCGCCGCGAGTTCCGGCCAGCGCGCGCGGCGCTCCAGCAGCCGTGACAGTCCCGCCGCCAGTGAGGCCGGCTGGGGCTCCACGGCCTCGACCAGGCCCGCGCGCTCCAGTTGCGGAGTCACCAGCGCGCGGCGGCTGGCGACGACAACGCGGCCGGCCGCCAGAGCTTCCGCGATCACCATGCCGAAGTTCTCAAAACCGACAGCGGGATGCACCACGATGTCGGACGCCGCCACCAGCGCCCGCGCCCCGGCGCCATCCAGCAGGCCCGCCCAGCAGAGCCTGCCGGCGCGCTCCAGGGCCGCGCCGGCCTCCCGGCAGCGGGCAACGTAAGCTCGGTCTTCCTCGGGGCCGGCCACGGTGGCGTGAACGGCCACGCCCCGGCCGTGCAGCAGCGACAGGGCCTGTACCAGCTCCAGCACACCCTTGCGCGGGTGCAGGCGGTTGAGGCAGGCGACGCGCGGCATCGGGGCCGGGGCGGGGGGCGCCATGTCAAACCAGACATCCTGCACCGGGTTTGGGAGAATGTGACAGCGCCCGGGCTCAAGCCCCAGATGGTTCATGGCCCGGTCGCGGTCTTCTTCTGTGGAAAACAGGATGTTGGCACGGCGCACCATGCCGCCCTCGCCCAGCCACCAGCGCAAGGCCTTGCGAAAGCGATGATGGGCCAGCGCGTCGGGGTCGAGCATTCCCGCGGGCAGGAGAAAGAAGGGGCGTCGGGCGCTTTGCGCCGCGTTGAAGGCATAGCGCGTGGGCGACAGCCAGAGGCCCTGGGCGAAGATGGCGTCAAAGCGGGGGGCGTTCCGGGCGAGCCAGGCCTTCATGGCGGGGCTGGCCGCCAGCCTCCGGGGCCGGCCGGGGGCAAACAACTTTACCTTGGCGTGCTCAAGCACGGCGGCCCGACCCGAACTCTCCAGGGCCGCCACTTCGCACCGGCCGCCCGCCTTGTGCCAGGCCAGACAGAGGCCCGCCAGCGTGGAGAGCAGGCCGCCCTGGGCGGGATTGAGTGCCGGAATGACGTGAAGAATGGTCATCCGCGCAACCCGGCCTGCATGAAGTCGCGCTCGTCCAGGCGGTGAAGGCCGAGGATCAACCCGGCGCTGACCCAGAACACCAGGCACATGGTGCCGTTTTCAAGCACGGGGAAGGCCTTGAACAGGTACCAGGACAACTGCGCCCCCATGAACACCCAGAGGCTGTAGCGCAGGGGCGCGAAGCGTCCGTTGCGATACTCCGTGGCCATGCGCAGGGTACCCAGCAGGAACCAGCTCACCAGAATGATGCCCAGCCACAGGCCCACGGTGCCGAAGCAATAGCTGATCACGGTGGTGCCCCACTCAGCCTTCTCGACGGAGGGATTGGGCAGACCCACGAGCGACATGACGCGCCCGCTGGCGCCCGCCGTGCCCGTGCCATTGCCCAGCAGGCCGCCGTGGAAGTCGTCAATGACGCGCACGGAGGCCGTGACGCGGTCGTCCACGTAATCCGAATTGAAGGCCGTCCAGAAAGCGCGCTGGCGCAAGTCGCCCATGCTGGCCACGAGCAGCGCGCCCAGCAGCAGCCCCACGAGTCCGCCCAAAAACAGGCCGCGTCGGCGCCTCACCTGTCCGTTGGGCTCGACGTAGCTGCGCATGAGCATCAGCGGCGTCAAGGTCGCCACGGCAATGGCCATGAGCGAGAGCGCCGTGCGCACGCCGGAGAGATAGGCGCCCGCCACAGCCGCGTAGCCCGCAGCCCAGAGGACCACCGTCCAGCGCGTGGTCTGCTGGGTCTTGAGCAACCCGACCACGAGGCAGAACTGGAAGAGGCAGATCAGCGCATAAAGGGTGGGGCTGGCGAAGAAGGACTCGTTGTAGCCAATCCAGCCTCCGCCCTCGAGGCTGCGCTCGCGTTTGAACACGCCCTCCTTGAAGGCCGCGGGCAGAACCTCCGAGAAGTTGTTCTGCAGCAGGCACAGCCCCAGAAAGGGCAGGGCCAGGGCGCACACCCAGTTGAGCGATCTCTGGGCCGTTTCGGCGTCGCGGAAGTAGGACGCCGCAATCCACAGCACCGGCATGTACAGCACCCAGGTCCGGATGCCCGAAATGCCCAGCAGAAAGTGCGGCACACCGGGGTTGAAGGCCTGCACCACCACAAAGGCGTACCACAGGAAAATCGGCAGCAGAATCAGTCCCCGCACCTTGCCGGGCAGACGCTCCCGGGGTTCAAATCGGCGCGGACTGAAAAAGTAGCCGAGGTAGCAGGTTGCCACCACGAAGTCCTTGCCCAGATTCACCCAGCCCGGCGCCCCGGGGATGGCCTTGCGTACAGAATCCTCCGCCAGCACGATCAATGCCAGCAACAGGAAGCCCCGGCGCCAGTCCGCCAGGGCCACCACGCTCGCCGCCATGATCAGGATACCGCCGCCGCCCAGCACCGCACCGATTCCGGGGCTCTCTCCGCCCAAGGCCGCGCCCACGCCCGCCCCGACCATGGCGATGATGGAGCCATAAACCAGGGCGCGCCCCACGGTGCGGCTTGCGGCGATGTTCTCCTGGTAGCGGCCCTTGACGAAGGCGGTCTGGCCCATGTGCCAAAGCTCTCATTCTTGGGGTTTTCGGCCTGCGGCGATGTTACTAAGATAGCTTGTTCGGCTGCGGGCCTGTAGTTGCCGATTAGACTTACGGTCCTGGGCCAGGGAGGCAGGGTGGCGGGCATCACTGAACAGGCAGCACGAATCCGGGAGCTGGCAGCGCGCGGCAAGTTTGCCGACGCGCGTGAGGCTCTTTACGAACTGTCTGATCGGATGTCGGAATCGCCTGAAACGAACAGCGCCCTGGCGGCAGAGTTGCCCAAGCTTGCACGCACGCTGGAGGTGCTTGAGTCCGTCGATGTCGTGCGCGGACTGCTCAGGGCCAAAGACAGCGAGTCTGCCGCGGAGGCCGCCTCGCGCATCCTTGAGCGCCTGGCGGAAGACGAATACGCCCGCCTCGGGGTCGCCGGCGCCGCCATCACCCTGCTGTCGCGCGCCGGCGAGCTGGCGCGCCGGGGCAGTGCGGCGGAAACCGACGCCTTCGTGGACTATCTGGGCGGAGAGATGAACGACCTGACCCAGCGCCGATTCGACGTGCCCTTGCAGCGCTCGCTGCGGGAACCCTCTGCTCGTACGGCCTCGACGCTCGGCGACCTGCTCAACCGCAAACCCTGGCGCAGCGGGCTGCAACCGGCGGTGCAGGAGGCGCCTAATGCGTTGGGCGGCACGGCCCATGTTCCCACCGTCGAGAAGACCGGAGAGCCGGGCGGCGCGCCCGTGCTGGGCAAGATTCTGATTGAACAGGAGCCCCGCGCGGGTCAGGCCGCGCCCCAGACTCAGGCCTCCGGCGGCGCCGACCAGACGGACATCTTCGACTTCGTGGGGCGCGCCACCCTCGACCGCTGGTACGTCGTCCTCGGCACCGCGCTCGTGTTCTCCCTGCTGGGCTACCTGATCACCGTGGCCCAGCCCACGAAATATCAGGCCACGGCGCTGCTCCAGAAAACGGCGCCCTCCCCGCTGCGCGCACCCATCACCAACGAAACCACCCAGCTTGCGCCCACCATGCCGCGCGAGGCCGTGGCGGAAATGACGCGCATTTTGAGCTTCTTTCAGGACATCGAGAAGAAGCTGGCCAGCGAGGGCTGGGCGCCGACGCAGGGTCCCAACAAGGGCATCAAGCAGCCCATCACGGCCCTGACGCTGGACGACATCGCGCTGGCGCTTCGGTCCACGGTCAAGGACCTCGGGTCGGGCAGCTATCTCATCGAGTTTTCAGCGACGCATACGGACGCCAACACGGCCCAGGCCGTGGCCGACACGGCGGCCCGTGTGTTCAAGGACCGCTATCGCTACACGCTGGTGCGTGAACCCCAGGCCAACCTCGACGACTACAAGAAGCGCGGCACGGACCTGGAGCGGGAGCTCGAAGGCATCAAGCAGCAGAAGCTGAACGAGTTCTACATCGCCCCGGACAGCGAGGCCGCCGGCCTCTCGACGGAAGAGCGCACGCGCCTGCTGATGGAGAAACTGGGCAAGTCCCGCGCGGAGCACGCCAAGGCGACCTTGGCCGTGGCCGCGGCCAAGCTTGAGCTGAGGGACTTTGAGGACCAGCTTCGCGACACCGAGCCCACCATACCCAACCCGCGGGCCGGCACGGGCAACCCCCAGCTCGATGCCCTTTACGCCAAGCTGGAACAGGTGACGGACGAATTGCTCGACCTTGACCGCAAGCGCTCGGAGTTCGGGCCCAAGCACCCCATCCACGACAAGATCACGGAGCTTCGCGCACAGCGAGCCGAACTGCTGCGCCGAGTCGAGCAGATGGAAGAGGAAACGGGCGTGCGGCGGGCCACCATCCAGAACCCCGCCTGGGTCACGGCCGGCCTGCGCGTGAAGGAAGCCAAGGCGAGGCTCGGCGCCTCTGAGCTTGAAGAAAAGCACTGGTCCGAGGAAGCGGCCCGCATCGAGAAAGAGCTCAACGGCCTGCGCGAGAAGTACCTCGCCAGTGCCGAGCTCACGCGCCGTGAATCGGAACTTCAGGACCAGCTCAAGCGCAACAAGGTCGTTCAGGAAGACCTCGAGGCGGTCATCGCCACCGCGGACCGCGAGTTGCAGGAAGTTCAGTGGTCGCTCCGGGCCAGCCCCCTGGAACCCAAGACTCTCGTGGGTATTGCCGTGGGCCTGGTCGTGGGCCTGGTGGTCGGCGTGGCCATCGCCATTGCGCTGCTGCGCCGCCACAAGCTGGGAGAAGCAGCGTGAACAGGCTGAACCTGCTGTCAGTTTGCCTCGGACTGCTGGCCCTTTTGGCCGGTTGCCGCGCCAAGGGGCCCGAGCCCATTGTGGTCGAGAACTTCACCGAGTTCCCCAAGAACGAATACGTCTACACGATTACGCCCGGCGACGAAATCAAGGTCGATATCCAGCAGGACGAGAACTACCAGTGGTCAGCCACGGTGCTGCCCGACGGCCGCGCGGTGTTCAAATACGCGGGTGAAATGGACGTCATGGGCATGAGCCTGCGCCAGTTGCGCGACAAGCTCGTGGTCGCGCTGAAGGACTACTACACCCGTCCCGACGTCACGTTGCGCCTGCTCAAGGCCCAGGGCCCCGACCCCATCGTGTTTCTGGGCGCCTGGGGCGGGGCCACCACGGGCTTTGGCACCGGCGCCGGCGGCCAGACCCAGCGCGCCAGCGCCATTGCCTACCGCAAGGGTCTGGGCCTGACCGAGGCCGTGGCCCTGGCCGGCGGTCCCACCGAACCGGACATCGACATCGCGCCCTACGTTTACGTCGTGCGCGACATCAAGTCGCTCAAGCGCACCGTGTACCGCTTTGATCTCGCGTTGGCCGTGCGCGGCGGCACGCCGGACCTGCCGCTGCATCCGGGCGACGTCGTATTCATCGACAATTCCTGGCTGCAGGACCTGGGGCGCGCGCTGGGGGTGGTTTCCTCGGTTGTGGCCACGGCCTCCCAGGGTGTGTCGAGCGCCCTGCTGGTCGATGTGCTCACCAGCGGCGATCTCGGCCGATAATCCCGAAAGTGAACATGCTGCGTATTCTCGTCACCGGGGGCGCCGGTTTCATCGGCAGCCACCTCTGCGACCGGCTGGTAAAGCTGGGGCACGATGTCATCTGCCTCGACAATTTCTTCACCGGCAGCAAGGCCAACGTCGCCCATCTGCTGGATCAGCGCGATCGCTTCGAACTCATCCGCCACGATATCGTGGAGCCTATCCTCCTCGAGGTGGATCGCATCTACCACCTGGCCTGCCCCGCAAGCCCCGTGCATTACCAGTACAATCCCGTCAAGACCCTCAAGACCAATGTGGTCGGCACCCTCAACATGCTGGGCCTGGCCAAGCGCGTGAAGGCCCGCATCCTTCTGGCCAGCACCAGCGAGGTGTACGGCGACCCCACCGAGCACCCCCAGCGCGAGGAGTATCGCGGCAACGTCAACCAGCTCGGGCCCCGCGCCTGCTACGACGAAGGCAAGCGCGTGGCTGAAACCCTGATGATGGACTACCACCGCCAGCACCGCACCGACATCCGCCTGCCACGCATTTTCAACACCTACGGGCCGCGCATGAACGTGGACGACGGGCGCGTGGTCAGCAACTTCATCGTGCAGGCCCTGCGCGGCCAGGACCTCACCATCTTCGGCGACGGCCGCCAGACGCGCAGCTTCTGCTATGTGAGTGACCTCGTCGACGGCCTGGTGGCGCTGATGGACTATGAGGGTGACGGCCGCCACGAGCCTCACAATCTGGGCAACCCCGGCGAAATCACCATGCATCAACTGGCCCAGACTGTTTGCGAACTCACGGGCCGCAAACTCTCGACCGTGCCAAAGCCCCTGCCCCAGGACGACCCGGGCCGTCGCTGCCCCGACATCTCCAGGGCGCACCATCACCTGAATTTTGCGCCCAAGGTAGGTCTGCGCGAGGGTTTGAAGCTGACGATTGATGACTTTGCCCAGCGCCTCAAGGTGCGGAACTGACGGTTTTTCTCAGGCCCGGCTTGCCCTTTTGCCGATGACGAACAGGGACATCGGCCTGGGCCATGCACGCTGACGACGCCATTTCACGCTTTCTCACCCACCTCGAGGTCGAGCGCAACTTCTCGGGCGAGAGCCTGCGCGCCTACCGCAACGACCTGGCCCAGTTCCGCGAATTCCTCGAAAAACGCGGCACGCCGGACCTGACCCTGGTGGACCATCTGGCGCTGCGCGCCTACCTAGCGGGCATGAGCGAGCATCAGTATGAGCGCCGCAGCATCGCGCGCAAGCTGGCCAGCGTGCGCTCGCTCTTCCGCTATCTTCACAAACGCCGCGAAATCGCGGACAACCCCGCCAAACTTCTGCGCACGCCCAAGGTGCACCGCGACTTGCCCAATTTCCTCGACGAGCAGCAGGTCAACGCCCTGCTCACCGCACCCGACGAAAGCTGGAGCGGCCTGAGAGATCGCGCCATCCTGGAACTGCTCTACGGCACGGGCCTGCGCGTGAGCGAACTTGTCAAGCTGGACATGGGCGACCTCGAAACCGGGCGCGGCACCCTGCGCGCCCACGGCAAAGGCCGCAAGGTGCGCATGCTGCCCCTGCTGCCCGCGGCCCTGCGCTGCCTCTACGCCTGGTTTGCCGTTCGCGCCCTGCCCCCTCGGCGCGACGCCGGCCTGGACCCCGCCGTTCGCGCCGTATTCATCAACCAGCGCGGCACGCGCCTGACCGACCGCAGCGTGCGGCGCCTCG
This sequence comes from Planctomycetota bacterium, assembly GCA_003576915.1. Classification (GTDB taxonomy): domain Bacteria; phylum Planctomycetota; class UBA8742; order UBA2392; family UBA2392; genus UBA2392. The sequence goes on along the minus strand of QEVF01000008.1, from coordinate 105,291 downwards.
TGGACCAGTACGTGCAGAAGGCGGCCCTGTCCTGCCACGTTTCGCCGCACACGCTGCGCCACTCGTTCGCCACGCACCTGCTCAACCACGGGGCAGACCTGCGCGATGTGCAGGAACTGCTCGGCCATGCCAGCCTGGCCACGACGCAGGTGTACACGCACGTCACCACGGCGCGCATGCTTGACGTCTACGAGCGCTCCCACCCCGACGAAAACCCCGACGGTGAAGCCGCCTAGCAAGCCATCCTCGAGCCGGCATCAGCGCCGGTAGTGAGCGGTTTGGCCGAGCGAGAGTAATTTGTCGGATGACACGGGAACCTCCCAGATGGCCGATTCCCGAGAATCGGCTGCGGCCGAAACGATGGCCGGCCAGACCTTCAGAAACTTGACAGCTATCTGGTGGAAAGTCTGGTCCCACCAGCCGCCACGCAGAAAGAAGTAGCTCAAGCCAGACGTCACCATTGCGGCCACTTCATCTCTCTTGCGGAGGATCTTGTTATCTCCGCACACGACAATCCACTCCTCCCTGTCGCCGGCCAGCGCGCCAATCCACGAAGTATCCTTGATCTCCGGGTCGAACTTGTCCTTCAGATGCACGAGTCGGTGGCCGCCCTCGTGGACGGCGTACGCCTCCATCATGCGGACCAGCGGAAGCGGAAAGTTGTTGTCGAAAAAGAAATTCAGGCGGCCATACCCTCAATGAACCGAACAGCAGATTCTACTTGCGACTGAGGTATGTCCCAGAAAGCAGCCACGCGATCCATATTTCTTCCATTGGCGCGCCATTGCCGGGCGAGTATTTCCGCTGAAATGCACGATCCCAAGACCACCGGCTGCCCGTAACTGATTGCCGGATCTACAACAACGCCGCGGGCAATATTCCACCGCGATGCCATCCGCTTTACATCGAAATCGAGTTGCTTGAGAAATGGCAAAAGCACTTGGGGGAAGCACCTCTGCCGAGAAAGCACCTCAACCAACTCCTGCCTTCCGCGGTCATCGACGACATGCAGGAAAATGGTCTCTCCATCGGTGCGGAGATCCTCGCGACAGAACGCATGCTTCTCGCCGAAGTACTTCTTCAGACCTTCATAGACCCTGCGCAACTGCTGCAGACTAAGTCCGTGCGACCTCAATTGAACCGCGAAAAAGGCATCAATCAGATCGTGAAAACTCAGGAGGAGTGGAGCGTTGTCAACTTTGTACTCAGGCTCGAAGAACGGCTTTCGATCCTTCCCGCCCACGAACCAGTAACGAAGTTTGGACGGCGAAACCCTCAGTAACTTTGCACCGTCCGTTACGCTATACACGCCCTGACCTAAGGCGCTGGATGGCTGTGTCTTGAAAGTGAACTGCGTGGTCATGTCCTTTGTCCGCATCCTTGCCTGCGGCCATTATGCCTTAGTCCTCGACATACCCCAACTGCCGCAGGTGTTCCTCAATCTTCTTTTCCTGCTCTTCGGCGCTGCTGCCCGCCAATGACTTGGCCGCGACCTGCCCGGCGTCCGCCGCGGCCAGCACCGCCTGCAGTTCCTTCACCCGGGGGTGACTTGAGCTGCGGTTGTAGTCCTCGCGGGGGTCCTGGCTCAGATCGAACACGTAGGTGTCCGTGCCGCCAAACACGAGCCAGAAGGGCCAGAACAGGCTCCAGAAAAAGCCGTCCAGCAGCACGCGCGGACCGCGCCTGAAATAGTGCCCGTAATAGAGCGAAATCGTGCCGGGCCGGAACAGGCTCAGGAATGCGCGGCCATATTCCTTGACCATCCAGCGCAGGCGGCGTGGAAACCCCGGGGCCACATACTGCACCAGCTTCAGCCGGTCTTTCGTAATGACGACGCGGGCCATCTCCTTGCGTTCGGGGTCGTGGGGAAATGGCATTTCCAGCACGATGGCGTCGTGCAGATGCTCGGCCACGCCCTCGAACACGGGCCGCAAGGACTTGCCCTGAAAGCGCGGCTCGGGCGGCAATCCGGCATAGTCGGCGATGGTGGCCGGCACGTCAATCATCTGCACCAGCGAATCATAGGCCTTCCCCTGCGGCAGAATCTGCGGGCAGCGCATGATCAGGGGCACGCGCAGTTCCTCCTCCCACGGAAACTTGCCGTGACCGGCCATGCCGTGCTCCCAGAACATCTCCCCGTGATCTCCCACCACGATGATCAGCGTGTCATCGAGGGCGTTGCGCTCGCGCAGCGCCTCCACCAGCTTGCCCAGTTGCTCGTCCTGGTAGCGCAGGGCGCCGTCGTAGAGGTCGATGAGCTGTTGCTTGTCGCGCGCGTTGGAGACATCGGTGAAGGGCCGGCCGCGCCCGTTGATGGGGCCCCGGTACTCCGGGTCGGCGTCGATGTTGTAGCCCGGCGGCTGGCGGAAAGGCTCGTGGGTGTCGATGCTCCAGATCAGCATGTACCAGGGGTCGAAGCTCTCCTTGCGGGCATCGAGCCAGGCCAGCGCGCGAGTGTGCAGGTCTTCGCTCAGGGGCAGGCAGTAGTGGTCGCCGCGCGCATCGATTTCGCGCGCCCGGCACACCTCCATCATCTGCGGGTCCATGAACAGGTCGAAGAAATCCGTAAAGCCCCGGTGAAAACCCCGCAGCCTGCTGACCTGGTACATGCTCGAAAAGCCGACCGTGACAAAGCCGCTGTGCTGGAGCATCTCCGGCAGCCAGGGCATGTCAGGGTTGAGGGCGTCGCGCATCTTGTGAATGCCGGTGCGCGAGGGAATCTGGCCCGAGAACATCGTGGCGGCGCTGGGCGCCGTCCAGCCGGACTGCGCATAGCAGCGCGAAAACGCCACGCCTTCAGCGGCCAGCCTGTCGAGATTGGGCGTGGTTTTGCGGCCATAGCCCAGCGCCGAGACATGATCGGCGCGAAGGCAATCCATCACGTAAAAGAGAACGTTCACGGCGCGATTGTGCCTTGCGACGGATTCTCATCAAGGCGCTGCCCCGCGGCCAACACCCCCTGCTACACTTGCCTTGTGCCTGTGTACCAACTGAACCGTCAGATCGCCTTTCCTGACCCGCGCGGGGCTGACGAAGACGGCATCGTGGCCGTCGGCGGCGACCTGGCTCCGGCGCGCGTTCTGGCCGCCTATGCCTGCGGCATCTTTCCCTGGCCCCATGAGGGCATGCCCCTGCTCTGGTTCAGCCCCGACCCCCGTTACCTGCTTCCGGTGGGCGAGATCAAGCTCTGGCGCTCTTTGCGCCAGACCCTGCACAAGAGGCCCTTTCGCATTACCCTGGACCGCGCCTTCTCGCGCGTCATGGCCGGTTGCGCCCAGGCCGCGCGCAAGGGCGAGCGCGGCACCTGGATCACCCCCGCGCTGCGGCGCGCCTTTGAGGCCCTGCACGAAGCCGGCGTGGCGCACAGCGTCGAAGCCTGGACCGGAGACGAACTGGCGGGCGGCCTGTACGGACTCAGCCTGGGGGGCATGTTCTGCGGCGAAAGCATGTTCCACCGGCGCGATGACGCCTCCAAGGTCGCCTTCGTCGCCCTGGTGCAGCAACTGGCCCGCTGGAACTTCGATTTCGTCGACGCCGAAACCTACACGCCCCACATGGCCCGCTACGGGACACGACCTGTTCCCCGCGAGCAGTTCCTTGAATCTCTGGCACGCACCCTGCGGCGCGAAACGCGCAGGGGTCCCTGGGTGCTGGACGATGACCTGCCGTGGGTTCCAAAAGCTGGCGCGTAATCTAATCGACATCGGTCACTTCCCGCTGCATGCTTGAGCCATGGCCACACGAAAGCACGCGCCCCATTCGAAGACCAAACCCCAAAGCGCCCTGCCCCCCACGCGTTCGGAGGCGGCCATGGGAACGCTGGTTGCGCGGCTGGTGGACCCGGCCACGAGCCTGGCACAGCGCGACAAGCTGCTGGCCATGCTTCTGGGCAAGGCTGTCGCCGCGCCCGTGAACATCGAGCGCGTGGAGCAGACGGCCGGCGGGCACGAGATGGCCGAGGCTCTGCGCGGCGGGCGCACACTCATCGGCATCGTGGAAGGCAGCAAGCTGAAAATCGCCGTGCGCTACCCGGAATCCCGCAACGCGGAGGTCGAGTCGTTCACGCGGGGGCTGTTCATCAAGGTCCACGGCAAGGTGGCCGGATGGGACCCGCTCTTTGAACGGCTGATCGTCGAGTCGGACTGAGAACCAGCCATGACACCCATGCTCTGCATCTTTCTCGCGGCGGACTTTGCGCCCCTCATCATCTTCCCGCTGTTCATCGCCCTGTTCGTGGGTCTTGCGGCACTGGGCATTTACCAGAGCCAGAAGGCTCGCGAAAACTGGGCCCGCTTTGCCGCCACCTATGGCCTGCAGATGACCGGCGGCGAAAGCTGGACCTCGCGGCCCCACATCTCCGGCTGGTTTGACGGCATCTACGTCCACATCGGCACCATCACCCGCGGCTCGGGCAAGAACCGCAGCACCTACACCCAGTTCCAGGCCATGCTCAACTGCCCCATGCCCCTGGGCCTGCAGATCCACCAGGAGAACGTGTTCAGCAAAGTCGGCAAGTTCTTCGGCGGGCAGGATATTCACGTCGGAGACCAGGCCATCGACGACGCCTTCATCCTCAAGGGGCGCGATGAAAACGCCGTGCGCCACTTCGTCAGCCAGCCCGCCATCCGCCAAGCCCTTTTCCGCATCGTGCAGACGCGGCCGGAATTCGTTCTCTACGCCGGCAACATCTTGATGGAGCAGCGCGGCATGGTCAGCGATCCCGCGCGCATGTACTCCGCCATCTCCGAGGCCGTGCTGCTGGCCCGAGCCATCACCGATACCATGCAGCAGCTTGCGCCCCAGGCCGCGCCCGTGAAGGTGCCGCCCGCGCCCCCCAAACCCGTTGAGCTGCCCGTGGCGGCGCCCGCTTTGCGGCCGCAGCCCAGACCCGCGGCCAGGCCCGCCAAGGTGGCCGCGCCCTTGACGAACCTGCCCGGACCAAAGCCCGACAACACACCGCGCGGCGACGGCGGCGTCATGGCCGTGCTGGACCGGTTGTCGGATGCTTCATTGCTCGGCAGCGAGCGTGACGAGGCCCTGGCAAGGCTCAAGGACCAGAGCGTAACCCTGCCCATCGTGGTGGAGCGGGTGGAGCTGACCAGCAGCTTTGACGTTCCCGATGAACTCAAGGATGGCCGCACGGTTGTGGGCATCCTCAGCGGGTTGCGCACCAAGGTGGCCGTGCGCTTTGATGCCGCGAAAAGCCGCGAGCTTTCCAGCCTGCGTCGCGGCGACAACTTCGCCGTGCAGGGGCGCATCGCGAGCTGGGACCCGCTGTACGACCGCGTGAACGTGAACGCCTGAAAACAGCGAGGCGGCGCCCGCGGGCGCCGCCTCGTCGGCGTGAAAACTACTTCTCCTGAAGCTGGCGCCGGATGACGGCCTCGAGAATGGCCTCGCGGCCGCCTCCCACCTGCAGATAGACAATGATCCCCTGCCGGTTGACCACGAAAAGGGTGGGGTAGCCCGGCACCTTGTAGGCGTCGAGCTCTTCCTTGCTGGCCACGACGAAGGGATAGCTGGGCTGGACCCGCTCATGGAAGGTCTTGAGATGCTCGCCGAAGTCCTTTTCGTCCATGTCCTTGACCGAGGTCGTCTTGGACAGGCGGGCCTTCATGTCGCCGCTTTCGCCCGGCAGCGATCCCCTGTCGAAGTACTTCGTTACACCAAGCACCGAGAAACCGTCCTTCGACAGCTTGTTGTGGAGGGCATGCAATCCCGGCATGCCTGACTTGCAGGGGCCTCACCACGTCGCCCAGACGTCAATCAGCAGCACGGTGCCTTTCATGGCCGAAAGGGCCGTGGCTTCGGCGCCCAGCCAGTGCTTGCTGTTGATTTCCGGCGCGGGCTTCCCGATCAGGGCAATCCTGGGCTCGAGGTAGCGCTTGGCGCTGGCGCGGACATCGTTCTTCTCCAGATCGGCCGGAATCAGCTTGAGGGCCTCGGCGTAGGTTTTTTGTGCCCCTTCAAGGTCGCCCTTCACGGCCTTGATGTCGCCCAGCGTGGTCGTCAGGCCGGGCCTCTGCATTTCGTCGCCTTCCTTCACCAGGGCCTCGACACGGACCTGGGCAGCCTCGTAGTCGCCCGTCATCATCAGGGCGGCAGGCAGGTAGTTGCTGCGCACCACGCCCGCCAGGCGGCTCTTGGGAAGTTTCTCAAGCAGCTTCTCGTAGCAGTGAACGGCCCCCTTCGGGTCCGATTCCTGTTTGAGGCTCCCGGACATCAACAGGCCCATCTCCACCACTTCCGCGTGTGCCTTGAGGTCCCAAGCGTCCAGATTCGCCTTGTCGAAGGCCGAGACGAACTCGTCCCGGGCGGCCTCCACCCTGGCGTTCTGCTCTTCCACCACGGCCTGGTACTTCTCCAGGGCCACCTTCTGGGCCTCTTCGCCCTTGGCCTCGCGATAGACCTTCAAGGCCTCGGCCCGTGCCGCGCTTGAGGTTTTCTGGACAGCCTGGTAGCGCTCGTAGGCCTTGATGGCCGCGGCGTGGCCCTCATCCATTTTGGGCGCCTCGGCCGCCCTGGGCGCTTCGTCCGCCCTTACCGGCATCACAGTGACAGCGCCGCCCAGAAGCGACAGGGTCAGCGCGAACAGGGTCCATCGTTTCATGCGATCCTCCTTGAACCGTAAACATTCTCAAGCCGTAAACGTGGCCAGGTCCAGTACCTGCAGCCGCAACAGGGCCATCAGCACCATGGTAAAGCCGATCAGTGTGATGGCCAGAGCGCCCAGCACCGGCACTTTCGTTTCCATGAAACGGTAGAGGGCGTTTCTCGGCTTGTTGCGACGCGCATGCATGTAGCTCTTGGTCGCCACCAGCATCAGGCCGATGGTGGCCAGCACCAGGGCCAGCCCGAGGCTGAAGACCAGCACCAGCAGCAGGCCCGCCGCGAACAACCTCTGCTCTATGGAAATCAAGGCGATCACGAAGGCCGCCGGGCAGGGCACGACACCCCCCAGGATGCCAAGCCGGAGGATCTCCAGACGGCCCATGCGTTTGGGGTCCGGCGGCGTTCCATGGTCGTGATCGTCCTCGGGGTGAACGTGGCGGCCGAAAACGTCATGTTCGTGGGCGTGTCCGGCGTTTGCGCGCTTGAGCAGCAAGCCCACGCCCATGAAAAGGATTGTGGCCCCTACCGCCACCGTGATCCACTCGCTCAATGCCTTGGTCGGGTCGGCGAACATCTCCGGGTAGAGCTCGCGCACGAGCGTGATGCCGCCCAGCAGCAGCAGCACTCCGCTGGTGTGCGCCAGCGTCACCACCACGCCCAGAAACAGGGCATCGGAGGGCCGGCCGTGGGTCCCGATCAGGTAACTGGCCACGAGAGTCTTGCCGTGGCCGGGCTGGAGGGCGTGCCAGGCGCCCCAGCCAAAGACGAAGGCCAGCGCGGTGAACCAGTAGATGAAGTCGCCCTCGCCCGAGCGCAGGGCCGAAAACAGCTCCTGAAAGAACCCTTCCCGGTTCTTGTCCTCGCGCGGGCGCTCCTCCATGGCCTCGAGCTGCTGACGGGCTGTCTGGGGAGCCGGCGGCTGCGGCTGCACGGCGGGAGGTTCGCTGGGCGGCGGCTGCGACGCCACACCGTAGGAGAAACGAACCTGGAACAAACCGCCGTCGGAGCGCTCATGGCGAAGGTTCTCAATCACCACGCGGGGCTGCACCCGTTCATCGAAGGCGCGGATCTGGCTGTCCGGGTCATCAATGCGCTCGGCCTTGTTCATGAAGGTCAGCAGCACGCGATAGCCGCCCTGCTCAGGCTCCATGGCCAGATCCGCCGTGAAGTTCAGGGCATAGCCCAGGCGCACGTTCACGACTGAAAAGCCGCCGGGCGCGGCAAAGTCGTTCTCCGGATTGTTGAGGTCGAAGCACTCGTTGCGCCGCGCGTCGTTGACCAGCCGGACACGCCGGCCATGGACGCTCATGTCCATGTTGTCCAGCCGCTCCTGGGCCAGTTCGGCCAGACGCTTGTCGCGCTCCTCGGAGGTGATCTTGTCGTTGCGGTCAGCGTCGAGCTTGAAGCGCGCCTCGACATAGGAGGCAGGCACCGTGGCGAAGTAATAGAGCACGGTCACGTTCAGCTTGCGGTCAGCGGTGACCGCGATGTGCGTGATCATGTCCGCCCGGTCGTCAAATGGGTGGGCCGCCGCCGAAGAGGCAAGCAGACCGGCCAGCAGGCAGAGCGCGGCAACACGCATGCAACGATTGTAGCTCGAAGCGGCCGTGACGGTCAGAGCACGCGGGTGGTGCGCGCGCTGACGCCTACGGGACTGAGCAGATAGCTCACGCGCGTGAGGAGAGATTCGTGGCTGAAGGGCTTGGCAAGGAAATCGTCGGCCCCGGCGCGCAGCAACTGGTCTACCAGCGGCTTGTCGCTCGTGGAGGAGACAGCCAGGATGGCCATGTCGGCCAGGGCCGGAGTGGAACGGATGCGGCGGCAGATGGCGTCGCCCCGCACGTCAGGCAGCATGAGGTCCACCAGCACGATGTCCGGGCGATACTCGGCCAGAAGCATGCCGGCCTCAAAGCCCGTGGCCGCCACCCGCACGGAGTAGCCCGCGCTGGCCAGGACGGCGCTGGTGATCTGATTGAAGACGGGGTCGTCATCGACAATCAGCACGCGCTTGGCCGACTTGACCTTGGTGGTAGCCAGGCTGCGTCGGTGGATGAACTCGTCGAGGTCCTCCTGCGAGATCCGGGCGTGGCCGCCGGGCGTGCGGTGAATTCGCAGCACGCCTTTACGGATCGCCGTCAAAATGGTGTTTCGGTGGACCTTGCAGATTTTTGCGACTTCGCTGGTGGTGTAGTAGCGCATGGAGTCAAGGCGCCGGGAGAGAGATGGCGCAAGGTGCTGCAATGGTATGATTTGCGACATCCGAAAACTGCGGCCTACTTCAGCCCTACCCATCATGTAGCTGCAAGGTCCGACGCTGGCAAGGCTGCACGCCCCTCGAATTTGACACATCCTGCGGTTCGGGGCGATTGCGGCAGTGCAACCTGTGCAACCTGTGCAAACCCCATGTTTTGAGCGTGACAATCAGGGATTGTCGCCGCCATAGCCGGTCCAATAGCCGCTGGGCGACGGACCGTCGTCAGTCGGGTAGACCACCGTTCCTTCGATGACAATGTCGGGTCCCAGGGTGCGGGTGTGAAGCTTCGTGAAAGTCACCGCCCTCGATACGTCGGGAACCCCCGGCCCTTCCACAGGGCTCTTGGCGTCCTCTCCGCCGAAGACCTTGGGCGCCACGAAGATCTTCACCCGGTCCACGGTGCGCTCCTGAAACGCGCTGGCCACCAGGCTGCCGCCGCCCTCAATGATGGCCGAGTTCACGCCGCGCTCCCCCAGGTCTGTGCAGATTTCCATCCAGCGCAGGTGGGTCTTGCCGTGCCGCTGCAGCAGAATCAGGTAGACCCCCGCCTCTTCAAGCCGGGACTGGCGCTCGGGGCTTGAGTCCTCCGCCGCGTACACGAACACCGGCCCCTGATCCGCCGTCCGCACCAGCTTGCTTTCCAGCGGCAGGCGCAAGTCAGTATCCACCACCACACGCACGGGCTGGCGCCCGACTTCACCTCGCGCCGTCAGTTCCGGATCGTCGATAAGTACCGTTCCGATGCCCACGATAATGGCCCCGGTGCAGCCACGATCGTAGTGAACTTCATTGCGCGCCTGGTCGCTGGTGATCCAGCGCGCGTCCCCCGTGCGCGTCGCAATCTTGCCGTCCAGCGTCATGGCCCATTTGGCCGTCACCAGAGGTCGCCCGCGCTCGACATGGCTGAAATAGGCCGCATTGAGTTCACGGGCTTCTTCCTTGCACACGCCGACTTCCACTTCAACGCCGGCCTCACGCAGCAGCTTGAGGCCCTTGCCGCGCACGTGCTGGTGCGGGTCCTCCACGGCCACCACCACGCGCCTGATGCCGGCCTCGATCAGCGCCGGCACGCAGGGCGGCGTCTTCTTGCCCTCGTAATGCTCGCAGCAGGGTTCAAGCGTCACGTACAGCGTCGAACCCCGCGCGCCGGAACCGGCCACCTTCAGCGCCGCAGCTTCCGCATGCAGTTCGCCAAAGGCCTCATGGCAGGCCTCCGCCACCAGCTTGCCGTCCTTGACGATGACAGCACCGCACATGGGGTTGGGCGCGACATAGGGCCTGCCGCGTCGCGCCAACTCCAATGCACGCCACATGTGTCTGCGGTCGTCGGTCATGGTGCCCCTCCGGCCGGACTATAACTTGAGCGCTGCCCTCACTCCATCATGCCGTGCGCCGAAGGGAGGCAAACCCCAGGCCCGCCACGCCGCAGGCCGCCCCGAGCGCGCCGGCCGCAAAGAACAGCTCGCGCGGCGAAAGCCAGGTCAGAGCCAGTCCTGTGCAGAGCGCGCTGAGGGCCGTGAAGCCCTGCACCGTCAGGGCCACCAGCGAGAAGATACGGCCCAGCCTTGCGTTCTCGTAGTACCGCTGGATCAGTGTGGTGCGCCCCACCGTAATCAGGGGAATGGCCAGGCCGTGGGCAAAGATGAACACCAAAGACCAGCCGAAGTCCGGCACCCACAGGAAGGGAACATAGGTCAGGCCGTCGAGCAGCATGCCCGCGAGCACGAGATGCCCGGTCTTCAAGCGCGGCGCCAGGCGCGCAATCAGCAGGGTGCCGGCAAACCAGCCCAGGGCCAGTGTTCCCTCAAACCAGCCATATTCGGCGGGTCCCAGCTTGAACTCGTGCAGGATCAGGAATTGCGCGCCCACTATCGCCGGGCCCATGATGAAGAAGTTGTTCACGGCGGTGATGAACAGCAGGGCCCTGAGCCGGGCGTCCTTCAGGGCAAACACCACACTCTCCCTGAGGGCGCCCAGGCTGCCGCCGGGCCTGCGTGCCAAGACCGCAGGCGGCGCAGCGATGGCAAGAATGCAGCCAAAACAGAAGAGGAAGGTGGCGGCATCAGCGGCCAGCAGCCAGGCCATGCGCTCTGCCTGACCCTCAGAAATCTGGCCCTGAGCGGCCGGCACCAGCAGGCCCACGAGGGTGGCGCCCAGAATCATGGCGAGCTGACCGCTGGTCTGGAACCAGCTGTTGATGCGCAGCAGGTTGCCGCCCTCGGCCAGCAGGGGTACCAGGGCGTCGCGCGCAGGATTGAAGAGGGTGCTGAAGCTGTAGAGCAGGAAGGCCGCGGCCGGCAGCATCCACCAGGCCAGCATGCCCGTGAAGAACAGCAGGGGAATGCAGGCGAGAATCAGGGCCCGCGCGAGGTCTGACACGAGCATGGTGCGTCGGCGGTCAAAGCGGTCCACCAGCACGCCGGCATAGGCGCCAAAGAGCAGAAAGGGCAGGGCGTCCACGCCTCGCGTGATGCCGACGACGAGGCCGGGGTCGGGTCCGCCTTGACGGGTCAACAGGAAAAGGGCGAGAAAGCCGACGCAGGTGGAAAAGAAGGCATCGCCCGTGGCGCTCACAAACTGGCCAAGCCAGAGCAGAAAGAGGTTCAGGTTGCGCCGGGGCATGGCGCAAGCATAGCTTGGCCATGAATTTGCGGATTTGCCCGTGAGCTTTGGCCGCCCCTGCGCACTATGAATGCCTGCGACAGGGTGCGAAGTACCAAGGGCTCCCGCCGGGCTTCAAGAACCGGAGATTGCAATGAAGCGTTACCTCGCTGCCTCACTTCTGCTCACGGCCTCGCTCTGGGTTGCGGGCTGTCAGGACAACTCGGCCACGGACGGCAAGATTGCCGCACTGAATGCGAAGGTGGCCCAGCTCGAATCGGACATGGCGGAGAAGGGCACGGTCCGGGGGTCGGAGGACAACAAGTCCAGCGCCGACCTCGCGGCCCTGCGTGCCCGCCTTGAAGCCCTGGAGCTGGAGAAGGCCAGCCTGGAGAAGAAGCTCGCGGCCCAGGACGAGAAGCTCAAGGCCATCAGCCCCGAGAAGCTCGCCGAACTGAACAAGGCCATCGAGGAACTTGGCGGTGAGGTGGCGGCCAAGGCCGCTTCCGAGGAGGAGCGCTTCAAGGAGTTCCAGGCCATGGCCGAGCGCCGGGAGAAAGAGCGCCGCGAGAAGCAGCAGGCCGACATGCAGGCGCGCATGGCCGACGCCGAACGCATCGCCAAGGAGAACGACATCCCCTTTGACGCCAAGGATCCCATGGGCTCCATGCGGCGCATCATGAGCGACCCGGAACTGCGCAGGAAGGCCATGGATGTGATGCGCACGGAAGGCCGCAAGCAGCGCAACGCCAACCTGGGCCTCGACGAGCGCGCCGCGGAAAACCTCAACCGTATCGAGGACGAGACCCTCAAGAAGATTCAGGACATCCGCACGCAGTCCAGGGACGGAACCATCACCCCCGAACAGGCTCAGAAGGACATCCAGCAGACGATGGCTGACCAGGACCAGCAGGTGAAGACCGTCCTGACGGAGGAGCAGTACAAGAAATACAAGGAAAATCCCACCGGCATGGGCGGCATGATTCCCGGCATGGGCGACTGGGGTCAGATGATCCCCGGTATGGGAGGCGGAGGCAGCGGCGGCGGCCGCTGATCAGCGCCCATTGCTGACTTCGAAGCAGACAGGGACCGGTTCGGCGACGAACCGGTCTTCATTTTGCGCCCCCGCCCTTCACGGGCGCGCGACCACGCCAAGAGCAGAGGCCGGCCGCGTCAGCGGCCGGCCCCTTCGTACACACCCTTCCATGGGCTATGAGCTGAGGCGGGCCTGGCGGTCCGACCAGTAGGCGGCCATGCGCTCGTCTTCTTCAAGGTCGCGGGCTGCCACCGGGGCTTGTTCGGGACGGAGGTCGCGCCCCACCAGCATGGCACCGATGCGCGCCGACGCCCCGTCATAGAGCCCCACCTCGCGGGCGAAGTTGGGCGGATTGCGGAAGGTGCCAAACAGCATATCCCACATGGGCAGGTCACAGTAGTTGAACATGTGCACGCCGCGGGCGTGGTGCACCGAGTGGCTCTCCGGCCGCTGAATGATGTAGCCCAGCCAGCGCGGCGTCTTGATGTTGGCGTGCTGGAACATGGCGTTGAACATCAGGAAGGCGTTGAGCAGAGCGCCCGCCTCAGGGCTGAGCCCCAGAAGCGGAAAGGCGACGACAATGCCTATGCTGGTGAAGGCCACGGCGTCCAGCGGCGACTGGTAGAAGGCGCTGTAGGCGTCAAAGCGCTCGGGCGCGTGGTGCATCTGGTGGAACCAGCGCCAAGTGAAGCTGAAGCGATGCACCCCGCGGTGGAACCAGTAGTGAAAGAACTCGTACACGACAACGCCTACCGCCGCGCCCATCACGCCAAGCCAGGAGAGATCCAGCAGAGAAGGGAACACCCACACACGCTCCCACAGAAGTCCCGTGCCGAACGACACCCCCACGCCGGCAAGCGACACAGCCAGAGCGCGCAGCTTCCACCAGCGGGTGCTGCGATAACTCTGGGCGTGCGGCAGCAGGTCCAGCAGCAGGAACAGGGGGATGAAGGCCAGGGGGCCAAAAGCCATCAAGAGGGGCAGATAATCGTCCATTTCAGTCTCCGTTGTCCGTTCGGCAGGTGCCGTAATTTATACCGACTAGTTTGTATAACATCGAAAGCGCTCCGGCAAGCCGATTTTTAAAATCACCACAAGTGTCCAGCAGAACTAGCCTTGAGCGGCCCTTGTGTTTCTAGACCGCTTGGTATAGACTCATCCCATGCCCAAGGACGGCTCCAAGACACGCACCTTGCTGCTCGATGCCGCGCTTGAACTGGCGCTCGAGAACGGGCTGGCGGCGACTTCCATTGACGAGATTCTTGAGAAGGCGAAGCTCACCAAGGGCACGTTTTTCTACCACTTCAAGAGCAAGGACGAACTTGCAGTGGAGCTGGTCCGCCGTTTTGTCGAGCACGACCACGCCCTGTTCAAGGAAGCCGTCGCGCGCGTGGAGTCGCTCTCGCGCGACCCCCTGCAACAGGTGCTGCTGCTCTGCGGGCTGGCGGCCGAGATGTTCAAGGAGGCGCCCGAAAACCCGGGCTGCCTGATGGCGAGTTACTGCTATGAGGGGCAGCTCTTCAACGAAGAGTCGCGCAAGGCCTGCGAGGCGCAGTTGCGGCTGTGGGCGGACTGGATTGAGGGCAAGCTGAAGTCAGCCGCCAAAACGCGCAAGCCTGCGCCCGCCGACCTGCGCCAGGTGGCCGAGATGTTCCAGGTCATTTTCGAAGGCGCCTTCATACTCGCGCGCACTTACAAAGAGCCCGACATCATCGCCAAGCAGGCGCTCGCCTACCGCGACATGCTCGAAGCGCTCTTCAGTGCCGGACAAAGAACCCCGCTGGACCGTCAGAAGTGACCGCAATACCGCTGGACAGCTTCAACCGGTTCGAGAGGCTCCTGTGCGAGCCACTTCTGCCTTGCCCACTCCGGTGACGCCTCCAGACCTCGTATGGGCAGGCATCGGCGATGGTGGGGTCGGCCCCCAGGCTGACCGACGGGCCGCGCGGCAGCGGCCAAAGCGACGGGCAGGCAGGACCATGTTTGAACTGCCGTACGCACGAAGCCCACAGCAGGTGCTGTGGGCTTCGCGGGGTTCGCTGCCGCCATGCCCGCGCTAGCCGTCGAGCTGGTTCCAGAACTCGGCGGGCATGTCCTGGGCCAGGTGCAAGGCACCGTTGGCTCCGGCAAATGCGGGCTCTTCCACGCGCCTCACCTTGCCGCCGCCCAGTTCAGCCAGTTTGCGCTCGATGGCCTTGTCCAGGCCGATGATCTGAGAGCCGCCGCCGGCCAGCAGCACGTTGTCGCGCATGCCTGCCTGAAACTCGGGGTCGTAGCCCGCAATCAGAGTGTGCAGGCCGTTGACGATCTCCGGCACGATGCTCTCTGTCGCCTTCTGCAAGGCCTCTGTCACGTCAAACTGTGTGGGAACGCCCCGCACCGGCAGAGTCACCACCACGCGCTCGGCCGCGCGCTGCGAGAGAAAGCTGTGCTTCTCCTTGATCTGCTTGACCATGTTGATCGTGAAGTCCGCGCCGGGGCAGGCCTCGCGCAGCAACTCAAACAGCCGGCGATCCACCGCATCGCCCGCCGATGACAGGGTGACCTGGTCGTCGGCGCTGGGCAGGGCGCCGTGCATGCGGCACAGGTCCGTCGTGCCCGCGCCGATGTCAATCACCAGTGTGTCCGTGAGAAAGTTCAGGCCGTAGGCAACGGCAAAGGGCTCGCTGCAGATCATCACGCAGTCCAGCACGCCGCGCGCGGCTTCGAGCAGGCTCTTCTGGCTGTGCAGGCTGGCCTGGGCCGGCGCTCCGATCACGCCGTAGATGAGGTCATCGGGGCGCGGCTTGGCCAGGCTGACGACGTGTTCAAGCAAGTCGTGGATGGCCTGCTGGGTGCGGGCGGGGTCGCGATTGATGGATTTGTCGAGGTCGCGGTAGAGGACTTCGCCCTTTTCCATGGGGCGGTAGAAATCACAGGCGTGCTTGTGCTTGAGGGCTTCATCGCCGAACAGCTTGTCGCGTCCCAGGGCCTTCTTCGAGATCACGTCGCGCGGGTAGGCTACAAAGCTGCCGATGCTGGTGCGCACGCCGTTGGAGGCGGCAATGGCGCTGTGGCTGGTGCCGAGGTCAATACCGACGAAGAGGACACCGCTTTGAGGCTTGCTGGCGGGCGCTGAAGCGTTGGGCTGCATGGAGGCTCCGGAATAGAGAGGTGGCGAGCGCGGCTCGTCTGTGGCGAATCGTCATGGTCGCGCGGGCGGCTTGAGGCAATTCCGGGTTTGGGGCGGATTTCCCGGCCTTGACGCGGGCTTGGCGTCATCTATAACGGCACGCGCCGTCGGCAATCCGCCGACGGACGTTTTGTTTACGGACCCTGAATCCGCGATTTTCGAGAGCCCAAGCCATGAGCAACGCCCTGTCCGCCGATGTCCAGCGCATGAACGAACTCATCAGCCGTTCCCAGTTCGGCGAGGTGGAAACCGCCTTTGCCAGCGCCGCCCAGAAGGCGCCGACGGAGGTGGACAGCCTGTTTCCCATCGTGGAC
This sequence comes from Planctomycetota bacterium, assembly GCA_003576915.1. Lineage (GTDB taxonomy): Bacteria > Planctomycetota > UBA8742 > UBA2392 > UBA2392 > UBA2392. The sequence goes on along the minus strand of QEVF01000008.1, from coordinate 89,302 downwards.
AAACTCGACAAGGCCGGCCAGGGCGAGAAGGCGGGCAACCTGCTGGAACCCCTGGTACCCGTGCTGCTCGAGAAGGAGCCGCGCAAGGCCGTGCGCGTGGTGGAGGCCATTGCGAAGGTCAGCCCCAAGAACCCGCGGCTGAGGGATCTCGCGGTCAAGACCTACCAGGCCGAATACGCCTCGATCCCCGGCTTTGACAAGATTGTGGCGCGCGCCACCGAGGAGTCCAAGGGCTCGGACTTCGCCTTCGTTGACTCCCTGATGCGCCAGCTCACGTTCATCCCCGGTGACTACCTCTTCCATGAGCAGGGCTGGGGCCTGGGCAAGGTCACGGCCATGGACGCCGCCGCCGGCACCCTGACCATCGACTTTGCGGACAAGAAGGGCCACACGGTCAAGCTCGGCGCCGCCGCCCGCTTCTTTGCCAAGCTCTCGACTGACAACATCCTCGTGCAGAAGGCCGCCGACGGCGACGGCCTCAAAGCCCGCGCGGGCACAGATCCCGCCGGCGTGATCCTGACCGTGCTCAAGAGCCTGAACAACTCCAGCAACCTCAAGCGCATCAAGGCCGAACTCTGCCCCTCCGTGATTCCCGCCAAGGAGTGGTCGAAGTGGTGGCAGGGCGCCCGCAAGGCGCTGGCCAAGCACCCCTACGTGAAGGTAGGCGCCGGCAACAACCCCACCATTGAGCGCCTCCAGACCGCCGTGACCCAGGAAACGGAAGCCCGCGAGATGTTTGAGAACGCGCGGCGCCTCTTCGACAAGCTCAATGTCATGCGTCGCTACCTCAAGGAGAGTGACAGCTCCACGGAACGCAAGGCGCTGCTCAAGGGCTTTGCCGAAAGCCTCCTGCCCCTGGCCAACAAGGACCATGAGAAGCTGCTGGTCTGCTTCATGATCGCCGATCTGGCCCAGGCCGAGGAAGACCTCGGGGTCAGCGCCCCGGCCAGCGCTGAAGACCTTGTGCGTGACGCCGAGAAGCTTCTCGAAATGACCGTCAAGTTGGGCGACGCCGAGTACCAGGAGCGCGCCCTCGAGATGCACCGCTCCCTCAACAAAGAGGGCTGGAACGAAGTCTTCGGCCGCGCCTTCCTTCAGGACATGGCTGACGTGTGGGACCGCATCAGCGAGCGCCTGCTCAAGGGCGACAACCAGGGTCCGCTGCTCAAGGCCGTCAAGATCGTACTCGACGACCCCGAGGCCTACCCCCTGCAGTACCTCTGGGTTGCGCGCCGTGCCATTTTGGGCCAGAAGCTGCCGCAGGGCCTCGAGCTGCCCACCTCCGACCGCCTGTTTGAACGCCTGACCTGGCTGGCCAACAAGGTTCTGACCCGCATCGAGCGTGGCGAGTCCAAGCTCAAGGACACCCTGGCTTCCCTGCGCAGCGCCATGACCGATCGCCAGGGTCGCCTGCTCCAGACAGCGATTGCCGGCCGCGACGAGGAGTCCGCCAGCCACCTGCTGCACGCCATCAAGCGTTCGCGCTGGCTCAGTGAGACCCACCTGGGCACGCTGCGCGACGTTATCACCCGCGCCTTTCCCGCCCTGCTGCAGCGTGAGGAAAAGCTCGTGCCCCTGGGTCAGATCGAAGAGGCCGAAGGCATCCTCGCCACCGCCAACGGCCGCCGCAAGCGCGAAGACGAGCTTCGCCGGCTCCAGGAAGAAGACCTCCCGGCAGTCGCCAAGCAGATCGGCGAGGCATTGGCCATGGGCGATATCTCGGAGAACGCGGAACTTGATGCCGCGCGCGAGAAGGAGTCCCGCCTCAAGGAGCGCGCCAAGGAGATCATGGAAGAGCTCAAGCGCGTCAAGGTGGTCTCCGCCGACGAAGTCGACTCCACGAAGGCAGGCTTCGGCACGCGGGTGACGCTCAAGAACCCGCAGGGCAAGCAGGTCGTGTACACGATCCTGGGCCCCTACGAGGCAGACCATGCCAACAACATCATCAGCAACGAAAGCCCCATCGCCCAGGGCATTCTCGGCAAGGCCGCCGGCGAGGATGCCGTGGTCACCACGCCGGAAGGCAGCGTGAACTACAAAGTCGTTGCCATTGAAAAGGCCCTGGCCTGATGGCGGACGCGCGATGAAAGGGGCGGCCTTGGGGCCGCCCCTTTCCATGGATGGACATGCCGCGCTACATCCGCTCCACCAGCGTCATGCCCAGCAGCAGCAATCCGCGGCCCAGCACCTTGCGCACCGCGTTGACCAGGCGCACGCGGGCCTTGGAAAGCTCGGCGTCTTCGCCCACGATGCGGGTGTCCTTGGTGTTGGTCCACCAGCTCGACGTCTGCGCGGCGACTTCAATGAGGGCCTTGGCCACGATGGACGGCTCGTAGTCCGCGCTGGCCCGGCGCAGGGCTTCAGGAAAATTGGCCAGCAGGAGGACAAGCTCCCATTCGTCATCGCGCTTGAGTTGGGCGCAATCGCCCTGCTTCCAGGCGTGGGCCCCCCAGTCCTTCAGCCTCGCGGCTTCATGAAACTTCTCGGTCACGCTGCCCATGCGCACGAACTGCATGAGCATGTAGGGCCCGGTTTCGCCCGTGAAGTTGAGGATCTCGTCCCAGTCGAACTTGATGTCGTTGCGGCGCCCGCTTTTCAGGTCGTTGAACACGACAGCCCCGACGCCCACGGCATGGGCGACGCGCTCAGCCTGCTGCGCGTCCCGGGCGAGATCCTGGTTCTTCTCGCGGATGATGCCGCGCACGGCCTCGACCGCTTCGTCGAGCAGATCCTCGAGCATGACGACGCGGCCGGCCCGGGTGCTGGCCTTGGCCCATTTTCCGTCCGGCTGCTTGAAGAGAAGCAGGCCGAAATCGACATGCGCGCATTGGCCGGCCCAGGCGTGACCAAGCAATTCCAGGCCCTTGAACAACTGCTGAAAATGAAGCCGCTGTTCGCCGCCCACGACATAGACCAGCGTTTCGCTGTTGAAGTGCCGGTGGCGATAGAGCGCCGCTGCCATGTCGCGCGTGTGATAGGCCGTTGCGCCGTCGTTCTTCACCAGGATGATCGGCGGCTTGTCCTTGCCGTGGGTGTAGATCACCATGGCGCCCTCGGACTCTTCGGCCACCTTCAGCTCAAGGGCGTCGGCGATGATGCGGCGGCAAAGGTCTTCCGCCGTGACGTAGTAGCTCTCTCCGATGTAGAGCGCGTTCTCGCGGAAAAATCGCTCCGGCTCCTCCGTCAGAACGCGCTTGCGATGCAGGTCCACCACGGGCCACAGGTGAAAGCTGATACCCAGGTGGGCGTAAACGCGCTCGAACTCGGCAAGGCTGATGTTGCGCGCGTGCTCCCAGATCAGGAAGTTGGCTTTGCCCTCCGGCCCCGCTTCGTGGGCCCGGTCGGCCATCAGAGCCTCGATGTGGCGCTCCAGCAGCGCAAACTCGCGCTTACCCGCGTCTTCCAGGTCTTCGTGCTGCTTGAGTTCCTGATTGAATCGCTGGTACGTCTCGATCAACACCTGCACGGTCATGTCGCCCAGGGGCCGCGCATCGCCCGCCAGCGCGCGCTGGCCGACCTCGGGAAAGTACTTCTTCAGGCCTGCAATCAGCTTGCCAAAGCCCGTGCCCCAGTCGCCAAGGTGATTGATGCCGACTACGCGCCACCCCTGGCTCTCCCGCATCTTCTTGATCGCGTAGCCGATCATCGTGCTGCGCAGGTGATGCACCGCCAGGGGCTTGGCGATGTTGGGGCTGGAAAAATCCAGCACCAACGTCTTGCCCTTGCCCTCTTCGCCTGCGCCAAAATTCCATTGCGGCGCGTCTTCAATGTTTTCGCCCGGGCAACTGCGCTCAATGGCGCCCAGCACCAGAGCCATGCATGCCGCGCGATTGAGCTTGAAATTGACATAGGGCCCGGCTGCCGTCGCCCCTTCGATCAGGCGCGGGGCGCCGTTGTCCGGCGGCACATCGCCGGCGGCCAGCTTCGCCGCCACCTCGTTGGGCTTGACACCGGCCGCTTTGGCGAACACGAAGCACCCGAGGGCAACATCACCCATGTCCCGCTTGGGCGGGCGCACAAGCTGGGCCTGGATCTCAGCCGCTGTCAGCCCCGCCTGCCGGAATGAAGGCCAGCGGGCCAGCTCCTGCGCAATGGGTGCCCGAAGAATATCCATGGTCCGCTCCCGGCCGGAAATCCTGAATTGCCCAACTACGTCTCATGCCGCACTTTGCGCCAAACGCGCCACTCGCCCGCAAGAAAAACGCGCTGCAACTGTGTCCATTTTTTCCAGGGGTTGGAGGCCGCCATGCAAGACGCCCACAACTCCGCGCTGTCCATCGCCGTTGAGCTCACCGCACCCGCCAGCGCGCGCCGCCGGCTCATGCCGCGCAGCGTGGACGAAATCTACCATCTGGCCCCGAGCGAAGAAGCCCGCCTGGCCCAGGCCCGCTTCTGCCACGCCATGTATCAGGGCGATCAGCTGGCCTACATTCCGAGGCTGCCCGGCGAAAGCCCCCTCGAGTTCTCGCGCCGCCCGCACAAGTGCTTCCTCAACCTGACCCGCGTCGTCATTGACGTGTTGGGCCAGCTCTACCACCGCCCCGTCAACCGCCGCTTCAGCGGCGATGCGCGGGCAGCAGAGCGTATCCAGCGCGCCCTTTCAATCAACCCGATGGCGCCGCTCATGCTGACCGTGGACCGCCTCACGCGCCTGCAGGGCGTGTGCGCCCTGAGCGTGAGCTATCAGGAAGGCGAGTTGCGGTTCTGGCCCTGGCCCGCGCACCGGCTGGTCGTCCTTCCCGACCCGGCATTGCCCGTGCGCCCCCTGGCCGTGGTGGCGCTGGCCTTTGGCGAGCGCGAGGAAAACCTGGCCCACGTCTGGACAGCCCGGCAGGTCACCACCGTCGTGAACGGCCGCGTCGCGGCGGAAAGCAGCCATGAACTGGGACGGGTTCCCTTCGTGTTCTTCCATGACCGCCTGCCCGTCGATGGCTTCTGGGTCGAGGGCCGGGGCCGCTCGCTGTGCCACGCCAACGCCGAGTTCAACGCCAAGCTTTCCGAACTGGCGTTCACGGTGGCCATGCAGGGCTTTGGCGTGATGGAGATCGTCAACCCGGACCCCGCCCAGGAGATCGCCGTGGGGCCGGCGCGGGCTATCGCGTTCTCTGTCAGCGGACAGCAGCCCTTCGGCATCAACTTCAAGTCGCCAAACGCGCCCATCGCCGAGCTGATCTCTGACCTCGAATTTCACCTGCGCACCCTGCTCAAGACCCAGCGTGTGCCGGAAAGCGTGCTCAGTGTCAACGTCGGCCAGGGCGTCAGCGGCGTCAGCATTCTCGCCGCACAGTCCCCCGTATTGGAAGACCGTGTCGAGCGCATGGCGCTGTTCGGCGCCGCCGAGCAGGATCTTCTGCGCTGCGCCCTGGCCGTGCTGCGCGAGCACGAAGGCCTGACCGGCGAAGTCCGGCTGGCCATGGACTTCCCCGAGCCGCAGCTCGAGCAAAGCATCTCCGAGCGCATGGCCCACGACCGCTGGCGCCTCGAGCAGGGATTGATTGCGCCCTGGGACATCATGCTGCGTGACGACCCTGACGCCTTCGATTCACCAGAGGACGCCAAACGCCGCTGGCTGGCCCGGCGCGCCGAAATGGCGGCCATCGGCTCCGGGGGCCCCTGTCCCGCCGAGCCACCGGCCCCGGGCGTCGCCCGCTGAGGCCCCGGAGCGGCCCCGATTCCGACCATGGAGACCCATATGCCCGAAAAGTCCCTCTCCGAGCAACTCGCAGCCGCCCTGCCCCAGGCGCTGGCCCAGGAGCCCGCCGTGGCGTCTGCGCTCGATCGAGTCAAAGAGCTTGAGTTGCGCGCATCCACGCTGGCCGCGCAGCAGGCCTTTCTCGAGCGCGCCCCCCGCGAAGGACTGCAGTTCCCGGGCGACGCCCTGAAGCTGCTGGACGCCGTCCAACTCACGGACCTTGATGCCGCCTATGCCGAGCTGCGCCGCGGCCGGCCCTGGCTGTTCAGGCCTGCCGCTTCGCCTGCCGCAGAAAAGCTGGCCGCGGCCACGCCCGAAATGGAGCGCATGCGCGAGGCCGTCAAGCACGGCGCCCTATCCCGCGGCGTCCACACGCTGAGGCCGATCAAACGGGCCCGGTCCTAGCAGGCTGCTAGCGCCGGACCCACTTGCGGGCCTGCAGCCCGCCTGACCCGCAGTAGCCCGCCAACCTTCGGCACGGGCCTCCTGCCCACACCCCATTTGGAGATACCGACATGCCCTTTACCGGAAAAGCCACCTACGACGGCGGCAGCGCCCTGCCTGAACTTGTGGACGACGTCAGTGACCTCGTGGGGCTGATCACGCCCTTCGACACGCCCCTGCTCGACGCCATAGGCAGCCCGCGCTACGCCGCCAAGTCCACGCGCCACGAATGGTTCGAAGACAAGCTCAACCCCGGTTACTCGCGCATCGACAACGCCGCCGGCTACAACGCCTCGGCCACAAGCTGGATCGTGGACCAGGGTTCCGCATTCCGCGTCGGAGACCTGATCAAGCCCGAGGGCAGCGACGAGGTGCTCCAGATAACCGCCGTCGCCGCCAACACCCTGACCGTGGCGCGCGGCTACGGCGGCAGCGTGGCTGCTGCCGTGTCCGACAACCAGCTTGTGCGCGTGATCGGCCACGCTGCTCTGGAAGGCGAGGATGCGCCCCTGCCCGCCTTCCAGAACCGGCAGCGACGCGAGAACTTCACCCAGATATTCACGGAGAGCGTGATGATCTCGGGCTCCCTTGACGCCGTCGGTCTCCATGCGGTGGAGCGCGAGTTCGACTATCAGGTCATCCAGCGCCTGCGTGAGCTGCTGCGCTCGCTGGAACAGAGCGTGATCAACGGCTTCAAGTCCGCCACAAGCCCCGAGGGCAGCGCTTCGGCTCGCCGCACCATGGGCGGGCTGCTCCAGTTCATTTCCGGCGCCGAGGCCGTAGTCCATGACGCTGCCGCTGCCGCGCTGGACGAGGCAACGCTCAACAGCGCCCTGCGCGCCTGCTGGGAAAAGGGAGGCCGCCCCGGAGCCATTGTCTGCGGCGGCTTCCAGAAGCGCCGCATTTCAGGCTTCATCCAGAGCGCGCGGCGCTATGAGGCCGAGAGCACCGTGCTCAAGAGTGTCGTCGATGTCTACGAAAGCGACTTTGGCGCGCAGCGTGTGGTGCTTTCGCGCTGGGTGCCGGCGGACAAAGTGTTTCTGCTGGACCTCGACAAGATTCAGGTGCTGCCGCTTCAGGGCCGCAGCTTCTTCGTCAAGCCCCTGGCCGAGAGCGGCGACTTCCGCAAAGCGCAGATCATCGGCGAATACACGCTGGAGGTGCTCAACGCCGGCGACGGCGGCCACGGCGTGATCACCAACCTTGCCACGGCCTGACCGCGGCAGGCGGGGGCGCACGGGCGCCCCCGCCCGCCTGCCGGGGAACGATCCCATGCTCGACTATGTGACAATTCGCGGACTGGCGGGTACATCCGCGTGGCGCTTTTCCGGCGCCAACCGCGCCAACACCGATCACGGCCGGCTCTACTCGACGGTCGTTGTCTCGGAGGGCGATGCCGCGATAAGCCTCTATTCTGACGCCGCCCGCACGGCAGCCGTGGCCGGCGGCACCCTGCCGGGCGGGAGGGGCCTGCTGGTTCTCGAAGCGCTCAACCACAGCGGGCTGAGCGGCCGCGTGCGCCTGGACGCGCCTTCTGCCGGAAAGGGCGAACTGGACCTGTTCTATGCCTGCGGCGATGACCTTGCGGCGCTTCAGGCCGGCATCGCCGGCTTTCTGTCCGCCGGGCGCTTTGCGGGCGAGCCGGGATTTGACCTGCCCTGCGCCTCGGCCAAGCGCACGCTCGATTGCCTGCTGCAAGCCCGCCAGGGCCCAGATCGCCTTGACTCGCTGCAGCCGCTGGCGGACGTAGCCGCGCACTACGCCATGGCCTTCATCTACGACTTCCTCACCCACCGGCAGGGCGAACCCGCTGCGTATCTGGCGGAGAAGTATCGCCGGCAGGCTGCCTCGGCCCTGGCCGCCCTTCGCCTGAGCGTTGAGGGCCGCCCGTGGTTTCCGTTTTCGCATCACGTCAAGCGCGCCTGAGCGCTGGGAGAATCCATGCCGGATTTCAACGCACTGTTCGAAGTGTTCGGAGTCTATGCCCGCGCGTTCACTCAATTTGAGAATCTGGCCCGGCGCGGCCTGCTGTTCAGCGGCGGAGGCGAATCCTTCCGCTCGCTCGATCGCCTGCGCGAGGAGTTCATCGCCGTCCTGAACGACAGCCCGCCGGAACGCGACATGCTCGAGACCCTGTCGCTGTTTCATGAAGCCGCGCGCGGCGTGGAAGGGTGGGCCGCGCGCCTGCAGGGCCACCTCGAAACCTGGATTCGCGGTCCCCTGGCTGCGGAGCTGGGCGTCCGCGGCGCCTCGCCCCAAGTCGTGCTGGCAGCCCTGGCCCGAGCCATGGATGCCGCCGGTGAAACTGTCCGGCGCTCCAGTGTCAACGTCGCCAGCGTTACGGCCGCGCCGCAGAATGCAGGCAATGCGCGCTGTTACGCGGCGCTGATGTCCGTGGACCCCTCGGAAACGGTGCAACCCAACGAGCGGGCACGCTCCCAATCCATCAGCGTCGAGTGCGTCAAGGATGCCGTGCAGCACCGAGTGGCCGAGGGCGGCGAAGAGTTCCGCGCCACGCCGGAACACGGCGCGGCCCAGCCGTTGTGGGTCATTCCCGTCACGGTGGGCGCGGCGACGGATCGCCGCAATGTGATTATCGACGGCGCCTTTGCAGACTATGATTCCGGGTCTTTCACGCACTGGGAGGCCCTGTCGGGCGCCGCCATACTCTCCCGGGACACCACGCAGTTTCTGTTCGGCGGAGGTGCGCTGAAAATCAGCGGCAACGGCGCCACGGCGGCCGAGCTCGTGCAGGACCTGGCGCAGCGCCAGCCGCCTCTGGCCGTAGGTCGCTTCTGGGCCCTGGGAACCTGGGCCTATGTAAGTTCCCTCAGTGCCGGCAGTGTCATGCTGGATCTGCTCGTGGACGGTTCTCCGTCGTCACTCACGCACATCATCAGCGGCAGCACCCCCACGGGCCAATGGTTGCACCTGGGCGGCTTTGAGTACCTGCCGCGCCAGGCCCACCCCGGCAAAGTCAAAGTGCGTGTGCGCTGCAGCGCCGACTTCAGCGGCGTGGTGCTGCTCGATGGCGTCTCCCTGGCCCCCGCCGTGGAGATGGCCCACGCCGGGTTGCAGTTGGCGCTGTTTCAGGGTTCGCGGCCGCCGCTCTGCGCGCCTATGGCAGACCGCTTTGAGATCGTAACGCTCAGTGATGATGCCGGGGCCTTCCAGCGCCTGTTCCGGGACCGCCTGCACACGGCCCTGCCCTCGTCCGACACCCCGACGGTGAACGACAGCCTCGCGGAGTAACCATGCTGACCCTGCACTTTGGCGGCCGCCTGCTGGGGGGCCTGGCAGCCCTGGAGATATCGAGACAGGCCGAGGGCGAGGCGATGCTTGAGCGGTGGCAGGCGCGAATCGAAGTATCAGGCGCCACACCCGCCACCGCAGAGCGCGGCGCCACCCTGCTTGAGGGGGCTCTCGCCGGCCAGGGCAGCCTGGAAGTCCGTGAGGGCGCCAATGTGCTGCGCCGCCTGCCCCTGGCGGCCTGCGCCGATGGTCCAGCCCTGGAGCGCCTGCTTCTCAATGCCGGCGATGACGCAAACGCCCACCCCCAGCGCATCTTCAGACTCCAGTTTCTGGCCCGCCTCGGAACATCCACGGACTCCGCAACGCCCACCCCGGCGGCTCAGGAAACGATTATTACTTTGACGACCCGACGCATCGTAGACCTGCCCCTGCTTGCGCCCGGCGCCCCGCCGTGGCGGCAGGAAACCGGCGCGCCCCTGCAGGAAATCGTCCAGGAGGGTCAGGCCGGCCACGATGCGCCCCTGCCGCCGCCCCTGCTGCCCCAGGCCCTGGTTGAGCAACGTGTGGAGCGCCACGCCGGGACCGATTTGCCAGGTCTGCGCTGGCGCTATGTGATGCGCCCCCTTTTCCAGGTTTCACTGCCCGGCGAGACCCGTCCATGAATCCGATCACCGCCACCCTCAATCAGCAGCCGCTGCTCAATCTCAGCGTGAGGCTGCGGCGCGGTGCCCGGCCCTCGGAATTCGCCGCCGTGTTGCCGACTTCGGCCGCGCCGCGCGCCGGTGAGAGCATTCGCCTGGTCCTCGAAGAAGGGGGCCTCCGGCGCGAATTCTCACAATTCAGCGTCGCCAGCGTGGCGGAACTCGGCCGGGGCCTGTACGAGGTGCGCGGCGAGGATCTGCGTGCGCGGTGGTCGCGCCATGAGGTGCGGCAGAGCTTCAACACCCCCCGTGGTGACGGCAGTGTGCATGAAGCCAGCAGCCTGGATCATGGCCGACCCTGGACCTTGTCCGCGCTCATGGAGCGATTGTTTGCCGCCGCGGGCGTGGAGGCCCCGCCGCTGGCGGTACCGTCTTCGGCCATAGTGAATGTGCCCGTGCCTGCCGGCACCAAACTCCATGAGGCCGTCGCTCGCTGCCTTGAAGCCTGCGGTCTGACGCTGCTCGTCAGAGACGACGGCAGCCTCGAGGCCGGCGCCAAGGCTGGATTTGAGCCCGACGCGGCGCGATTGATGCGCCAACGGGCGGCAGGCAGTTCTGACTTTGACGGCGTGGTGGGCGGACCGTCGCTCGAGCTGCAGGAAGTCTCAGATTGGCAAGCCGTCGTTCCCGGGGACGGCAGCCCCGGCTTTGACCCCGGAGAGTTTTATCCCCTGCAGGATGCCCTGGCCGCGTGGGGCATCAGCGAAACTCTGGCGCGGCAGGCCTGCCTCAGCGACGCCGGCTTTGAGCGCCTGCTGGGAAGCAGCAGCAGCCGGGGAGCTTTCCGGCTGGCGTTGCTCAACCGCTACGCCTTCAAGGCCTTCCGTTCCGTCCACGCTCACCTTCATCTGCCGTGGATTCCCGTCGGAGGCACAAGGGCGGGCTGCTTTGAACCGGCCGGCCTGCAGACGCGCCGCTCAAGGCCTCTCTCAAGCGGGCCCACGGACTTCCGGGAGGCCCTATACTCCGATTCCGGCTGGGCTGAGGAACCCGCAGGCTGGGAATGTGATTGTGAACGCGGCATTGTGCTGCTGCAGGAGCCCCCCTACCTGCTCAGCGACGCCGCTGGCGGCCCCCACGACCCCACGCGCCAGGATCGAACCCTGACGGGCGCACCCCTGATGCGCCTGACCATTGCGGCAGCAAACCGCCGGCCCCCGTTCACCCTGGGGCGTGGCACTCGCCCCCTGAGCGCACCCCATCTCGTGGCGCTGTACAGCACCGAGGGCCGACTCCTCAATGAATCGACGCTGAAGGACGCCGCCGAAGCACTGCTGGCGGCGCAGGTTCCGGCCGAAACTTCAGAGTACCTCTTCGCCGGCCTGCTGGCGACGCAACCGAATATGACTATTTCTGAAGTTGAGATCGTGGCAGGGCCCCAGGGGCTGACCACGGGCGTGACCCTGGCACCCGGCGTGCTGCCCGCCCCTCCCGGCACCGCGCCAGGAATGCCGGATGCCGGGCGGGCCGTGGCGCCGCTGCCCAGTGGGCTGCACGCGCCCCAGAACGCCTACCGCGCCGGGCCCCTGATACTGCGCTGCGGCGGCGAAACGCCGGAAAGTGAATCCTACCTGGCCGTTGAGGCCACCCGACGCGACCTGCGAACGGGAGCGCTGGAACTCGCCAATCTGGGCCCCCTGGCACACCCCTTTCATGTCGCCAGCCTTGACCCCGGCCGCGCGGGACGCTGGTTCTTCGTCGCCGGCGTCGAGGCCACGGCCGAAGGTCGCGTTCGCATTCTGGCCCAGGATGGCCCCGACATACGCCATGACGAACTCGAACCGCAGGCGTTGAACCTGACGCGCGGCAGCACTCCGCGCGGCATGCGCGGGCTCCTGGTCAGTCTCGACGGCGAACTGCGCCTCGCCGACTGCGGCCCCCTGGTCAGTGACTCGCGCGGCACGCTCCTCCCGGCGGCTTCAAACCTCATATCAGATCTGGAGGGTGATCGGCTCAGCCGCCGCCGCGCGGGTCCGTTGCACTTTCTGAGTGTGCTGGCCTTCAGCCCCTCCCACCAGCGGGAGGGAGCCGGCGGCCCCCCGCACGGGCCCCCGGGCTGGGTTCCGGTCCTGAACTTCCGCGATGAGCCCACCGCGGCGAAGGCGCGCAACGGTCGCGGCCTCTTTGCCGAGGGCGACGGTCGATCCCTGGGGCGGTTGAGCGCCCGGAGCCAGGGGGGCCCGCTGCTGGCCGACGCGAGGCAATGCACGAAGCATCGCTTCGGCGAGGCGCTGTCCGACGACGGGCTGTATACCGAGGCCAGTGGTCACCTGAGCACCCAGGCGTATTTCAAAGTGCCGGGAAGCGAAGTCTTTGATGCGCCACTGGCCTTCGTGTCACAGCGCTTCGAGGGCGGCGTGCCGCCCTGGCCTCCCTACGAAGCGCAGATCAAATATGATTTTGATGGCCGGCATCCCTGGAATAGTCAGATAAAGGAGGGATTGTGGCGCATTCAATACCGGCTGCCCTTTTCGCCGACGGTGCCTCCCACCTGGCAGCCCCCCGTGGAGCCTCCGCCGCCGCCACCCTTGGATGAGCCCCCCGTCAAGGACCCGCCCGCGGCGGTGTGTCTGCCCTACCCGTCCGTTCAACCCATGGTGGGCGATAACGAAGTATGGGCGCCTTCATTTGACTGGGTTCCGCCGCCATCGCACCCGGAATCCGTCGGCGAAGTTGAGTATCCGGGCCCGGCCCTCAAAAGCACAGGCTGGGCCGGTGAGGATGCCGGCGTGCCACGGGTGGCGCTGGGCGGCGGCGCTCTTGTGCTGGCGCCGTGGCGCAACCTGGCGCAAGCGCAGGACGACAGCGGCCGCAGGGACCACTTCTTCACATTGCACCCTGAGGTGAGCCTTGCCTTCGGCCTGCCTGGCCTGGCAGGCCCAGCACGCGGACGCGTCCACAGCGGCTGGCAATTGCAGCAGACTCCGGCACTGGACCTGCGCCTCCAGGCGCTCGACGCGGCAGGCCAGCCGCAGGTTGACACCTCGCGCGGCCTTGCGGTGCAGGGGCATCTGCGTCTGGGGCCCGGCGAGGCTGATTATGGTGAGAGCGGCGCCCTTCGACTCGCGGGGGGCCTTGAAGGCGCGGTCGCACTGGGGCCCGACACCCTGCTTTTCTCGCCTGCACCGGGGGTGCTGAAGACGACGGGCATCCTCGAAGCAGGCGGCGCCACCATTGCCGGGAAACTGACGGTGGATGGGCTGATTGACCCCACGGGCCTTGAACTGACACCGGTTGCAGCCAACCCCGGCGGCACAGCAGCGAACACGCTCTGGCTGGACTCTACCGCCAGCAACGTCCTGAAGCATGGCGCCAACCGGGTGATGCTGGGCTCGAACAACTTGAGCGAGGTGACGAACGCGGCCACGGCGCGCAGCAACATCGGCGCGGGCACCGCGAGCATCACGGGCATTTACGTGCCCGGCAACCTGGTCAAGAGCGATGGCGCGGGCAACCTTGAGGACGCTGGCTTCGCCCCCGCATCCGTGTACCGCTCCGGCGGCACGGATGTTGCCATCGCGGATGGCGGAACGGGCGCCTCTGATGCCGATGGGGCCATCAACAATATCGTCAGCGCCGCCACGAACCGTACCCCCGCGCTGGCTGACCGCTTCCCCTTTGAGGTGGCTTCCCACGCCTCGCAGGCGGGTGCAGCGACCTTCCAGCAGGCCCTAAACCTAATTGGGTCCCTGACCGCCGAAACCGCATTGGACCCGGCCAACGACAAGCTGCCCCTGTACGACAACAGCGGCGCGGCCACGGATTCCATTACGCCCCAGGCGTTCATGAACGGAATGCAGCACCTGGCCCAAGCCACAAGCGCAACCCGCGACTTCAAGGTGCTGGCTCTCGATGCCTCGAACATCGCCAAGTACGTCAACCTTGATGACCTGGACCCCACCGGCCAGGTTCTTATCTGCCGGACGGTCAGCTACACGGGCAGCGGTACCAGCGGCAAGACGGTGACGCTGACGGGCATCAACCGGGCGCACGCAATACTGATCATGAAGATGGCCACGGGCGCCTCGGCCAACGTGCCGCTCTATCTGCCGCTGGGCGCCACGGGCTCCGTCACGCACAACGACCTGGCAAACGCTACGGGTTACACGGAGGACTCCCTGAGCGCGCCCGCCGCAGGCTCAAACCAGGTGTTGACCATCAACACCACACACGGCTCGCGCAACGCCAACGGCACGACCTATCACATCGTGGTTTGGGGCACGCCCACATAGCAGGCCGCTGAAACACGGCCTGCGGACGCAAGCCGTGGGTGGCTTGCGCATTTCAAGCGGCTGAAAAAGTGGCCGGAACCCACCATTTCAGCAGCCTGTTAGGAGGGAGCATGGACCAGACACTTCAAACGGTCGTTGTTTCAGTGCTGGCCACCTGGCTGGGCGCCATCGGCATCGGACTCATCAGCGTAGGTCTTCGCCTCAACAACACCGTGCAGCGGCTGGGGGTCGTGGTGCGCCTGCTGGTGCGCCAGAACGCCAGCCACGCTCGCGACATCGAACTTCTGAAACAGCACTGGCGCTCCAACCAGGCGCCCTTGAACCGGAGAAACCCATGAAGTACGCATCCCTGTTGCTGGTCCTGGCTCTGCTGCTCAGCGGTTGTGCCGCCCTTGACGCCCTGCTTCTGGGGCGCATGCGCGACGCGCAGGGGCATGACCTGTTCGTCACGGCAGATGGCCGCCTGACCACTGAATCCCACGACAGCGAGGGCCGGCCCCACGAACCCGCCTTCCATGCCGGCCCCGGCGAAGGGGCCAGCGCCCTGATGCAGGGAGCCGCCGCTCTGGGCGGACCCTGGGGCGGCGCCCTGGGCGCGGGGTTGGGCCTGCTGGCCGCTGCCTATGCCGCCCTGCGCGGCCGCCGCCGCGTCAGCGCTGAGCGGGCCAAGACGGCGGCCTTCAGCGGCGGCATGGCGCTGGTGGTGGGGCTGCTGGAGGACCTGAAGTCCGGCGCCCTCGACGCCGACAGAAACGGGCGCGTGAGTCTGGCCGAAATCCGCGAGTACGTGCGCCGACGCGGCAAGGAGGCCATGAACCCGGCCTTCGTGGCCGAGGTGGTACGGATCGTGACCGGCACTTTTACGGACACGGAGAAACAGCGCCTGCTCGAGGAGGCGGCGGAGCGGTTGGCGGGGCGGCCGGGTGCCCTGGCCGCGTGAGGAATGGCCAATTGGCGTCACTAAGCATAGAGTGAGCGTGAATGACTCCGGAGCAATCCATGAAGAAGCTGCTTTTCGTTTTGGGCCTGTGCCTGATGGCGGCGATGGCTCCCCGGCATCTTGCCCAGGACGCCAAACCCGGAAACGACGATGCCAGACCGGTCTCGCCCAACCCCGAGGCCAAGCCTCCGGCGGAACAGCCCAAGAGCGGCCCCGGCGGCGCGGAGTACGGCCACAAGAAGGTGGAGATGGTCACGGGCGGCAAGGGGGCCAAGAAGTACTGGCTCTACACCCCCGCCGAGCCCGCCCCCAAACAGGCGCCCGTCATCATGCTGGTGCATGGCTTTGGTGCCACGGACCCCGAGCGCACCTACATCGGCTGGATTGAGCACCTGGTCATGCGGGGCAACATTGTGCTGTTCCCCATCTATCAGGAAACGGCGCTGGAGCCGACGGACAATTACGCGCCCAACTGCGCGGAGTCGTTCAAGCTGGCCATGGAGCACCTGGAGGCCGACAAGTCGCGGGTGCAGCCCCTGAAGGAGAAGTTTGCCATCGTGGGACATTCCGCGGGTGGCATGACGACAGGCAACCTGGCGGCGCAATGGGAAGAACTGGGGCTGCCCAAGCCCCTGGCGGCCATGCCGGTTCAGCCCGGGCGCGCCTTTGGCTACTCGACGGCGAACCAGCGCGACAACGGCATGATCAATCTGGCGGACTTCTCGAAGATTCCGCGCGAGACCCACCTGCTTTGCGTTTACGGCGACAGCGACCAGACCGTGGGCAGCTATTGCGCCATGAAGATCTTCGCGGGCGCCACGGGCGTGTCGGCCGAGAACAAGAATCTGATCGAAGTTCGCTCCTGCGTGCATGGCTCGCCCAAGATGATCGCCACACATCAGACCCCGGGTGCGCTGCGCAACGCGGGCCAGGACGCCTTTGACTGGTTTGGTTACTGGAAGCTTTTTGACGCCCTGACCGACACGGCCTTCCACGGAAAGCACCGCGACTACGCGCTGGGCGACACTGAAAAGCAG
Organism: Planctomycetota bacterium; assembly: GCA_003576915.1. Lineage (GTDB taxonomy): Bacteria > Planctomycetota > UBA8742 > UBA2392 > UBA2392 > UBA2392. Next base: position 73,004 of record QEVF01000008.1, on the reverse strand, counting down.
CGCTTCATGGGTCGCTACAGCGATGGCTGCGCCCTTTGCCAGATGCGTGTGACGCTCGGTACGGCCAAGCTGGACCCTGACAGCGTGGAGTACACCCCGGCCTTCGACCGCAACGGAAAGCCCGTGGCCCAGCCCAAGGCCGAAGCGCCCAAGGACCCCCCAAAGCCCGCAGAGCGCCGGCAGGAGCGGCGCGAGGAGCGCAAGGATCGGCGCCGGGAAGACGGCCCGTCGGACGAATCGGAAGAGGAGTTCTAGCAGGCTGCTGGACTTCACTCCGGCTTGTGACCGCGGCGCGGGTGACCGGTGGTTGCCCGCGCCGTCTCGCTTGGCACAATTCAGGAACGCGGACGTGGCGGAACTGGCAGACGCGCAAGACTTAGGATCTTGTACCGCAAGGTGTGTGGGTTCAAATCCCACCGTCCGCACCAGCCAGCCGGCGCCTCCCTACCAGGCTGCTGAAAAGGTGGCATCCGGCCACTTTTTCAGCTCTGTCGGGCCAAAGTGAATCTGGCCCGACCTTCATTTCAAGCGGCTTTTCAGCGGCCTGCTACATCATGTCCATGGCGTCGACATCAATGGACATGCGCAGATTCTCCTGCACCTTCACCAGCGGCTTGAGGCGTTCGACCACCGCCGACAGTTCCCTGAAGCCCCGCGCCTTGATCATCACCTGGAACCGGTGGCGGCCCCGCAACATCGCCATGGGCGCCTCAAAGGGCTCGCTGACGTCGTGGATGGCGCCCCTGAACTGCCGCGCAAAATCCTGAACGGTGGATGCCGCCTTGCCCGCCAGCTCCTGGGCGCGGGCCTTGACGCGGCCCTCGACGGTGACCAGCACGATGCGCGCAAAGGGCGGGTAGAGGCTGAGCCGGCGATGCTCGCTTTCCCAGGCGGCAAACGCCCGGTAGTCCTGGCGCGCAGCCGCCACGATGGCCGGGTGCTCGGGCTTGAAGGTCTGCACGATGACGAGGCCGGGTTTGTCGCCCCGGCCCGCGCGGCCCGAAACCTGCGTGATGAGCTGAAAGGCCCGCTCGAAGCTGCGGAAGTCTCCAAGGTTCATGCCCACATCGGCGGAGATGACCCCCACCACCGTGACGTTGGGGAAGTCCAGCCCCTTGGCAATCATCTGCGTGCCGACCAGCACCTGGGTTTCGCCGTGCCGGAAGGCCTCCAGCGTCGATTCATAGTCTTCACGTGACTTCATGGCGTCGCTGTCCATGCGGGCCACGGCATGGCCGGCGAATATGACTTTGAGTTCCTCCTCGAGTTTCTCGGTGCCCATGCCCATCTGCTTCACGGGGCCGAGGTCGCAGGCCGGGCACTGGCGCGGAAGCTCCCGCGTTTCCAGGCAATAGTGACATACCGCCTTGTTGAGCTTGCGATGAAAACTCATATGCGTCGAGCAGTTCGGGCAGCTCACGGCCTGCCCGCAGGCCTGGCAGGTCAGCAGCGTGTGATAGCCGCGGCGATTGAGAAAGAGCATGACCTGCTCGCCGCGCTCCAGGGCCTGGGCGCAGGCGCCCCGCAGGCGCCGCGAGAACCAGGCAAGCGCGTGCTGCTCGTGGCACTCGCGCGCCATATCAATGATCTCGACGCTGGGCAACCCCAGCCCCGCCGGCGGAACGTGCAGCTCGCCGCGCGCCGCAGGCCCGATGTGCCGCGTGTCCGGATCATCCGGCGGCGGCAGGGGCGCCGGCCGGCCCTGCGCCGCGGGCCGTGAAGTCAACTCCAGCAACCGGTACTTGCCGCCCTGCGCGTTGTGCCAGCTCTCGAGGCTGGGCGTCGCCGAGCCCAGCAGCACGACGGCATGCTCGAGCTTGGCGCGCATGATGGCGGTGTCGCGGGCATGGTAGCGCGGCGTGCTGTCCTGCTTGTAGGTGTGCTCGTGCTCCTCATCGACGACAATCAGGCCCAGGTCCTTCACCGGCGCAAACAGCGCGCTGCGCGGGCCCACGACCAGCCGCGAAACCCCGCCCTTGATGCGGGCCCAGGCTTCGCGGCGCTCGGCGTCAGTCATGGAGGAATGCAGGAACGTGACCTGCTCAAAACGCCGCGTAAAGCGCCGCACGGTCTGGGGCGTAAGCGCAATCTCCGGCACCAGCACAATGGCGCTCTTGCCGTGCTCGAGCGCGCGGGCGATGGCGCGGATGTAGACCTCCGTCTTGCCGCTGCCCGTGATGCCGAAGAGCAGGAAGGTCTTGAACTCGTCGCGGTCAAGGCTGGCGCAGAGCGCGTCCAGCGCCTGGCGCTGGTCGGGCGTCAGCGTGGCGGGCGGGGTTTCTTCGCCGCCGCCCAGCGCGCCGGCCAAGGCGGCATCGACGGGCACTTTTTCGTACTTCAACCAGCCCTGCTTGCGCAGCGTGTTGAACGGCGCCAGCGAGAAGCCCAGCTTCGCCGCCAGGGCGCCGGGCGTGAAGGGCTCATCGAACGTCGCCAGCGTGCGCAGGATCTTGGCATAGCGCGCCAGGCGCGAATCCGGCCCGGGGCCGGTTTCGCCCGGGGGCCTGCGGGGCGGCCTGGCGGCTTCCAGTTCCTGCACGCGGGCCAAAGCTTCCTCGCGCGAGCGCGCCAGGCTCACGCGCGTGAGCATGCGCCTCGCGCGGCCCGTGCGCACGACGGCTGGAAGCACGGCCTGCAGGGCCTCGCCCCACGAGCAGGCGTAGTACTCGGCCATCCAGCGCGTGAGGTGCAGCATGCCGGGGCCGACCAGGGGCTCGTCATCGGGCGCGGCCAGAATCTCCTTGATCTGCTGACGCAGCAGGTGGGATTCGTCCTTGAGGCCGACGACGAAGCCCTGCAATTCGCGGCGCCCGAAGGCCACCATCACGCGATGCCCAACCTGGGCGCGGGCTGCCAGGGGCTCGGGCACGAGATAATCAAAGAGCCGGTCCACAGGCGTGGGCAGGGCCACTTCGGCAAATCGTCCGCGGACGGCAGGGGAAGCGGCGCTGGCGGGCTCGGAGAACACGTAAGGCAATGTAACAGCTCGCGCCACAGGGGTCAGGGGCCTTGGACGCCGGCCATGCTATCCTGCCCGGCGACATGGCCGGCACCGGGCGATTCACGAAATCCGACAAGCTCCTTTCGCGCGCGCAGTTTGACGCCGTGTTTGCCCGCAAACAAAGCGTGGGCGACCGGCGCCTGACGCTGTTCTTTGCGCCCAATCAAGCCGGGCAGCCGCGCCTGGGGCTGGTCGTGAGTACGGCCTTCGGCAACGCGGTCAAGCGCAACCTGTTCAAGCGCCGGCTGCGGGAAATCTTCCGGCGCCACCGCGCGCTCTTGGGCGCCGTGGATGTCATTGCCATGCCTGCGCGCCACGGCGAGGCCAGAAGCGCCGGCCACGCCGAGCTCGAGCAGAGCTGGCTGGCCCTCTGCGTCAAAGCGTCGGCGCGAGGTTCAAATTGAGGTCCGACTCCAGGGCGCTGGCTGCGCCGAACAGCGTGGTCTCCGCATAGGGGGCGCACTGAAGCTGCAGGCCCACGGGCAGGCCCCGGGCATCAGCACCCACGGGCATGGACAGTGCGCACAGCCCCGCGAGGTTTGCCGGAATCGTGTAGATGTCGCACAGGTACATGCTCAGGGGATCAGACTTTTCGCCGGCCCTGAAGGCCGTGAACGGCGCCGTGGGAGAAGCAATCACATCGCAGCGCGCAAACGCCGCCTTGAAGTCATTGACCATCAGCGTGCGCACCCTGCTGGCGCGACCGTAAAACTCTTCATAGGCGCCGGCCGACAGCGCGTAGGTGCCCAACATGATGCGGCGCTTGACCTCGGGCCCAAAGCCGCGCCCGCGCGTGGCAAAGTAGTTCTGGATGGCGCTTGGCGTCTTCTCACGCAGGCCGTAGCGCACGCCGTCAAAGCGCGAAAGGTTGCTCGAAGCTTCGGCGCTGGCCACCACGTAATAAACGGCAAGGCCGTCTTTGGCGCGGGGCAGCTCGATCTCCACGATCTCGGCGCCCAGGGCTTTCATGCGCTCCACGGCCTGCCGGCAGCGGTCAGCCACGTCTTGGTTGGGGCACTCGTCGAAGTAGGCTCGCACCACCCCCACCCGCATTCCCCTGAGGTCCGCGCGCAGGGCCGACAGATAATCCGGCACGGGCTCGCTGCTGGACGTGGCATCCAGGGGGTCTGCGCCCGCCATGACCGAGAGGCTCAAAGCCGCGTCACGCACGGACAGCGTGAAGGGGCCAATCTGGTCCAGGCTTGAGGCAAAGGCCACCAGCCCGTAGCGCGAAACCCGCCCATAGCTGGGCTTGAGCCCCACCACACCGCAGAAACTCGCGGGCTCGCGTATGCTGCCGCCCGTGTCGCTGCCAAGGGCCATGAGTGCCATGCGCGCGGCTACCGCGGCTGCGCTGCCGCCGGAACTGCCGCCGGGCACCCGCTCGAGGTCAAAGGGGTTGCGGGTCTGCTTGAGGGCGGAGTTCTCGCACGAACTGCCCATGGCGAACTCGTCGAGGTTGGTCTTGCCCAGAATGATGGCGCCCGCGGCCTTCAGGCGCGCCGTGACCGTGGCGTCATAGGGGGCCTTGAAGCCATCGAGCATGCGGCTGGCGCAGGTGGTGGCGTGGCCCGCGACATGAATGTTGTCCTTGACGGCTATGGGCACGGCTGCCAGGGGGCCCAACTTCTGGCCCTGCTTGCGGCGCGCGTCGAGGTCGCGGGCCTGGGCCAGGGCGCCGTCTCGATCAAGGTGCAGGAACGCGCCGACCTTGGGCTCCCGCGCGTCAATGACGCGCAGGGCGGCCTGCAGCGTGGCCTCGGCGCTGCTCTCGCCCGCGGCAAAGCGCTTGGTCAGCTCAAAACTGTCCTTGATCGCTGGCATAGGCTACTCGATGACGGGCGGTACCCTGAAGAACCCCTCTTCCTGCTCGGGGGCGTTGCTCACGGCCTCGGCGCGGCTGAAGGACGGCTTCACTTCGTCCTCGCGCCAGGCGTTGAGGTCAAAAAAAGGATGGACCGTGGGGGCGACGTGCTCGACGTTTACGGCGCGCAACTGCTCGATGTAGCCGGTGATCTTGGCCAGTTCTCCCGCCATGCGCCTGATTTCGGCCTCGTCCAGCTCCAGCCGCGCCAGCTTTGCCACGTGCCTGACTGTATGCTCGTCCATGGGCCCTTCCGCGCCGTGTAGTTTGCCTGCCTTGCAGGCGGCGCGAACTCTAACGACCAAGGGCGCAATGCGCCAGCCGGAGGCATACTGTCGTTATGGCCGAAGCACCCACGCGCAAAGTTCAGAAGGGCCGCACGACTGACAAGGCCGTGGCCGAGCACGCCCTGTCCGAGATTGAGCGCAAGGACCTGCCCGCGGCGCCCGAGGCACAGGCGCCCGCCGAGACGCCAAGGTCTGGTCCGGGGTTCTTCACCGCGGTGCTCGCGGCCATGGCGGCGCCTCTGGCCTGCGGGGTGCTGGCGGCCTTGCTGATATGGCTGCGTTACTGGCCGCCGCTACCCGGCCTGATGCCGGGCTGGCTGGCCTGGTGCATGCTGGCCGCCATGTTGCCGCTGGCCGGCCGCCGACTGCCGCTGCTGGCGCCGGCGGGAGCGTTGCTGGGCGGGCCCGTGCTGGCCCTGACCCTGGCCGTGAACTTCAAAGTCGTGCGCGTCGAGGGCGAGAGCATGGTGCCCACACTGCTGCCCGGCGATGTGCTGCTGGTGGACCTCAAGGGCAGCCCCCGCGACTTCGCCCTGCCCGGCCGCGAAATTTACGTCGTGGAAATCCCCGGCCAGCCCCACCAGCCCATGATCAAGCGGCTGGCAGCCGCGCCGGGCCAGACGCTGAGCGTGAAGGACGGCCGCCTCTACGCCGACGGCGAGCAGGTGTTCCCGCCGCCGGGCCTGGAAGGCGCCGCCAGCCTGCACTATGGCGGCTATCTGGAGGTGGGCATGGTGGTGGGCGAGGAACGCTACTTCTTCGTGGGCGACAATCCGCCCGCCAGCCACGACAGCCGCCGGTTGGGCACCGTGAGCACCGCCCACATCACGGGGCGCGTGGTGTGGCGCCTCAAGGGGCCCGGCGGGTTTGGCAGGCTGCCATGAAGCTCGATCTGCCCAATGTTCCGGCTTCCGCCCTCGCGCGCCGCGTGGTCAAGACGCTGCGGGCGCGTGGCCACGTGGCCTGGCTGGCCGGCGGCTGCGTGCGGGACCTGCTGCTGGGTCGAACGCCAAAGGACTACGACGTGGCGACGGACGCCAGGCCCGAGGAAGTCGAGGCCGCCTTCGAGAAATCCATCCCCGTGGGCAAAAGCTTTGGCGTGATTACGGTGCAGGGCGAGGTGGACGGTGTGCAGGTCGAGGTCGCCACGTTTCGCCACGACGGACCCTACAGCGATGGCCGCCACCCCGACTCCGTGCGCTTCACCGACGCCCAGGAAGACGCGGCGCGCCGCGACTTCACCATCAACGCCCTGTACCTGGACCCCGAGAGCGGCGAAGTCATTGACTATGTCAACGGCGTGCAGGACCTCAAGGCGAGGCTGGTGCGGGCCGTGGGCGACCCCGCCGTGCGCTTTGCGGAAGACAAGTTGCGCCTGCTCAGGGCCATTCGCTTTGCCTGCGCCCTGAACTTCGAACTCGACGACGCGACCTTCGCCGCCCTCAAGCGCATGGCGCCCCAGGTCGTGGTGTGCAGCGCCGAACGCATCCGCGAAGAACTGCACCGCATGCTCACCAGCCCCGGCCGCTCGCGCGCCCTGCGTCTGATGCAGGAGGCCGGCCTGCTCAACGCGTTGCTGCCTGAAGTCGCGGCACTGGCCGACCGGGCAAGCCCGGGGCCCGCGCGCAACCTGCTGGCGCGCGCGCTCATGACCCTCGATGCCCTGGCCAATCCCTCCCTCAGCCTGGCCTGGAGCGCCCTGCTGGCCGACGCCGGGGAAGAGGCGGCGGCCGCCACGCTGCGCCGCCTCAAGTGCAGCAACGAGCTGGCCTCGCGCGTGCGCGACATTGTCAGCGACGTCCCGCGACTGGCGGGGCTGGAACATCTCGGTCAGGCCGCCCTCAAACGCCTGCTGCGCAGGCCCCACGTCGATGAATGGCTTGAGCTGGCACGCGCCCGCAGCCTTGACCAGGGCGCCGACCCAGCTCAGGTGCGATTGGCCCTGACGCGCCTGGCCGCCTTCCGCGCCCAGGGGCCGCAAAGCCTTTGGCCCAAACTGCCGCTTTCCGGCGACGATCTCAAGGCCCTGGGGCTGCCGCCCGGGCCGCGCTATCGCGAGCTGCTCAGCGCCCTTGAGGATGAAATGCTCGAAGGCAGAGTAGGCACCCGTGAGGGCGCCCTCGCCTTCGTGAAGTCCCGCATGGACGCCTGAGAGCATGGCCAGCGAAAACACAGTCGATCGCGCGCTCAAGGGCCTGGGCAGCACCCTGGTGTCCGCCCGTAATCTCGTGCGCAAGGCCACAGTCGACTTCGGCCACGCCCACGAGCCGCGCCACAAGCGGCGCGTCGCCCTGATCACCAGCCTGTGCTGCGGCCTGCTGGCGGGAAGCCTGCTGCTGGGCGGCGCCCAGGCGCCCATCGAACATGTTGAAAAGCCCCTGCAGAGCGCGCGGGTGCGGCTGCTTGAAGGCAACACGCAGCGAAGCCCGGACATCCTGATCGTAAACATTGACGACGCGTCACTGGCCTACGGCGATTCCGGTCGCTTTGGCCAGGAAAGCGAAGACACCGCCCGCAGCGACCGCTATGCCTGGCCCTGGCCGCGCAGCGTGTACAACAAGATCATCCGTTACTGCCGAGAGGGCGGAGCGCGCGTGGTGGTGTTCGACCTGGTGTTCAGCGAAAGCGGTCCCAACACCAACCAGCCGGTGATTGACGCCACGGTCGACGGCAAGCCCCTGCAAGTCTGGACCTTTGAGCGCGCCGGAGACGACCTCTTCATCCTTGAGGCCTCGGCCCGCGAAGATGTCGCCGTGGCCATCACGGCCGAGTCTTCGCAGCGCAAGCCCGAGTTGCGCGACCGCCTGCTGGCCGCCTATGCCCTCAAGGGCGATAACCTGCCCGCAACCGTGCGCCGGCGCTTTGCGCCCTACAACTCCGGCACCACGCCCATCGCCGGCCTGCTCGACGGCATCCCCGACTTCGTGGCCGAGGCCCGCACCCCCACCCTCAGCGCCGATGAACGTCTGGAGTACGTGCGCGGCTATGAAGATGCCGTCAACGGCGACGCTGATTTAGCCCGCAAAGCCCATATGCGCTCACTGCTGCCCCTGGCCCGGCGCGAACACGTTCAGGGCATCGGGGGCGCGGGCGTGGTCAATGTTTTTGCCGATGTAGACGGCCGCGTGCGCGCCATGGACCTCTTTGGCTACGTCGGCGAGCAGCCCTGCCGCAGCCTGGCCCTGGAAGCTTACCGGCTGTTTGTGCTGTCGCACGCCCGCGAAGCCCAGACGGACGCTTCAAAGCGCGCCGATTTCGCGCGGCGCTTTGAGGGCTTGACCGTTGACGATCAGGGCCTGCGGGCGGGGACGCGACGCCACGATCTGGCCCTGGGCCTGCGAGACGCCCCCATCGAATTTGAGGGCGATGAGGCGCGCTACCTGGGTTGCCGCGTCGCGCTGGACATCGAGGGCCGCATCCAGCTTCGCTACCGCAACTTCATGGACTACCGCGACACGCCCGGCTATCGCCTGGCTCCCGAGACCTACTTTGAACGCGGCGGGCGCGAGGAGGTCTTCGCGCTTTACCCCAGCGTGAGCGCGCGGGATATGCTGCGCGACTACGACGCGCGGCACGCCAATGCCAGGCGCCGGGAGTTTGCGGCTCTCGTTGAGCGCCTCACGCGCGAAGTGGCCGAGGGCAAGGCCGAGCCTGCGGCCCTTGAGGAGGCCCGGCGCGAACTCCAGGCCCTGCCTTCAAAGGACCTGGACCTGCTGCTGGGCCAGCCCCCGGAACTCGTCAAGGGAAAGATCGTGATCGTGGCCGGAAGCGCTGCCGCCCTCTACGACGCCCACGCTACCCCCCTGGACCCCAATACCCCCGGCACCTGGATTGTCGCCACCGCCCTGGACAATCTGCTGCGGGGCGACGTCATGCACGAGCAACCCCGCTGGCAGGTGTGGCTCTTTGCCATGCTTGCGGTGCTGCTCGGTGTGAGTGTGACGCTCTATGCGCGGCGCACCCTGCACTCGCTGCTGGCCCTGGCGGCCCTGGCCCTGCTGGCCGGGGCGGCCGCCTGGCTGGCCTTTTCGATGCAGCACTGGTTTCACGTCAGCGGCCCCCTGGCTTCCCTGTTCATTGGCTTTGCCGGGGGCTCTCTGGCCAAGGCATTGACCGAGGGCCGCCAGAAAGCCCAACGCGAGGCCTTCGCGCGGCAGTACATGGGCACGGAGCTGGTCGAGCATGTGATTGCCCGGCCCGACGCCCTCAAGCTCGGCGGCGAGAACCGGCACATGACCATCTACTTCAGCGACGTGGCCGGCTTCACGACCCTGACTGAAACCCTGGGCCCCGAGCACCCCGACCGCCTGGTGGAGCTGCTGAACATTTACCTCGAACGCATGACGGACATCATGCTGGAGAGCGGGGGAGTGATCGACAAGTACATCGGCGATGCCCTCATGTGCTTCTGGGGTGCGCCCCGCGACATGGAAGACCACGCCGTCCGCGCCTGCAAGGGCGCCCTGGCCTGCAAGGTGGAAATGGCCCGCATGCAGCCCCTGTTCGCAGACGCCGTGCGGGCCACGGCGCCGCAACTGATCAAGCCCGACGGCACGGTGCTTTCCGCCCGCGCCGGCCTGAACTCGGGGCTGGTCACCGTGGGCAACATGGGCTCGAGCAAGCGCTTTGCCTACACCGTCATGGGCGATGCCGTGAACCTGGCCAGCCGCCTCGAGGGACAGAATAAGGAGTACGGCTCCTGGATCATGATCGGCGAGAACACCGAAAAGCTCATCCGCGGCGAGTTCACCACAAGGCGCCTCGACCTCATCGTGGTCAAGGGCAAGACCAGGCCCACAGAGGTCTTTGAGCTGCTGGGACCCAAAGACGTGCCCCAGTTCATCCAGGATCTGCGCCGGGACTTCGAGCGCGGCGTTGAGATGTTCAGGGCGCGCCAGTTCGAGGGAGCTCTGGAGTGGTTCAAGACATCGCTTCAGAACGAACCCGACAAAGACGCAGATAACCCCAGCGCTCTTTACATTGAGCGCTGCGAGCATTTCATCGACCATCCTCCCCCCGCTGATTGGAACGGGGTCTTCATCAAGAAAAGCAAGTGATGGGCGCCTTCTTCACGCTCGACAACGCCCTGCTGCTGGGGGCCCTGCTGATCGGGCCCGCCCTGATGTTTGGTTTCATCATCTTTATGGGCGGCATGAAGCGGCGGGCCTTGCTGCGCCGCGCCCCCTTTGCCTGGAATGCCGAAGACCCCGCCCTCAAGGCAGCCCAACTCGTGGCGGGCTACTACCGCGTGCCGCCTGACCGCCTACGACCTCAGGACCGGCTGATCGCAGACCTCCAGCTCGAACATCACAGTGTGGCAGAGATGGTGGGCGACGTCGAAGACCAGCCCGCCGCCGCGCGCTTCATGGCGCGACTCCACGAGCGCACGGTGGCGGACCTGGGCATGCTGCTTGACGGCATAGGCGACTGGTAGGCCGGCGGCATGGCAAAACGATGAACCAGCCATGAAACTGGCAGGCCGGGAATTCGGCCCCGAAGTTGAGCCTTTTTGCACCCTGCCACGTTAGAATACCGTTCACATAGGACTGGGCTGGTGAAGCCGCGCCCCGATGGAGGAGGCCCGTCGGGGCAGGCTCGAGGGGAATGACATGATTTCCATGAGGCTCTTTGGGGGCGCGGCCGTGAGTGCCGCGCTGGTGCTGTTGCTGGGCACCTCGTCGAGTTCGCAGAGCTCGGACTACGGCCCGGCGAAGGTGGCGTACGAAGACTACATCAAGCGTCCCAGCTTGCAGATGCGTTCGAGAGGGCGCATCAAGCTGGCGGCGACGCAGGACCCCCGCGCGCTGAAGATTCTCTATGACAGCTACGCCAAGAAGTGGGACCCCAACGATCAGGAGCATTACCTGATTGCCTCCATCGCGGCCAACAGCTTCAGCGACGAGGCCTCGGTGCCCACCTGGAAGGAATGGCGTGAGAAGTACCCCGCCGCCCAGGAGGCCTGGCTGTGGTACCGCGCCATGCTCATCGAGGGCAGCAACGGCAAAGAAGACGAACTCTACAAGGTGGCAACCGAACACAAGGACCTGTTCCTGCGCGCGGCGGCCCTCGAAGCTCTGGCCCAGAACAACAGCGACAAGCTGCTGCCCTTCCTCGACACCGTGGCCGAGGGCGTCAAGAAGACCAAAGGCATTGACCGCATCGTCATGGCTGAGACGGCGATCCGCTGCCTGCAGTCCCAGGCTTTCAAGCTGGGCACGGAAGAGTTCCGCAAGCCGGCCATGAAGCTCATTGACCTGCTCGAGGACAAGGATACGACGCCGCGCACCAAGCTGGTGCTCGCCCGCTATCTGCGCGAGACCCTGGGCGGCGACAAGCTTTACATCAACGCCAAGCCCTGGCACTGGATGCTGCTCAATCCCGGCAAGGCGCTGCCCGCCGGTGAAGGGGGTAAGGACGGGCGCTACGCCGAGCCGCCCAAGCCCAAGTTCGTGGGCCTGGAGGCCGCGGGGACGCGCATTGCCTACGTCATCGACCTCTCCGACTCCATGATGACGCCCTTCAGCGCGAAGGAAAAGGAGGAGATCAAGAAACCGCCGCCGCCGCGCAAGGGCCCCATCACCGGCGGTGACGAGCCCGGCAAGCAGGACCCGCAGCCCAAGGAAGACCCCAAGCCCGAGGAAAAGCCCAAGGAGAAGGACCTCGAGGATGAAATGCCCTGGGACAAGATCACCTGCCGCTTCCATGTGGCGCGCGAGTACCTCAAGCTCTCGCTCAGGGGCCTGACTCCCGAGCAGTCCTACTGCGTCATCGTGTTCGGGACCGAGGCCAAGCTGATGAACTCGACCAAGGGCCTGGTCCAGGCCACGCCGCAGAACGTGCAGGCCACCATCCGCGAGCTCGACGCCATCAAGCCCGGCGCCCCCACGACGGACCGCAAGCACGGCACGATCATGGGCAACACCAACCTGCACGGCGGCATCCACCGCGCCTTCAAGGTGCGCAAGGGCGGGCTGGGCAAGGAATATGAATACGTGGACCCCGTCGGCTTCTCTGACGGCGCGGACACCATCTTCATCCTCTCGGACGGCGATCCCACGGACGACGACTGGGCCATCCAGGACAAGCGCGACCCCGACGATCAGACCGGCGACCCTGAAAGCCGCGTCAAGCATGCGGACCAGCCGGTGCTGCGCTTCCCCGGCCCCTACGGCTACCGCTACGAGGGCACTTACCTGCCCGACGACGTGAGGCGGCTGAACCTGTTCCGCAAATGCACGATCAAGTGCATCGGCATTGGTGAAGTCACGGCCGGCCTGCTCAACCGCATCGCGGAGGCCAGCATTGACGGCGAGGTGAAGATGGTGGGCAAGTAGCCCGCGGCCTGTCACTTGCGCGCGAAGGGGGTGACGGCTCACGTCACCCCCTTTTCGTCGGGGTTTCGCCCGCCACGCCAAAATCTACAATCCCTCTCCCGCAACCCCCGTTAGTTTATGGGGCGGAACAGGGGCCGCACACACGAGGCATACCATGCGCATCTTCGAGCCGCACATCCACATGATCAGCCGCGTCACCGACGACTACGAACGCATGGCCGCCGCGGGCGTCTGCTACGTCAACGAGCCCCAGTTCTGGCTGGGCCAACCGCGCACCAACGTGGGATCGTTCATCGACTACTTCGCGCAGATCACGGAGTATGAGGTCAAGCGCGCGGCGGACTTCGGCATCAAGCACGTCTGCTGTATCGGCCTGAACCCCAAAGAGTCTAACGACGACCGCGTGAACAAGGACGTGATGGCGATTTTGCCCCAGTGGCTGAAGCATCCCACTTGCGTGGCCATCGGCGAAATAGGCCTCGATTCGCACACGCCCAAGGAAGAGGAGTTCTTCCGCCGGCAACTCGAACTCGGCAAGAAGCTCAAAATGCCCGTCCTCATGCACACCCCGCATAGAGACAAGCTCAAGGGCACGCGGCGCATGATCGACATCTGCAAGGAAGTGGGCAACGACCCCAACTTGCTGCTGATCGACCACAACAACGAAGAGACCATCCCCATCACCAAGGAAGCCGGCTTCTGGGCGGGCCACACGGTGTACCCCGTGACCAAGCTTTCCCCCGAGCGCGCCACGAACATCTTCAAGCGCTTCGGCGTCGAGCGCATGATGGTGAACTCCAGCGCGGACTGGGGGGTTTCGGACCCCCTCAACGTGCCCAAGACCGTGGGCGAAATGCGCCGCGCGGGCTTCTCCGAGGCGCAGATCCAGACGGTGGTCTGGGACAACCCCTTCAACTTCTTTGCCCAGAGCGGCAAGCTTGACGACGACCGCAGGAAACTGGCGGACACATTCCTGCCCGCCGCCAAAGCCGGCAAGTCCAAGAAGCAGAAGGCCGTCACCGTGTAGAAGGAACCGTCGCTCGCGCTGCGCACGGGGGACAGCCCCGAAACGCCATGTCCGAAATCTCCCAACTGCTTGCAGCCTGCGACGAGAACTTCGGACACATGTTTGATTCGGTGCTTGCCGCCCTCAAGGGCGTGAGCGCCGGCGAAGCAGCATTTCAGCATCCCTGCTATGCCATGGTCCCCGCAGACGCCAACATGCCGCCCGCGGGCAGCATCCTCTGGCAGATGGCCCACCTCTGCGTGTGCAAGCAGATGTACGCGCGCATTCTTCAGGAGAACCTGGGACTTCAGGTGCCCGAAACCATCGAGCCCAAGCGTCACACGGCGGCGATTCTGCTTCACGAGCTGCGCATCGCGCACTCGCGGCTGCGCAGCACCATAGCCGCGCTGCACGATGAAGACCTTTCGCGCATGTTGCCGGAGTCTTCGGGCTATCCGGGGCGCGTGGACGCGTTCATCCGCACCATCAATCGCCACGATTCATGGCACGGAGGCCAGATCGCGCTGGCGCGCCGCCTGTACAGGAACCCCGGCGTGCCCAAGCGCCCGGGCCTGGGCGGCAATGCCTGAAGCGCTGGCGCTTTCACAGTGCCTTGTGAACGATGCCTGAAATCAGCGCGCCGGTGTGCTGCACGCTGTTCATCAGCACGATGCGCGGCACCCAGAGGTCGCGTACGCGGCTGACCTCGAGGCAATTGACTGCTGTCGGGTCCTGCTTGAAGCGCCAGAAGCTGGAAAGCGGCGCCTCACTGGCCCAGCACAGCAGCGTCTTGTTGGTGGCATCGTGGGCCGCCACCAGCAGGGTCTGGCCCGCGTGCTTCTCGGCGATGGCCGTGAGCGCGGCCACGGCGCGGGCCTGCACCTCGGAAAGGCGCTCGCCCCCCGGCATCTGCACCGTGTGCGGCCAGTGCTTCCAGGCGTCAAACTCGTTGGGCCAGGTCTGCTCGACCTCGGAGGCAAGCTTGCCCTCCCAGTCGCCGTGGTTGATTTCGGCCAGCCCCGGCAAGGCCGTCACCTCGAGCTTGCGCTCCTCGCACACCATGCGCGCCGTTTCCTGCGCCCGCGCCAGATGGGAAGCATAGGCGGCATCAAGCCCCACGGCCGCCAGCCCCAGCGCCAGGCGCCGCGCCTGCTCGCGACCGTTGTCGTTGAGCGGAATGTCCAGCTTGCCCTGATAGCGGCCCTCGCGGTTCCACTGGGTTTCGCCGTGCCGAACCAGGATGATGGTCGTCGTCATGTCAGGCCCTCGTCAGGTCCACGGCGTGCACGCTGTTCACATCCTGCAGCGCGCGCAGCCGGGCCACCAGTTCAGGCGAAGGCGCGCTGTCCACGGCCACCACGGCCAGGGCGCGCTCGCGCGACTGGCCGCGCCCGAGGTGAAAGCGCGCGATGTTGACCCCGCTCTCGCCGATCAGCGTTCCGATGCGGCCGATCACACCCGGCTTGTCGTTGTTGGTCAGCCACAGCATGTGCCCCTCCAGCAGGGCCTCCACACGCACGCCGCCAAAGGCAACGATGCGCGGATCGTTGTTGCCGTACAGCGTGGCCGTGGCCTCAAGGCTGGCCTGCCCCTGCCCCAGGCGCACACTGATGGAGCTGGCAAAGTCGCGCGGCGTATCGCAGCGCTGCTCCGTCACGGAGATGCCGCGCCGCCTGGCGACATCCAGGGCATTGATCATGTTCGCGCTGTCCGTCTCACGCGAAAGCAGGCCCGCCATCAGGGCGCGGCTGAGCATGTCGGTTTCGAAGCGGGCCACCTCGCCGTCGTAGCTCAGCGCCACCTGGTCGAGGGCGTTTTCGCAGGTGGCCGCCAGCACCTCGCCAAAGCGCCGCGCCAATGTGAGCCAGGGCTTGATCTGGGCGAAGCGCTCGGCGCTCAGCGAGGGCAGGTTGACCGCCCCGGAGATCGCCCCGGTCAGAAGATAGTCGCTCACGGCCTTGCAGATGATCTCCGCGACGTGCTCCTGCGCGTCCACGGTGCTGGCCCCGAGGTGCGGCGTGCACACCACGCGGGGGTGGCGCACCAGCGGGTGATCTTTCGCCGGCGGCTCCTGCTCAAAGACATCCAGGGCCGCGCCCGCGCACTTGCCGCTGTTCAGCGCGTCGAGCAGCGCGGCTTCATCGATCAGCCCGCCCCGCGCGCAATTGATGACGCGCACGCCATGCTTGGCCAGCTCAAAGGCGCGACGGCCGATGATGCCCCGGGTTTTCTCGTTCAGCGGCGTGTGCACGGTCAGGAAATCCGACGCGGCAATGACCTCGTCGAGGGAGGCCAGCTTCAGGCCCAGGGCGCGGGCGCGCTCCTCAGTCACGAAGGGGTCGAAGGCCAGCACCTGCATGTGCAGCCCGCGGGCGCGCTCGGCCACGACGGCGCCGATCTGGCCCAGGCCCACGATGCCCAGCGTTTTGCCGGCCAGCTCCACGCCCACGAAGCTCTTGCGGTCGAACACGCCCTGCACCAGGCGCGCGTTGGCCTGCGGCACGTGGCGCGCCAGGGCAAACATCAAGGCCAGGGTGTGCTCCGCGGCCGTCACCGTGTTGCCGCCGGGGGCGTTGAGCACGGCAATGCCGCTTGCGGTGGCGGCCTCGACGTCAATGTTGTCCACGCCTGACCCCGCGCGCCCGATCACGCGCAGGCCGCGGGTGTGCTCGAGCACCTCGCGCGTAAGTTTGCTCTCGCTGCGCACGATCACGGCATCGGCGCCGGCCAGCGCCTTGACCAGCGCCTCGCCGTTGAGGGGCTCGCTGACCGCCACGTCAAACTGCGGCTGCCGCCGCAGCAGGTCCAGTCCGCCCCTGTCCAGCGCGGCGGAAACGAAAATGCGGTAGGCCATGCACCATCCCCTGTCGCTGAAGTCGCGGCGCCGAGGTTAGCAAAAGGCGCGCGGCGGCAGGAAGCCTGCCGCCGCGCCCGATGCCCGCGCGTAACTAATTCGCGCCGTTGGCCGCTTCCTCGGCCTCGGCCCCGGCCTCGGAATCCTGCGCCGTGGTGAATTCCAGCTCCCAGGGCTCGCCCTCGCCGTACTGGGCCAGGGTGAGCTTCTCGATCATGGCCGAAGACTCAAGGTCGGCGCCCCAGCTCACGCGTTCGACAGTGTCCTGGCGCGCGACCAGTTCCGTCACGCCGGGGCTGTCTTTGGCGTAGGGCGCCACGTCGAGCGACTTCTTCAATTCCTCAAACGCGTCTCCCGGCACTAGGATGCCGTAGTGCCAGGGGTCGTCACGCTTCAAGTCGTTGATCGTGCCCGCCAGTTCGCCGTCAATGTAGATGTTGGTCTGCTCGCTCATCGGTGTGCCTTCTCAGTGTGTGGCCGTAAGTTTGCGGTATTGCGCCTGCGCTGCCGCCAGCGCCTTTCCTGACTCGAAGCTGTGCCCCAGCCCCAGGAGTACGTCTTCCAGGGCGCCGATCAATCCCAGCGCCTCCATGTAATCGTAATAGCCGAGATGAGCCAAGCGGAACACACGATTCTTTAAATCATCTTGTCCGTCGGCGATGATGGCTCCGTGACGCTCCTTCATGCGCTTGATGATTTTCCCGCTGCCCAGCGCCGCCGGCGCGCAGACTGCCGTCACACTGTCCGAGGGCGCCTGCGAGAAAATCTCCAGCCCGATGGCCTTCATCGCCTCGCGCGTCATCGACGCCAGTACCGCAGCATTGCGCCAAAGGTTCTCCACACCCATCTGCCGCACCCAGGCAAGGCTCGCAGCCAGCGCAGCCACCAGGCTGATGGCCGGCGTGAACGCCGTCTGGAATTCCTTCTGGGCCTTGGCCTCGCGCGCGAAGTCAAAGTAGTAGCGCGGCGTACTCACTCCCTGCATCAGCCTTTCCGCCTTCTCGCTGATGCTCACGAAGGCCAGGCCCGGCGGCATGGCCAGTGCCTTCTGGCTGCCGCACACCACGAGGTCCAGCCCCCAGTCATCGGTGCGGACTTCGTGGGCGCCGATCCAGGTAATCGCATCCACACAGATCACACACTGCGGCCGCTCGCGCACCAGCGCCGCAATCTCGCGCACCGGATGTACCGTCGCCGTGCTGCTTTCGCTGCCCTGAACAAAAACGGCGCGGCACTGGGGCGCTTGATCCAGCGCCTGCTTTACGGCTGAAACGCTGACCGCTTGCCCGTCGGCCAGCTTGAGTTCGTGGACCTTCGCGCCGAAGGTGCGGTTCATTTTCGTCCAGCGCTCGCCGAACTTGCCCGCGTTGACGCAGATCACCTCGTCGCCCGGCCGCACCAGGTTGACCACGCAGGCCTCCAGGCCGCCCGTGCCCGAAGCCGAGAACATGAGCACGTCGCGCCGCGTCTGGAACAGGTGCTTGAGGCCCTCGCGCACCTGCTTGAACAGCTCGATGAAGGCGTCGGTGCGGTGATGCATGGACGCCGCCGCCTGCGCCAATGCAGCCTCAGGCAACAGGGCGGTGGGACCGGGCGTCAGCACGCGAGGCTTGATGACCATGGGCGTGGCTCCGTAGCCGTAAACCGGCGCGAGTATGCCGAGCGTTCAGGCAGATGCAATTGAGCGGCCGCGCCAAAGCCGGATTTGCGGCAACAAGGCCGCCCTGGCCTGCGTTATAATCCAAGCTGCAATTGCGGGCGCCGCACAAGGAATCACAGGCCATGACGCCGCTGCAACGGGAACTCAAGCGCTTCTACCTGCGGCTTTCGCTGCGCACGGCGAGCTATGCGGCGCTCTGGGGCCTGGTGCTGGCACTGCCGGTCGTTATTGCCGCGCCCTGGCTGAGGGATTGGTACGGCTTTCCGGACTACTGGACGACCATGGCCATTCCCGTGGCGCTGCCGGCGCTGTACGCGGCCATCGTGCTTTTCATCAAGCCGCCTGAGCGCGAGCAGGTGCTGGCCGCCGACCACTGGTTTGGACGCACCGGGGCCATTGTGAGCGCCTATGAGCTTGAACGCGCACGACCCGGCGACCCCTTTGTTGAACCGGTGAGCCGCCAGGCGCGAAGCCTCATGCACGACCGGCCCCTGCCCGAGCCCCGCTGGCTGAGGCGCGTGCTGGCGGCCATGGTGCTGCTGCTTCTGCTGACGCCGCTTTCGCGCTGGGCCCATGCCCAGTTCGAGGAGAGCCGCAAGGAAGCCGAAAAGGAAAAGCAGGCCAGAAAGCCCGAGGTCAAACCCCAGGACGCCGAGAAGATCGCGAAGTCCGCCGGCAGTACGGCCGAGAAATCGAAGGAGGCCGGGGCCCGCCAGCAGGAAAAGCTGGCCGAAGACATTGAGGAAGCGGCCCGCCGCGCCCAGAGCGGCGCCGACGACAAAGAACGGGCCATGCGCGACGCCAACGCCCTGGCCGACCGCGCCAAGGCGCAAGCCGACGGCCAGAAGGACCGCCAGGCCGCCCGCGACGCCTTGAAATCCAGCGAGGCCACCCGCGAGCTGGCGGAGGCCATCGAGAGCAACGACCCGCGCCGCATTGAGGAAGCCGCGCGGCGCGCCGCTGAAGAAGTCCACCGTCCTGACGGCGACGTGGACCCCGCGGCCGCCAAGGAGCTGAGCGACGCCATCGAAAGGGCCCGCGCCAAGGCCCCCAATGATCCCTGGCTCAAACGCGCCGCTGAAGCTGTGCAGGCCGAACTGGGCAAGGCGCGCAAGGACGCGAAGTCAGCCCAGGAGCGCCAGTTGGCCGAAGAAAAGGCGCTGCGCGAGCGCATGGAAAGAAGCGGCGCCGACGATGCGGATATCCGCAAGGCGCTTGAAGAACTTCAGAAGGAATTCCGCGAGCAGTCAGCCGTAGACACCCAGGAACTGCGCAAGGCCCTTGAAGAACTGGCCAAGGCTGCCGACCCCAAGCGCGACATCGACCCCAGCGGCAAGCGCGCCGAAGAACTGCGCAAGCAGCTCGAAAAAGGCGAGATCACCCCCGAGCAGGCCAAGGAACTGGTGGAACTTGCGCGGGAACTGGCTCGCAAGAACAAGATCGACGCCGAAACTCTGCGCGAGATGATCCGGCGCGGCAAGGAATTCGAAGGCATGGAAGAGGCGGCCAAGCGCATTGTGGAGGAAGCGCGCGCAGAAGGCATGAGGCCCGAGGACGTGCCGGAGTGGGCCAAGAACGCCATTCCTGAGGAGTGGCGCAAAGCGGCTGAGGAATTGGCCCGAGAAGCCGGCCGACAGGGCCAGCCACGTGAGGGCAAACCCGGCGAAGGCAAACCCCGTGAAGGCAAGCCCGGCGAGGGTCAACCCCGTGAAGGCACGCCCGGCGAAGGCAAGCCCGGCGAGGGTCAACCCCGTGAAGGCACGCCCGGCGAGGGTCAACCCCGTGAAGGCACGCCCGGCGAGGGTCAACCCCGTGAAGGCACGCCCGGCGAAGGCCAACCCGGCGAGGGTCAACCCCGTGAAGGCACGCCCGGCGAAGGCAAACCCGGCGAAGGCAAGCCCGGCGAAGGCAGCGGCCCCGACCGAGGCCGTGGCGGAGGCTCCAGCGAAGGCAAGGGCGTCGGTGACCACGGCATCCGCAAGGAAGGCGTGGACGTCAAAGACACGGGCATGGGCGAGAAGGACCCCAACAGCAAAGAGAAGGACCTCGACACCAAACGCGCCGAGGAAGAACGGGCACGCCGCGAAGCCACGGGCCGCAAGGGCAGCGCCGACGACGTAAACACCAGGGAAGAGCTCGACCGTCTGCCCCGCCGCTACCGTGACGCGGCCCGCAAGTATTTCGAGCGTGACAACAAGTAGCGGGGACACAGCCCCGCCATGCGGTCGTTTTTGTCGCAGGCGCGGCTAACATGGTTCGCCCGACAGGAACCACCCCATGCCCCAGCGACCCTTCAAACTCGTCACCGATCAGGTGCCGCGCGGCGACCAGCCCCGCGCCATTGAGCAGCTTGTGCAAGGCCTCAACGAGGGCGCCCGATACCAGACCCTGTTGGGCGTAACGGGCTCGGGCAAGACGTTTTCCGTGGCCAGCGTGATCGCGCGCGTCAACCGCCCCACGCTGATCATGGCGCCCAACAAGACTCTGGCCGCGCAGCTTTTCGGAGAGTTCAAGAAGCTGTTTCCCGAGAACGCTGTCGAGTACTTCGTCAGCTACTACGACTACTACCGGCCCGAGGCCTACGTGCCGCAGACCGACGTCTACATCGAGAAAGACAGCGCCATCAATGACCGCATTGACCGCCTGCGCCACAGCGCCACGCGCAGCCTGCTCGACCGCCAGGATGTCATCATCGTGGCCAGCGTCTCCTGCATCTTCGGCCTGGGCTCGCCCGAGGCCTACGAGGGCGCCCTGCTCTACGCCGAAAAGGGCGTCCCCCTCACGCGCAAGGAGGCCATACGCAAGCTCACGGAAATCCAGTACACCCGCAACGACATGGACCTCGGGCGCGGCACCTACCGCACGCGCGGCGACGTGCTGGACGTCTTTCCCGTCTATGAAGACAGCAAGGTCCTGCGCTTCGAGTTCTTCGGCGAGGAACTCGACGGCATCTACGAAATCGACCCCCTCACGGGCGAAGTGCTGGGCACGCTGGACAAGGTCACGGTTTATCCGGCCACCCACTACGTGACACCCAAGAAGAAGTTCGATGCCGCGCTCGCGGACATCCGGGCGGAGCTGGCGCAGCAGGTGGAGTACTTCAAGACAAAGGGGAAACTGCTGGAGGCGCAGCGGCTGGAGCAGCGCACGAAGTACGACCTCGAGCTGCTGGAGGAGATCGGCACCTGCAAGGGCATCGAGAACTACTCGAGGCACTTTGAGCGGCGGCCGGCCGGCAGCACACCCCCCACCCTGATGAATTACCTGCCCAAGAATGCGCTGATCGTGCTGGATGAGAGCCACGTGACGGTGCCGCAGATCGGCGGCATGTACCGCGGCGACCGTGCACGCAAGGAGACACTGGTGGAGTTCGGATTCCGGATGCCCAGTGCCCTGGATAACCGTCCCCTGACCTTCCAGGAGTTTGAGCAGATCGAGCGCCAGACGATCTTTGTCAGCGCCACGCCCGGACCCTACGAACTCGAAAAGAGCGTGGGCCGCGTCGTCGAGCAGATTGTGCGGCCCACGGGTCTGATCGACCCTGAAATCACGGTCAAGCCCGCCCGGGGGCAGATTGACGATGTGCTGGACGAACTCAGGCCCGTGATCGCGCGCAACGAGCGCGCCCTGGTCTGCACGCTGACCAAGCGCATGGCCGAAGAGCTGAGCGACTACCTGAAGTCCCTGGACATCCGTGTGCGCTACCTCCACAGCGACATCGACACGCTGGAGCGCACGGAAATCCTGCGCGACCTGCGCAAGGGCGAGTTCGACGTGCTGGTGGGCATCAACCTGCTGCGCGAAGGCCTCGACCTGCCGGAGGTCAGCCTCATGGCCATCCTCGACGCCGACAAGGAAGGCTACCTGCGCTCCCAGCGCTCCCTGATCCAGATGGTGGGCCGTGCCGCGCGCAACGTGCATGGCCGCGTGATCTTCTACGCCGACACCATGACCGACTCCATGAAGCACACCATCGAAGAAACCAACCGCCGGCGCCGCCTGCAGCAGGAGTACAACCGACAGAACAACATCACGCCCACGACCATCATCAACCGCATCGACGACGTGCTGCAGAGTGTGTTCGAGGCGGACTACGTCACGGTGGACAAGAACCTGCCCAGCATCTGGGACTGGAGCAACACCAAGGGCGGCCTGAAGGTGGGCGAGAAGTCCGGCAAGGGCGGCAAGAAGGCCCTCCACAGCGAGCGCGCCTACGCCCACGGCCACGGCAACGCACCCGGCAGTTTTGACCCCGGCAATCAGGGGCGCAACTACGCGACCAAACGCGCCCTGCGCGCCGCCGAGGAGGCGGGCGCCCTGGAAGGGCGCAAGGCGCGCATGAAACTTCTGGAGGGCGGGGGCGAGGCGCCCGCGGGGGCCGTAGCCCGGGAGGTGAGCCCTGGCGAAGTTCCCAAGCTGATCGCACAGATCGAAAAGGAAATGTACGCGGCGGCCAAGGCCCTGGACTTTGAGCGAGCCGCCCTGCTGCGCGACGAGATCAAGGCCCTGCAGAAGATCGAACTGGGCATCCAGTAGGCAAGCACGCTCCCGGAGAACCTCCGTGTTGCTGACCATTCTCTACGTTACGGATCTCCCGCGGGCACGGGCTTTCTACGACGCTGCCTTGGCGCTGGAAAAAACCGTCGATGTGCCCGTTTACGTCGAGTACCGCGTCAACAGCGGCGCGCGGCTCGGCCTCATGCCTCAGGCCAACACCCGGCACTTTCTCGGTGACAGGCTCGGCGCCATGAAGCCCGCCGACGGCTGTCCGCGTGGCGAAATCTATCTGCACGTACCCGACCTGCAAGCGGCCGTCACCCGCCTGCAAAGGCTCGGCGCGACCTGCACCTCGCCCCTGGCCCGCCGGGATTGGGGCGACCACGCGGCCTACTTCCTTGACCCCGATGGCTACGTGCTGGTGGTGGCCGCCCCCGCCTGAGCCCGCTGCTACTCCTCTTCGCTGTGCCGCGCCGGCGCTGCCGCGAAATCAGCCGACTTGACGAGCACCAGCCGGTCCAGCGCGGCTTCCAGCAGCGCCTTGCCCTCGGACACGGCCGCCGCCGAGGGGCCCGTTTCATCAAAGCCCTCCGCGCGCACGATCACGGCCTCGGGGCTGACTTCCAGGCTCAGCCCCTTCACGGCCCCCGTATGCGCGGCATCCAGCGCCACAGCCAGACGCAGCAGGCCCGCCAGCACGCGAATGGCCTGCTGCTGCTCCGGCGGGCGCGAAGCAAATCGCCGATGCCTTGCCTGCGGCTCCTTGCCGCGGTGGTAGCGAACGATGTCCGCGACGTAGTCCATTTCAAAGCGCGACCAGCCCAGGGGCGCAGGCAGGGCACGCACCACGCGCGCGGCCTCCTTGTGCGGCTTGCCCGCCCGCGCCGCGACATTGTGCAGGAACACGGCGGCCTCCAGTTTGTGGCGGGCCTTTTCTTCGCTGAAGGGCTCGCGCACTCTGGCCGCGCGCAGGGCGTCAAAGAGCTGCAGGGCCAGGCGCGCCACGTGGGCTGTGTGTTCGTAGTCGCGGTCGTGGAAGGTGGCCCAGGCCGCCAGGCGCGCCACGGCCGACTCCTGCAAGCGCGAATCGCCGGGCAGGCCGGCGCGCCATGCGGACCACAGAGAGCGCTCGCCCATGGTCAGCTTGCGGTAGCGCTGAAGGCGATCCTGGATTTCCTTCTCGATGTGCTGGCGCCAGCGCTTGCGGGCCCCGCGCGAAACTCCGGGCGCGGCCTTGAGCAGGTCGTCCACGAGGTCCAGGTCATGAACCTGGCCCAGCAGACTCTGCAGGCGGCGCAAATCGCGGCCCCAACGGGCGTGAAACCCGGGCAGGAAGGCGGCCACCGTATACCTGAAGCGCTTGATGGCAATGCGCAGCTCGTGGTAGCCCTCACGCGAGCGCCCCTCAAGGGCCTTGTAGTGCAGGTCCTCGGCCTCCGTCCAGCGCTGCAGCGCAAGTTGCTCAAAGGCCGGGTCATCCAAAGCCAGGCGCGCAGCGCGGCGGGGCAAGAGCGAGGCAAGGCGCCGCCAGGCCTTGCGGTTGAAGGCCGCCAGCGCCTGGCGCGCGTCCTTCTGCGCGCCCTGGATGCGTTCTTCCAGCAGGCGCAGAAGGCGGCGGCTGACACTGTCGCGCACGGCGGAGAGCTTTTTGACCCGGGCCTCCAGCATGTGAATGTCGCGCAGCAAACCGACGCGCTTGAACAGGCGGCGCCCCTGCTCGCGCAGTGTGGCCCAGGCGGCGTGGTCGTCGAACTCCCGCAGACCGTCCGCCAATGAAAGGCAGGAGCGCAAGGCCACGCGCAACTCGTGTACGTTCCTGCCCGAAAGCTTGTCCCGGGCGGCCTTGTGGCAGCGCAGCACACGGGCCATCTGCTCGTCCAGACCTTGAGGACGGGCAAGGGGCTCGCTGACGGGCTCGGCGCGGAG
This sequence comes from Planctomycetota bacterium, assembly GCA_003576915.1. GTDB lineage: Bacteria > Planctomycetota > UBA8742 > UBA2392 > UBA2392 > UBA2392. Next base: position 48,575 of record QEVF01000008.1, on the reverse strand, counting down.
AGCGTCCATGGGTGTGTCAGTAACTTTAGCGACGGGGGGCGGAGGCTGCATCAGCAATTCGGCAAGGCCCTTAAATAAGCCCGCGCTTTCGATATTGTGCCTGCCTCACGGCGGCGGACACCATGGGCACGCGATTCTTCTACGGCTTTACAATGGTCTTTGCCCTCGTGGGCATTCTGGCCGTGGACCACTTCGCGGGCGAGACCTACGGCCTGTTCTTCCTCTGCGCGGTGGTGGTGAGCGTGGGCATCATCGAAATGGACCGCCTGCTGAAGTTCCGCGGCCTGCCCTTTGACCGCAACCTGCTGATCCTTCTCAACCTCGCTTCCCTGGCCTATGTGCAGTTTGTAGCCGCACCGCCTGCCCTGGGCGTGCTGGACCTGCTGGACTCCGGTCAGGTGCGCTACTTCTTTCATGTTCCGGCGCAGTACCGCGGATTGACGCTGCTGCTGCCCCTGATGGCCCTGCTGGTGTGCTGCCTGGTGGGCCTGCGCGCGCGTGATGTGGGGCAGATTTCGGCGCGCATCCTGAACAACGTCGCGGTGTACGTTTACCTCGTGTTTTCCGTGGCCTGCATTCTCTGGCTTCGGCGCGTGCCCTCGGCCGGGGCCTGGCTGCTCTATTTCCTGCTGGCGGCAAGCCGCATGGGCGACGTGGGCGCCTATCTCATGGGCCGTGCCCTGGGCCGCCACAAGCTCATCCCCCACCTCAGCCCCGGCAAGACCATCGAGGGCGCGCTGTTCGGCCTGCTGTTCAGCGCGGCCGCAGGCGCGGGCATCGTTTACTGGGCGCAGGAGGCCGGCACGGCCCTGCGCCCCCTGTTCAGCCAGTGGTGGTACGGCGGCATCGTGGGGGCGTTCACGGGCGTGATGGCCCAAAGCGGCGACCTGGTCAAGAGCGCCTTGAAGCGGGCCGCGGGAGTCAAGGACTCGGGCAACCTCGTTCCGGCCTTCGGCGGCGTGCTCGACATCATCGACAACTTCATGCTGACCGGCCCCCTGCTGCTCGTGATTCTTGCCCTCTGGCCGGCCTAGCCGGCCGCCATGGCCCCGGAGCCGCGCGTGTCTCAAGCCGCCGTCACCGCCCGCAGCCTGCGCAAGTCCTACCGGGATTTTGTGGCCGTTGACGGCATCGAATTCGACATTCAGCGCGGCGAGTGCTTCGGCTTCCTGGGACCCAACGGCGCGGGCAAGACTACGACCATGCGCATGATTTACCGCGCTGTGCCCGTCAGCGGGGGTTCCCTGGCGGTGCTGGGCCACGAGGCCGGACGCCCGATGGCCGACCGCGAGATCAAGCGCGTCGTCGGCGTCGTGCCCCAGGAGGACAACCTCGACGGCGAACTCTCGGTGCGCGAGAACCTTGAGATCTTCTGCCGCTTCTATGGACTGAGCAAGAGCGAAGCCCGCGCCCGCAGCAGCGAACTGCTCGATTTCGTCAACCTGTCAGAAAAGGCCAACGCCAAAGTCATGGAGCTTTCTGGGGGCATGAAGCGCCGCGCCCTCATTGCCCGCGGGCTCGCGGGAAGCCCCCAGCTCCTGGTGCTGGACGAGCCTACCACGGGCCTCGACCCCCAGGCCCGCCACAACCTGTGGGAGCGCCTCTTTGCCCTCAAGCGCAAGCAGGCGACGCTTCTGCTCACCACGCATTACATGGACGAGGCCGAACAGCTTTGCGATCGCCTGGTAATCATGGACAAGGGCAAGATCGTGGCCCAGGGCAAACCGCGGGAGCTGATCGAGCGCGAGGTCACGCGCCACGTCGTTGAGGTCTGGCACGGCGAAGCCGCGGCCCCTGCCCTGCCCCCCGAGATGCAGCCCCTGACGCGGCGAAGCGAGACTCTGAGCGACCGGCTGCTGCTGTATGTGGACGACGGCGAGGCCGCCATCGCGGCCGCCGCGCGCCACTGGCCCAACCTCGAAACGCGCCTGCGCCGCAGCACGCTCGAGGACGTGTTTCTGAAGATCACAGGCCGCAAGCTGGACGAATGAGGCTGCCGCGAATCGGCGAAAGTGAATCAGGCATGAACCTGCCCGGCGACATCAATCTTTCCATGGCGCTTTGCGTCTGGCGGCGCAACTTCACGGTCTACAAGCACACCTGGGTCACGAACATCCTGCCCAACTTCTTTGAACCGGTGCTCTTTCTCGTGGGCATGGGCCTGGGGCTCGGTGTTTACGTCGGCCGCAACATGCAGGGCCAGGACTACGTGGCCTTCATCGCCCCGGGACTGATGGCCAGTGCTGCCATGAACGGCGCTTCGTTCGAGGCCAGCTGGAACATGTACATCAAGATGTATTTTTCCAAGCTCTATGACGCCTACCTCGCCACCCCCGCGCAGATGCAGGACATCGCATTTGGCGAACTGCTCTGGGGTACCACGCGCGCGCTGATTTACGGTGCGGGTTTTCTCGTGGTGCTGCTGGGCTTCACACTCGCCGAGCGTCCCATCCTCACAAGCTGGTGGACGCTGCTGGTGCCCCTGGCCCTGGCCCTGATCGGCGCCATCTTCAGCCTCATGGGCCAATGGTACACCACACTCATCAACACCATCGACCTCTACAGCTACTACTGGACACTCTTCCTCACCCCCATGTTCCTGTTCAGCGGCATCTTCTTTCCCGTGAGCGATATACCCGGCGGCACCACCGTTGCCTGGTTCACCCCTCTGTTCCACGGCGTGGAACTCGTGCGCGGCCTTTGCCAGGGGCCCCTGGAACTGCGCCACCTAGGCCACACAGGCTACATGCTCGCCGTCTGCGCGCTGTTGCTCTGGGCCGTTCCGCGCCGCATGCGCAAACGCATGGTGAAGTAATTGCACGTCGAACTATGATGTCGGCCACACAAGGGAGGCATCGGTCATGGCAGAACCCAAAAAGTCCGGCTCGCTGCCGGGAAAGCTCTTCAAGGCCTTTGTGCTGCTGGTGCTGCTGGCCGTGGCCGGCGTGATGGGAGTGACTTTCTTTGTGCTCGACGGCAGATACGAAGTCTCGCGCAGCGTGACCGTCAAGGCCGACGTGGACGACATTCACGCCATGTGCGGCGAGCTCAAGAACTGGCCCAAGTGGCAACCATGGACCAAGGAAGACCCCACAATCTCGACTACGATCGTCAAGGACACCGGCGTGGGCGCCCACCAGCACTGGACAGGCAAGGACGGCAGCGGCAAGGTCACCTTTACGTCCTGCGATCCGGAAAAGGGCGTCGAATACGACATGGCCTTTGACGACAAATACTTCAGCAAGGGCGCCATCACCTATTCGGATGCCGGGGGCGGCATGGTGAAGGTGACCTGGTCCATGCGCGGCCGCAATGAGGACTTTGTCGGCAAGTGGTTCGCCGTGGCCATGCCGGGCATGATCGGCCCTTACTTTGAGCGCGGGCTCAACGACCTCAAGATGTCCCTCGAAAAGTAGCGCCGAGGTCTTCGCGCAGGGTGCGCGACAGGTTCACCATGCCCGGCGAGGACGACCTCACGCTGTTGCAGCGCCTCCACGGCGGCGACCTGGGCGCCCTGGACGCGCTGGTCACCGCTTACCAGGACATCGTGGTGCGCTTTGCACGCATCGTCACCCTAGACGACTCCGCCGCCCACGACGCCGCTCAGGAAGCATTCGTTCGTCTCTGGCGCAATCCACGTGCCTTGGCCGGCGGGTCGCTGCGGGCCTGGCTTTGCGCCGTGGCGCGCAATGTCGCACTCAACGACCTGCGGTCTGCCAGGCGCCGGGCCCGGCGCCAGGAGTCACGCCCGGAGGGGCGAGCCACCCCTCCGCCCCAGAAGGCCTCCGACCGCGAACACCTCGCCCGGGTTCGTGCCTTCATCGACACCCTGCCCGAACAGGAACGGGCCGCCCTGCTGCTCTATGCCGTCGAGGGCATGGACCAGTCCGAGGTCGCGCAGGCCTTGGGCACCACCGCCGCGGCCGTCAAGCAGGCCGTGCTGAGCGCCCGCAGGAAGCTCCGAGAGAAATTCGCTGAATCCTCCTGACCCGGGGCTGCCCCGCGGTGTTCTGAACTTGAACCATGCGCCACTCCACAGACCAGATCGATGACCTCGCCCGCCGCGCCTTTGCGCGTGAACCCGGGGCAAGCCTTGCCTTCGGCACGCGGCTGCGCCTGCGCATCCAGGGAGAGCAAGCGGCAGCTCGCCGCCGCAGGACAAGGTTGATTGCGGGCTCCACCATCACTGCTCTTGCCGCCAGTGTGGTGCTCGTGCTGGTGCTTACTGTGAATTGGTCGAGGCCTGTGCCGAAGGCCTCAACCCAGGCTGGTCTGCCGGCGCGTGAGGTTCCGGCCCCCAAGGACGGTCCCAAGGGCGAGCACGCCCAGCCCCGTCCCGATACCCAACCGGAACCGCGCCCGCCGGCCCACTCCCCGACGCAGACACCCGGTGAACGCACACCCGATGGCCCCCTGCCCGAAATCAGAGAGCGGCCCCAGCCCGCGCCTGACGTAAAGCCCGAACCCGGTCCCGGTCCCCGACAGACGCCTCAGCCCGGAACCGAGGAGCCGCCCGTCAAGCCCGCGGAGGTTGAGAAGCCTGATCCGGCCACGGAGCCCCCGCCCAAGACAGCGCCCAGGGAGCGAAAGGAACTGGGCGCCGTTCTTTCCCTCGACAGGGCGGCGCGAGGGAAAGTTCGTTACGGCGACACGGAAAGCTGGCGCGAGTTCACGCCCGGCGAAAAACTGCTGGACGGTGCGCAACTGCAGGCCGCCGCGCCCGTAGCCTTCAACCTGGGCCGGGCCCTGCTGCGCTTTGAGGGGGAAATCGTCCTTCACGCCCAGGACGGCGGCTGCCGCGTCGAGCTGTTGGAGGATTCGCTCTACGCCGACAATCTTGCGCTGGATTTGCAGCTGGAGATCACCGCCGGCGAACTGCGCGCGCGGCTGGCGGGCGTGGCAACGTTCTCCGTCTCTTCCAGCGGTTTGCGCCTGGACGTGCTGCACGGACGTGTTGACACGGCACGGGGCGCCGTGAGCGAGAACTCGGCCGCCCTGCTGACCCGCCGCGGTCTGACGCGGCGCGCCTTCATGCGCGACGCCCGGCTGTTCAAGGAGTTGCCGTCACGCCTGGTGCTGCGCGAAGAACTTGAGACGGAACCGGCGGGGGGGCTGTACAGCGGGTTGATCAAGGCGGGCCTGGCGGTATCGAGGGGCGGCAATGACGCCGTGGCCTTCAAGTTCAGGCCGCTTCACGCGCTGCTGCCGGGCGAAGTCATCCGGGTGCGCTTTCGCGCGAGCAAGGCGAAGTCGCTGCTGGTCCAGATGTTCGACGAAAAGCGCAACGACAACTTCGGCCACGAAGTCTCAAGCTGGAAGGACGGCCAGTGGCAGACGCTGGAGTTCAGGCCCGCGGCCATGCTGGACCGGGGCAGCGGCAAGGTAAAGCCAGACGTCGGCACGGAGTTCGTCAATTTCCAGTTCCATATTGAGGGCGCGCAGGATGCGCTGCTGGAGATCGACTGGATTGAAATCGTGCGCGTCGAGGAATAGCGCGCCTGCGCGCGGATGAGCTTGACGACATCGTTCCAAGGAGAAAGTCATGCTGAGAATGACCCTGGTATTGCTTTGCCTTTGCGGCACCCTGCCCGCCAGGGACTACACGGCTGCTCCCGCCCTGGCCAATCCGGGCGGCGTTACCGTCGTGAGCGTCAGCACCGCCGCGCAACTGCAAAACGCCGTCAGCAATATCGCCGACAACCAGATCATCGAGTTGGCCGACGGCACCTACACGTTGACGCAGAGCCTGTTCTTCAACGCCGGCGCGACCGTCACGCGCACCAACATCGGAATACGCTCAGCTTCGCGCAACCCCGCGGCCTGCATCATCCAGGGCAACGGCATGAGCAGCAGCACGGGCACCATCCCTCACGGCATTCACGTCAGCAAGACCAGCGGCATGCTGATCGCCGACCTGACGATCCGCAACGTCTACTATCACGCCATCCAGCTGGCCGGCGAAACGGGCGTCACCGGTGTCCGCATCTACAATTGCCGCCTGCTGGATACGGGCGAACAGTTCATCAAGGGCAGCGCGTCGGGCTTCGGCGGCGGCAGCGACAACGGCATCGTCGAGTACACGCTGATGAAGTACACGACTCAGGGAACCACCTACACCAACGGAGTGGACATCCACGGCGGCGACAACTGGATCATCCGCCACAATCGCTTCGAACTCGTCAACCTCATCCCCGGCGGAATTGGCCCGGCGGTCCTCATGTGGAACGGATGCAGCAACACCGTCTGCGAGGGCAACACCTTCATCAACTGCGAAACCGCCATCGCCTTTGGCCTGATTGACCGTGCCGCGCCGCAAACAGACCACGCGGGCGGCGTCATCCGCAACAACTTCATTTATCGCGCCTCGGGCACGCCCGCGGGCGTGGATACGCCGGACTGCTCCATCCTCATCTGGGACTCACCCAACACCAAGTGCCTCAATAACACGATCGTCCAGAGCGGCAGCTACGCCAACGGCATCGAGTACCGCTTTTCCACGACCGGCGCGGAGATCCGCTACAACCTGCTGGATTGCGCCATCACGGACCGCGGCAGCGGCACGAGCGCCAACACCGTAGGCAACAACGTGATCAACGCGCAGGCATCGTGGTTCGTCGCGCCCGGCAGCGGCAATCTGCGCCTGAACGCTTCCGCTCCCGCCGGCGTGGTGGACGCCGCCGCTTCCCACGCCAGCGTATCCGATGATTACGACGGCAACGCGCGCCCCGCCGGCCCCGCGCCGGACATGGGCGCCTGCGAGAACAACGCCACGCCGCCGACGCCAACGACGCCCAGCGCACCCACGAACTGCGCCGCCGTCGCGCAAGCTGGCCTCCGGATCAGCGTGTCCTGGACCGACACCAGCAGCAACGAGACAGGATTCCGCATCGAGCGAAGTGTTTCAGGCGGCGCATTCACCACCCTGACCACTGCGGCCGCCAACGCCACCAGCCACCTCGACACCGGACTGACTGAAGGCGTGCCCTACAGCTATCGCGTGATTGCCACCAACACCGTGGGAGACAGCGCGGCTTCCAACACCGCTACTGCCACCGCCACCAGCAGCGCGCCTTCAGGGGGCGGCGGAAGCGGAGGAGGAGGCGGCTGCTCGGCACGGGAGGGCGGCCGACTCTGGGCACTGGCGGCGCTGGCGGGCCTTTTGCTGCTGCGGCAATTTCTTGTAACGAGGGCGGGTATCGGCCGGTAAAGCCAGTGAAGGAACCCCGAACAACCCTTGCGAGGAACGAATATGAAGCTGCTGATTGCGATGCTGGCGGCGGGACTGCTGGGCGCCTGCCCGCTCGCGGCCCAGGAGGCGCCCAAGGGTGCCGAAGGCGCCAGGGAAGCCGTGGAAAAGGAGATGGACGAAGCCCTGGAGGAGGTCCTGGAGAAGGACCTGCCCGCGGAGATCAGGGAGGCCCTTGAGAAGTTCCGCAAGGAGAGCCGCGAAGTCTTCGATCGCGTGAGGAAGGAGCTGGAAAAGGCCCGCGAAGGCGCCAAGACGGACGCCGGAGAAAACGCCGAGGGCGACATCGACGAAACCGTGGTCGAGACCCTGCCCGACGGCACGAAAGTCGTTCGCCGCACCGTGCGCAGGTCGAGCAAGGTCGAGTCCCGCGAAGGCAAGACTGAAGGAAAGGCCGATCACGGCGCCGAGCTGCCCGAGTCCGTGCGCAAGCTGAAGGAGGAAATCGCCAAGCTTGAACGGGAAATGGAAGAGCGCATCCGCAAGCAGCTTGAGGACGGCGCCGAAGGCATTGAAGAGATCATCGAGAAGGATCTGCCGGGCGGCGGCAAAATCAAGATCGTGCGCAAGATCAGCCGTTCCGGCGACGCACCCAAGGCGCCCAGGGAAGGCTCCAAGGAAAGCCCCGCCGAAGACAACAAGCAGTAGCACAGGGCATGAATCCGAAGCGGCACGGCCCCTGGCCGTGCCGCTTGCGCTGTACGCGACCCTGACCGGCCGCCGCAGGGTCCGTTTTCGGCCATCGGCTAGCCGAAGCGGCCGGTGATGTAGTCTTCCGTCTGCTTGAGACGCGGCTTGAGGAACATCTCGCTGGTGGCTCCGAACTCGATGATTTCGCCCAGATACATGAAGGCCGTGTAGTCGGCCACGCGCGCCGCCTGCTGCATGTTGTGGGTCACGATGACCACGGTGTAGTTCTCGCGCAGGTCAAGAATCAGCTCTTCAATCTTGGCCGTGGCAATGGGGTCCAGGGCGCTGCATGGCTCGTCCATCAGCAGCACGTCGGGCTCGTTGGCGATGCCGCGTGCGATGCACAGGCGCTGTTGCTGGCCGCCGGAAAGTGCGGTGGCGTTGTCGTGAAGGCGGTGGCTGACCTCGTCCCACAGGGCGGTGCGCTTGAGGCAGCGCTCCACAATCTCCGCGAGCTTTTTGCGGTTGCGCTCGCCGCTGATGCGGTTGGGATAAATCACGTTCTCGAAGATGGACTTGGGAAAGGGATTGGTCTTCTGGAACACCATGCCGCAGTGCTTGCGCAGGGCAATGACGTCCTGGTCCGGCGCGTAGATGTCGTTGCCGCCGAGATAAATCGAACCCTGATAGCTGATGCCGTCGATCAGGTCGTTCATGCGGTTGATGCTGCGCAGAAGCGTGCTCTTGCCGCAGCCGGAGGGTCCAATCAGCGCGGTGACGCGGTTCTTGGGAATGTCGAGGTTGATGTTCTTCAGGGCGTGGTGCTTGCCGTAGAAAAGGTTGAAGTTCTCGATACGGACAATGGTCTCGAGGGCCTCGGGCTTTTCCAGCTTGCCGGTGTCCTGCATGGTCACGCGCAAGGCTCCACGAGGGTCAGACTTTTCCCCGGCGGGGAGCGCCTCAGGGGCGGTCATGTTAGCCATTTCCTGCTCCTTGTTCCTCATATTACACGTGACTCGAGGCCAGGCGCCTGCGCAGCCTGTTGCGCATGCGGATGGCGGCGATGTTCAGCACGGCAATGACGAGAATGAGCACCAGCGTGGTCGTGAAGACCAGGGGTTTGGTGTTGTCAATGTCAGGGCTCTGGAAGCCGACATCATAGATGTGGAAACCCAGGTGCATGAACTTGCGTTCGAGATGAATGAACGGGAAGTTGCCGTCCACGGGCAGCGTCTCGGCCGACTTCACAACGCCCACCAGCATCAGCGGGGCCACTTCGCCCGCGCCGCGCGCCATGGCCAGGATCATGCCCGTGAGGATGCCGGGCATGGCCTGGGGCAGGATCACCCGCCACACCGTCTGGAAGCGCGACGCGCCCGCCGCGAGACTGGCCTCACGCTGGCTTGAAGGCACGGCGATCAGCGCTTCTTCCGTAGCCACGATCACCACGGGCACGGTCATGAGCGCAAGAGTGAGGGAGGCCCACATCAGACCGCCGCCGCCGAAGGTCGGGCTCGGCAGCCTCTCGGGGTAGAACAGGCTGTCCACCGTTCCGCCCATGATCACGCAGAAGAAACCCAGTCCGAAGATGCCGAACACGATGCTGGGCACCCCCGCCAGGTTGTTGACCGCAATGCGCACCGCAGAAACCAGCGGGCCCTGCTTGGCGTACTCCCGCAGATACAGCGCGGCGATCACGCCAAAAGGCACCACGGCCAGGCTCATCAGAAGGGTCATGAGCAGGGTGCCGACGATGACCGGAAAGATGCCGCCCTCGGTATTGGACTCGCGGGGGTTCTCCCACAGGAACTCCCGGAAGCGGTCGAGGTAGACGCCCAGCTTGCCGAAGAAGCCCAGCTCGTTGGGCAAGATCGCCCGTACCACCTGGGCCACGGGCAATACGGCCGTCTGGCCGTTGAGGGCGCGCAGCGTATAGGTCACGGTTTTCTCATGCTCGCGCAGCCGCGTCACTTCCAGGCGTAGTCTGGAGTAGGCGCCGCTCTGGAAGTCCGCGCGCTCGAGCTGCGCCGCGCGCGCCTCGGCCAGTGCTTCGCGCTGACTGTCATCCAGCTTGTAGGCGGCGATCTCACGGTCCCAGGCCCTCAGGGATTCATCAAGCTGGGCGCGCCAGGTGCCGCAAGCCTGGGCGTATTCTTCGGGTTTGGTGTCAGGCCGGGAAGGTGGTTCAAGGCGCGACCAGGCGGTGTAGGCCTCCGCGAGTTTCTCGATGGCCGTGACCATCTCGCCGGACTTGCGGAAATCATGTCGGATGCGCGCGACGCGCAGCTCGAGCTGCTTGATCTCATAGTTCACGTCGCCGATATCATCCTTCTCGATTTCCACGCGTCGCAGATACTCGGCGTGCATCGCGGCCTGCTGTTCGAGAAACACCTCCCACACACGCTCCAGGCCGTCCTTCTCGATCGAGGCCAGGGTTTTCTCGCCGTCCTTGACTTCCACGACATAACCGACCAGCACCCCCTTCTCCAGGCGCTCGATCTCACACACGTGCCGCGCCGGGGCCCGGCCCAGCACATAGGCTTCAAAGCCGCCGGGGTTGCCGCGCCGGTAGCCGTCCACGTCCGGCACATCGGTCTTGACCCAGCGGAAATACATGCTGTCAGGCTGCAGCCCTTCGCCCTTGTTGCCCTGGCGCACCAGAAGCTCGGTGGGCTCGGTGTCCAGTTCGTAGGCCTGCCAGGGAGTGCCGTCGGCCTTGCGCGGCAGGTCCCGCAGGTCGAGGGGGCGGTCGGCGCGCACAGCCCCCAGCAGCATGACGTGGTCGCGGAAGCGGTCATCGCCCAGCAGTTTTTCGGCGGGAACAAAGCGGCCGGTGTCGTCCACGACGCTGTAGGGCGAGGCGAATGTCCCGGCGTCCTTCAGGTACTGTTCGGGCGTTACAGGAGCGCCGGCCGGCGTCTTGAGCACGCCGCCTGCACCCGCAAGTTGCCACTGGAATCCCGCAAAGGCTCCGGGGGCGCGGCGGAAGTCGGCGATGCCCGCCTTGCGCGGCGGCAGCGTTGACGCATACCGGCGGCCATCGGCGTAGGCATAAGCTTCACCCTGGGGCAGCAGCAGGCGATCTTCGGGGTCAAGGAAGGCCTGCCGGCCGTCGCTGGTCTGAAGCAGGTAGCGCGACTCGCCCAGCGCAATGACCTCGAGCCCGCGGGGCCAGAACGTGCGGCTGCCCTCGTACACGATCAGCCCCACGACCAGCACGATGAGCACGATGCCGGTCATGATCGCGCCGCCCGAAAGCCAGACGAAGGGTTCGCCCTTCTGCACGCGCCTCTGGCGTGCGGGCCTGGGACTTTCGGAAACCGCTGGGGCGCGCTCGGCCATGGGGCTACATCCTCGAGAGTTTCCTGCGCAGTCTCATGCGCACCAGTTCTGCCAGAGTGCTGATCACAAAGGTCACGGCAAACAGCAACAGGCCGCCCAGAAACAGCGTGCGGTAGAGGGTGCCGCCATGGGGCGCCTCGGGCATCTCAATGGCGATAGCCGCGGAGAGGCTGCGAAAGCCGCTCAGGGGCTCCAGTTCCATGACGGGGGTGCCGCCCGCTGCCATGACCACGATCATGGTTTCACCCAGCGCGCGCCCCAGCCCGATCACAATGGCCGAGAAGATGCCGCTGGCGGCGGCGGGCGCCACCACGGTAATGGTCGTCTGCCAGCGTGAAGCGCCGCAGGCCAGGCTGGCCGCGCGCAACTGGTTGGGCACGGTCGAGAGCGCGTCCTCGGCGATGGAGTAAATGATGGGGATGACCGCAAATCCCATGGAGAAGCCGACGATGAGCGAGTTGGTCTGGTTGAATTTCCAGCCCTCGGGCCCCGTCAGGAAGCGGCGGAAGTCGGCCACGCGCTCGGCGGTTGGATGCTGGTAGCTGAACAGCAGGCCCTCAATGCCCGGTGCGAGCAACCACGAAAGTCCAAGGCCCAGCAGGCCGGCGATGACCGCAAATCCCAGCGAGAAAGACACGTCGACCATGACCGGCCAGACGCCCGTGCGGCTGCCACCGGCGATGCGGTGCCGCAGGGCCGTCAGCGGGTTGCCGCCGGAAAGCAGGCCGCGCCACTCGCGCCAGAAGCCGCTGCCGCCAAACATGACGGCGGCCAGGGAGCGCAGGCACCAGGCGGCCAGCAGCGCAAAGGGCAGCCACATCAGGGCCTTGAAGAGATTGTGGCCGCCGGGAATCCACCAGCCCTTGGGCAGGAGACCCTGGGGCGTGTTGGTAGCCCGCGCCAGCTCTGCTCCGCCGTTGGTCCAGATGCGGAAGTTGCCGGCATCAAGCTTGCGCGCCGCCTCTTCGTTGACCGGCTGGAAGGTTCTGGGGTCCAGCAGGGCCGGGTCGGCGCCTTCCGTGGCCGGAAACAGCAAGGCCTCGGCCCGAGGTCCCACCGCCGTAGCGGCAAAGGCCCCCACCAGAAGCAGGGCCAGCAGGATGACCAGCGTCAAACGCGGGCCGACACGGCCCGTCAGGGTCGGCGGAAGCTGCTGCCACACCCAGCCGAAGAACATGAAGAGGCCGGGACAGATGACCAGGCCTGCCAGCAGCGTCGGCATGATGGGTGCTGCCATGGGTGCAAAGTAAAGCGCCCCCAGAAAGCCAAGCACCACACTGGGCAGGCTGGCCATGACCTCCATGGTGGGCTTGACCACGGCGCGGACGTTGCGGTGCATGAACTCGCTGGTGTAGATCGCGCCCAGTACCGCCAGGGGAATGGCAAACAGGAGCGCATACAGGCCGCCCTTGAGCGACCCGATCACCAGGGGCATGAGGCTGTATTTCGGCTCGACGTCATCGGTGCCGCTGGAGGTCTGCCACTCGTGCCGGGGCGCCATGAAGCCCTCGTACCAGACCCGTCCGAACAGAGCCTTGAAGCTGACTTCGGCGTGACGCGCGTCCACCCACCAGTGCCGCAGCTTGCCCGAGGCATCCAGGCCCAGCGTGCCGCCCGCGTTGCCCGCGTAGTAGACCTTCGTGGCCCCGGGCGCCGCCACGCGCTCCTCAAATATCACGCGTTCACTGGTGTTGTGGATGCCGCGCACCATGCCGCCTTCGTCCCAGACGGCGAAGCTCTTGTTGGCCTCACAGGAGCAGAAACCGAGAATGGCACCGGCGCCCGGCTGATGAACGTGAATGCGGCGCAGGCGCGGGTTGTTGTCTTCGGGCGTCTCACGCACGGCAAACCAGCTCTGCACGCCGCCGTGACTGTCTCCCACCAGCAGCGACGTGCCGCCCAGCAGATAGTCAAGCGCCGTGAGGCGCAGGGGTCCCGCGGGCGCGCCCAGATCCTGATCCTCGCGCATGGCCGCCACGGTTTCACCCCACTTGCGGCCGTCCTCGGTATGAAAGCTGAATACGTCGATAGCCGGGTAATCCGCCGGGCGCGCCAGCAGGGGCTGCCCGCCTGAACCTTCGGCGCGCCGGAACACATAGAGCAGGCCCTCTTCGGTTGCCACCCAGGCTTCGGTCTGCAGCTCGTGGCAGGCCAGGCGCAGGGGCTTGCCCTTGATGTCCGCCGAGACGTCGGCGCTGAACAGGGTCTCGGCCTGCAACTCGTCGGTCATGGCGTTGACTTCAAGCTTCTCCAGCAGCAGCAGGGTGCGGCCCTTTTCCGTGATCGCGGCCGTCAGCGCCTCGCGCTCGGCATCCTGCGGCGCCTTATGCAGCGAGGAGTAGACACGGGTCACAGCCTCGCCGCCGGCGGCAAGCTCCAGTTCGCGCTCGATGGCCACGATGGCGCGCACGCGGCGATAGAACCCGAACTCGTTGAGGTGCTCGACAAGCCAGATCTGCTCGCCTGAGTCGTCCTTCTCGCGGTCGATGAGCACATCGGGGCGGTAGTCGGGCCTGGACATCTCCTGCTTCTCGGGCATCTTCAGCTTGCGCCAGGCTTCGGGATCCTGGTTGAGGCCAAAGCGCTTGAAGCCGTGCACATAGCTCACGTAACCCTGCAGCACGCGACCGTCGGAAAGCCCCAGCGTGAGCGAATAGCGCGGCACGTTCTGAATGCCGGCCACCGTGACATGGGTGTAAGGCCGCAGGGAGATGTGGGCCGAGGTGATGCGGGCGTCTTTGGCCTCGGCGAGCTTCCAGGACAACATGACCTCGCCCGTGGGCACGGCGTAAAGCTGGAGGCGAGCGTCTTCATTGATGCGCAGCGCCACGCGGCGATATTCGTCGGCGTGCAGGGCTACGGGAGCGGCCGCGTCGGCTGCAGCCTTGCTCTCGAATTCGCCGTGCTCAGAGTCCTGAAACAGGGGCAGCACCTGGCTGAAGATGAAGAACACCAGGCCCAGCACAGCGAAAATCACCAGCAGGCCGCCGATGCGAATGCCGATGTTGGTGACCTTGTCGATGACATGCACCGACCAGTGCACCCTGGCCTTGGAGAGCTTCGCAATCTGCCTTGTGTCTTCAGCCATGGGGCGCCAGAGCAGGGGACGCAACGGGTGCGGAGCCTGAGCGCCCCGCACCCCTTACACCTGAACGCTGCTTACTTCAACACTTCGCGGTTCTTGTCAATCATCTTCTTGGTCAGGGGGATGAAACCGTCCTTGAGAACGATCTCCTGGCCTTCCCGGCTGAGAATGAAACTCAGGAACTCCTTGACCACGGGGCTGACGTCCTTGCCCGGCGCACGGTTGAAGTAAATCCAGAGATAGCGCGACAGCGGATACTTGCCCGCGTAGCAGTTCTCCGGCGTCGCGTCGTAGGCCGTGTCGCCGTCCTTCTTGGAGATCGGCACGGTCTTCACGCCCGCCGTCTTGTAGCCGATGCCCGAGTAGCCGGCCGCCGAGCGATCCTCGCTGATGAGCTGCACCACAGTGCTGGAACCCGGCTGCTCCTTGACGGTGCTCTTGAAGTCGCCCTTGAACAGCGCGTTCTCCTTGAAGAAGCCGTAGGTGCCCGAGGCGCTGTTGCGACCGTACAGCGTGATGCTCAGGTTGGACCACTCGCCCTCCAGTCCCACCTGGCCCCACTTGGTGACATCTTCCTTATAGCCGCCCTTGCGGTTGGCCGAGAAGATCGCGTCCACCTGCGGGAGCGAGAGACCCTTGATCGGGTTGTCCTTGTGCACGAATACCGCAAGTGCGTCCACGGCCACGCCCACTACGCTGGGCTTGTAACCGAACTTGTCCTCGAACTTCTTGATTTCTTCGGCCTTCATCTCGCGCGACATGGGGCCGATGTCCGCCGTACCGTCAATCAGCGCCGGCGGGGCCGTGCTTGATCCCTTGCCCTCAACGGCAAAGGTCACGTTGGGATACTGCTTCTTGAAACCCTCCGCCCAGAAGGTCATCAGGTTGTTCAGGGTGTCTGAACCTACGCTCGAGAGCGTGCCCGAAACACCGGCCACGGGCTTGTACTTTTCAATCGCGTCTTCCACCTTCACGTCCGCCTGCGCGGCCCTGGCCGAAAAACCGAAGGTGCTCACACCCAGCGCCAGCGCGGCTACGCCCGCCAGCAACAGTCCCTTGTTCACTTTCATTGCGCGGTCTCCGTAAGTGGTCCCCATTCGTTGCCCAAGACACTAGGGGCAGGCGGTGAACCCCGGTTAAAGCAACTATGAAGATTCCTTAAATCCTCGCGCCCGCTCTATACTGGCCGCCATGAACGACCTACCCCCCGACCTGGATCAGAACCTGCACGGCATGACAGTCGTCTTCCTGGCCATGTCAGTGGCCCCCGTTCTCTTGATGGCTGTTGCCAGCTTTCTGGGGCCCTTGACTCCGCCCCCGGCCGACGGCAGTCAGAGCCCCTATCAAATCCTGCGTTGGGTGATGTGGGCCTTCTCCCTGGGCGTCCTTGGGGCCATGTTTGCGGTACACCGCCAGCACAGCGCGGCCATCGCCGCCGAGTCCGAGTTGCAGCTCAAGCTGGCGCGCCTGCGCGCCAGAACGGTTGTCGTCACGGCCTTGGCCGAGGGCGCGGCCATCCTGGCCGGCGTTGTGACGATGCTGGAAGGAAAGCCCCTCATGGCCCTGCCGGGCTTTCTGCCTCTTCTGGTCTGGATCGGAGTCGGATTTCCCACCCGCGAACGAGTGGTGGCCGAACTGACGGGTTCTGCCAACAATCTCAACAGCCAGTACCGCTAGCCGTGGCCGCGCCTTATTCTGGTCCCCATGGCTGACCTGACACCGGCATGGCAGGAACACGAACGCGTGGCCCGCAGCGTTCCTCAGGTCATGCGGGGCACGCTGGGCGCCTACTTCACTCCGAGAGAGGTGGCGTTGCGCGTGGCCACGGAAGTGCTCCAGCGCTTCCCCCACGGCACGGTCCCCGTGATCCTCGACCCCGCCTGCGGGGCGGGGGCGCTGCTGCTCGGCGCCCTGGAATATTCCATGAAGGAGCGGCCCAGCTGGGTCGCCCCGCTGCTGGGCGGAAAACTCCACGGCTGGGAAATCGAGCGCGGCATCGCCGAAGGGGCGCGCCACGTGCTTCAGGCAGCAGGCAAGTGCCTGGGCGCGCGGGTCGCCAGCCTTGTGTCCTGCCGAGACGGCCTGCTTTCAGATGAGCGCGAGAGCTATGACGTGATCCTCGGAAACCCGCCCTGGAAGAGTTTTTCCGGCAGGCAGGCGCAGGAAATCGACCCCATGCTGCGGGCGCTGTATGCGAAGAAGTTCGGCGCGTTTGCAGGCTGGCCCGCCACACACACCGCTTTTGCCGAGCAAAGCGCCAGGCTCATGAAGCGGCAGGGCGGGCGCATGGGTCTGCTGTTGCCACACCAGGTGGCGGACCTCGAAGGCTATGCTCCCCTGCGCCGCGCCCTTGCCCAACTGGTCAGCGTCGAACGCATCATCGATCTGGGCGAGAACGCCTTTGCGGGCGTGACGGAGCCCTGCGGCCTGTTTGTCTTTGCGGCGGGCAAGGGAGATGTTTCAGGCCAGCCCTGGGAGGCCAGGGCGGATGTGGGCCTCACCATCAAGGCTTCCATGAGGCACCAGCCCCTGCCGCCGGAAAGCTTCGGCGACATCGGCGTCCACACCGGCAATGCCGCGGAACTTCTGCTGACCGACAAGGCAGAGCCCGGCGCCCTGCCCGTGCGCGAAGGCAAGGACGTGCGGCCCTTTGCGCTGGACATGCCGCGCCTGTTCATGCGCCGGCCCGACTTCCAGGGCACGGGGCATTACGCGCGAATGGCCCAGCCTCAGCGCTATGCGGCCGCACGCATTCTGCTGAGGCAGACAGCCAACCGGCCCATCGCGGCCCGCCACCATCCCTTTGCCCTTTTCCGCAACAGCGTGCTGGCCTGCTTCGGCGCGCCCGACCACGATGACGATTACCTGATCGGCGTGCTCAACAGCGAGTACGTCGCCCGGCTTTACCGCAACAGCTTCCGCGACGCGAGGCAGCGTGCCTTTCCCCAGATCAAGATCGAAGCCCTGCGCGCGCTGCCCGTACCCTCGCGGCGCGCGGCCAGATCGGTGTACGACGAGATCATCAAGATCAGCCAGGCGTTGCAGGCCAAGAAGGGGGCCGACCCCGCCTTGCTCAACGCACTGGAGGCCGCGGTGACCCGAGCCTACTTCGGCGAGTAGGGCGGCGTCAGAACAGGCGGTGGAATTCGACGCTGGGCTCGCCCAAGGGCCGGGTCAGCTCCATCCAGCCCTTGTCCACTTTGAGCAGGGTCTGGAACTGGTCGAAGTGGGCACGATCGCGGAAGGCCAGCACGCAAGTCAGCTCGCCGGGGTGATGCTCGGCCTGCCACAGATAGAGGCCGCGGAAATCAAATCCCTTGGCGCGGTACCAGTCATGGAGGCGGTTGAGCATATCCAGTTTGCCGGCCGCTTCTTCGGTGCTGAACCTGTAGCGCAGCACCTGCAGGAAGGCCTCGTGCTGCTTGGGCACGCGGGCCAGCACGCGGGTCTTGCCGCCCTGGTGCACCACCTCGCGCACGGTGGGAATGGCGTACTGGCTCAGGTCAACGGGGGCGATATCCACGGCTCCCTCCGCCGCCGGGATGATAGAGCGAACCTTGCCGTTATCGTAGATGTCCCAGCGGCCCCGGGGCGCCGGCACATAGGGCGGCACAAAAGGCAGCAGCGGCGAGCGCAGAAAGCCGTTGTCGTCAGAGTAGAGGATCCGGCCCTGCAGGTAGGTGGCCGCGCCGTAGATCTCCAGGTAGCGCCGCACGATGGGTGAGGGGTTGCATACCACGAACTCATACCCCATGGACTGCGCCCCACGCATGATCGTCATCATGGCCGCGACGGCCGACGAATCGCACTGCTCCACCTGCGACGCATGCAGGATGCGGTGGCCGGGAAAGCGCGGCAGGCCCATGCTTTCAGCCAGGGCCTGAACGTAGGGAATGGTGGAAGCCGTAACTTCGCGGGCCACGGTGATGCAGACGGCGCGGAAATCACGGGGAGGCTGCAGGTCCCTGCTCAGGGCCAGACCCATGGGGCCTCCAGGCGCGGTCAGCGCGCGTGCGCCGTCTTGCGGCTTTCCTGCGGCGCCGCCTGGCGCTTGAAGGTGAAAACGTTGGCCGGCGGAATGTTTGTCCAGACCCGCTTGCGTTTGTCGCGCTCAAAGCCCGGCACGCGCTTCTTGGTCCAGTAGGCCGCGATGTACGAGAACTGGATGTAGGGCTTGCCCGGCTCAAGCACTTCGGCCATGGCGCCCCAGATCTTGGGCTTCAATTCGTCAGGAATGCTGACAAAGGGAATGCCGCTGACGACAGCCGCCACGCGCTGGTTCGAGATGCCGCGATCCTTCAGAATGCGCAGCATGGTCGAGGCGCAGGCCTCGACGATCTCGACATCCGGAAACTCGTAGCGCAGCTTCTTCACGAATTCCCCGTTGATCTCGATGCTGATGATCCGGTTCCGGGGAAAGCGCGCGCGAAGCTCACGTGTGACCACGCCCGTGCCCGCTCCCAGTTCGATCAGAACGTCATCCGGCTTCAGCGGCGGTACGGCATTGGTGATCGCTTTGGCCAGCTTGGGGCTGCTGGGCAGCAACGTGCCGCACTCGCGGTAGTGCTTGAGACCTTCCTTGAGAAACAGCAGCGTGCCACCGCGTTTCATAGGCATTCCTGTTGAACGACGCCGGACATCATTGGCAGGGCCCGGATGTGGATTTCAGGCACCCTCAACGGGGGTGCCTGTCGGCCGCAGATCATGGCATCTTCGACGGATTGTTCCATATCAATATGGGGCGCGGCATGTTTCCAGGGCCTGCGCTGGCGGGATGGCGCGGACGGCCTGTCAAGCGCGCGGTGACCAAAATTGCGCCGCCGGGCCTCCTGCCAGAAATCTGTCAGGCATGGCGACCGCCGGGTTTTGGGAACAGAACGTTCGAGGTGGGCGTAATATCGCCAACCCTTGAATGTGCCGCTCTGGAACTGCCATGCGACTGACCGCTTTGACCCTCCTTGCGTTACTCCTCACGGCCTGCGGCGCAGGCGGCGGCCAGGATGCCCAAAAGGGCGGACGCAAGCCGGTGTTTCCCGTTCAGGTGCTGGAAGTGCAGGGCGGAACCGTGGAGTACGCCATCAGTTCGACGGGCAGCGTGGAGGCCTTCGAGCAGGTGCTGGTGACGGCCCGCGTTCGCGGCGTAATCGAAAAGGTCAACTTCCGCGAAGGGCAGGAGGTGAACCCCGGCGACATCCTTGTGGAAATCGAGCCCCAGCGCTACAGAAACGAACTCGAAGCCGCACAGGCCCGCCTGGACAAGGCCGACGCCTCACTCAAAGATGCCCAGGCAGGCCTGAAACGGCGCGAAGACGCCAACCGCCAGACGCCCGGCATCTTCAGCCCCGACGAAGTCGAGAGCTGGCGCAACCGCGTCAACAGCGCCAAGGCCGACGTCTCGCAGGCGACGGCCGACGTCAAGATCGCCCAACTCAATCTGCGTGACGCCTTTGCCACGGCGCCCATGGCCGGCATCATTCAGTCCCGCAGCGTGCAGAGCGGGGCCTACGTGCAGCCCGGCGCGCTGATTGCCACGCTGCTGCGCCGCGACCCTCTGTTGCTTCGCTTCACCGTTGATGAAGACGAGGCCCGCAGCCTCAAACAGGGGCAGCAGGCAACTTTCACGGTCACGGACGTGGACCAGCCCCTGAAAGCCGTCCTCACCCACATCGCGGCCTCGGCGTCCTCGCGTTCGCGCATGGTCGAGGTGATCGCCGAAGTGGCACCGGAGGATCGCGAGCGCGTGCGGCCCGGGACCTTCGCGCGCATCCGCATCGTCACGGGCTCGCGCGACAACGCCCCCGCCATCCCCCAGACGGCCGTGCGTCCCACTGAGCGCGGCTTTGTGGCCTTTGTGGTCGAAAACGGCCAGGCGCGCATGCGCCTGCTGACCTTGGGCTTGCGCACGGAGGACGGCCGCGTCGAGGTGCGCGAGGGCGTCAAACCCGGCGAAAAGCTGGTAGTGCGCGGCGCAGAAGCCCTGAAGGACGGGGTGGCGGTGAAGATCGACGAGCCCGTGCAGCCCCAGGACAAATAGGCCATGAACATCACGGACATCTGCATTCGCAAGCCCGTGCTGGCCTGGATGATCATGGCCGCCACAATCGTGTTTGGTCTGGTCGCGGCCTCGCGCATCGGCGTGTCCCAATTTCCGGACGTCGACTTCCCCACCATCACCGTCAGCGTGAACTGGGAAGGTGCTTCGCCCGAGGCCGTGGAACAGGACGTCGTCGAGATCATCGAAGAGGCCGTGACGCAGGTGCAGGGCATCAAGTCCGTGACCTCCACGGCACGCCAGGGCAGCGCCAACATCACCATCGAGCTGGAGCTTTCGCGCAATGTCGATGCCGCGCTGCAGGATGTTCAGACGAAGATAGCCCAGTCGCGCAGGCGCCTGCCGCGGGACATTGACGAGCCGACCGTGAGCAAGACGAACCCGGAAGACCAGCCCATCATGTGGATCGGGCTTTCGGGGCCCTATTCGCGCGCGGTGCTCTCGGACACCGTGAAGTACCGCATCAAGGAGAAGCTGCAGACGCTGCCGGGCGTGGGCGAAATCACGCTGGGCGGCTATCTCGAGCGCAACATCCGAATCTGGGTCAAGGCCGATGAGCTGGACAAGCGCGGGCTGGTGGTGTCCGACGTGATCCGGGCGCTGTCACGCCAGCACGTGGAGATGCCGGCGGGCCAGCTTCAAACCGTGGGGCGCGAGGTCAGCGTGCGCATCATGGGCGAAGCTCTGGACCTGGAGTCCTTGCGCCATATCACCGTGGCGCAGGTCGAGGGCAGGCCCGTCTACCTGCACCAGGTGTGCGACGTCGAGGACGGCTTTGAGGACGAGCGGCGCCTTTCGCGCGTCAACGGCGTTCCGGCCCAGGGCATCGGCATCCGCAAGCAGCGCGGCTCCAATGCCGTGGAAGTGGCTCAGTCCGTCAAGGCCGCCATGGCCGAGATCCAGCCCACCCTGGACAAGGACATGGAACTGGCCGTCAATTTCGACAGCACCCAGTTCATTGAAGAAAGTGTGCACGAAATCGAGTTCGAAATTGTGCTGGCCGTGATCCTGACGGCGCTGGTTTGCTGGATTTTCCTGGGTTCCCTTTCCAGCACGCTCAACGTGATTCTGGCCATTCCCATGTCGCTGCTGGGCACGGTGGCCATCATCTACTTTCTGGGCTTCACGCTGAACACCTTCACGCTGCTGGCCCTGGCGCTGGCCGTGGGCATCGTCGTGGACGACGCCATCATGGTCATGGAAAATATCTTCCGCCACGCCGAGGAGGGCAAGCCTCCCGTGCGCGCCTCACGTGAAGGCACGGCTGAAATCACCTTCGCTGCCCTCGCCGCCACCGTGGCCGTCATCGCCATTTTCGTGCCCGTGGTGTTCATGGAGGGCGTGATCGGCAAGTTCTTCCTGCAGTTCGGCGTCACGCTCTCCCTGGCCGTGATGCTGAGCTACCTCGAGGCTGTAACCCTGGCGCCGGCGCGCTGCGCCCAGATGGTGAACATGCACTCCGCCGCCCAGGCGCCGCGATTCGTTGACCGAGGCTTTGATCTGCTCAAGGGCGCCTATGCCCGCGTGCTTCAACTCGGACTCAGGGCGTCGTGGCTGGTGCTGCTGCTGGCCGCCGCGCTGTTTGCGGGCAGCCTCTGGCTGCTGTCTTCGCTGCAGGCCGAGTTCGTGCCCAGCCAGGACCAGAGCCGCCTGATGATCCGCCTTCAGACGGCCGTGGGCAGCGACCTCAGCGAAACCGACGTGCTCTTTGCCCGCGCCGAGACCATCGTGCTGTCCAAGCCTGAAATCGCCCGCTGCTTCGGCTCCGTCGGAGGCTTTGGCGGCTCGGGCGTCAACACCGGCGTGCTGTTCGTGACCATGGTGCCGCCCGGAAGCCGCGCCAAGACCCAGAACGAAGTCGCCGCCGAACTCCGCCGTGAACTCAACGCCATTGCCGGTCTCAAGGCCGTGGTGCAGGACCTCTCCCAGCAGGGCTTCACCAGCCAGCGCGGCTTTCCGGTCGAGTTTTCCGTGCGCGGCCCGGATTTCGAGAAGCTGGTCGAGTACTCCGGGCAGATGCGCGAGAAGCTGGCCGAGACGGGCATGGTCGTGGACCTCGACACGGACTACCAGGTGGGCCTGCCCGAGCTGCGCGTGGTGCCGGACCGAGAGAAGGCGGCCGACCTCGGCGTGAGCATGGATGACCTCGCAGGCACCATCAACGCCACCATCGGCGGCGTGCGGGTGGGCAAGTTTTCCAGCAGCGGCCGGCGCCTGGACATCCGCCTCAAGCTCTCGAAGCGGCCTTCGCGCCCCGAGGACATCTCGGCGCTGCACGTGCGCAACGCCCAGGGCGAGCTTGTGCGCCTTTCGCAACTCGTGCGCTACGAGGAACGGCCGGTGCTGCAGAGCATCATCCGCCGCGACCGCGAGCGCGCCATTTCCGTGTTTGCCAACGTCGCGGCCGGCTTTGCCCAGAGCGACGCCCTGGCCAAGGTGCGCCAGTTCGGTGATGAGTTGCCCAAGCCCTACCGCGCCGTGCCCGGCGGCGCCAGCGTCGCCTTCCAGCAGAGCATGCAGAGCCTGATCTTCGCCATGCTGCTGGGCGTGCTCGTCGCCTACATGGTGCTGGCCAGCCAGTTCAACAGCTTCCTGCACCCCGTCACCGTGCTCACCATCCTGCCGCTGTCCATGGCGGGCGCGGCATTGGCCCTGTGGAGCGGGGGTCTGACGCTGAACATTTTCAGCATGATCGGCATCCTGCTGCTGATGGGCATTGTGAAGAAGAACTCGATCATTCTGGTGGACTACGCCACGCAACTGCGCGCCACGGGCCTGAACGCGCGCGAGGCCATGCTGAGGGCCGGACCCGTGCGCCTGCGCCCGATTCTGATGACCAGCATCGCCACACTCATGGCCGCACTGCCGGCCTCTCTGGCGCTGGGGCCCGGCGGCGAGGTGCGCCGCCCCATGGCCCTGAGCGTGATTGGCGGCATCTCGGTGGCGACGGTGCTGAGCCTGCTGGTAGTGCCGGCCTTCTACGTGGTGGCCGATGGCATCAAGGCCAGCCTGCGCGGCAGGAAGACCCAACCCCCGCCGCCGCCCGCTGACACGCCCGAAGACACCCGCGTTCCGACACCTCCCCCGCAGCCGCCTTCGACGCAGGACCTCCGGCGGCCATGAACGCGCCAAAGACACTGCCCCCGCGTGATCGCGGGGGCAGTTTCATTGGCGGAGCCGACCCTGCGGGTCAACTGCAGCCCATGCTGTTGCCGCAGTTCAAACACTTGTAGCAGGCGCCGTTTCTCACCGTGATGTGCCCGCATACGTCGCACATGGGCGCATCGCCCATCATGCTTTCCAGGTGCTCGCTCAATGCGTTGCCCGGCTTGGCGTTCTTGAGCAATGAGGGCTTGCCAACCCTGGGCGCCGGCGCGGCTCCCGAGGCGTTCCGCACTTCCCCGCCCCGGACCTCGGGGCGGGACTGGGCAACTTCTCCCGCCGCGCTGGCAGCGCTCGCGGCGGGCGTCTTAGGGTTGAAGTCAATCTCCTGCTGCTCGGGGTTGGCGTCACCGGCCACGCCCAGGTCCGCCCCCACGCCCTTGTCCGCCAGCAGGGCCGGGCCTTCGACGCCTTGGGCCGACTCCTCGGGCTTGATGTGCAGGAAGTCGGTGCGGCCGCCATACTGGTAACCCAGGATGCGGAACACCAGGTCCACCACGCTGGTCGCGGTCTTGATGTACGGATGGCCGCTGACAATGCCCTGGGGCTCAAAGCGCGAGAAGATGAAGGTGTTCACGAACTCGTCCAGGGGCACGCCGTACTGCAGGCCCTTGGAAACCGCAATGGCAAAGCAGTTGAGAATACTGCGCAGGGTGGCGCCTTCCTTGCTCATATCCAGGAAGATCTCGCCCAACTGGCCGTTCTCGTACTCGCCGGTGCGCAGGTACATCTTCTGCCCGCCGATCTTGACCTCGTAGGTGCTGCCGCGCCGGTGCTTGGGCATGGGCTTGCGGTTGAGAAGGGTGGCAGGCTGTGCCTTGGGCATGATCTCCACGGGCTGGGTGTCCGTGGGCGGCAGCTTGATTTCGGCCTTGGCCGGCTCGGCCTTCTCTTCCTTCTTGGACACGCTCAAAGGCTGGGAAAGCTTGCAGCCGTCGCGATACAGGGCAACGGCCTTGAGCCCCAGGTCGTAGGACTTGAGGTAGGCTTCCTTCACGTCCTCGACGCTGACCTCGTTGGGCATGTTGATGGTCTTGGAAATGGCGCCCGAAACAAAGGGCTGAGCCGCGGCCATCATCTTGACGTGGCCCATGTAGTGGATGAAACGCTGGCCCTTGGGCCCGCAGCGGTTGGCGCAGTCGAACACCGGCAGATGCTCGGCCTTGAGGTAGGGCGCGCCCTCGATGGTCTGGCGGCCGCAGATGAAGTCGTTGGCCTCCAGGTAATCCTGCTGTGAGAAACCCAGCGCAACGGCCAGGTTGAAGCCCTTCTTGCGGCTGGCCTCCACGTCCAGGCCCAGGCGCTTGAGGGCCTCTTCGCCCAGCACCCAGGGCGAGAGGGCCTGCTTGAGTTCCAGGGCGCCGTGCAGGGCGCTCTCCACGCGCGAGAGATCGACATCTGTGAAGCCCTTCTGCTTGAGCGAGGCTTCATTGATGACCGGGGCGCCCTTGAGGCTCAGCGAGCCCACGATGTACTGGATGACGGCCCGGGTCTGCTTTTCATCGTAGCCCAGCTGGCGCAGGGCGGGCTCCACGCTCTGGTTGACAATCTTGAAGTAGCCGCCGCCGGCCAGCTTCTTGAACTTCACCAGCGCAAAGTCGGGTTCGATGCCCGTGGTGTCACAGTCCATCAGCAGGCCAATGGTGCCTGTGGGCGCAATCACCGTGGTCTGGGCGTTGCGGTAGCCGAACTGCTTGCCGAGGTCCACGGCGCGGTCCCAGGCGTCGCGGGCGCCCTTGAGCAGATCGTCGGGACAGTACTCACTGTCAATACCGACGGGAGCCACGCTCAGACCCTCGTACTCCTCGGGCCTGGCGTTGTAGGCCGCGCGGCGGTGGTTGCGCATCACGCGCAGCATGTGCCTGGCGTTTTCCTTGTAGCGCGGGAAGGGGCCGTGGGCGGCCGCCAGTTCGGCGCTGGCGGCATAGCTTTCGCCGGTCATGAGGGCGGTGACGGCGCCGCAAATGGCGCGCGCCTCGGCCGAATCGTAGGGCACGCCGCTGAGCATCAGGCAGGTGCCGAGGTTGGCATAGCCCAGTCCCAGGGTGCGGAACTCGTGGGAGCCTCGCGCGATGGCCTCGCTCGGATACTGGGCCATGGCCACGCTGATTTCAAGCACGGTGGTCCACAGGCGCACGGCATGCTTGATGGCCGGAAGGTCGAACTTGCCGGTCTTGACCTCGAAGAACTTGGTCAGGTTCAGGGACGCCAGGTTGCAGGCCGTGTCATCCAGGAACATGTACTCGCTGCAGGGGTTGGAGGCGTTGATGCGCCCCGAAGCCGGGCAGGTGTGCCAGTCATTGATGATGGTGTCGTACTGCACGCCGGGATCGGCGCAGGCCCAGGCAGCATAGGCAATCTGCTGCCACAGGTCCTTGGCCTTTACCGTCTTGGCAATGTGGTTCCTGTCCGTGCGCCAGCGCAGGTGCCAGTCGCCGTCCTTGCGCACGGAGTCAATGAACTCGCGCGGCACGCGCACGCTGTTGTTGCTGTTCTGGCCGCTTACGGTGGCGTAGGCCTCGCCGTTGAAGTCGCTGTCGTAGCCGGCGGCAATCAGGGCCGCAACCTTCTTCTCCTCGTTGACCTTCCAGTTGATGAACTGTTCGACATCCGGGTGGTCGAGGTCCAGGCAGACCATCTTGGCGGCGCGGCGGGTGGTACCGCCGGACTTGATGGCCCCCGCCGCGCGGTCGCCCACGCGCAGGAAGCTCATGAGGCCCGAACTCTGGCCGCCGCCGGAGAGGGGTTCACCCTCGCCGCGCAACTGGGAAAAGTTCGTGCCCGTGCCGCTGCCGTACTTGAAGAGGCGCGCCTCGCGCGTCCAGAGGTCCATGATGCCGCCCTCGCCCACGAGGTCGTCGCGAACGGCCTGGATGAAGCAGGCGTGTGGCTGGGGCCGGGTGTAGCTGTCGGTGGACTTGGTCATCACGTCGGTTTCAGGATCAACGTAGTAGTGGCCCTGCGAGGGGCCGGTGATGCCGTAGGCCCAATTCAGGCCCGTGTTGAACCACTGCGGGCTGTTGGGCGCGCACATCTGGTGCAGCAGCATGTAGGCCAGCTCGTCGTAAAACGCCTGGGCGTCTTCGCTGGTGCGGAAGTAGCCGTACTTCTCGCCCCAGTAACGCCAGCAGCCGGCAAGGCGGTGCACCACCTGGCGCGCACTGCGCTCGGGTCCGTACTTGATGTTGCCCTCTTCGTCGGTCAGGGGCTTGCCGCGCAAGGGGTCAACGCCTTCGGCGAACTGGGGCACCTGGGCCTTGCGGAAGTACTTGCTGACCATGATGTCGGTGGCGAGCTGGCTCCAGTCGGCGGGTATTTCGGCGCCGTCCATGGAGAAGACAACGCTGCCGTCGGGGTTGGTGATCTTGCAGGAGCGGCGGGCGTACTTCACCGTGGCGTAGACGTCTTCGCCGGGTTTGGTGAAGAGGCGGGTGAAGCTGAGGCCGCTGGGGCAGGTGACGTTTGCCATGGCATGGTTCACGGATTTGGTCTCGCGGCGGCCGGTGTTTCCGGTGCGCTTGCGACGAGAAGATGCTTGCGCGCCCTCGCGCGCATCGCGGGTTCTATTCTCCATTGTGAAAGCTCTCCCTGTTCGGCAATTTGCCGGGAAATCGGTCTTCGGATGAAAATGGGCGCGGGAGGTTTGAAGCCGGCAGGCCGAAAGGTCTGGTGTAGGCGAAACGAAGTCAAGGCCCCCAATGGGCCGCTGCACTCTATGGCTGGTAGTCTATTGGTCGAAGTTGGACAGCCGCTGGTGACCCCCGCGCCAGCGTGAGGGAAGATACATTGCGCAAGTGGCCCGTCAAGGTTTGACCGCAAAATATTGGGTGTCAGAATCATGTTCACACCAGCCGCGGTGTTTCAGGCGTTTTCAACTCTTGTCCACCCTAGCCACAGGCCCTAAACATCGGCCTGTCAGGAACTCAACGTCCAGTTTCTCCACAAGGCATGTTAGCACCCTACAGGGTGTATATCGGGATGACGCGCACACAATATTTATGAAAAAGTGGATAATTGTGGTGGCCTGCTGGACCACCACACGCTAGGGGTTGTACCCAAGTTGCTGACTTCCTGCCGTCAGGAACTCCCTTTCCCCGATCTCTTCTTGAGCAGGAAATCAAAGGCCACGGCGTAGTTCTTGATCTGCTTTATCATCGCCGCCAGACCGTTGGCCCGCGTCTGCGACAGATGGGAGGCCAGGCCCGTCTTTGCAACAAAGTCCGGGGCCGTTGCCAAGATCGCCGCCGGCGTTTCCTCCGAGTAGACCTTCAACACCAGGGCCACCAGCCCCCGCACAATCACCGCGTCGCTGTCTCCCCAGAAGCGCACTTTGTCGCCCTCCAGCTCCGCATGGAGCCACACTGTGCTCTGGCAACCCTTGACCTTGTCCTTCTCCGTCTTGTATGGCTCGGGCATGGGGGCCATGGCCTTGCCCATTTCGATGATGCGCTGGTAGCGCGCCTCCCAGTCGGTCAGCGTTGCAAACTCGGCAACGATCTGTGCCTGCTTTTCGTCGATGGTCATGGCCATGGCTTACCACGAAGGACCCGACCTGCGAAGGGCCGGACGCAGACCTCAGCTACCCTCCATGCTATCCTGAATGCGGTAGTCATCTAATTGGACTAGTTTTGTCCAGTTTGGCCTTGCCTCCCGCGGACTTTGGCCTTAGCCTCCATCCGACCACCCTATGTCCGACAAAGAACTCCAGACGCTGGCCGAGCAGGAATACAAGTACGGCTTCGTGACCGACATCGAGGCCGACCAGGCCCCCCCCGGCCTGAACGAGGAGATCATCCGCTTCATCTCAGCCAGGAAGCAAGAGCCTGAGTTCATGCTGCAGTGGCGGCTCAAGGCCTATCGCCACTGGCTGACCATGGCCGAGCCCAACTGGCAGAAGCCCAAGTATCCGCCCATCGACTACCAGAAGATCATTTACTACTCCTCGCCCAAGCCCAAGAAGCAGCTCGAAAGCCTCGAGCAGGTGGATCCGGAGCTGTTGGCCACCTTCGAGAAGCTGGGCATATCGCTGGATGAGCAAAAGCGCCTCGCCGGCGTCGCAGGCGGCCTCGACAGCGCCACAAGCGCCAGCCCTGCCCCTGCCATTGCCGTCGATGCCGTGTTCGACAGCGTCAGTGTCAAGACGACCTTTCAGGCCACTCTGAAGGAACAGGGCATCATCTTCTGCTCCATGAGCGAGGCCATCCGTGAGCATCCGGACCTTGTACAGAAGTATCTGGGCTCGGTCGTGCCGTTTACGGACAACTACTTTGCCGCGCTCAACAGCGCCGTGTTCTCTGACGGCAGCTTCTGCTACATCCCCCGGGGCGTGCGCTGCCCCATGGAGCTGAGCACCTACTTCAGAATCAACACCGCTGGCACGGGGCAGTTCGAACGCACGCTGATCATCGCCGATGAAGGCGCCTACGTCAGCTATCTCGAAGGCTGCACCGCGCCCCAACGCGATGAAAACCAGCTCCATGCCGCCGTGGTCGAACTCGTGGCGCTTGATCACGCCACGATCAAGTATTCCACCGTCCAGAACTGGTATCCCGGCGACAAGGACGGCAAGGGCGGCATCTACAATTTCGTCACCAAGCGCGGCATCGCGCACAAGAACGCGCGCATTTCCTGGACGCAGGTGGAAACGGGCAGCGCGATTACCTGGAAGTATCCGTCGTGTGTCCTGAAGGGCGACAATAGCGTGGGCGAGTTCTACAGCGTAGCCATGACGCGCGACCGCCAGCTCGCCGACACCGGCACCAAGATGATCCACATCGGCAAGAACACGAAGAGCACGATCGTCAGCAAGGGCATCAGTGCGGGCCGCGGCGACCAGAGCTACCGCGGGCTGGTGAAGATTCTCAAGAGCGCAATAGGCGCCCGCAACTTCAGCCAGTGCGACAGCCTGTTGCTGGGCGACCAGTGCGGGGCGCACACCTTCCCCTATATTGAAAGCCAGAACTCCGGCGCCGTGGTCGAGCACGAGGCCAGCACCAGCAAGATATCCGACGACCAGATTTTCTTCTTCCGCCAGCGCGGCATCAGCGAGGAAGACGCCGTGAACCTGATCGTGAACGGGTTCTGCAAGCAGGTGCTCAGCGAACTGCCCATGGAGTTCGCTGTCGAGGCGCAGAAACTGCTCGGATTGAAGCTCGAAGGCGCGGTAGGCTAGGCCGGGTATCGGGTTCCGGGCATCAGGAACTCCGTTTCCGCCCGAAACCTGATACCCGACACCAGATACCTAGAGAGAAGACAGAAGAAGTACCTGAGATCGGACAAATGCCAACAGCACTCCTTGAAATCAAAGACCTTCACGTCTCCGTTGAGGGCAATGAAATCCTTCACGGCCTGTCCTTGACCGTCAACGCTGGCGAAGTTCACGCGATTATGGGCCCCAACGGCAGCGGCAAGAGCACGCTTACCAAAGTGCTCGCCGGCCACGAGGCCTATCAGGTCACGGCGGGCTCCGTGCTTTACAAGGGCAAAGACCTGCTCGCCCTTGAGCCCGAGATTCGCGCGCGCGAGGGGATGTTCCTCGCCTTCCAGTATCCGCTCGAAATCCCCGGAGTGAGCAACACCTATTTCCTGCGTGCCGCGCTCAACGCCCACCGCAAACACCGCGGCCAGCCGGAGATGGAAGCCGCGCCGTTTCTCGAACTGGTCAAGGCCAAGGCCAAGCTCGTGGACGTTGACCCTGCGTTGTTGTCGCGCCCGATCAATGAAGGATTCTCCGGCGGGGAGAAGAAGCGCAACGAGATTCTCCAGATGCTGCTGCTGGAGCCCACCCTGGGCCTGCTGGACGAAACCGACAGCGGGCTGGACATCGACGCCCTGAAAATCGTGGCCCAGGGCGTCAACTCCCTGCGCTCAAAGGAGCGCGGCTTTGTCGTGGTCACCCACTATCAGCGCCTGCTGGACTACATCGTCCCGGACTTCGTGCACGTGCTGTTCAACGGGCGCATTGCCAAGAGCGGTCCCAAGGACCTGGCCCTCGAGCTTGAAAAGAAGGGCTATGGCTGGATCGAAGAAGAAATCGCGGCCGCCAACCCGGGCAGCGTGAAAGTATAGGGGCCGGGTCCTGCGGCCCCCGTCACCACCGCGATGGCCCTGGCCCGCGAATACACCATGAACCAGACGCTTGCACAATCCGACGTCCTGCTCGACGCTTACGAGGCCTCCCGCGGCTCGGCCGGGCCCACCTGGCTTCATGTATTGCGCGCCGAGGGCCTCGAAGCCTACCGCTCCCTGGGATTGCCCACAATCCGCCATGAGGAATGGCGCTACACTTCGCTCGCGCCCCTGCTCAAGCAGGCCTGGCGCGTGCCGGACCCTTCTTGCGGCGCCCACCTCCGGCTCGTGGACATCGAGCCGCTGCTGGCGGCAGGCATGGATTCGCCCCGCCTGGTCTTCATCAACGGTCGGCTTTGCACCCGGCTATCCACTCAGGGGCGGCTGGCCGCAGGCCTGCGCATGAGCTCCCTCAGCCGGGCCCTCGAAGACAAGGCCGGCGCATCCGTCGTTCAGGCCCACCTCGGCCGCCATGCCGACGTGTCCGCAGACGCCCTGGCGGCCCTGAACATGGCCTTCTTCGAGGACGGCGCCCTGCTTCACCTGGAGCGTGGGCATTCCCTCGATCAGCCCCTGCAACTGCTCTATATCGCCGTCGGGCGCCAGCCCGCCCTGGTGCAGCCCCGCTCCCTGCTCGTGCTGGAGGAAGGCAGCCGCGCTTCCGTGGTCGAGATTCATGCGCGCCTGGGCGAGGCTCCCGCCCTGTGCAATCACGTGACCGAGGTCGTCGTGGGTGAGCGTGCGCATCTGGCACACACCCTGCTGCAACCGGAAGATGAGGCAGCCTCGCAGATCATCCATGTCACGGCCGCGGTCGGGCGACAGGGAGAGCTTGATTCCCGCGTGTTTTCCCTCGGTGCCGCGCTCACGCGCAACAACCTGCGCTGCCTGCTGAAGGGCGAGGGCGCAAACGCGGGCCTGAGCGGCCTGTTTCTGGGTCGTGGCCGCGAGCACCTGGACCAGCACATTGAAGTCGAGCATGCCAGCCCGCTTGGCACCTCTCGCCAGCTCTTCCGCGGCGTACTGGACGGAAAATCCCGCGGCGTGTTCTCGGGCAAGGTCGTGGTGCAGCCGGGAGCACGGAAAACCGACGCCCGGCAGCAGAACAACAACCTGCTCTTGAGCGACGACGCACAGATCGACACCAAGCCCCAACTCGAGATCTACGCCGACGACGTCCAGTGCAGCCACGGCGCCACCAGCGGCCGCCTTGATGACGAGGCCCTGTTTTTCCTGCGCTCGCGCGGCCTGAGTCAGGCCCAGGCACGCTCGCTGCTGACATACGCATTCTGCGCCGAGCTGATCGAGGCCGTCAGACCCCGTGCCTTGCGCGAGGCCTTGGCGCGCCGAGTGCAGGAAAGGTTCCAATGACCGCGACGAAGGCCGCCGCGCCCGCATTCGACGTACGCGCTGTCCGCGCGGAGTTCCCCATTCTGGCCCGCAAGGTCAACGGGCGGCCGCTGGTCTACCTGGACAACGCGGCCAGCGCGCAAAAGCCGAATTGCGTCATCAACGGCCTGCGCGACTTCTACGCCAACGAATACGCCAACATTCACCGCGCCGTGCATGAACTTTCCCAGCAGGCCACGGAGCGTTACGAAAACGCCCGCCGCACGGTGCAGCGCTTTCTCAACGCCGCCGACGGCCGGGAGATCGTCTTCACCCGCGGCACCACGGAGAGCATCAACCTTGTGATGCAGAGCTGGGGCCGCGCCAACGTCAAGGCCGGCGACGAAGTCGTGATTACGGGCCTCGAACACCACAGCAACATCGTGCCCTGGCAGATGCTGTGCGAGGAAAAAGGCGCGAAACTCAAAGTCGCGGCCATCAACGACGCCGGCGAGGTGCCCTTCGAGGAGTTCGAACGGCTGCTCACGCCGCGCGTAAAGCTCGCCGCGTTTTCGCACGTTTCCAACGCCCTGGGCACCATCAACCCCGTGGCGCCCATGACCGCCGCCTGCAAGCAGCGCGGCATCGTTACCGTCATCGATGGGGCTCAGGCCGTGCCGCACCTGGCCGTTGACGTTCAGGCTCTGGGCTGCGACTTCTATGCGTTCTCGGGCCACAAGGTCTACGGGCCAAGCGGCGTGGGCGCGCTTTATGGCCGCGCTGAGGTTCTCGAGAAGATGCCGCCGTGGCAGGGTGGTGGCGACATGATCAGAAGTGTGACGTTTGAGAAGACGGAGTACGCCGATATCCCAGCCAGGTTCGAGGCCGGCACGCCCAGCATCGCTGACGGCATCGCGCTGGGCCTGGCACTCGAGTACGTCTTGGGAGTGGGCCTGGACAGGATCGCCGCTCACGAGCATGAGCTGTTGCTCTATGGAACGAACAAGCTGAGTGAGATTCCCGGCCTGCGCATCCTCGGCACCGCGCACGAGAAGGCGGGGGTGATTTCGTTTGTGCTCGACAGAATTCACGCAACGGATGCGGCCATGATTCTCGACCAGTTCGGCATTGCGGTGCGCACGGGCCACCACTGCGCGCAGCCGGTGATGGATCGCTTCAAGGTGGCGGCCACGGCACGAGCCAGCTTTGCCATGTACAACACGAAGGAAGAAATCGACGCGCTGGCGGAAGGATTACAGAAGGTGCGCAGGATGTTTGCGTAGGAGAAACCGTCCCGGGTCGCGTGTCGCGTGTCGCGTGTCCCGGGTCACAGGAATCTGGCACGCGACACGTGAATCGGCACACGCGAAGCAATCGGAAATCATCATGGCAGACACAAAGTCAGACACGCCCCAGCCCGTAGGGGCGGCGGCGCTGGTGGCCCAGGCCGGGGGGCCCGTTCACTCCGTAGCGGCATCGCAGACCCCCGACACTCCGGTTGCTGCCGCGCCGGAAGCGGCCGCGGCGCCGGGACGCCCTCTGACGCTGGTGGAAGCGCGCAACCTGAAGGAGCGCGTGATCGCGGTAATGAAGACCATCTTTGACCCCGAGATCCCCGTCAACATCTATGAGCTGGGCATGGTCTACAACATCAGCGTGGACCTGCAGGCAAACGTTGAAGTCATCATGACGCTGACCAGCCCTGCCTGCCCCGTTGCCGGCAGCCTGCCGGGCGAAGTCCAGAACAAGATCAAGGCCACGCCCGGCGTAAACAACGCCAAGGTCAACCTGGTGTGGCAGCCGCCGTGGAACAAGGACATGATGAGCGAAGCCGCCAAGCTTCAGCTCAACATCGCCTGAGGCGGCTCCCTGGAGTCACGGCTGGACGTTCTACATTGAACGAGGCAAACTCGCGGACCAACTTTGGCCCGGAGGTGAACTTTGAGCTACGTGGACGGATTTCTGCTCGTGATCAGGAAAAAGAACCTGAAGGCCTACAAAGCCCTGGCCGCCGTGGCGTGCAAGGTTTGGCGCGAACACGGCGCGCTCGACTACAAAGAGTGCACGGGCGAGGACCTCAAGGCGTCGCCGGGCTGCGGCAACTCGTACACGGACCTGCTCAAGTGCAGGAAGGACGAAACGGTCATCTTCGCATTCATCGTGTACAAGTCCCGCGCGGCCCGTGACAAGATCAACGCCAGGGTCATGAACGACCCGCGCATGGCGGCCATGGCGGGCAAGAAAATGCCCTTTGACCTCAAGCGCATGTGGGTAGGCGGCTTTGCGAGTCTGGTCGAGTGCAAATAGCGAGGAACGGGTTCCCATGAAGAAGACGTCGAAGAGAGGCTCCGCCCGATCGAAGACTGTGGCGCTGCTTGTCTCCACACGCAAAGGCGCGTGGATTTTCACCAGCGAGGCTTCGCGCAGGAAGTGGTCCGTGAACGGTCCGCACTTCCTGGGGCACATGGTTCACCACATGGTGCTGGACCCGCGCGACGGCAAGACGCTGCTGGCGGCCGCCCGCACCGGCCACCTGGGACCTACGGTGTTTCGCTCGACGGACTTCGGCAAGACCTGGAAGGAGGCCAGGAAGCCGCCGGCCTTCGCCAAGGCTCCCGAAGGCCAGTCGGGACGCACGGTCAACCACACGTTCTGGCTGACACCCTGCCATGCCGATGAACCCGATGCCTGGTATGCCGGCACTTCGCCGCAGGGCCTGTTCCGAAGCAACGACGGCGGCGTGACCTGGGAGCCTTTACCCGGCGTGAACGACAACGCCACCATGCGCCCCTGGTTCGGCACTGAGCAGGACGGCACGCCCGACGGCCCGAAGCTGCACTCAATCATCGTGGACCCGCGCGACAAGAACCACCTCTACTTCGGCATGAGCGGCGGCGGCGTGCACGAGTCGTTCGACCAGGGCAAGACGTGGAAGCCGCTGATCGACGGCATGGAGGTGGTGGAAGGATTCGGCTTTGACGTCAAGAACCCCATGTTCCACGACCCCCACTGCGTGCGCATGTGCCCGTCCAACCCTGATCGGCTCTACCAGCAGAATCACTGCGGCATCTACCGCATTGACCGGCCGGGCACGAAATGGACGCGTATTGGACGCGCCATGCCCAAGAGTGTGGGCGATGTGGGCTTTCCCATGGTCGTTCACCCGCGCAGCGACACCACCTGCTGGGTCTTCCCCATGGATGGCAGCGGTGTCTGGCCCCGCACCAGCCCCGGAGGCAAGCCCGCCGTGTTTGTCACGCGCAACGGGGGCAAGACCTGGCAGCGCCAGGACAAGGGCATGCCGCGCGAGCAGGCCTGGTGGACCGTCAAGCGCCAGGCGATGTGCGCTGACGCGCTGGACCCCTTGGGCCTCTACTTCGGCACCACGCAGGGCGAAGTCTGGGCCAGCCGCGATGAGGGCGGGAAGTGGGCATGCATCGCGCAGCATCTTCCGCACATCTTTGCGGTGGAGGCTGCGTTGGTCTGACGGCGGTCGACCCGAGCGACAGGGGATCAACGGAAAGGCACCAGGGTCCACCAAGGCGGGACCCACGCATCAACGCCTGTGAATTTCATGATCCGCACCCTTCAGGCCGCTGCGGCCGGGTGTCCACCTGTGTGGTTGCAGAAACTTCCCTTACAGTGACGCTCGTCCGTGAGCCATTGGGTGATCACCATGCAGGTACTCATTCCCAGCCCCCTGATTTCGTACACGCGCAAAAAATACGTCGAGGCCCATGGCGCCACCCTGGGCGAGTTGCTTTCGGACCTCGAGCGGCAGTTCCCCGGCATCCGCTTCCGCATGATCGACGAGCAAGACCGCGTGCGCCCGCATATGCGCATCTTCATCAACGGTGAGCAGGAGTTCAGCCTTGGGCGAGCACTGGCCCCGACTGATGAGATCTCCATCGTGCAGGCGCTCAGCGGGGGGTAGAGGCACAGCATGCTGCGCCCCTAGGCCTGGAAACGCAGCTTCGCGCGCTCGCGGGCTTTGGCCGCTTCGACTTCGCGGTTGCGCGGCGAAGCTTGGGTTTTCAGCGATCGAATCAGCTTTCTTGCCGCGGTCGCGACTTCATCCACAGCCTGCGCAAACGTTGCATCATTTGCCTGCGACGGCTGCGCGAAACCTGAAAGCTTGCGCACGAACTGCAACGATGCCGCGCGGATTTCCTCGTCGGTGGCGGGGGGCTCGAAGTTGAAGAGAGTTTTGATGCTGCGGCACATGGCGATGTCCCGGCTATGGCAGGAGTCAGTAGGAGGTCAGAACCCAGCGGCGCCACTGGCTGTCCAGCTCCTCCACGGTGACGCCCAGGGCTTTCTCCAGGTTGGCAATTTCGGCGGCCTTCTGTCCCGGCTTGAGTTTGAGCCACTGGCGGGCCTTGTCCGGGTGCTTTTCGAACAGGAACTCGAAGAAGGAAAAGGCCTTGGCTGCGTGCTCCATGTTCAGGGAGTTGAGGTCCAGCACCGCCAGTGCCCGCAGGGAGGTGTCGGTCTGCGTCTGGGCCTGGAACAGGGCCAGGGCGCGCAGTTTCTGGGGGCCCTCCGACTTCTTCTTGAGGTCCGGCTCCTCGGCGCCACCGCCGACGGCCGTCTGGCCTTCTTCCTTGACCGTGTAGCGCACGGTGTTCGTGGTGCCCAGCAGCCGCCCCGTCATCAGGTAGGAAAAGCCCGTGTTGATCCAGGGTTCACTGCCGCCGCCGCGGCAGGAGTAAAGCACGTTGATGGCGACGGTGTTGCCCAGCATGTCGTCGCCGCTGGGCCAACCGCCTTCGCGGCAGAAGAAGCCCCAGGGGTCTTTCTGACTGCTGCCCGCCAGTTTGCGCGCGAGTTCAAGGTCTGAGCCGGTCTTGCCGGAGAGCTTCTCGACCATGGCGAGATACTGCTCCTGGCGCTGAACCACCGTGCCCGTGAACTGCCGCCCATTGAACACCGGGCCCTCGATCTTCAGCGTGTCGCGGCCGAGCCGGACGATGCCCTCCAGGACGCGGTGCAGGCGCGCTGCACGATCGTCACTCTCCACGGCACGGGCCACGATGTGAGTACCCTTTCGCACCCACAGCCTGGCCCCTATGACCTTGCCCTGGGGGTCTTCCTCGGCCACCTTCTCGCCCTCGCCCGCTTCCTGCAGGTGTATGGCGCCCGCTTCGCGCGCGGCTTTGGCAAAGGACGGACCCCACTCCTCGCCGATCTTGACGTGGCCGCGGGCCTTGCGGGCTTCGGCGTCATCGGGCGCGTAGTAATTCAGGAAGCTCTCCAGCACCAGGGCATCCTCCGCAGCCTGGGCGTCGCGCGCGCGACGGGCCGCCGCGCGGATCTTGTCGGCCAGGCGCTTGTAGGCCGCGTCGCGCTTTTTGCCCAGGCGCTCGCGCTCGGCCGTGAGCTTGTCGCCGGAAAGGCCGTCCTTCTGGGGCAGGGCGTCCTTGGGGTTGAGCACCCAGCGGCCATCCTTCTTCTCGTAGCCCTGGGCCTTCATCGCCTTGTCGAATTCCCGCACGAGCACCACGGCGCGGCTGAAGTGAAAGCGGGCATCGGAATAAATCGTGGCCTTGGCGAACTCGCGGCCGATATCGGTGTGTTCATCGGCCAGAAGCTCGAGCAGCTTTTCCCGCTCGGCCTGAAAGTCAAAGGCCGCCTGCGCCACCACCGCAGAATGCAGGAACAACGCCAGCAACAAGGC
Source organism: Planctomycetota bacterium (assembly GCA_003576915.1). Classification (GTDB taxonomy): domain Bacteria; phylum Planctomycetota; class UBA8742; order UBA2392; family UBA2392; genus UBA2392. The sequence goes on along the minus strand of QEVF01000008.1, from coordinate 10,984 downwards.
ATATGCCGCGCGCTTCATGTTGACCTCGATTCAGGTTTCGCCGCCAAACAGGGCCTTGGAGGCCCGTCTCCGGCTCCCAGGGAGACACTTCACAATAGCAAAGGAAGCGCGGCCATGCCGCGCTTCCCCGGTTTGCAGCGGAGGATCTGCCGGCGTTCAGAGGGCCGCCAGCAGGTCGGTTTTGGTGATGATGCCCCAGTCCCCGCTGGCCTTCTTGACGAGCGCGGCAGGCTTGCCGGACTCGAATAGGGCGAGCAGTTCGGTGCCGGCAGTGTCTTCATGGACGATGGGCAGGGGCTCGCCCATGACCTCGCGCACGGTGATCTCGGTCAGTTTGCGGCCTTTGAGCAGCAGTTCGATGACTTCGTGGTCATAGAGCGCGCCCACGGGCTGCCCGTTGTCGAGCACGGGGATCTGGCTGAGGTCCATGCTCTTGATCTGCTTGAACACGTCCGAGAGCTTGGCATCGGGCGTGGTGGTTACAAGCTGCTGCCTGCGGCCATGGCTGGAGAGGACCTCGCCGGCGGAGAGGTCTGTTTCGTCGAGCATGCCGGTGTCGCGCATCCAGTCGTCGTTGTACATCTTGGACAGGTAGCGGTCTCCGACGTCGCAGAGGAACACGACGGGCAGCGCGCTGGAGGCCGGCGTATTGAGCTTGACCCACTTGGTGGCCCCGGCCAGGGTCATGCCCGTGCTGCCACCGGTGAAAATGCCCTCGATGCGCGTGAGCTTGCGCGCCGCGGCATAGGCCTCCTTGTCGCTGACCTCAACCACGTCGTCGATGTGGGTGAAGTCCATGGTCTTGGGCACGTAGTCCAGGCCCACACCCTCGACGGTGTATTGCCGGTTGGGCGCAACAGCGTTCTTGTCGCGGAAGTAGTGCAGGTAGTAGCTGCCCATGGGGTCGCAGAGGATGACCTTGACCTTGGGGTTGTTTTCCTTGAGGAAGCGGGCCACGCCGTTGATGGTGCCGCCCGTGCCGGCGCCGGCGAAGAAATGGGTGATCTTGCCGTCCGTCTGGTCCCAGATTTCGCGGGCGGTGGTTTCGTAGTGAACTTTGGGGTTGGCCGGGTTTTCGAACTGGCCCACATACAGGCCGTTGGGCGTTTCCTTGGCGATGCGTTTGGCCACATTGAGGTAGTGGCGGGGGTCGTCCTTGCCCACGGCCGTGGGCGTAACGATGACCTTTGCGCCATAGGCGCGGAGCAGGTCGATCTTTTCCTTGCTCATTTTGTCCGGCAGGCAGAACACGCACCTGTAGCCCAGCACGTTGGCGGCAATGGCCAGACCCAGGCCGGTGTTTCCCGCTGTGCCCTCGGTCAGGGTGCCTCCGGGCTTGATCAGGCCCCTTTGCTCGGCGTCGCGGATCATGGCAATGCCGATGCGGTCCTTGACGCTGCCGCCAGGATTGCGGTGGTCCAGCTTGCCCAGAAGGTTGCAGGAGAGACCCCGCGAGTAGCGGGAGAGTTTCACCATCGGCGTGTGGCCGATGCAGTCGAGAATCGACTCACGAATGTCCATGACGGATTCCGCAAGCCGCGTCCGGATTGCGTCCCCCGAAGCGGCCACGGGGGACGAGTAATGTGCCGGGCGCGGCCCGGAATCAGATCTGCTTGAGGCACTCCTCGAAGATGCGCATCATCTGGGCGTTGGGCAGGTAGAAGGTCGCTTCCTCCACGCTGCTTTCGCGGTCGTTGTGGCGCAGGCATTCGGAGAGCAACAGCTCCGCCACGCGCTTGACCGGAATCTCGCTCGTGGCCACGCCGATGGGCGGCACCGCCACCGTGCGCGCTCCGATCTCGTTGGCGCGGTTCAGGGCGGCCCGCATGGAATTGACGATGCTGTCTTCCGTGCTGTGCTCGTCGTAATCCATGCTCGCGGCGTGGATGACCCAGCGGGCCTTGAGGTTGCCGGCGTCCGTCGTGACGGCATCGCCGAGGTCCAGCTTGCCGATGGCCAGGCACTGGCGGACGATTTCATAGTCAACGTCCGGCCCCAGGGAGCATGAGTTCTCGGCCGAGAAGATGAGATCGTTGTTGATTTCGCTGATAATCGCGTCGGCCTCGGCGTCTTTGACGCTGCCGAGTTTCAGAAAGATATGGTCCTTCATCATGGCAGTGTTGCCTCGCGATGGTTTTGCGCCGCGTAGTCCTAGCGAGTGTTGGCGCGATTTCAAGCCCGAATCACCCGCCTTTTGTTAACCTGCGGCCCTCATGGCGGCATTCCCGAGACGGGCCGTGTTTCTGGATCGTGACGGCACCCTGAACAGGCAGGTGGGTTACTGCGGCGATCCCGCCCGCATTGAACTCATCGAAAACGTGGCCCGCGCCGTCACCCGCATCAATGAAATGGGCCTGCTGGCCGTGGTCGTCACCAACCAGAGTGCCGTGGCGCGGGGCCTGGTGACCGAAGCGCAGGTGCGACGCGTCAACGCCGAGGTCGCACTGCAACTGGCCAAGGCGGCCGGGGCGCGCATTGACGCCTTCTATTACTGCCCCCATCACCCCAGCGAAGGCCAGGGGCCCTTCACCCGCGATTGCGACTGCCGCAAACCCCGCGGCGGCATGCTGCGGCGCGCCGCCGACGAATTCGGCATCGACCTGGCCAACAGCTTCATGGTGGGTGACGCCGACATCGACCACCAGGCCGCCAAGGACGCCCACAAAGACCTTCTGACCTTTGCCCTGCCCAGCGGCTACAACAAGGGCCTGGGAGACGTCCAGGTCAGCAGCCTGTGGCAGGCCGTCGAGCAGATCAGCCAGGTCTTGAGCGTGCGCTAGGCGCCGCCCAGTGCCGCGACGCCTTGGCACGCAGCGCCCCGGGCCTACTCCTTCTTCTTCGGCTCACCGGTGATGGGGCCTTCTTTCTTGCCGGGTTCCGGAGGCGGCGGGTTCTTCTCCCGATTGCGGTGTTCCGTGAGCACGGGCAGGCTCGCACGCTTCAAAAACAGTATAGCCATGCAGGTGTTCACAAGTTGGGGCGTAGTCTGGCGGCCCATCCAGGCTGTGCGGCCCCAACTGCCGTCGTCCTGCTGGGCGTCGATGAGCAGATTGGCGCCCAGCCTGTACCAATCCACGGAGCCGTTAAGCATGCGCACCCGGGCCAGGGAGCAGCCGCGCTCGACGGAATAGAGGTTGTAATAGGCGCCGCTGCCGTCGCTGGATTGATCGAGGGAGCCGATGCCATCGTAGTTGCCGGACTCCGTCGAGACGTACTTGTCGGCCATGAATACCAGCGCGCCGTGGATGCGGCGCTCGATATTGTCCTCCATATCGGGCTGCATCTCGCCGCGCAGCCGCAACTCGTCGAGGCACAGGGCCAACGTCCCCACGCCCGCCGCCGCGAACTGCAGCACCGGGGCGCTCTTGCCCGGGCTGTAACCCCAGCCGCCCGGCTGCACCGTGTTCTTGGTGCCGGTCTTGCGGCCGGAGCTGTCCTCCGACTCGTAGGGCACGGGTTTGAGCCTGGTGTCGTCCTTGTAATTCTCGACCAGGCGCCGAACCTCGCGCTTGAAGGTCTCCGCGCTGACCTCAGCCCCCAGCAGGCTGGCGGCCCGGTAACCCAGCATGGCGTACTGCGTGCACGAGTTGTCGCCGCCGAAATTGCCGCCCTGGTTGCGCGGCGAATACTGGTAGCAATCCGTGCTCGGAGAGAACGAAGCATCGAGATTCTTCACGAGCTGGTCAATGAGCCGCACGCGGTCCGCGGGCAGGGAACTGCGCAGTGTCTGGCGCGCGCGGCGGTAGCCCTCCGCCGTCACGGCCGTGAGCACCCCGGCCTCCTGGGCTTCCTTCTCGAAATACTTCTGCAGCAGCATGAGCATGATGCCGCACTCGTAGGGATAGGTGCTTACCATCCACTTCTTGCTGTCAAGGTAGGCCATGCCCTGAACGATGGACTTGTCCGTGCGGGGAAGGCCGCCGTGAAGCATGGCCAGAAGGCACAGCGCCGCCTGGCCGCAATAATTGTCGTGGCTGCCCTTGAAGGAACCGTCGGGCTGCTGGACCGTGCGCAGGTAGGCAACGCCGGAATCGATGGCCTGGTTGACCATGTTGGCCGGATCTCCCCCATAAACGCGGGCGGCGGCAGCCTCCACCAGGGCCAGGGCGTGCATGGCCATGCCTGTTTCCATGAGCCCCCGTGCGGCCAAGGGCTTGGCGCCCTCCAGGGGCCCGCCGCTGAAAGCCACCGCCAGCAACGCCGTTTCAACGGCCACCCCGGCGGGATCATTGCCGGTGCGGCTGTCGGCCAGGCCCAGGTCCCTGGCCAGATTTTCGGTGGCCGTAAAGTTGCCGCTGGCCCCTTGGCTCAGGGCTGCGGCGTCTGTCAGGCTGGCCACCCAGGCCCCGGCCGTCAGCCCCTGCGGTGCTGCGAGCTGGCCCATGAGGACCACGGGCAAGAGCCGCGCCCCGGCAAAGGGCCCTGCCCCCATCACGTAGGTGTCCTGCAGGCGCTTGAGTATGGCCGGTGCGCGGGAGAGCTGGCTGTTGGCCGCCTTGATGTCTGTTTTCGAAAGCAGGGTCTCCGGGGCGCTTGCCGCCAGGGCCAACGCCGCCAGGGAGAACAGGTTGCTGTGCAGGTCAAGGCTGACGCTGTAGACGGCACGGTTCTTCTGCGAGGTGTAACCGTTGGGGGCGCTGTAAGCGCGGCCCAGGGCGTCCAGGTCGCGCGACCACTGCTTGCCGTCCACCGCCACGCCCATGGCGGCCGCGCAGCGCGTACCCAGGGCCCGCCAGAACTGGTTGGCAAACCACGGAGCCATCAAGGCGCCCTGGACCACATGGACCGAAGTCGTGCTGCAGGCGTCCTTGGCGCTGTCCATGAGCTTGCAGAGTTCGCCCGCGCGCTCCAGCAGCAGACCGCGTTCGCCCATGGCCGGCCGGCTCAAAGCCGCGCGCAGCACCGCCAGATGCACCGCCACTTCGGCCAGGGAGTTGTCGGGCTTGGCCAAGGGCGAAGTTCGCAGGCGGCGCACCTGCTCTTCCACGGGGGGAGAGAGGGGCATGCCGCTTTCCAGCACAGCCCAGAGGCGCAGGGCCTCGGTGATCAACATGGGGCCGGGCTTTGAGACCTCCATGGGTTCCAACACACAGATACGATGCTTGCGGCCGCGCAGAAGCTCTTCCTGGAACTCGGGACGCATGAGAAATCTCAAGGCATCAAGCAAAGCGCGCTCGCGCGCCGGAAGGCCGGCGGCCAGGGCCCGGGCCTCGTTGACTTCTTCTTTATCGAGTTCGACGGGCTTGGTCTCGGCGGGCTTTTCGGGAGCCGGATTCTCGGCCGGCTTTTCCTGGGCCTGGGCGCGCCTGGCCTTCTGTGCGTCCACGGGGGCCGCCATGGCCGCCAGAAGCAGGACGCCCGCCATCATCGTGGTGGAAAGGATGCGCATATTCACGTTCAGCCGCCCTGAGAAAGCACCGCGGGGATTCAGGTTACAAGCCTACTACCCATTGACCCGTCCGGAACAACCCTGCTACTGCCCTGTAGCGGGTCCCTTGCGGGGCTCACCCGTATCAGGCTTGCCCTCACCGGGGCTCGAAGTCGGCCCCCTGGGAGAAGGTGTAACGCGCGGCGCCGCCTCCGGCCCGCGCCGCGAGGGCGAAAGCACCGTCGGCGCCGCCTTGGCCAGTGTCAGAACCGCAAAGGCCGTGTTCACCAGCGCGACAGTGCCGCGCTCCTGCGCCGGGGCAGGAATGGGGTTGTTTCGCGCGTCGCGGGCCTGGGGCACGCCCGTCATCAGGCCCCAGGCACCGTTTCCAAGCTGGCGCTCGCAGATCATGTCCACGAGGACTTCGTACCAGTTCACGCCCCCGGCCAGCACCGTTGCGCCCGTCATCACGCAGGCACGCTCCAGGGACCAGGCATCGTAGTAAAAGCCGACGCCGTCCACGCTGGCAGACGCCGGGGCCGTCAGCTCGTCGTGCCAGCGATTGGAGTACTTGGCCGATGGCTTGAGGAACCGCTGGGCCAGCCAGCCCAGGCCGCCCCAGAGCACGTGATCGGAGAATTTCTCCAGTTCGCCGTCCATCTCTTCCTTGCCCCACTCGCCGCGCAGCTTGAGTTCGTCAAAGCACAAGGCCATAGATGAGACGCAGCCCGCCGTGCAGCCAAAGGAGCCGCTGTCGGCGTCCGTTTTCTTCTCTTCGAGGTAGCTGCTCCAGTCCGGCCGGTACTGAAACTTGTAGGGGTGGGCCGTCTCCTGCGGCGCCACGGAAGACTTGGGGCCCCGCTTGGCCGCCGGCGGCGGCGGGGCCTTCCAGGGGCGCTGCAGGGGCATGTGCGGCAGTTCGTGGTCTTCCTCGGCGTCGCCGATGAGCCGTTCCACCTCGTTGCGGAAGAAACTGATGGGCACGTCAATGGCCAGCATGCAGGCCGCCTTGAGCCCCAGCATGGCGAACTGGCTGTTGGAGTTGTCCCAGCCTGACTGCGGGTTCCAGGGCTTGGGACGCCGCTCTCCCGAAACCGGCCGCGCCGGCGCGGGGTTGGGGTTCTTGCGCGGCGGCGGCAGGGACCCCGGCGTCGAGGGCGGCGGCGTCTTGGGCTTGGGCGCGGGGCGAGGCATGCCGCCGCAGGCGTAATCAAAGCCATCCAGCTCGAACTGGCGCTTGGACTGAATCAGCTTGGCGCGGCTGCGGGCCAGTTCGCGGTAAGACCTGGGCATCAACCCCACGACCTTGTCGCGCGCGCGGTTGTACTCGGTCATGTTGGTGACCTCGTACATTCCGGCCTCGACGAGCTCTTTCTCGAAGTACTTTTCCAGCAGCATGAGCTGCACGCTGGCCTCGTAAGTTTCGTAGCGCATGGAGAAGTTCTCGCCCTCGAGATACTTCATCGCGCGCTTGACCGCCTGGCTTTCGCGGGGCTCCCCCGCGTGCAGCAGCGCCAGCAGGGCCAGGCACTGCGGGCCCGTGCCAAGCTTGCCGCCCGTGTTTTTCTCAGGGCCGAAACTGCCGTCGGGGTTCTGTGCTTTCACCAGAAACTCGCGGGCCTTGGCCAGGGACGCTTTGGCCTTGGCCAGCGCCGGGGGCAGGGGGCGCTCTCTGGGCGCCTGGGCGGCTTCCACCAGCGCCAGGGCGTGAATCAGCCTTCCGACTTCGGGCAGGCCCATCTTCGCCAGGGGGCCTTCGCCCGCGCGCACAAAGCCGCCGCATTCCGCCGCCAGCCCCAAAGCCGCCTCGGCAATGACCGCCAGGGGGTCCACGGCGCCCTGCGGCGCATTGAAGCTGAATGCATAGGGCAAGTTGGTCGCAAACGCTCGCGACGGCATGGCCAGAAGCGTCTCGCGGCTCTTGAGGTTCAGGGCGTTGCGCCAGCCCACGGGGTCCCTGTGGTCCTTGGGAGCCGCCCCAAAGGCCTGCACCAGGGCCAGACGGCCGCCGTGCAGGGGTTCTTGCGTATAGGTCGCTTCCAGCCGGGCCAGCACGGCCGGCATGCGCGCCTGAGCTTTCTCGATTTCCTTGAGGTCCGACTTGGAAAACTGCCCCGCGGGCGCACCCGCCGCCAGGCCGAAGGCCGCCATGGCCAGCAGGTTGGCGTGCAGGTCTTCATCGACGTGCGCAGCCTGCTTTCGCTGGCAGACCCAGCCCAGCCCTTCCACGTAGGCGCGATTGAGAAAGTCCAGGTCGCGGCCCCATTGCTTGTATTCCGCGCCCAGACCCATGTCCGCCGTGCAGCGATTCGCTACTGCACGCCAGAAGTGGTTGGAGAACCACTCCACCGTCACCACGGAATCCGAAGCCCAGTAGGATTGCGGCGCGCAGGCGTTCGTAGCGGACTTGGCCGCCGCGGCCGCCTTGCGGGCATTCTCCATCAGTTTGCCGCTTTCAGCGCCCGTAAGCCTCGCCAAGGCCGAGCGCGTGACAAGCAGGTATAGGCCCACTGGGGCCAGCTCATGCTTGACCTCGGGCACGGGTGTGACGGCCAAACGCTTGAAGGCTTCGTCCATCGAGGGGCTGCGTGCCAGCCCTGTTTCCAGCACCGCCCAAAGCCGCAGTTGCTCAGCAAGGTCCAGCGGACCGGTCAGGGAGCCGTCAAATGGCGCAATGGGCGCCGTTTCACGCCACCGGCCCTCAAAAATGTCGTCCTCGAACTGGCTGCGCAACAGGTAGCGCAACCCGCTGACGACCGCCAATTGCTTGCGATCGGCCTTGTCGAGCAAGGCCCGGGCCTCCTTCACGTCGGCCTCTGACGCCACGGTCTCGCCCGCAGACTCGGGCTTGTCAGCGGCCCGAACCGTCCAATGACTGCAGAAGAATACGATCGCAGCAAGTGTGAGCAGAGAACCGCGAAGCTTGCCTGGCATGATTGTCCAAGGGGCGGGCAATCGGGGTGCCCAGTGAATATACCCCGCTCATGACAACTTGCCGGACTTCCGGGAACTTTTCTTCACTGATTCGAGATAGCTTGGGAGCGGCCAAAAAACCCGCGACACATCGCCCTGCCCCCGTTTCGTTCAGGAAGTGCCACGAGGCCGCCACTTCAAAGGTCATCTTCAAGCGCAATGCCATAAGTCATTGATAAAACACGGGTTATGTAGCTCCGCCCAACTTCCCGGGTCTGTAGCCGCGCCGGATTTTCGGCGCCTGTGTAAATGGTTTATTCACAAAGACTTACGACTGATTATCAAGGCGGCCGATTCTTGTAGATGTCAGCACTGTCCCACCGCGTTTATAAGATGGCGCTTCGCGGGGTGCTTCCCCCGCCCGCACCGGCGGACCTACAGGTATGGCCATGGCCTATCGCGTCGAAAGACTCCCCCTCACGGCTGTGCGCGGCAGCGGCTCGCGCGCCAGCACGTTGGCTCGTCTTTCCCGCCGACGCACCAAGTTGCCTTCGCGGGTCTTTGCGGCCTTCGTGACGCTTGCCCGCAAGCTGGAGCGGCAGCGGGTTTCGCCCCTGACCGACGATTCCTGGCACGACTGGTTGCGGCAGGCCGGGGGCGGGCGGCGCCATGTGGAATCCCTGCGCGCCGTGCAGCGTCGGGACAGCCTCGCCATTGTCGTGCCCATGCTCAAGGGAGCCGCAGCCCCGCGCATGGATGAAGTCCTGCGCCTGCTGACGGGTCTTCAATTGGCCAAACTGCTGCGCAAGCGCCAGGTTGAGAACGTCACGGTGCTGGCCTGGCCGGTGCTCTCGGCCACCGATGAGGCCGAGGCCGGCGGCAGCGCCATCGTGCAGCGCTCGGGCGACCTCGAGGACATCAACTTCACCGGGGGCGATCCCCAGGCTTACCTCGAACGCCTGCGCACAACCCTGCCCGGCACCGGCTTTTCCGCTTGGCTCATTGACCAGCTTGCGCGCGCCGCCAGCGACGACGCCGACCGCTTCAAGGCGCGGCTTCTGCTGCGGCTGTTTGAAGATGACAGCCTGACCGTGCTGACGCCCCATGCGGCCCAGGGCGGCGAACAGGAGCCCTTTGAAAGGCGGCTGGAACGTCTGGGCGGGCAGATTCCGCTGTTGGGTGTAATCCGCGACGGCATGACGGGCCCATCGGCCAAGTCGCCGCCCCTGTCCTTTCCTTCCATCAGCGCCACGATGGTCGAGGGCAAGGTCGAGCAGTGGCTGACCAAGTTCGGCATCAGCGCTGAAGAGGTGCTGGCCCGGGAAGCCAAGCCCGAGGCCCTGGCCCTGCGGCATCTGCCGCGGGATCTCTCCGCCGTGTTTTCGCGCTTCAAGGAGGGTGTGCTGGGCGCCATGCTGCGCGCCGAGCTGAGCCTCAATGAACTCGGCTTTGCCCCCGTAGCCGACGTCAAGCGCGGCCTCGACAACTTCGACATGGGCTGCGACCGGCTCCGGCAGCGGGCCATGACAGAGTCTCAGAGAGAAGAAGAGATTAACCGCCGACAATTGGCCAAGCTGTTTCATTACATGCTGCCCGTGGGCCAGCCTCAGCAGCACGTGGTGAGCCTGCTGCACTATCTCGATTTCTACGGGCCGGAGTTTCTCCCAGGCCTTCGGGCCTCGCTGGAAGCAGACGACCTGCGCCACCAGGTCCTTTACCTCGCCCCCAGCAAGGGCGACACCGCCGAAGTCTGACCCCGACCGACCAGCAGGTTGTACACCCGTCGCAACCAGGCAGATGGCCCCCGCCAAACGAACCGTCGGTACGGACAGGCATTGGAGAGTCACTGGTTTGCGCTCGTTGATCAATGGCCAAAGCGAGGGGGAATTGCTGGGGATTGCTCTCCCGCACAGAAATGCTTTTCAAGCGTCGGGGCGGTGACGGAGTAGGTCCGCAGAGCCAACGCGATGGGCCGAACGACCGATGCAAGGCAGCCGAGCCATTAGCATGGCAGGAGCCAGGTGCGGCGAGGCGAAATCAGGCTCGCGATCTTCACTGCGAGCGAGAGCCTGCGGACCAACTCCGAAGTCGTTCTCATATTCGTGCTTGGGCCGGACGCCCTTGAACGAGCCGAGGCTCTGCACAAGTTCGCGTGAAACGTAGCAGGCCGCTGTATTACGGCCTGCGGACGCATGCCATGGATGGCTTGCGCATTTCAAGCGGCTGAAAAGCCGCTTGAAATGAAGGTCGGGCCAGATTCACTTTGTCCCGACCGGGCTGAAAGAGCGGCCGGATGCCACTTTTTCAGCAGCCTGCTGGATGACGTATCTGATGATAGGCAGGCTGACACCAGCTTTTTAACAGGCTCTCAATCGCACCGCATTGGTCCGCGCAGTAGCCCCAATTCGTTGCCCGTTTATGCGCCGGGGGCCCCGTGATCGGGGCCCCCGGTGTCACACTACGCCCGTCGCACAATAACTATGCCAACAGGCGACGGCGACGAATCATGGCAACGGGGAGCGCGGCCACTAGCAGGCCGTTGAAATAGATTCTGGAAGTATCTTGATGATTGCTCTCTGATTGTTTTCTGGCTTGGTCCTTTGTGTTTTCTTGTCGCCGCCCGTGTCTTGGGCGGCGGTTTTGCTTCTTGCGTCAGGCGAGTTTCAGGTTCTTCATTCTCAGCAGGTTGTATGTCGCTCCGGC
>QEVF01000030.1 GCA_003576915.1 Planctomycetota bacterium | reverse complement strand
TCGCGCACCAGCGTCAGGTCTTCACTGTTGTAGATCGTGAGCTGCACCCCGTCGCGTTTGGGCAGCGTCACCAGCTCTTCTTTCGCGCACAGCGGCGCGCAGGCCAGCAGCGTGAGACAGATGAAGGCAACAGGACGCATGGGTATTCCGAGGTTTTGGGACACAGGTGTCAGACCTCAGGTCGTGGTTGCAGGCTTCTTGAAACCTGCAACCCGAACCCTGATGTGGTCAAGGCAAGGCCTTGCCTACCACACGTCCTTGCGCTGGTAATGGAACTTGAGCAATACCGGGGCGCCCTTGGGCGGGCACTTGACGCGGAACTTGACCGTCTCGTTGTCCATGCGCTCAAAGCTCTCAAAGCCGGAAGCGTCCTTCATCATCTCCCATTCGCCGTCCACGCGCAGGACCAGGGTGAGAATGACCTCGCTGTCCTTGAAGTTCTTGATCTCGTACTGGTCCAGCTCGTCGGTGTCGTAGACGTTGCCGCGCCGGTTGGTCACATCGTTGACCATCTTCTTGAACTCGACCTTGATGTCCTGGGCGGTTCCGATGTTGAGGCGCATTTCGTCGCCGATGGGGGTGAAGCGGCCCCAGTCCTCGCCGGTGAAGGCCGCGGTGCCCTTGCCGTCGTCCTGGTAGATGCGGACCTTGCCGAACTCCAGGGGAATCTGGCCCAGGCCGATGTCCTTGCTATTCACCAGCACGTAGTCGGTCAGCACCTTGCCCTCATATTGACGCGTCAAGTCATAGACATACTCCTTCTTGATCTTGACGTTGTCCCACTTGTTGACGAGCACGCGCTTGGCCTCGCCCTGGCTCAGGGCCTTTTCAAACTTCTTGCCGTCGCGGGTGATGAAGTCGGCCTCGGCAAAGCTCTCGCCGCTCCAGTTGCGGATCTTGAAGTAATGCTTGAAGCTGCAGGTGGTCTCGTCCTTGCTGACCATGGCCTGATAACTGGTCTCGCGCTGGATGTTTCCCATCAGGTAGCTGATGCGGAACTTCTCGCTGCGGGCATCAGGGCTGGAGACGGCCCAGGTCAGGGCGTTTTCGCCGGGCGGGTAGCTGGTGGAGAGAATTTCCACCTTGGAGTCCGCGGCGGCGGGGCGGAACACGATGCTGCCTTTGTCGATGTTGGTGCCGGCCCAGGAGAAGTCGATGTTGTTCACACCGGCCTGCAGCGCGATGGTGCGCTCTTCCTCCACCAGTACCTGGTTGGGGTGGTCAAAGCGCACGGCCACGGCCTCACGGTCGGGCAAAGTCGCCAGCTTGATGCGGGCCTCGGCCGGCGTGGGGCTGGAGAGGCCGATGATGGCGCAGGCCAGCGCGGTGGGCAGGGCAGCGGCAAAGAGACGGAGTTTCATGGGTTTGTCCTTGGATGGCGGTGTTCAGTCGTCGGTCAAAGTCGTCGGGATCGTGTTGAAGGTGGCGCGGCAGTTCCCGACTACCGACTACCGGCCACCGACGACCGACTACCTGTTCTTGACGTTCGTGCCGTTGCGAGTGGTCAGTTTGAATGCGATCTGGGTGGAGGAGCCCGCCTTGAGTTCCTGGGCGAAGCGGCGCGTCTGGAAGTCCACCTTGGAGGCCTCAGCGGAGCTGTCGAAGTCAAAGTCGCCGCCGAACACCAGGTTGATTTCAAAGCGCACGTCCTTGTTACGGAAGTTCTTGACCTCGAGTTTGAAGTCTTCGACGGTGGTCCAGCCCTCGAGCGACTGGTCTTCGGCTCGACCGCCCCAGCGGCGGAAGGCCAGGTCCTTCTTCTCCAGGCCCAGGCGCGTCAGCTTCATGGTGACTTCGGCGTCGGCTCCGGCATTCACCTTGATTTCGTCATTCTTGGCGATGTAGGGCGTGGCCACTTCGCCGACATAGCTCAAGGCGTTACCACCCATGGTGCGATAGAGGCGCACGGTGCCCTCGGGCAGGGGCTCTTTGCCGAGCTTGTGTTCGACGTTGTTCTTGAAGGTCAGCAGCTTGGTCAGGCCGGCGCCGTACTTGCGGGCGTCATAGGTGTAGACCGTGCTGACGGGCACTCCCGCCTGCACAAAGCTCTCCAGGCGCTTGGACCAGCCGTGCGGAATGGTCTCTGTGCCGCCCACGGTGTAGATGTAGTACTCGCTGAGGCCTTCCTTGACGATGTCCTTCTTGCCCGCGCTTTCCCTGGTGGCGCGGCGCATTTCACCTTCCGCATCGCGCTTGTAGCGCTCGCGCTCACCGCCGGCGAGCTGATTGATTTTCTCGACGAGGTTGATGCTGCCTACCACCAGCCTTACCTGGGCGTTTTCGTACTCCTCGCCCGAGCGGTTGGTCACGCTGACGTAGGCCGTCAGTGTCATGGAAGCCTCGTCAGCGGCCAGCATGCCGACGTATTGAGCGCTCCAGGTCAGGCCGCTGGTGAAATAGCTGATCTCGACTCGGGCGGAAACGTCCGCCTCGGCCGAGATGGTCCAGATCAGCATTTCGTTGGATTCAGCGGGATAGCTGGTGTCCAGCACTTCCAGCTTGTCGCCCTGCGTAAGGGCGCGAAATTCGACGCTCGTGGGGTCGATCAGCGTCTGGGCCCATGAGAACTGCAGGCGATTGTTGCCTTTCTTGAAACTCAGCGTCCGGGTTTCCTGCACCAGCGTCAGGTCCACCGAGTTGTAGATCGTGAGCTGCACCGTGTCGCGCTTGGGCAGCGTCACCAGCTCTTCCTTGGCTTGCAGCGCCGGAGCGGCCAGCACGGCCAGCATCAGGGCCCAAAGCCAGCGAGAACAGTAGTTCATGGAGTTTTCCTCGAATTGAATGTCGGAGCTTTGACGCGGCCATGGCGCGCGCGGTTCCACGATTCCGGCCGGCGTTGAATCAGCCGCGAAGGTCCGGCAGGTCTTTGATGTAAAGCGTGCGGTAGAAGGTCTCGGTGCGGACCTGTTCCGTACCCTCGCCCCAGAAGATGACGACGGTAACAAACAGGCACTGGCGCAACTCGGGGTCTGCGGGGCGCTGGTACTGAATCGTGTAGCGGTAACCCGCGCGGAATGGAACCGGTTGGCGGGGCCGGCCGCCGGCGTCGAGTTCAAACCAGTCCGCCACGCCGTTGCTGTTGCGATCTTCCCCGAGATCCGGCGTGCCGTTGCGGTTGCGGTCGTAGTAGTAGGCGTCGTAGTTCGCCGAGATGTCGTCAAACACCGCGCCGGCCAGCACCGAGGCGTTGGTGTTGTCCACGGCGCGCTTGTGGGAGATGAGACCGCGCCCGAACAGCGCGTACACGCTGACGCAGCCCACGAGCAGGATGGTGAAGGCGATCAGGATTTCCAGCACGGTGAAGCCGCGCCTGGCAAGACTGCGAGATCTGGAGTGGGCGCGGGTCATGGGTTATTTGGTCGCAGGAAGCTGAATGACGCGCCGGAAAGCTTCGCCGCCGCGGGCCCGGGTACCGATGGGGTGGGCCTGGGCCCGGGTGCCAAGGGCGCCGCGCACGCAGGAGCCAAAGCCGCCGTCGCTCTTGCCGCCATAGGCCAGCAGCTCGCCGTTGAGCCGCACATAGGCGCTGGGGTCGCCGGCATCGGCAAAGTTGGCCGTGCTCTCCACGTCGACCATGGTGTCTGAGGCGCTCAGGGGACGTGTGATGAGCGACTCCGCCAGGATGGGATCGGCGGCGGCGACGATGACGGTCAGGCGCACGGCATAAGGAAGCGCGGGGAGCCCCTGGGACGCGCGCTGGCTGAAACTCCAGGCAGTCCTGGGTCCGCTGGGCCCGGGGTCCCAGCTGCGGGTCTGCTCGTCCCACAGTTCAACGTTGAAAGCCAGGACGTTTTCCGCCACCAGTTCAAAGCGCATGTCGAAGTTGCGCTGCGCCCACCAGGCCGAGGGCGCAAAGTCGTCCATGTTGGCCGAGGGAAACTGGTTGATCCAGGCGTTCACTTCGTCGATGAGCCCCCCGGCTCCCGCCGGGGACTGCACAGCCCGATAGAGACGCGTGCCGAAGGACAGGGGCTCAAACATGTAAACGACCTCGACGTTGCCGCCCGTCGGCATCCAGTAATCGTTCACGTTGCGCCCGGTGTAAGGGCTGGAGTACCCGGCCTGGGGGCTGCCGCGCCCGGCGTCATAGCCGCCCTTGGTGGTGAGTTCTTCGCCGAAGGCGCGCGTAAACATGATGACCTGGCGGCCCCAGCAATCCTGCCGGACGGAAAACGCCATGGCCGAGCTGTCGCCGTCCACGCGGGGCGGAGCAGGCTCGACCTGGGAGAAGTCCTCGACGGCCATGCGTAACACGACCTGCGCCGTCTCATACTGGTGGCCGCGCGCGATGCCCGTGCGGGAAATGGCAATCGCGTTGCGCAAGAACGTCATGATCAGCGTTCCAAGCACGAGCAGGATCGCGATGGCGACCATGAGTTCGATGAGCGTGAAGCCCCTGCGCCGCATCAACGCTGCTCCTCATGGCGGAAGACGCGTGAAATCTGCCTCAGCCCGATGTCGCAGCCGTGGAACTGCAGACTGATCTTGTAGTTCTCGCGCTCAAAGGCGTTGGGCAGGAACATGAAATAGACGCGCCATTCGATGCGGTCATGCCGCTGCCGAGGCACATTGGGGCGGGTGAAGGTGTCCGTCTGCTCATAGACGCCGCCGCCCAGGTCCACGGTGCTCACTCCATTGAAGTTGAAGTCAAAGCTGTACAGTCCGCCCGGCCGGTTTGTGGGCACGCTGCCCCAGTCACCTTCGCCGTCAAAGCGCACGACCAGGCGCGCCACGACGGCATCGGAATGCAGCAGCATGTTGGCATGCGGTGTGAACGATACGCGCCAGCGGATGTCTTCAAACAGTGCGTTGCGGAACGTAGCCGCGCCCTGCATGTGGCTGACCTCGGGGCTCTGGGCCCAGGGGAGGCCGGCGTTGGCGTCACCGGGGCCGCGCTGGAACTGACCGGCGCCCTGTTCGCAGAATGTCGGCGACCAGTCCGGAAAGCGCACGGGCTGGTCCAGTACGAGGGCGCGGGCCGAGAACGTTCGCGCCTGGGTCCCGTAGGCGCCACGCAGGGGCCCCTGAAACAGCTGCGGATCGTAGCGACCCGCGATGATCTGGCCCATGGTCTGGGTACTGGCGGGCGGGAAATACTTCTGATAGCCCACCACTTCGTAGTTCTGCCCTTCATAGATGCGCACAAACCCGAAATCACGCAGCACCTGCTCGCCGGGCAGGACGAGCAGCCGCGAGTCGCGGGGCTGCCAGGTGGTCCCGTTGGCGGGGCGCGCCAGCCGCAGGCTGGCCATGTTCATGATGCCGCTGCCGGCAGCGTGGGCGGCGGGCAGGCTGCCCAGAACGCCGCGCGTGATGTCCGTAATCCAGTAGGTGGTGACCGTGATGATCTGGGGCTGGCCATTGACGTAAATCGTCTGCTGGGTCTGGCGGGTATCTGTGCCGCGGTAGGCGATCAGCTCGTCGTCCACATGGATGATGCCCACGTTCTGCGGCAGACCATTGATGCCGTTGACCTGAATGTCCTGGCCTTCGCCGGGCTGGGTATCCGTCAGGGGCATCTCGATGCGGAACAAGCCCTTGGCATAGCTGCGGAACTCGAAGGAGTCAAAGTCAGCTGTGTGCGGGCCCAGGCGCGTCGCGCCGCCGCTTCCGCCCGCGTCGGCCGTGCGCGGGTCAGCATTGGCGAACGTCCAGGTCGTGGGAAGCTCCACGGGCAACTCCCCCGTGGGGAACTTGCAGATGCTGGTGGGGTCCTGACGGCGGTAGTCGTGCGTCGTGTGGTTGACCAGCGCGGCAAGCCAGACGCGCAACGCAGGTGTCTGGGCGTTGTTGTCATGGTCCCAGAACACGGAGCGATGCTGGCGGATGGTGTGCAGCTCCTTGTCGGAATTGACGCCGCGAATCAGCGTGACCACGTCACCGCGGCCTGTAGGCGGCTCGGCGACGGCCCCGGCGTTGGGCTGGCGGTAGGTCACGAAGACCGGGGGCACGGGCGTGGGTGCGGCGTGATTGGCCATCACCGTGCCGACCTGGGCACGGAACATATTGAAGGCCGTCGGGGTCTGGTTGTTGGCTGCGGCCAGGCCCTGGACATACTGCGCCACGGAATTCTGAGGCGCCCAGCCGCCCTGGGCATTCTTGACGGGCTGGGTATCCACGAATGCCAGCAGGGGGACGGCGGGGTCGCCCTGGTTCTGTCCGGGAAAGCGCCGGTTGTAGAAGAACCACTCGTCGTCCACCTGCACGTAACTCACGTCGTGGTAACCGCCCGTGCTGGTGACATCAAGGCTGAGCAGGACAACGGCGGAGCCCAGCGCGAAGAATTGAATCAGATTGTCGCGCACATTCTGGGGATTGGGCGGATTGTTCCCCCAGCCGATGGTGGCAGGGTTGTACTCACCCATGAAGTGCAGGTACTGGCCCGGCTGCTTGGGCTGGAACTGGTCGTCATAACGCGCGACCACATTGAGCCCGCCGGCAGAGATGCCGTTGTAGTAAACGTACTCCATCTCCAGGTCCTGGAACGTGGGCCGCCCCGGCGGCAGTTCCAGGTTGTCGGCGGCGTCCCGACCTGCGGGCGGGGGCGGCTCGAAGTCCGGGTAGAGTTTGCCCGTGGGCCCGCCCGTCTTGTAGCGGTCCCAGGCAAAGCCGATGACGGCGACAAGGCCGCGCTCGGGCATGCCCGCAGTCGTCTGCAGCGGAAGAACGTTGGCGAGGGCCGGGGAGTCGGCGCCCGGAAAACCGGAATCCGGACCCATGTAGACCGGATACTCATAGGCCGCGTTCGACGTTCCAGGCTTGGAAACCCGCCAGATCTGCTGGCCACCCACGCTGCTCTGGAGTTGGCCGGTGGTCGCCGGCAGGTAGGGGAATTGCGGCACCAAGGCGACGGGGCTTGACTGTGGCCTCGTCCAGTCCCCCATGGCGTGGGTGTAGCCCCAAACCGTAACCTTGCTTCCGCGCGGGTGGAAGCGGTTGGTCGTGCCGCGCGCTCCGCGCCGAATGCCCATCAATAACTGATAGGTGTCCTTGCCGGAGTATTCGATGGCTTCGTCGCCGATGCGAATCACGCCGAAACTGGGCATGGCCCCATGGTCCTGCGGGTCAATTCGCAGATCGAACGTCACCTGGGGCGAGGTGCTTGGATTATTGACAAAGTCCACCCATTCCAGGTCATCCATCAAGGTCGTGGTGCGGCTGACCCATGCGCCGTTGGGCGCCATGAAGGTATGGTTTGTCACGGGCGTCACAGGCTGCAGCGCCGGGTTTGCCGTGGAGCCCGCGCGGGAATCCCCGTCCATCAACAACTCGATCTGGGAGAGTTCCGTGCCCTTCCAGTTGAGCTGCATGTGGTACCACTCCCCCTGTCGGAACATGCCGGGGTCCAGCTCATAACGCAGCTCCGTGTACGCCGCCTCCAGGGTGCGGTCCTTGATGCGGAACACCAGGCCGTTGTTGCGGTTGGCCAGCTTGTAGCCGCGCTGGCGGTCTCCCCACCACAGCATGCTGATGCGGTTGGAGTAGTCCTGCTCCGCTGCGTCGAACAGATAGTGGGTAGAGAGCCCCGGCGCGTACTGCGGGCGATACCAGAACGAGAACGCTCCAGGCAGGAGGTCGCCGCGGTTGTTGTTCAGGTTGGTGAAGAAGTCCTCGGCGGGATTGGCGTTGTCCGGCGCGAGTGCGGCGATGTCCATGGGCCGGTTATTGAAAGGCGGCGCGAAGCGGCCACGGATCCAGCGTTCGCTGTTGGCGTAATGGACGAAGGGCAGCTCGATTACGCCGATGTTGCGGTCGTTCTCCATGCCGGCGGGGTAGAGCGTCAGGATGTTGCCCTGGGGGGAGCGTTGTTCCGCCGCGAGCTGATCCCACAGGCGCCAGTGGTAGCGGCGGCTCGCATCGCTGCCGATCAGCACCCAGTCCTTGGCGCGAGACTGGGCCACGCGCGCACCGCTGGGCGCAAAGCGTGAGGCAAGGCTCTCAATGGCATAGGCGTCGAGGGACTCGTAGCAGAAAGGGGCGGTGGAAACGGGCTGGGGCGCGTAAGGATAGCGCTGCAGAAAGACGATGGCGTCCATCTCGCTCTGCTGCAGAAAGCGGGTGCCCGAGGAATCATTGGGGTCGAAGATCAGGCCCTGCAGGAAGCTGCTCAGGTCATTCAAGTCACGGAACGGCTGATAGTCGGCGGGACGCGCGGGGTTGAACACCGTGCGCTGAAGCACGGCTGTCGCCAGGCGCTGGGCCGTCAGGAGCGGAATGCCCGAGGCCGAGGCCTGGCCGCGCTCGCGCAGCCCCTTGAAGCAGGCGACGAGCACGGGCCAGCTTGCCGTATTGATGTTGATGCTGGCACGCTCAGCCACCTCCAGCACCACGGGCTCGTTGGACGTGTAGTTCACCGGCGCCGGCGTCATCACTGAAACAATGCCGTTGCGGTTGCCCCGGATCGTGACCCCCAGCGTCACGCTGCCGTTGTGGTGCCGCAGTCGCACCACGTGGCCCACGCCAATGCCGCGCGCAACATTGCTGGGCTGGTTCTTGAAGGGGCTGCGGGGATCAAACTGCGTGTAGAAGTCGGGCTGAACAACGTTCTCGAAGTTGAGCTGTACGACGTTGCTGGTCTTCCCGGTCTCGCCCTCCGGCTGAATGCTCGCGCTCTGAACCACGTGGGCATAGAACCAGCGGCCGTCAAAGCGCAACGTCGGGGCTACCGTCGTGGCATCCTGCAACAGCACCTGATATTGCGTGGGATTGAGCCCCTCGAGGTAGTTCGTGTAACGCGAGCGCGGCATCCACTCCCAGCGGGCAATCTGGCGCGTCTCACCCAGGTTGTTGAAGGAGGCCAGAGACTGGCCGTCGGGGCTGGCCAGCACGGAATAGTAGGCCAGCTTGTAGGCCTGCACGCTGGTGGCCGTTGCTCCGACAGGAATGGTCCAGCCCGTGCCGCTGGCGCGGAAAAGAGCCGCGCCGCCGGTGATGCCGGGATAGTTGGGGTCCACGGCAAGGCTGTAAAGCGTGTTGCCGCGGCGATAGTCGTAGCTGAGCAACACGCCGTCAACGACGACGAACCCGCCGCCGAATGCGCCCCCAGCACCGGGTCGCTCTTCGGGGTCGCCCGCCCAACTGGCGTCGTCCAGCCTCAGGTACTCGTACAGGCCGCCGTTGGGGATGGCCTCTTCGGTGACGACGCCGCTGCCCAGCAGGTTGCCGATCAGATCCGCTGTGGCGGCGTTGAGGTTGACCTTGCCGCTCTCGTCGCGGACGTTGACCCCCAGAACCTGGGCGAGCGAGTCTTCCACGTTGAAGATCTTGTTGCCCCTGGCGTCGCGCAGGCCGCCATAGAGGTCGTCGCTGGCTTGCTGGCCGTAAAGCTCGGTGGCGATGTCGATGTTGCTTTCAAGCACGCCATCGACGTAGGGGTTGTCGTACTCCGGCGGCAGCCAGCGCGGCGGCGTCGCGCCTGTGCTTACATTGCCAGGGGCCAGGGCGTACCAGCGCGCATATTCATTGAGGCGGTTGCCCTTGTTGAGGCGGCCCATGGCGTGGTCGGTTCCGGCACGCGCCAGATTTCGGGCCTGCTCGGTGTTGATGGAGCCTGTGCTGGTTCCTTCCTGCTGGGCCATGATGAACACAAAGGGCACCGCCAGCGCCAGCAGGAGCATCAGGAGCACCAGCACCAGCATCACGGCGGCTCCGCGACGGGGCTTCAGCGATTGGCGACGGGTCATTTTCCGCCTCCCGAGTTGGAGGGGGGCTGCGCGGGGGCTTTGGGAGCGGCCTCAGGATCAGGTTCCCAGGGGAAGCGATCGACGGCTTCGGAGGTGACGGCGCCCAGCGGATGGAAAATGATCAGCACGCGCTCGGGGCCGTTGGCGCCCCGTGTCACGAGGGCCAGGAACACTGCGCCGCCGTGTATGGCGGCATCAAGCTTGCCGCTGTCATCAAAGAAGACGTGCCGGATCGCCGGGGGGCGCGTGTCTGGAAGGCCCTCGCGGTTGAGGCTCATGTCCGGCACAGCATTGGGGTTGGTGGACTTGGGGTCCTTCTTGGCGTCCACGTCAAAGATGTCCTCCGCTTCGCCGTTGAGTTCGAGGTCGGCCCAGACCCCCTCGGGGACCATCTGCACGTTGGGGCCAATCTCAAGCTCCTGGCTCGAGATCAGGCTGAAGTACTGAACGTTGTCGAGGCGGCAGGGAAAACCCGAGTAACTCACTGCGGAGCCCGAGGCCTGCATGACGCGGAAATCTCTGCGAGGCACGAATTCATCCAGACGGCCATCGACATAGAGGCGGATGCCATAGCGCGAGACGGCGATCTCGACCGTGGCCCAGCGGTAGGCGAGGCACAGCGTCTTGGCCGTGACGGTCTCTCCGCTGCAGGTCAACGAGAGCCGGCAGGCACCCCCCGCGTATTCGGAGACGGAGAGCGTGAAGGTCGAGCCAAAGTCCACAAGGCGGCCCGGGGCTGTGCCCATAGGGAAAAAGTCAAAGGAAAGCCCCGCGCCCTCGTAATCTCCCTCAACTTCGTACTGGGCCAGCCAGGGAATGCGGAAAGTCGCGCTGTTGGTAGGCAGCTCGCAGCAGGCACCGTCTCGCAGGTGGAATTGGCGCGAATTCACCGTGGTGGCGCCTCCGCCATATTCGCCCAGGATGCCGTTGCTTCCCGCGGCCTGCTTTGACCCCGGAGCGTCTTCAAAGGCAAAGGCGACATGGGGCTGCCGTGCCAGGGCCACTACGCGGTCGTTCTTGTAATCCAGCACGATCTCGCCATGAACTCGCTGAGTGCTCGAAAGCTGCCGGACCCGGGCCGCCATGGCCCGCACGCCCGCCACGGCCTGGTCCAACGGGGGCCCCGACTTCAGGGAGCCGGCCAGCATCGTCATCATCAGCATGACAAGCATCAGAATGCTGATGACGACCAGGAGCTCGACGAGGGTCAAGCCGCGCCGGATGTTCACATGCATGGACATGTCAGGCCAGAATACAGCCGGGGAGGACGGGTGTAAGTAAGTGTGTTTTCAATGGTTGTTGCTTTCAAGGAAAGAGCGGTCCCCGATCAGCGTGGTGACAGTCCCGCCCAAGGAGTGCGGGCAGGCCGCCGCGATGCTCCCGACGGGCGCGCGATGTCCTCGCAGGTTCAAGGACAGAACCCCGCCGGCTTGCCAAGGCAGCGCAAGATTTGTCGCCCCATGGGCCCGACTGTTCCTACACTGTGCAGGCGATCTGCGGTGCCCGTACTGCGCCTGGCGAAACGTTTGCTGCGCCGATGCATACCAACGGGGACGCCGAATCGGACTCTCTCGGACCATGCCCTCCCTCTTCGTTGAGGGACGGCTCCTGAGGGCCCTGAGGCCACCCACTTGCACCATAAAGGGTGCACAAACAGTCCAGCCCTACGACACAGGTGGATCGCGAAAACTCCGGGGCCGCGCCAGGCGCGGCCCCCTTGCTTGGAGCATGTCCATGCGCCCTCTGCTCTCCCTGGTAGTGCTCATGCTGGCCGCCCTGGCCGCTGTCGCGCAGTCGCCTTCTGCGGGCGAGCGCGACTCTTTGACTGAAGTGTCCGAAAAACACGCCGCCCTGGAGCCCGTGGCCCGCATCGCGCTGGCAGAACTCAATGAGTGCTCGGGGCTGCAATATCTGGGTGGGGCTTTCTGGGCCCACAACGACAGCGGCGCCGAGGCGCGACTCTACCGTTCCACGGAGATGGACTTTGCCAAGGCCGAGATTCTGGATGTTCCCGGCGCCGACAACGTGGACTGGGAGGACCTGGCAGTCCTGGACGGCGACCTCCTGGCCTGCGACATCGGCGACAACGGGCGCGCGCGTGAGTCGGTGATGGTTTACCGGGTGCGCTATGTGCCGGCCGGAGAAAAGCCCGCGCGCGTTGAACTGGTCGCTGCCTGCCCCATTCAGTATCCGGACGGCGCCCACGATGCCGAGGGGGCCTTCGTCAAGGACGGCAAGCTGCACCTCGTCGTCAAGAATCGGGGCGAGAAGAGCACCACACTCTTCCGCCTCGACGAACTCAAGGACGCCAGGGACCTCGCCGGCAAGGCTAACGTGGCGCTCGCCGTCGGCGAATTGACCCTGCCGGCTGGAGAACAGATCACCGCAGCGGATTTCGACTCCGCTTCCGGCACGCTGGTGCTGCTCAGCTATACCCACATTTACCGCTACTCCGGCGACAAGCTCAGCGGCGAGCCCGCCCACAAGACGCTGATTGCCGCGCGCCAATGCGAGGCCATCTGCTTCAAGGGATCCAGGCTGGTCTTTGCCAACGAGCAGCGCGACGTCTACGCCGTCAACGGTTTCCTGCAGACGAAGTACGAGTCCATGCTGCCGGCTCTGGGCAAGGCGGTGCTGCCTGTGGTCAAGGACGCCTTCGAGATTGATGGAACGGGCGAGGCATGGTCCAACTACCGCTCCGAAATCGCCCTGGCCGGCCGGGGCCAGGACGAGCACCTGGGGTGGCTGCTGGCGGGAGATCGCCTGCTGCTCAAAGGAAGGCTGCGCTACCAGGGTGACTTCCAGTCATCGCGCCTGGCCGGCTCCAGCCTGGGCTCCGCTATCCTGCTGAGTTTCGGGGTCGAGCGCCGCTTGAACGTGGCGGCGCAGGACCTGCAGATCGCCATTGGCGACAACGGCGAAAGCGGACTGGAAGCCTGGCGCGTGGACCTCACCGGAGAGCGCATCAAGCTGAGCCGCCTGGAAGGCTGCGCACTCAAGGGTTGCGTAAAGAAAGGCGTGCTCGAGTTCGAGGCCTCCATCGCCGCAAGTCAGATCTGGGGCGAGAAGGTCCCCGACAGCTTCCTGTTCAATGCCATGACGTGGAAGTTGCGGGGCGAGCGCGAACTTCAGTTCTCGGGTGAAGACATTTATTCGCTGTTCCGGCCCTATCTCTGGGGTGATGTGAACCTGCGCCGCCAATGACTCAAGGGCCGCTGCCGTCGGCCAGCTTGCCCGTGCTGGATTTGTCGGGAAGCGGGGGATGGACATCCCACGTGAACAGGCGCCTGGGCACCACCTGTCTGGGGACGATGAGCTCGCCCTGGCTGTTTCTCGCCTCGAACTCCAGCACGAAAACCTCGTGCACGTTGTTCTCGAAGAACTGCGCCTTGAACGGGTAAACGCCCGGTGCAAGGCGCAGGGGCTCGCCGCGCTTCTCGCGCTGGTAGTGCAGGTTGTCATCCACGACGGCTTCCCGACCATTGACCCAGACGCGGATGCCGTCGTCGCTGCGCGCCGTGAACACGTAGTCGCCCTCGGTCTCAATGATGATGGCGCCGTAGTACTCAATGCCGAAGGTCTCGGCAGGGAAGGGCAGGTTCAGGAAGTTCGCGTTCTCGAAGTTGACCCAGGCGTCCTTGCGCACCTTGAAGCAGACCAGGGGGCCAAAGTCCGGCAGCTGGGTGTATCCGCCGCCGTTGGGGAAATCATAGAGGTAGGCAATCAACCCCTTGTTGGTGACGTCAATGTAGAAGGGCTCGCTTTGCACGATGCTCAGGCGCGCCGCCATCCTTCCCTCGCCGCAGCCTGTGGGGAGGGTGCAGATAAGGTGGCGACGCTCGGTGCCTTCGACGTTCTTGTCTTCCGCCTGCAACTCCGGGTCCAGGCTGTATTCGATCCGGCGGCCGTCGATGCTCAGGGTCAGGGGTTGGGCGCGCACCTCGGCGCTGCCGTAGAGTTCGACCAACAGCTTGAACTGCTGACCTTCCCGCACGCTGGGCCTGGTGGTGTCCGCGTCGTAGGGCAGCTGCAAAGGCGGAGCATCTTCGGCCGCGATGGGCGTGACACTGATGATCCTGGGCGGCCTGGGCGGGGTGACCGGGGGAAAGAACAGGCGCGATGGCAACTGCTCACCGAAGTTCACGGGCGCGTTGATCAGCACCTGCGCCTCGTCTCCGCTGCCGGCCATGGCCCACACGACAGTCAGGCTGGAGGCGCCCTTGTCGTTGGTGAAGTCGATGGTCAGGGGCAGGTAGGTTTCCTCGCCGTAGGGCACGGCGAAATCGAGCACCGTCGCCCCGGAAGACTCGCCCGTGGGCGGCGGGCTGGAGCGCGTTTCTGTGCCCAGCGTAACGCGCAGGCGACCCTCGCACCTGAAGCGCACCAGCCGCACGGGCGGCGTCTCACCGGGTGGGGGGTCTGCGTCCGAAGGCTGTGACGCGCCCAGGCGCGTGTTCGTCGAGGGCACACCCAGCTTGCCCTCCCAGCGGCAGGCCAGGGGGTTGTTGCGAAATTCAATCTCCATCTCGTTGCGGTTGGCGAATTGCCAGTCGCGCTCCAGCCGCGTCAGGTCGGGCTCGCGCGTGCCCGGCTCGACGAAATCGTAGTTGGCCCAGCCCGGCAGGTTGTGCCAGCCCGCAAACAGGCCGAACTGTGTGCTCACCCTGAAGTCCACGCTGTTGGAGGGAATCTCGCCCTTGCGCACGGTCAGCTTGCCGCTGCCGGCGCCAATGGGCACGCGAACACGTATGGAGCTGGCCGAAGCTTCCAGCACCCGGGCGGCCTGGCCGTTGAAGTCAACCTTGCAGGAGGCCAGGGCCTCATCGGATCTGGAGTCCAGGCCCTCGGCCGTAAAGTGATGGCCGCGGATCACGACCTCGGCGCCCACTTCGGCCTCGCGCGGCGACACACCCTCAATGATGGGGGCGCTTTCGCTCCAGAGCGTTTCCGGCAAGAGCAGCATTTCCGGCGGCACCGTCACCGGCCGGGTCTGGCCCTGCGGCACATACATGAAATTGCAGGCACAGAGGCCGGCCACCACGCTGCCGTTGGCCCCCTCGACGTACTCGATGCGCAGGGGGTGCAGGCCCGCGCTGAGCGTCAGGACCGTGCTGACCTCGATGTAGTCGCTGAACATGTCGTTGAGCAGCACCGTTTCACTGTCAAGCACCACGCGCCCGCCCAGGTCAGCGCCGAGGAACAGCCAATAGTCGCCGTCCGCGGGCACCACAAGGAATCCCTCCCACGTGACGAAGAAATTGCTGGTGTCAAAGGGCAAGTCCGAGAACGCCTGCCGCGTCGGGAAGGCAATCTGCTGGTCAATGCGCGTCAGCCCCGGTGTGCGGCTCTCAAGGCCCGGCTTGGCGGGATTGGATAGCTCGTCAATGGGGTTGCCCTGAAACGCGTAGTAACGCCCCAGCAGCCCGCGCCGGTCCTGTCGCACCTCGGGCGTCACACTGTCGAGGGCCCGCCTGCCGTTTTCTTCCTTTAGCCTGCGGGCGCGCGGCTTGACATTGCCCAGGCTCTGGTTGGGAGGGTGGCGCAGGCCGCGGATAACCGAGCGTGGCCGCGCCGACGTCGGTTGTGCGGGTTGCTGCGCCTTGGGTTCGGGCGGCGCGCCTTCTGTGCGCGGGGGCGGCGGTGGGGGCTGGGGCAGGCCGGCCTCGGGTTTGCCGGGGCCGGGAGTTGGCGCGCTTTCAGCCTCGGCACGCGGGCCTTCCCTGGTGCCTGCTTCACTGCCCTTGACGCCGCAGGGGCGGGCCCTCGCTCCTTGTTCTGCGGCCCCAGAGGGCCCGGCCGTGGCGTCGTCCACGGAGTTTCCCGCCGCGACAGTCGGTCCCCGGGCCCGCGACGCGGCGGATTCACCCATGAAAGGAATGAGCGAGGCGCCCTCGGGGCGCAAAATGGCCCAGGCTGTGCCCATCACAAGCAGCAGAAGAAAGGCCAGGATCGGAATGACGGTTCTGGTCCGCATTTTCTGGCTCTGACCGCAGTTCGCCGGCAGGTCAGGATTCTACGGACGAGTTGCCGCAAGACGCAGCCTGAAATCCGCTTTGCCCTGCCATGAAAAGGTCATTGGAACGGGATGGGGCGTGCCGCGTTCCGGTTTTTCCTCAATTCACCCCCGTTCACCAGCCGATAGCCAGCTTGAGTGTGCGCTTTGCGCGCACAGTGCGCCACCGCCATGCGGAGAATTGACATGAATCTGCCCTATTTCACTCGCGTTGCCCTCCTTGCTGCGTTGTTTGCGGCCCCCGCCTCCGTGTTGATTCCGGCTCAGGCGCAGGAAGCGCCGGCCCCCACGCAGACCGAGAAACCCTGGCTGGGACGCGTCAAGGGTGACGGCGTTCGCCTGCGCAGCGGCGCCGGTGTGAATCACGCGCCGATTCACGTGCTGGACAAGGGCGACGAGCTGGTGGTGGTTGGCACCAAGGAAGGCTGGATGCAGGTTCGGCTGCCCAAGGGCGCCGCGTGCTGGGTCGCGTCTGAACTCGTTGTGGCCGCCGCTGACGGCAAGAGCTACACGGTCAAGGGAGACCGCGTCAACCTGCGCGGCAGCCCCGACACGAACAGTTTCCCCATCGGGCAGGTTGGCAAGGGCAAGCAGTTGGCCGCTTGCATGGATGGCCAGACCGGTCAGGCCGTCGTGAGCGAGAAGTACGTGCGGGTGATTCCGCCCGAAGAAGCCACGGCCTATGTCTCGGGTGAATTCATTGAAAAGGTGCGCGATATCGCTCCGGAGAAGCTGGTCAATCCCCAGCCGGCGCCGGAAGAGCGCAAAGTGGACCCCAACGCCACGGTGGAAAAGCCCAGCGAGGGACCCAAGAGCGACGCTGTGGCCGATGGCCACGCGCCCAAGGCCGAGGAAAAGCCAGCCCCCGCCAAGCGCCAGCCCACCAAGGAAGAGCTGGACGATGAGCGCAAGACCTTCGACGAACTGCGCATCATGCTGCGCGACGAACTGCGCAAGCCCGCCGCCGAGGTCAACCTGACCAACCTGCGCAAGATGTTCGAGCAGTACGCGGAATTTGCCCTGGACGAAAAACTCCAGGCAGAGGCCAAGGCACTGATCGAGAAGATCGACGCCACGGTCAAGCTGCTGGAGGCCGAGAAGAAGCGCCTGGCCGATGAGCAGGCCAAGCGGGCCGCCGAGCTCGAGCGCATCAAGAAGGAAGCCCTGGAGAAGAAGGAACCCAAAGAAGATCTGGGCCCGGCCAATTACATCGCCAAAGGTACCGTTGGCAGCACCGGCAACCTGGCCAAGACCCCGGCCTCTCACCGCATGTTCGATGAAAACGGCAAGGTGCTGTACGACCTGCGCTGGGACAAGGGCGACCTGGCCAAGTACTGGGGCAAGTTCGTCGGCGTGACGGGCGAGATCAAGGAATACGAAGGCTGGCCCTACAAGGTCATCGTTATCAAGCGCATCGACGTCCTGATCGAAGACGACGACAAGTAGACCGGCCTCGAAAGGCACAAGCCGCCCCCCGCGCGGGGGCGGCTTCATTTTACGCCCCGGCGGCCTGGGGCACGCTGACGTCAAAGAGCTTGCCGCGTGCGATTGTGAACTTGACTCGGCCCTTGAACTTCATGCCGATGAACGGAGTGTTGTGACAGCGGCTGACCAGGCCGGACTCTTCGAGCGTCCAGATTTCCAGGGGGTCGACCAGGGCGACGTCGGCGTCGTGGCCCACCGTGAGCGAGCCTTTGCGTCCGGCAACGCGCAGCAGGCGGGCGGGGTTCACGGTCATGGCCGCGACCGCCTGCGCCAGGGGCAATTCGCCCCCATGCACGAGTTCGGTCAGCGTCACCGGCAGAAGGGTCTGAAGCCCGACGATGCCAAAGGGCGCGCGCCCGAATTCGAGTTCCTTGAGTTCCGGCGGCACCGGGGTGTGATCGCTGGAAATACAGTCAATGATGCCCTCGCGCAGACCCCGCCGGATCCAGGCCACGTCGTCTTTGGAGCGCAGGGGCGGAAAGACTTTATAGGCCGTGTCGTAGCGCCGGCGCACCTCGGCATCCGTCAGCGCAAAGTAGTGGGGGCAGGTGGCCGCGCTGACCTTGACGCGCAACTTGCGGGCCCGCTTGACCGCGCGTATCGCGTTCTTGGTGGTAAGTTTGGCTGCGTGGTAGTGGCAGCCGGTCTCGCGTGCGAACATGCAGGCCCGCGCCACGGCGAGTTCTTCGGCCAGGGCGGGAATCCCGGGCAGACCCGCGAGGGTCGCCTCATAGCCGGCGTTCATGGCACCGCCGGCGAGATTGGGGTCTTGCGCGAATTCGATCACCGGCCGGTCGAACATGCTGGCGTAGGCCATGCCCTTGAGCAACGTCGAGGGCGAGTCCGTCGCGCGCATTTCATCGGAAAAAGCCACGGCCCCCGCCGCCACAAGCTGCCCTAACTCGGCCAGTTCCCTGCCCTCGCGCCGCTTGGTGAGCGCCGCTACGGGCAGCACCTCGGCCATGTCGGCCAGACGGCTGCGCGCGAGCACAAACTGAACCTGCGCCTCGGTGTCAATGGGAGGGTCTGTGTCGGGCATGCAGGCCAGGGTGGTAATGCCGCCGTGAATGGCAGCCAGGGCGCCACCGGCAATCGTCTCGGCGCTTTCGTTTCCAGGCTCGCCGAGGTGGGCCCGCAGGTCCACCAGGCCCGGCAGGACCCACAGGCCCTTGGCATTGAGTACCTCGACCCCCGCCGCCTTGCCCATCCAGGGTTTGAGGTCAGATTCCCGCAGGGCGCCCACGGCCTTGACCTTGCCGTCGGCCAGCAGGACGTCTGCCGTGGCGTCCAGCCCGTTGGCCGGATCGATGACTCGCCCACCTTTGATCAGAATTGCCTGCATGGCTCACTTGGCTCCCAGAAACTGCTCGATGGCCTGTGTCATGTCCGCCCGGTGGCTGCTCCACAGCGTGTTGTGCTTGCCGCCTTGGAGCCAGATGCCCGGCGGCGATTGAGGCAGCGCGGCCTGCACGCGCCGGCCCATCTCGGCTGGGATGATTTCGTCGGCCGTGCCGTGCAGGACCAGGGCGGGCAGCGCTGCGCCCTTGGCGCGCGAAAGATTGTCCAGCCGTGCGTACACCAGCCAGTGGGCCAGGCCCAGAAACCCCATGCGGTGGCGGGCCATGTCGGCCACGCTGCTGAAGGGCGACTCCAGAATAAGGGCCCGTGCCCCGGGCGCCTGGGCGCCAAACAGCGTCGCACGGCGCTCCTCGCTTTCATGCAGGTCCGCCGCCAGGGCCAGGGCGACGGCCGCGCCCAGCGAGTGCCCCCAGATCACGCTGTGGCCCGCAGGCCAGCCAAGATCCTTGTGTGCGTACAACCACGCGCCACGGACATCCCGGTACAGCCCCTCCTCGCTGGGGCTGCCTTCGCTCAAGTAGTAGCCGCGATAGTCGAACACCAGTATCTGGGCGTCGAGCGCGCCTGCCACCTGCGCCATGCGTTCGCCATTGAGGGCGGCGTTGCCGCCGTTTCCGGAACAGAACAGGATGCGATGGCGCGCCTGCTGAGCGCCGCAGAGCCAGCCATAGAGCCGGGTTCCATCCGTGGCCTCAAAGAACACTTCGCGAACGTTGCTCAGTTTGCCGGCGCGAAGGCTGAACTCTGCCGTATCCTGCGGCATGCGCGGAAAGAGCGAAGCCGCGTTCAGGAACCGGACAGAGAGCAGAAACAGAAGTGAAAACAGTGCCAGGCGAAAGGTCCATGCCAGGGCGGGCGGGCGCCTGAGATCTTCGCTCATGCTCCGGCCTCCCCTTTGGGAAAGGCCGGATGGCTCAGGGTCGCCTCGACGATCCGGCGCGGCTCGAGGTCCCGGATGCCGGTGTGCCGGATGTGCTGCGCCACGGGCCCCAGCGTATGATACCGGGGCGCCACATGCTGCTCGATGAGGGTCAACGACGGCGTTTCCAGGGCCGCGGCCAGGTGGCCCGGGCCGCTGTCGGTTCCGACAAAGAAGCCGCTGCGGGCGACCTCCACGGCCAACTGCTCTATATCGAGTCCCGAAAGGGGCTTGGCCCCGTCCATGGCCCTGGCCAACTCCGCCGCGAGTTCCGGCTCTTCGGGCCCGCTGATGAAGACGATTTCCTTGCCGGTCTTTGCGCGCAGGCCGCGCGCAACTTCCAGCCACGACTCCGGGGCCATGCGCTTTTGCTTGCGGCTGCCGCCCACATGAATGGCGACGCGCCCGTTGCGTTCCACGGGCTGAGGCAGTTTCATCAGCGGTACGGGGATATCCCGTTCAAACGGCGCCAGACCGCAGAAACTGCGCACCAGGGCCATGTAAGATGCCGCCGCGTGCTGCGCCTTCCAGGCGCCCTCCAGCGGCTCATTGAGCAGGCGCGAGAAGAACGTGCGCCGCACGACCAGCCCGGCGCGCCTTCGGGCCCCCGTGCAGTAGGCCACCAGATTCATTTCATCGTTGGGATGCAGCACCAGCACGGCATCAGGAGTGGGGCGCCAGATGCGGCTCACGAACTGGCAGATGAGCCAGGCCGCATAGAACCGGTTGGTGTCGCGTGTCTTGACGCGGTCAAGGGGAACGATGCGGTCGGCCCGGCCCCAGAGGTCGATCAGCTCGTGCATGGGCATGCCGCAACCGATCGTCATTTCCGTGGCGGGCAGGCGATCGCGCAGGAAGTCCAGGGCCGGCAGCGACAGCACCGAGTCGCCCAGTTGCCCGAACTGCACCACAAGCAGGCGCTTGAGCGAAGAAGGGGTATCCGCCGAGCCGCGGCTGTCGCGCCAGCGGCCCCGCCCGTAAACTCCGCTTCCCGGACCCCAGAACTTCATTTGCCCTCTCTCGCCGATTGAACCAGCGCCAGCACCGCCATTCGCACCGCGACGCCATTGGACACCTGTTCCAGAATGACGCTGTTTCTGCCATCCGCGACCCCGTGGCTGATTTCGACGCCGCGATTGATGGGCCCCGGATGCATGATGAGCACATCTTGTTTCATGCGCGCCAGGCGCCGCTCATCAATGCCGTAGTGAAGATTGTATTCGCGCATGCCCGGAAAGAGGCCGGCCCCCTGACGCTCGAGCTGGATGCGCAGGATGTTGAAGACGTCGTAGTGCCCCAGCACCTCATCCAGGTGATAGTGAATCCGAACCCCAAGCTCCTTGAGCGCGCCGGGGATCAGCGTCTTGGGCCCGACAACGCCCACCTCGGCGCCCAGCTTCAGCAGGCCCCAGATATTGCTGCGAGCGACGCGGGAGTGGGTAATGTCTCCCACCAGTGCCACTTTGCGGCCCTTGAGATTGCCGAGCTTCTCCCTCATGGTGAACAGGTCGAGCAGACCCTGCGTCGGGTGCTCGTGGGTGCCGTCGCCCGCGTTGATCACGCTTGAGTCCACGCTGCGCGCCAGCAACGCGGGGGCACCCGCCTGCTGGTGACGGATCACGAACACGTCCACGCCCATAGCGCGCAGATTGCGCGCCGTATCCACCAGAGTTTCCCCCTTCTTGGCCGAACTGGCATCGAGGTCCAGTTCCTGCACATCCGCCGACAGACGCTGCGCAGCCAGCGAGAAGCTGGCCCTTGTGCGGGTGCTGGGCTCGTAGAAGAGCGTGAGGACAACTTTTCCACGCAAGGTCGGAGCCTTCTTGATGCTTCGAGTGCTGATCTCCTTGAAACCCGACGCCTGGTCGAGCACCGTGAGAATCTCTTCCCGAGTCAGATCTTCCAGACCCAGCAGGTCCTTGCGCCGCCATGCAATCGCTGGCGCTGTCGGGTTCTCCGTGGCGGCTTGTAGCGGCATCATGGCTCCATTCTGTCAGCGGCCGGCCCTGGAAGCGCCGCAGGCGCCTTCATGAAAAAAGCGACGCCTAAGCGTCGCCTGGTCGTTGCTTGTTGTCACTCGGCCCACGGTTCAACCCCTGCCGGAGCAGCATAGCTTCAATTGCCTGCGCATCAACTTGCCACTGATGCCCGAGCCTGAGCTGCCTCCTTCAGCAGGGCCTCCATGGCCTGAAAGTGCTCGACGTGCGAAAGCAAACGGCTGCAGGAGCGAACGCGCCCGGCCGCAAAATCCCTTTCCCGTCCACTCACCACGCGCAAAATGGCTTCTCCGATCTCCTGCGCGTTCTGCCGCTCGCGAAGCACAAATCCGTTGCGCCCAGGATCGATGAAGTCCGCATTGCCGGTGTAACGGCTGACCACGGCCGGCACACCGCTGGCCAGCGCCTCCAGCACCACATTGGCCCCGGGATCGGCCTTGCTCGGATGCACCAGCACATCCGCCGCCGCGAAGCACTCCTCAATGCGCGGCGTCCTCGGCAGGACCATGACCCGGCCCGGACACTCGAGTTCCCTGCTGACGCGCAGGGCCAGTTGCTCGTCGCCTCGCCCCACCGCCACAAGGAAGAGCCGCCTGCGAACCTCCGGCGCGGCTATGCGCGAGGCATGCACAAAGCCCGCGGCCGCCGCACCCAGGCCCTTGCGGCGGAAGTCCATGCCCACGAAAAGGGCCACCAGGGCGTCCTCGGGAAGGCCCAGGGCGCGCCGACAAGCGGCGGCTTTGGCGCGATCGGGCGGCGAGAAGCGTCCGAAGTCAACACCATTGTGCATCACACAGACCTGTGCAGGCGTCAGGTTGAAATGACGGAGAAGCTGCTCCTGAACCAGGCGGCTGATGGCCACAATGCGATGAAAACGGGCGCGGCTGAAAATCGCCTGCTCCAGCTTCAGCCGCCGGCGCACGCGCCACGCCCAGCGCAGCTTGGAGCGCCGCTTCTGCTCGTCGGGCCAGTTGGCCTCTATCCAGGACTGCTGCAGCAGGTCCCCGACACGGCAGAGGTCTCCTCCGAAGCTGCGCGCCAGGGCGAGAGTAACGTCCGCGCCGCAGCGCTCGGCGGCGGCGCCGGTTTCGACGGCAAAGCGCTCGTAGGCAAAGGGACCCAGATAGCGTCGGAAGGGAACCCGCAGCATTTCAAAGCCGCGTGCGTCATCTTCGACCCAGCGGTCGCAGATGACCGTGACGCGGTGCCCCCGGGCGCGAAGGTGTTCGGCCAGGGTTACGGCGTAGCGCTCGGCCCCGCCGTGCATGCGGTCAAACCACTCCCGTATCAGGGCTATATGCATAAGACTTGGTTCCATCAACGGACTCAGTGGCTCCGATATTCCGCCGATCCCGAACCCGCTGACACACCCCTTGACGCAGGGCCCGCCAAACATACCGTTTTAGCCCCGACTTGGTGCAAGGGCTGAGCGCGGCATTGGCCGCCCCCTCACCGGCGGACGATGCCCCAGGGGCAAGGATACAGCATGGCAACTTACGCGATCGTGCGTGACGGCGGCAAGCAGTACCGAGTCACGGTGGGCGAGACATTCGAACTTGACCGTGTTGGCGTGGAGTCCGGCAAGAAACTGACCCTCCATGAAGTTCTGCTGGTGGGAGAGGGCGACAGCGTCAAGGTGGGCAAGCCGTTGGTCCAGGGCGCCACGGTGGAAGTGGAATCCCTTGGCGAAGTAAAGGGCGACAAGCTTTTCCCCTTCTTCTACCGCCCCAAGAAGAACAGCTCGCGGCGCAAAAAGGGCCACCGCCAGCACTACACGCGCGTGAAGGTCACCGCGGTCAAAGGTTAGTCGCAGGCCCGACGCAGGTTCGGGCTGCTCACTGGAGCTAGGACATGGCACATAAAAAGGGCGGCGGCACCTCAAAGAACGGCCGCGACAGCAATCCCAAGTACCGCGGAATCAAGCGATTCGGCGGTCAGTTGGTTGGCGCGGGCGAAATCATCGTGCGACAGGTAGGCACTCGCTTTCACCCCGGACACAATGTCGGCATGGGCAAGGATTTCACCCTCTTTGCTCTGATCCCTGGCAAGGTCCGCTTCTCGGGCAAGTCCACGCTGAAGGTCAACATCGACCCTCTGCCGGCCTAGGATTCGAAGCCTCAAACTTCCTCCGCCCGGCCAACGCCGGGCGGTTTTCATTATGGAATATCGCAAGCTCACAACCGCTGATGCGCCTGCCTACAACGACCTCCGCTGCGAGATGCTGCGTGCGCACCCTGATGCGTTTGGCGATTCCCTTGAAGAGCACCTCGCGCGCGGCTTGGCGGATGTCGAGCGCCGCCTCGCAGGCAGAGAACACTCTCAGGTCTTCGGCGCCTTCCTTGACGGACAACTGGTCGGCGCAGCAGGCTTCTATCGCGAATCGCACGAAAAGGCGCGCCATGTCGCCACCATCTGGGGCGTCTACACCCGCCCGCACGCCCGCGGCCAAGGCGTCAGCGCGGCTTTGATCAAGCTTGCGCTCGACGCCCTCCGCGGCCTGGGTGTCGATCTAGTGCAGCTTGACGTCGGCTCGCACAACGCGCCGGCGCGCCGCGTTTATGAAAAGCTTGGGTTTGTGAAGACCGGGCTGTGGCCGCGCGCCTTGCGCGTCCATGGCGTGGATTACGACGAAGACCACATGGTGCTGGACCTGCGGCGCGTGTAGTTCCGCGGAAGCGAATCGGTCAGGCGTCATTCCGCGCTGCAGTTGTCTCACGCCGGACTTCACGGCCGGCAAGCTTCGGCGCGCCATCAAATCTAGTGAGTCAGGGGGCACCAGCGAGCGGCGCTGTTCTCTCACGCCGCCGATTTCAACCCCCGCGCAGCGCCGAAGTCACGGGATGCGCCGGGCGCCGGACGGAAATGCAGGCGCCCGGGATTCCGGGCGCCAACTTCGTGCTGCAACCGCCAGTCACCCCATCACATCGCCATCAACCGTGCGATGCGCTCCTCCACGGGGGGGTGGGTGCTGAACAGCCCCGCCAGCGTGCGGCCCGACAGGGGATTCACGATGAACATGTGTGCCGTCGCCGGTTCGGCCCTTGAAACGTAGCCCTGCTGGGCCAACATCTCCGATCCGGCCTGCAACTTCGACAGCGCACTGGCCAGCGGGCGGCCTGAACCCATGAGCTGGGCCGCCGTCGCATCGGCCTGATACTCCCGCGACCGCGATATGGCCAACTGGATCAATGTCGCCGCGATCGGTGCAAAAATCATGGCCAAGACCGCCCCGATGGCGCCCAGGGGGCTCCCTTCCTCGTCATCACGTCCCATCATCGTGGCCCACATGGCCATGTTGGCCAACATCGATATCGCGCCCGCCATGGTGGCCGCAATGGTGCCAATCAGGATGTCCCGATTGCGCACGTGGCCCAACTCGTGGGCCATGACGGCCATCAGTTCTTCGGGGGTCAGAATGCGCAGGATGCCCTCCGTCACGGCAACAGCAGCGTTCTGGGGGTTGCGTCCCGTGGCAAAGGCGTTAGGCGCCATGTCGGGAATCACGTACACGCGGGGCATCGGAATGGCAGCCCGGCGGGCCAGCTCTGCCACCATGGCATGCAGGTCCGGAGCGTCTGCGGGTCCCACTTCCCGCGCACGATACATGGCCAGCACCAGTTTGTCCGAAAACCAGTAGCCCACGAAGTTCATGAGAGCCGCAACGAAGAACGCGATGACCAGTCCACCCTGCCCTCCCAACAGGTAGCCAATGCCGAGCGCGACGCCCATCAGCAGGCCCATCAGGAGCGTGGTCTTGAATTGATTTGCCATAGTGCACCTCCGTCCATCATTGCCAAAGCGCCTCGGGCGCTTGCTGTCGTCAACAATCCCGAAGCAATCATCATTCCCATAACAGACCAGGGGTCCCGGATCGGCGCTACAAATCGCGGGCGTCCTTGTAATGTCCCGTGGTTGACGGTTCGCCTGCGGCGAATAACCTTGCCGCCACGCGCCCGTAGCTCAGCTGGATAGAGCGACGGTTTCCGGAGCCGTAGGTCGCAGGTTCGAATCCTGCCGGGCGTGCCATCTTCAAACCCGAGTGCCGCTACGGGTTCTCTGATTGGCCCTGTGGGAAGCTCGACTTCGTACAGGGCCATCCTGATTCCAGCGTTGGCGACGACAGCCCCCACCGATGAGCCGCCGCAAGAGCAGCCTGCGCTGCACCGGCGTGTTCCTTGCGCAAGTCGGGGCAGGAGCACAGGTGCGGCGCCCCAGGGTCCGGAGGGCCAGCCACTCTGAATCCTTGGCTCCGGGGCCTGCCTGAAGATTCCGTCATTTCGCCGCGGGGGGCGCGTCTCGCGCAGGCAACTCCGCCGCGAGCACCTTGATTGCCTCATCCAGCTGCGGGTCCTGCCGCCGGATCCGCTGCTCTGGCGTAACGACCACGCGGACGTCGGGCTCGACACCGTCGTTCTCCAGATTTCGCTTCCGGTCCATGCTGAAGTAGCCCTCCGTCGGTATGCCGAAGGTGGTGCCGTCCGACAACTGCTCCCAGGCCGTGCCGATGACATTTCCCGGCGTGCGCTCTCCCACCACCTTGCCGCGCTTGAGTGTCTTCATGGCCCAGGGAAAGCACTCTCCCCCGGAGTTGCTGCGTTCGTCGCACAGGACCACTACCGGCTTGTCCCAGTACAGGCGTGGCTGCTGCCAGGCCTCGCGAGTGCGCGGCAGGATCTGCAGGTAGGGTGAGGCTGCAAGCAACTCGAGAATCTGCATATAGGAAAGGCCACCGCGGTTGCCGCGGGAGTCGATGATCAGGCCGTCAAGCCGGCGCACGTCGTCGCGGGCGATGAAGGCGCGAAACGCGGCCAGGTTCGCGTCATCCATGGCGCTGAGGTGGATATAGGCCATGCGGCCCTGACCCAGTTCGTTGACTCGGCGACGGCGGGCCTCCATCTCTGCCTGGTATCGGCGAGCCGCCGCCTGCTGTGAATTCTCAGCGCGCAGGGCCACCTCGCGGATGTTCTCCGGGGCGCCGTCGGCGCTGATCCAGAGTCTGAAGTCGTAACTCGGGGCTTGGGCCAGCTCGAAGCGGGACCACATGTTCTCGCCCGCGTCAAAGCGGCGGCCGTTGACGCCCAGAATCACATCGCCCGTACGGGCCCAGGCCTTCTGCAGCGGCCCCCCCGCTTCAAGTTCGGATATTCTCAGGCCTGGGCGGCCGTCGGAAATCTTCACGGCCTCCAGACGCGCACCCAGATCGGCCGTGGCGCTGCGTGCCGTGGAGCTGCGGCGTCCGAACACCCCCATGTGGCTTGCAGACAGTTCGCCCATGGCCATCCAGATGTAGTAGTAGAGTTCCTCGATGGTGCGGCTGCGCTCCACCAGGGGCAGGTAGCGGACCTTCACCGCCACCCAGTCCACGCCGTGGAACTTGGGGTCGTAAAAGCGCGCGTTGAGCCTGTCCCAAGCCTCGTTGAACAGGGCCACTCGCTCGGCCGCGAGGTCCACCGTGGCCCGCGCCAGCACGGGAATTTCGCGTGCGCCCAGAACCGTGATGGGCGCGGGCACAGCCAGAATCACCTGGCGCCCGTTCTTCTGTCCCGCAAAGAGCACCGTTTCGCCGTCTGGCGTCAGGCTGGCGGAGGAGCCATCGGCCGCCAGCAGCATCTCGTTGGCCCCGTCGAGAGTGGCGGCATAGAGGCTCGTGCGCTGGCGGCCTGCCACATAGCGCTCAAAATAGAGCATGCGCCCGTCCCGCGAGAACAGGGGCACCTGCTCCGTGTCCGTGCCACCGAGCATAAAGCGCCTTGAACTGCCGTCCGCGTTCATGATCCAGATATCGGCGTTGCCGCGCGCGTGAGAATCATAGGCGATGAACTTGCCGTCGGGGGAGAAGGCCGGGTCGTCGTCCGCGGCAGGGTCCACAGTGAGCTGCCGTGCCAGGGTTTGCCCCAACTCCTGGAGCCAGATGTCGCGGTTGCCGCTGCGCTCGCTGCAGAACACGAGGCTCCTGCCGTCCGGTGACCAGTTGTGAAAGAAGTCGTTGGCGCTGTCGGTGGTAAACTGTCGCAGGTTGCGGCCGTCCACGTCCATGAGCCACAGGTCACTGTTGCCGCTGCGCGTGCTTTGGAAGGCAATCGTTCGGCCGTCGGGTGAAAGGCGCGGCCGAGCGTCGCCGAGGCCGGGTTCGGTAAGCTGACGCGCCTCTCCGCCGTCGGGCGCGCATACCCAGATGGCTCCGCGCAGCACGAACGCGAGCACCTTGCCGTTGTCGCTCAAGTGCGGGTCTGACACGCCATCGGTGAAAGTGCGCTGTTCAATCTGGGGCTGCAGGGTGTCCTGTCTGATCTGCAGCTTCACCGGCTCGCCCGGCTCGCCCGCGACCAGGGCCGCAACCTTGATGCGATAAAGGTAGTGCCGTCGCTGATACACCAGCCACTGGCCGTCGCACGAAAGCCCGGGCTCCTCGGCGCCGATGTCGTCGAAGTCAGTTAACTGTCGGGGAAGTTCCTTGATGCCGCGCAGCAGGTAAAAATTGAAGCGCCGCTCCACTTCACGAGTAAACAGTATGTCTCCACCGGCCAGCAGCAGCACGCCGCGGTCGTTGCCGTCGAAGTCCGTGAGCTGGTCCGGCACCTCATGGCCCGCCCGCAGCAGAAAGAGATCCTCGTTGGCCGAGCCCCGGTAGCCGCGCCGGAACGGCGTCACGCTGCCGGAGGCGTAGACAACGTGCCCCTGGCGCACGTTGGCGTCAGCGCCTTTGACGTCATCGTCGATTACCAGTTCTTCGGTGCCGCCCTCGGCGGGAATGCGCCACAGCGCGTTGCGATCCACGCGTTGACTCGTGAAGTAGATCCACTTCCCGTCGTCAGACCAGCCGCATACGAGATCGGCTCCGCTATGCCAGGTCAGGCGGCGGGGCTCTCCGCCGTCGATGTCGATGAGATGAACGTCCAGGCTTCCTTCACGGTCACTTGAAAAGGCAACCTGGCGCCCGCTGGGCGAGATCTCGGGCAGTGTGTCGTGGGCGAAGTGCCGGGTGAGCTGGGTGCAGCGATCCGTGGCGCCGTCCCATCGCCAGAGGTCACCCCACAGCGAAAACACCACCGTTTGGCCATCGCTGGAAATGGACGGGTGCCGGGCACCGGGTTCGCCCTTGGCAGCGTCGCAAAGCGTCTGTTGGCCGGCCAAGGGTGCACACAACAGAAGACACAACAGAAGGCTGCGCATGGCATTCTCCAAGTCCAGGCCTGGATTGTGGCCCAGACGCCTGCGGAAGCAATCAGGCAGCCGAATCTGAGTCGCCGTGATACAATCATGACAGTCCGAGTCTGGAGGCAGCCCATGTCATTGCCCAAGATTCTTCTGGCCGGCGCCCTGGCCACCCTGCTCGGGTTGGCACTCACTTGGGCCCTGAACGTCAACATCACGAAGTGGGTCGGCCTGTGGCTTGCCCCGGACGACGCGCAGAGCGCGGGCCTCTCCTTCATGAGCTTTCTTGGCCTGTTCGGCGCATACGTCTATGCCGCGTCATTGGGAACGAAGTTTGGCGGTCCCAAGGCGGTGCGCGGCCTGATCTATGGTGTCATTCTGGCCGTGATGATGGTCTGGATCGTTCCTCTGACGGTGACGGCATTGGGGGTGGCCACGGGTGATGCACGCACGGTCTACCAGGGACCGGGAGAGTCCTCGGGCTATGCCGTCACGCAGGGACAGGTGAAGACCAGGGATCACTCTGTGGGCGACGCGCCACCGCTGGGCGACGTCAGACCGCCCTTGGCCGAGCTGACGGCCGGCCAGAAGTGGACCGCCGCGTCAGACTGGCAGGGGCGGATACTGCCCTTCTTCGCGGGGTTCCTGCTTTACGGACTGGTGCTGGGCCTGATTCTCAGTGAAGACCCCCACAAGTAGAGACCCTGCCGCCCCGTTGCGGCCCGCCGGCAAACAGCTAGCTTCAGCGCGACGCGCCCGTAGCTCAGCCCGGATAGAGCATCCGCCTTCTAAGCGGACGGTCGCTGGTTCGAATCCAGCCGGGCGCGCCAGTTCCCGCGATCACTCCATAGGGCCTTGCCCCGCGCAGCCAGCCGCGCGACCCGGGCCCGTTTTCCCCAACCTTGACCCGCGCCAAGGGCGCGGCTAGGGTTTCCCGTCCGAATTGACGAGAGAATCCCCATGAAGCTGACACTGAGCGTTATCAAGGCCGACGTCGGTTCTATCGGCGGCCATATCTGCCCTTCGAAGGCGCTGGTTGACACGATCAGGAGCTACATCCGCGACCACGGGCGCGGCCTGATCATCGACCACCACATCGCCACCATCGGCGACGACGTGCATATTCTCATGACGCACACGCACGGCGACTTGAACAGCAAGGTACACGAGCTCGCATGGAACGCGTTTTTCGCGGGCACCGAAACGGCCAAGGGCCAGGGCCTTTACGGCGCGGGCCAGGACCTGCTGAAGAACGCCTTTTCGGGCAACGTGCGCGGCTTGGGCCCCGCCTGCGCCGAAATCACCTGTACCGAGCGCCCCAACGAGAGCTTCGTGATGTTCGCCGCCGACAAAACCGAGCCCGGCGCCTACAACCTGCCGCTGTATCTCTCGTTTGCCGACCCCATGCACTGCGCGGGCTTCATGCTCAGTCCGCCCATGTTCAAGGGTTTCACGTTCCGGATCATGGACTGCGACCACGTGGAGGGGGACCGCACCATTGATCTCCATGCGCCCGAAGACCTGTACGGGATTGCAACCCTGTTGCGCGACAACTCGCGGTACGTGATCGAGGGAATTTATTCGCGCTACAACGGCGAGAAGGCCGCGGCTGTGAGCACGAGCCGCCTGCGTCTGATTGCCGGCAAGTACACGGGCAAGGATGACCCGGTGTGCCTCGTCCGCGTTCAGGGCAACTTCCCCAGCGTGGGTGAAGTTACGGAGCCCTACGCCATCGCCCATTATGTGGCGGGAACCATGCGCGGCTCGCACAACTCCGTCATGATGCCGGTGAAGACCGGCAGCACGATGACCTACTTCGACGGCCCCACCCAGGTCTGTGCTCAGGCATTTTCAGTACACGATGGCCGCCTGACCGAGGCCATCGACATGTTTGATCACCCGGTATGGGACGTAGTTCGCAATCGTGCCAGCGAGAAGTTCATCGAGCTGCGCCGCCAGGGTTTCTCGGGCCCCGCCATGCTCGGCATTCACGAACTCGAATACGGCGGGGTGGTCGAGAAGCTCAAGGAGCTGGACGAGCGCTTCAAGGTCACCAAGGAAGACGAAGGCACGCGTAAGTCCAAGGCCCAGAAGGTCAAGGCCGAGGCCGGCGAAGACGCGGACTAGTCCCGAAGATTTAGCCAATCCAACTGGGCCGAGGCTTGTCCTCGGCCTGGTTCATTTTCCGCCATGCGGATGTCCGCTCCGGCTCTCAGTCTCCGATACCTCCTGACAGGGCCAACTGGACGAATCGGAATAATTGCCCTTGCACCCGTAGTTAACTACGGGTGCAAGGTGCCACCATGCAACGCGCGCTTCACATCCTGGTGCTGCTCACTCTGGCCCTGATGCCCGTGGTGCAGGCTGTCAATGGCCAAGGCGAGACTGGCTGTGACTGCGATTCAGATTGCGGCTGCTGCGCCGCTATACAGCCTCAGGCGTCTGGGTGCGCGGAGTTTGTTCAGGTCGCGCTCGAACATCAGGCTCAAGGCCCAGAGGCGACTCCGTCCCAGCTCACGCCTGCCCCGGCGCTTGTCGCCTCCGTAAAGCCTCAAGCCCCGTACATTCCACCAACGCTGGCGCACAT
Organism: Planctomycetota bacterium; assembly: GCA_003576915.1. Lineage (GTDB taxonomy): Bacteria > Planctomycetota > UBA8742 > UBA2392 > UBA2392 > UBA2392. The sequence continues at coordinate 12,101 of QEVF01000030.1, read as the reverse complement.
CCGCACCGTCCGCTTTCTCATCTAGTGGTTGGTTGGCCGCTTCATTTCATTTCGCCAACCAATCACAGAGAAAAAGCCATGCATGACCATGACCGCGGCGCGGCATTGGCCGAGCCCATGAACGCTGAGAGCAACTACTACACCTGCCCCATGCATCCTGAGGTGCGCCAACAAGGCCCCGGGCGCTGCCCCATCTGCAAGATGCATCTCGTACCGGTGAAGCCCGGCACCCAAGCCCCAACCGTCGGCCCCGACCAGTGCCAAGAGGGCGCGGGAGCCGCAGCCTGCTGCGCGAGCGACCAGGGGGCAGGCCCACCGGCAAACACTCCCCGCGTTTCCTCCAATCACGGACACGATCACGCCGGGCGCGCCCACCAGGAGTTCAACATCGAGGGCGGCCAGGGCATTTATACGTGCCCCATGCACCCGGAAATCCGCCACGCAGGACCCGGCGATTGCCCCATCTGCGGTATGGCCCTGGAGCCCCTTGAGCCCAGCGCCCAATCCCCCGATAACAGCGAGCTTCGCAGCATGAAGCGCCGCTTCTGGGTCAGCGCGGCTTTGACGCTGCCCTTGTTCGCACTCGAAATGCTGCGCCACCTGCCTGCGCTGGCCACGTTCACACATGAAAGCGCGCACTGGTTCGGCTGGTTCGGACTGGCCGTCGCCACGCCGGTGGTGTTCTGGGGCGGCTGGCCGTTCTTTGTTCGCGCCGCGCACTCCCTTAGGAACCGCTCGCTTAACATGTTCACGCTCATTGCACTGGGCATCGGCGCTGCCTTTGGCTACAGCCTCGTGGCACAAATGGCGCCTGGCCTCTTTCCAGCGGCCTACAAGTCCCATGGCGTGGTGGAGGTATACTTCGAAGCCGCAGCCGTGATTACCACGCTGGTGCTCCTGGGCCAGGTTCTGGAGCTCAAAGCGCGCAGCAACACCAGCGCGGCCATTCGCAGCCTGCTGGGTCTGGCGCCCAAGACCGCGCGGCGCATCAGCCCTGCGGGCGATGAAGATCTCCCGTTGGAGCGCGTGCAAAAGGGCGACAAGCTGCGTGTTCGCCCCGGCGAGAAGATTCCCGTTGACGGGGTCGTGATCGAGGGCCAAAGCAGCGTCAACGAGTCGATGCTCACCGGCGAGGCCATCCCCGCCGAAAAACGCGCCGGAGACAAGGTCATAGGCGCAACGCTCAACGGCAGTGGCAGCCTGGTGATCGAAGCGCGACAAGTGGGCGCTGAAACGGTGCTCTCACGCATCGTGCAGAGCGTCGCCCAGGCTCAGCGTTCGCGCGCACCGATTCAGCGGCTCGCGGACGCCCTATCGGCCTGGTTCGTACCCCTCGTGATTGTGGCCGCGATGCTGACCTTCTTTGGGTGGCTGATCTGGGGGCCGGAGCCGGCATTGCCTTATGCGGTGGCCAACGCCGTGGCCGTGCTGATCATTGCCTGCCCTTGCGCCCTGGGTCTGGCCACGCCCATTTCCATCATGGTTGCTACCGGCCGCGGCGCGACCTCCGGTGTGTTGTTCAAGGAAGCGCAGGCCATTGAGCTGATGCGCAAGGTGACCACACTGGTCGTTGACAAGACGGGGACGCTCACCGAGGGCAAGCCTTCGCTGGCCACCGTGGAGGCGATGCCTCCCTTCTCCGATGGCGAACTGCTGCGCCTGGCGGCAAGCCTTGAGCAGGGCAGCGAGCATCCCTACGCCGAAGCGCTGCTCGCCGCTGCTCGCGAGCGCAAGCTCAAGCTCTCGGAGGCCGTAAGCTTTGAGACATGGGCGGGCAAGGGCGTCGTTGGCAGCGTGGGCGAAAGGCGTATCGCCCTGGGCAGCAAGCGGCTGCTCGATGAATTGGGCGTCTTTACTGATGCACGTCTGGACCGGGCGGAGGCCCTGCGTGCCGACGGGCAAACCGCCCTGTTCATGGCTGTCAACGGCGTTCTGGCAGGCGTCTTTGGACTCGTGGATGCCATCAAGGATTCCACACCTCAGGCACTCCGTTCGCTGGAGGCGCAGGGAGTCAAGGTCGTCATGCTGACCGGCGACAACGGCGTCACGGCCGAGACCGTCGCGCGCAAGCTTGGCATCGCCGAGGTGCGGGCCGAGGTTCTGCCGGAGCAGAAGGCCTCAGTCATCAGGGAAATGCAAGGGCGCGGCGAAATCGTTGCCATGGCCGGCGACGGTATCAACGACGCGCCGGCTCTGGCTCAGGCCCACGTCGGCATTGCCATGGGCAGCGGCACGGACATCGCCATGGAAAGCGCCGGCGTGACGCTTGTGAAGGGCGACTTGCAGGGCATCGCGCGCGCCCGCAGCTTGAGCCAGGCGGCGATGCGCAACATCGGCCAGAATCTGTTCTTCGCGTTTTTCTACAACGCCGCGGGTATCCCCGTGGCGGCAGGGCTGCTCTATCCGCTGCTAGGCTGGCTGCTCAGCCCCATGCTGGCGGCGGCGGCCATGAGCCTGAGCTCCGTCTCCGTGATCGGAAACGCCCTGCGGCTCAGGAGTGTGCAACGCTGACCCGCAGCGCGTCCAAGAAGCCCCGCCCAAAGCGAGGACTCTCTTTGCCGCGGGAGCGCTCACTCGGATGAACTCCGCCCCGCGGGACGTACCGGTCGCGGTGCTCGCCGCGGGGCGAGTTCGCCGCGTTTTCAGACCGGGACCGCTTTACAGGTCAGACACCGTTGTTAACCTGTTGCCCCCGCCGCGGGAGTCGTGGCGTGTAAGTGCTTGCCCGGACAAAACGTGCGCAAAATTGTTGCCGCCAACTGGAAGATGAATCTGCGCCGCGAGAGCGCCGCGACGCTTGCGGGCGCGCTGGCCGGTGACCTGCGGCAGCTCTGGCTGTTTCCGGCGGCGGTGCATCTCAACAGTGTGCGCCTTCAGCTCTCAGACACCAAGATTCTGTTGGGCGCGCAGGACCTCTCCGTGCACAAGGACGGCGCCCATACCGGCGACATCTCGGCCGAGATGCTCAAGGATTGTGGCTGCGAGATGGTCATCATCGGGCATTCCGAGCGTCGCCAGGGCTACAACGAGGGCAGTGATGTCCTGCTGCGCAAGCTGGTGCGCGCCTGCTCGGCGGGCCTGCGCCCCCTCTTCTGCGTCGGCGAGTCCAAGGCAGAGCGCGACAGCGGGCAGGCCAACGCTGTGGTGGAAAGCCAGCTGCTGATTCTGAAGCGGCTCGCGCCGGAGGCTCGCGCCATGGTGGCGGCGGTCGCTTACGAGCCGGTATGGGCCATCGGCACGGGGGTCAACGCCACCCTGGCCCAGATTGAGGAAATGCACGCGGTCGTGGCCCGCAAGCTGGGCGGCATCGGCATGCATGCCACACCCATCCTTTACGGCGGCAGCGTCACCCCCGAAAATGCCAGAGAGCTGCTGGCCTCACGCGCTGTGGATGGCGTCCTCGTGGGCGGAGCCAGCCTGAACTACGACGCGCTCTCGCGCATCGACGACTGCGCCAAAGCGCAGGAGATCGCGCCGCGCGGCGTTTCAGCCCAGCTTGAGCCCGCGCCCCCGCCCGAGGCTCTGGCGCTTCTGTTCGAGCGGGACACCGACGACTTCAATATCGAAGTGAAAGTCAAGCCCGCGGCCCCCGCGGCCATCGTCGCTGAAGTGCCCGCGACGCCACCCTCCGACGGCGCGCTTTCGCGCTACGAGCAGGAAATGGGCCTGCGCAAGCCGCCGACGCAGCCCCTGCCCCGTACCAGCCAGGGCCGCCTGCAACCCGTGGCACCGACGAGCCAGGGCAAGCTTCCGCCGGTGCGACCGGTCAGCCAGGGTTCCGTGCCCGTGGCAGGCGATATCTCGCGCAAGGCCACGGCGCCATTGCCCACGCCCGCGCCCGCCAAGCCGACGACGCCGGTGGCGCCCAAAGCCCCTTCCGAGGCGCCCACGGCCGAAGTCAAGCCTGAGGCGCCCGGCGCCAAAACCGACAAGCCCGAAAAGCCGGACACCTCCAAGAATTCGGGCCCGGCCAAGAAATCCAACATTTACGACGACACCGACCGCCCGAGCTGGGTCTAGCGCGCTTTGAACTGGAGATGCCATGTTTCTTGCTGAAGCCAACCCTGTCCTACTGACCCTGCTGGGCCTCGCTTTCGTCCTCAATGCCATCCTGCTGATCGTATTTGTCCTTTTCCGCCAGAGCGACACCGGCGGCGTGGGCGCGGCATTCGGCGGCGGCGACGGCGGCGGCGCCCTGGGAACCAAGGGTCAGGCCGTCCTGGATCGCGTCGTCGCGTTCATGGGCTTCACGTTCGTGGTGCTCGCCCTGGCCTACAGCCTGGTCAGCACCGGCGGCCGCGACACCGGCGGCCCCGGCCCCGGTCCGGTCAGCGAAACCACTGACTCCTCAAGCGAGACCAAGTAATGCCACTAGGCATGACGGGCTTTGGCCGCGCCACCGCGGAGTTCGAGGGAAATTCGGTCACGGTTGAAGCCAAGTCCTACAACAACCGCTTCCTGAAGGTCAGCCTGCGCCTGCCCGACGCGCTCTCCAACCAGGAGTTGGAACTTGAGAATCTGGTCCGCGCGCGCCTGACACGCGGAAGCGTGTATTGCGCGGTGACCCTGGGTCAGGCGCCGATGTCCGGCAACTACCGCCTGAACCTTCCGCTGGCGCGCCGGTATTACACGGAGCTGGCGGCCCTCGCGCAGGAACTGAAGGCTGCCCCGCCGCACATATCGGAGGTGGCGCGGCTCGACGGCGTGGTGGAGGCGCTGGACAGCGGGTCAGGTCCGGATGATGCCCTGGTCGATGCCGTCAAGAAGGCGCTTGGCCGCGCCCTGGATGATCTGACGCTGATGCGGCGCAAGGAAGGCCAGGCGCTGCAGGCTGACCTCGAGCACCGGGTCAGGCGCGTGGCGGAAGTCGCCGCCGAGGTGGACAAGCGGGCGCCCCGCATCGTGCAGGAGTACCGCGACAAGCTGAAGTCGCGCCTGGAGCAATTGCTCAAGGGCAGTGGCGCAACCCTGGAAGAGGCGACGCTGGCCAGGGAGGCTGCCCTCTTTGCGGATCGCTGCGACATCACGGAGGAAACGACGCGGCTGCGGCACCATTGCTCGCAGTTCCTGAAGGAGATAGCAAGCGAGGGCGCGGTGGGCCGGAAGCTGGATTTCATCGCTCAGGAAATGCTGCGCGAAAGCAACACCATCGGAAGCAAGGCAAACGACGCGGAACTGGCTTCGGCGGTGGTCGAGATGAAGTCGGAGATTGAGCGCATCAAGGAACAGGTGCAGAACCTGGAGTAGCGCCGGCAAACGGTGGAACATGGCTGACATGACGGTCGCAGACCTGCCGGGCATCCTCGTGGTGCTCTCCGGCCCCGCCGGGGTGGGCAAGACCACTGTGGCGTCGCGCCTGCTGCAGCGGCCGGGCTTCGTGCGTTCCGTGAGCGCGACAACGCGCCCCATGCGCCCCGGCGAAGTCAGCGGCAAGGACTATCACTTCGTCACGCGCGAACACTTCGGACGGCTGCTGGACCAGAACGAGCTGATCGAGTACGCGGAGGTGTTCGGCAACTTCTACGGCACCCCCAAGCAGCCGCTGCGTGACGCCATCGCGCGCCGCGAAGTGATGCTGCTGGTGATCGATGTCAACGGCGGCCGCCAGGTGGCGGAGAAGAAGCTGGACGCGCTTTTGGTTTTTCTGGCGCCGCCTTCGAAGCTGGAGCTGACGCGCCGTCTGGAACGGCGCGCCACTGAAAGTGCGGAAGACCAGGCCAAACGGCTGGCTCGCGCCGCCGAAGAAGTGCGCGCCGCCAGCGAGTTCTATGACGCCGTGGTCGTCAACGATGAACTCGACGCCTGTGTCGCAAAAGTGGCCGATGTGATTCACCGGCGCCGCCTGGAACTCAGGGGCCGGCAGGAACGCGGCGAAACGCTTTACCAAGGATTGGGCAAGTAACCCGACGGAGGATCTCCCATGGCAATGGAACTCAAGAAGCTCGACTACCCCGAACTGGAAACCCTGTACAAGAAAACCGGCGGCAAGTACCGCCTCACGGTACTGCTGCAGCGTCGCGTCAATGAGCTCGTTCGGGGCGCCCCCAAGCTCATTGCCGGCGAACAGTCCAAGGACTTCATCGGCATCGCCCTCGAAGAGCTCAAGCAGGGCAAGATATCGCTGGCGGAAGACAACCAGACCGTCGTCAAGTCCTGAAGGAGGCGCTGCGGGGTCTTGAGGGGCCCTCGCGGCGGATGCCATGGCCAAGAAGCGTCCACTGGTCGTGATCGGGGTGACGGGCTCCATTGCCGCTTTCAAGATCGGCAATGTGCTGACCCATTTGCGCGACCATGTGGACGTGGTCGTGGCCATGACCGAGGCGGCTCAGCAGTTCGTGGGCCCCCAGACCTTCCTGGCCCTGACCGGCAATCCCGTCGTCACCAGCCTGTGGGAGCCCACCCACACCAAGCCAAAGCACATCGACCTCGCAGACGAACTTGACCTCCTGCTCGTTGCCCCGGCCACGGCCAACATCCTGGCCAAGGCCGCCACGGGCATCTGTGACGACGCGGTTTCCACCCTGCTGGTCTCCGTCCTGCCGCAGGAACGGCCGGTGCTCTTCGCGCCTGCCATGAACACCCGCATGTGGCAACATCCCGCCACCCGGGCGAACTGCGAAACATTGATCAAGCGCGGCTACCGTTTCGTGGATCCCGAGTCTGGGGACCTCGCCTGCGGCTGGAGCGGCCAGGGCCGGCTGGCTGAGCCTCAAGTGATTGCGAAATCAGTACTTAAGCTGCTCAAATTGGACGCCCCCCGCAGGCGTGGGGTAGAATAACCCTGTCCCGTGCCTGAGTATGCTTCGTGAGTGTGCGGAGGGCACCTTGCACAGCCTGCACAGGGAGAGCAGCGGTGGCCAAATTGGCGGACGCAAAAACCCTTCTGCAACTGGACCAGCATCGTCGCGGTCGCGTCGATCTTGCTGAGGTCTATGACGTGACGCCTTGGGCCGCGCTTTACAGTGCGGTGCACCACTGGGGCTACCCGAATAACGCCATTCCGCCGGGCAAGCAAAGCACGTTTTCCTACGTGTTTGAGTCGGACTACGACGGATTGTTCATCGAGCTGTCGGACTTCAAGGCCTACGTGGCGCTGTACATCGTGTACACAGACGTTGCCGGTCAGGAGGCCGCGGAGTCGCACCGGGAAGAACTGCGCCTGGCCGCAGAGAAGATCGTGGAAGTTCTGCGCATGCCGGTGGACCACTTCGGCGCCCTGTTTGACCCGGTCCACGCCACATTCACCGAATAGCGCGAAGCCCCAACAGAGCCGCCTGAACGGATGCTCCGTTCAGGCGGTTCTCTTGCCGGGACAGGTCAGCGGCGGCCGGTGTTGGACGTGTTGGCGCGGAACTTTGGCCAGGGTGTGTTGGCCAGTGTTCCGTGATTGGAGTAGATCGCGTAGAAGGATTTGTCGTGGGAGCCCACATAGACCGTGCCGTCGGCCGCGATGGCCGGTGACGAACGCACCCAGTGACCCGTCTGGAGCTGCCATTTCAAGCTGCCCGCAGAATCCAGCGCATAGAGGTGTTTGTCGTTGGAGCCGACATAGAGGGTCCCGTCGCTGGACAGGGTTGCGCTGGACCAGACGGTGTCTCCTGTCGTGAACGTCCACTTGGAAGTTCCATCAGGGTTGACGGCGTGAAGCTTCTTGTCTGCCGAGCCCACGTAGATCGTTCCATCCCCGCCGATGGTCGGCGAGGAATCGACCATGCCGCCGGTCGCATAGCTCCACTTCAGATTGCCCGCCGTATCCAGGCAGTAGAGCTTGAAGTCCTGGGAGCCGAACAGAACGCTGCCATCGGCTGCAATGGCGGGCGAAGACTTGATGTTGGCCCCTGTCAGGTAGGTCCACAGAACGGTTCCGGTGGCGTCGAAGGCGTAAAGCCTTTTGTCCGCGGACCCCACATAGACCGTGCCGCTGCCGGAGATGGCGGGGGTGGAAACCACGGCGCCGCCGGTGGCGTAGGACCAGTTGACCGTTCCCGCCGGTGCGATGGAGTACATGAAGTTGGCGGAAGTGCCTACATAAAGGGTTCCGTCCACCGCCAGCGAGGGAGAGGAGATGACGAACCCCGTCAGCAGGCACTTCCAGAGCAGACTGCCGTCAGGCTTCACCGCGTGCAGATAGGTGTCAGAGGAACCGATGTAGATCGTGCCGTCAGGCCCCACCGCGGGAGAGCTCGTGGTGAAGGCGCCCATGGTGTACGTCCACTTCACCGAGCCATCGGGTGCGAAGGCATAGAGGCGCGTATCTGCCGAGCCTACATACACCGTGCCGTCCGGCGCCACAGCGGGGGACGAAAAAACCGTGTCGCCCGTGGCAAAGGACCAGCGCAGGCTTCCCGGAGCCACGACATCAATCCGGATCTGCTGTGACGCGGCGGGCAGCACACCGTTTTCGGCCACTATGTTGAAGACATGGGTCCCGGCGTCGGTCACGGCGGGCGTTCCAAGGAGTACGTCACCTTGAAGCGTCAACCAGGCCGGTGCCCCGCTGAGGGACAGGGCCGGGGCAGGACGGCCGCTGGCCTCCACGCGATAGGAAAAGGCGCTGCCCGCGACCACGACCGCCGGGTTGGCCGTCGGGACGCTGATGATCTGCGGCGCCAGTTCGTACTGGGTCAAGGGGATGCCTTCTTCACCCGCGCAGCCCGCCAGAGCGAGTGCCGCGCCGGCCACACTCAACAGGAAGAGAATGTTCTTCATGGCCCTGTCTCCGACAGGGGGCCGGCATGTGGCCGGCCCCCGCGTTGATGCGCTAGTAAATGTCTTTGGCCGTGTTCCAGACGTTGAACTTGCCAGTCGGCGTGAGCACCCAGTCGCCGGTGATTTCCGCCTTGAGCTTCAGCGTCTTGTCGTCGTACACGAGGATGGCCGTGGGCTGGTCCTTCTTGCCCCACACCGCCACCCATACTTCGTCGCCGTTCTTGTTGTACTCGGGATGAACAACGCGCGTGCCGTTGCGCCACTTCTCGGGAATCTCGATCGTCTGCTTCACTTCGAGCGTTTTCTTGTCCAGCACGAAGAGTGATGTCGCCAGCTTCGGATCGTTATGCAGCGGACGGTCACACCAGATGTTGTCAGAGTTCGGGTGCGTCTTGATGAACAGGTTGCCGCCGCCATCGCCCGGGAGCTGGGATACCTTGGCTACCTTCCAGGCGTACTGCTTGTAGTTGTCAGGGTCCGTGCCGATGAAGCTGATGTGGTTGCTTCCGATGTGGCCCGTGGCCCACAGCGGTCCGTACTTCTCATGCACCAGGTTGGCGCCGCGGCCGGGGTGAGGCTTGATGCCCTCCGTCAGGGGAATGCCGACCAGCTTCTTATCCACCGTGTCCACGATGGCGACCTTGTTCTTGGCGTTGGCCGCCACGAGGAAGTAGCGCTTGCTGCCGTCCCAGCCGCCGTCGTGAAGGGCGGTATCGGCCTCGATCTTGGTGATCTTGAGGGCGTCGATGTTGGAGTAATCGACCAGCCAGATCATGCCCGCTTCCTTCACGTTCACCACCCAGGTCGGGTCGTGGTGCGAGGAAACGATGGAGGCGACGCGGGCCTCTTCCTTGTATTCGACGGCAATCTTGCCGTCCGGCAGGATGTCATGGGTGTAGTCACTGGTGCGGTGCATCTTGAGCGGCTCAAGCGTCAGGCCATCCAGAATCACCATCGCCGGGGGCCAGTAGCCGCCCACGACCAGGTACTTGTCCTCAAAGCCCTTGTACTTGGAGGAATCGACGCTGCGCGCATCGCTGCCGATCTTGCACTCGGCCACCGTCGCGGGCTTCTCCATCCACAGGTCGATGATCGTGACCTTGCCGTCGCGGCCGATGGTATAGAAGTAGCGGCCCGTGGCCGAGGTGCGCAGAATGTGGACGGCAAAGCCGCTGTCCACGATGCTGACGAGTTCCTTCTTGTCGCCGTCGATGATGGCCACCTTGCCGACGTCGCGCAGAATCACGCCCATGTAGTTTTCCCAGTTCCGACCCGCGGGCGGCTGCGTAGGACGCTTGTCCAGGGGAACCTGGACCTTCCACGACGCGCGGATGTCAGCCAGCGTGGGCTCCGGCGGCTTGGGCGGCTCCACCTGGATGTAGCGGGCCATCAAGTTGGCTTCCGCTTTTGTCAGCACGCCCTGCTTGCCCCAGTCCGGCATGCCGCCGGGAGTTCCGTTGAAGATGATGGTTTCGAGGTAGGTCGTCCCCATCTTCTTGGTCAGTTCCGGCGTCAGCTTCTTGCCGGTCGCGCCCTGACGCAGGACACCGTGGCAGCCCGCGCAGCGGTCAAAGTAGATGTCCTTGGCCTTTTCCATCTCGGCCGGAGTGCAAAGGTCTCCCCCGGCAGGAGTTCCCGGGCCCCCTTGGCCCTCAGGTGCGCCGTTGGTCGACGCTGTCGTATTGCCGGCATTGCCCCGCGCCGGCGGAGGCCCGCAACCGGCCGCCAGCGCCAGCATCAGGCTCATCGCGGCCAGAAGGCCCGGCAGCCAGGCCGATTTCAGTGCTCGAATCGTCATGATGTTCCCCTCGCGAAATGCGAGCCCAGTGCTCGCTCTTTGCAAGCGCAAGCTTCAGGCCAAAACGCGATTGACGATTTGGGCAAAAGTCGAACGATCGTTCAAAACAGGCCACCTGAAAGGCCCGTTCGGCGCGGCTGGCAGCCGCCACGCCGCTGGGGCTCCCCAAGGTGACTGGTGTGCGTGGGGAATAGTTCCCACTTCGCAAGACACGTAAACAGGGCCCAGGCTGCGGGCCGCGTCATCAGGCGACCGTGACCACCAGCCCGTTGCAGGGCTTGGACCCGATGCGGCGGTAGCTGTGGGACACCGTGGCGTCGAAGTAGACCGTATCCCCGGCCTCCAGCACGGTCTCGCTGTTGCGGTAGGTCAGGCCCAGCTTGCCTTCGATCACGTAGATGAACTCCACACCGGCGTGGGTGTGCGGCTCGGCCAAGCTGGGCTCAATGGGCTGCCATTCGGCCCAGAAGGCGTTGAGGCGGCGTTCCAATGCCGCGAAATCGAGCGACTCGAAGTTGTAGGCGCTGTCCTTGCCGTCCATCTTCTCGGGAAAGCGCCTGCGATCACCCTTGCGCACGACCGCAAAGGTGTGCTTTTTGCGGTCGTCACTGAAGAAGTACTCGAGCCCCACGGAGAAGACCAGGGCGATCCTCATCAGCGTGGGCAAGGTCGGAATCAGCTTGCCGCGCTCGATCTTGGAGAGCAGGGCCGGGGATAGGCTGGTGTGGGCCGCCAGTTCCACCAGGCGCATGCTGCGGTTGAGCCTCAACTCGCGAACCTTCGCGCCGATCTCGTACTGTCCCAGTTCCTTTTCAAGTGTCTCAGAGAGCATGTCTTCCTCTTTCCCCCAAGAGGGCGGCCAGCCGTGGACTGGACGCACTTTCCGAAGGTTATTGTACTCCCTGATTTGAGTACCACTCACAGAAATCTGCACTGGATGAAAAATTTGCTTTACAAGAATATTTTTTTGCGTTATAGTAAATGCAGTCGAGCGGCAGGAAGCCGCTCAGAACGGCGGCCGCGGGGTGTTCCGGCGCATGGTGCGATGGGCACAGGACCCAAGAGATGCCCCCCTCGGGGGTCACCCGCGGCCGCCCAACGGGCAAACCAAGGAGCAGATCATGAAGACCTTCAGGAAACTCGGCGCGCTGGCCCTGCTGGCCCCCGCGCTGTTCATGGTGGGTTGCGGCACCCTTCTCTCGGAGAAGATCGACAGCCGCAGCCACGGTGTTGACGTGTCAAGTGAAGAGAAGCTGGTCTACCGCGTTTACCTGCCGCCGGGCTATGGGTCCGAGCCCTCCCGCACCTACCCCGTGCTGGTCTGGTTCCACGGCGGCGGAGGCAATGAGAAGACCTGGGGCAGGGTGGGCGGTATCGGCGAGCAACTGGTGGAGCCCATGAAGACGGGAGAGATGGACCCCTTCATCGTGGTCAGCCCCACCCCCGGCGAGTTCGAGGTTTATCGCGACGGCATGGAAAGGGCCCTCTTCGAGAAAGTCCTGCCCCGCGTCAATCGTGAGTACCGCACCAATGGCGTCACCGTGGCCTTTGGTCATTCCATGGGCGGCCTCAACGCCCTGATTGTCAGCCTGCG
>QEVF01000047.1 GCA_003576915.1 Planctomycetota bacterium | reverse complement strand
CGCTGCACGCCATGAACATAGCCCGTCAAGGCCCAGCGTCAAACACTGGCGGCAAAGAGTTGAAAGGTGGAAAACTTTCCGCCTTCTGACACTCCCCACGGCCGCGCTGCCACGAATGCCCCGAACTCCTGAAGCCGCGCCCCGTCGGGCGAGCCGCGATAGTTCGGCCCATCAGCCCTTCAACTCCTTCAGCTTGGCCGCCAGTGCTTTGGCTGAAGGCGATGAAGACTCCCACAGCTTCTTGCCCTGCGCATCCAGCACAATCAGGCCGGGCGCGCGGCTGCCGATGGAGTAGCGTTTCTTCATGTCTTTGGGCAGAGCATCATCCAGGGCAATGCGAACACAGGCAAAGGCGTCGAGCTGCTCGCACACCGCAGCGTCTTCCAGCACTTCGCGCTCGAGCCTTTCACAGGCGTCCAGCGCTGCCTTGTTCCTGGCATCGCGCGAATAGACGTAGATGACGACGAGCTTGCCCGCTGTCATGCCCTGCTGCACTGCATCAATGAACTTCTCGCCGCCTTCCTCGAGGACGGCGCCTTCCTGCCAGCGAATTCTTTCGAGGCCCAGGCGGCGGAAGGCCGCCACCGGGTGCACGGCGCCAAACTTCTTTTCGATGATCTCGAGCAGTTCGGCCTGCCGGCGGCTGTGTATCTCGGGCGTGACGACTTCATTCTTCTCAGCCGCGACGTCTTTGTCGGCCTTGAGGTCAAAGGTATAGGCATAATTTCCCTTGACCCTGTTGCCCTTGACGGGTCCGACATTCTTGGTGCCGAGCTGAACCCAGGGGCGCAGTTTGGCCTCGGTCCACTGGGTGAAGCAAACGTTGTTCAGAATGGAGCAGTCCTGCGCATCAGAAAGCGTCACGCCGTGCCAGTGGCTGGTATTGATTACATTGCCCTCGACAGTGAAATTGATCAGAGGCCCGTCAAAGAAGCCGATGCCCTGCATGGTGGCCTGCCACTTCTGGGCCTCGTTTTCGCGCATGACAATCAGGTTCTCGCTGACGGTCACATTGCGCACGGTACCGGTGCCCTTGTTGAACAGAAAGCACTGGATGGCGTCGTCGTGGTTCTTGTCGCCGTCGCCGTCACTCACATAGATATTGCGAATGACATTGTGCCGGACGATCAGCCCGTCACGCGTGACGCGGATGCCGTCGGCGGAGAAGTGGGAAATGACGTTGCCCTCGCACAGCGAATCTTCACTGCACAGTGAGATGCCGAAGCGGGTGTTGAAAACGTAGTTATTGCGAAACACATGGCCTTTGCCGTGCCGGCCCATGAACATGCCGGAGTTCGCGGCCATCCACTCCTTGGCGGTCCAGCGGGACGTGTCGAGCGCGGTGTACACAAAGCAGTCTTCGACGATGATCTCGCCTGAGGGCCCGCCATCGGCGATCTTCACCATCACGTCGTCGTAGGGCTTTTCGGCCAGCGAAGCGCTGATCGTCAGGCCCTTGATGCGCCACTTGGTGCCCGAGGTGATCTCCAGGTAACTCAGTTGCGGCTTTTCGCCCCTGTCCGCCGCGAGGGTGATGAACTCGGCGTTGTCGCCCGAGAACACCGCGCGGCCGTGCTTGCCGCCTCGCAGCAGCAGCGTGTCGCCGCCTTTGAGCCGGGCCAGAGATCCCGTCGCGATGACTTCCTCCAGGGACCCCCAGGGGGCCTGTCGGCTGCCGGCATTGGCAGCCTTTCCATGCAGCGGGTCCGCGTAGTAGGTCTCGGCCGCAGCACAAGGGGCAAACAGGGCCAGCAGCAAAGCCAGGGCTGTGCAATGACGCATGGGTCACCTCGCAGATACCGACAATGTAGTCTGTGCCACGGGCCGCTCAAGGACAACAGGGTCGCGGCGGGTTGGACCGGGCAGGTGAACGCAGAACCCGCCGGGCCTACAATTGCCCCGTGCCCGAGACTGCCGCCGAGCAAGCCTATCTCTTCCGACATGCGCTGGTGCGCGATGCCGCCTACCAGCTCCAGCTTCCGGGCGACCGCGCAAAGCTGCACGCCCTCGCCTTTCAGATCATCGAATCCCTGCACGGCGGGCGCGCCCCTGAGCCGCCGCCGCTGGACGCCATTGATCCGGCCCAGTTCCGGCCGCACCCGACCGATGCCGTCGCCGTCGAGCTGGCCGCGCACGCGAGCCTTGCCGGGGAAGGAACTGCAAGCGTCCGTCGCGCAAGATCCTCTGGGCCGGGTATCGCGCGGGCCGCCCATCGCCTTTACCTGCGACGCGCCGCCGAACACGCTGACGGTGCAAGCCGCGCCGCCACCGCCGCCCGGCTCTGGGAAGAACTGGCATGGCTGGAAAGCGGCAGCGGCCAGGGTCTCTGCCTGTTGCGCGCGGCTTCTTCGTGGGTTGATGCCGGCCGTCTGGCGCAGGCGGAGCCGTTGCTGCAAAGAGCCTTGAGCCGGTTCCGGGAGGCGGGGGAACGCTTGTCCGAGGGTGTGGCCCTGGGAAGTCTGGCCGGCGTCTACAACGATACCGGCCGAACCGCGCAATCGGAGGCGGCGTACCGCGAATCCCTTGCGCTGGCACGCCAGTGCGGGTCGGCGCGGGCCGTCGCCAAGGCGCTGCACAATGTGGGGGTGCTGCACATTTCCAAAGGCGAGTACGAACAGGCGCAAGAGGCGCTCACGCAGTCTCTCGCCCTCCACCAGCAACTGCAGGAGGCCAGGGGCGAATGTGACTGCATCGCCAACCTGGGCACGGTGTATCGAAACCGCGGGCGACCGGATCAGGCCGAGGAGGCCTATCAGAAGGCGCTGACGCTCAATCGAAGTTCCGGCAACCGAAGGGGCGAGGGCGTCTGCCTTGGAAATCTTGCCGACGTTTACTACGAAACCGGCCGCGTGCAGGCCGCGCTCGACACCTACCGCCAGGCGCTTTTGCTTTGCAGCGAAGTGGGGCATCTGCGCGCGGAGGGCATCCTGCTCGGCAACCTGGCCAGCCTCGAGCAGGAATGCGGCAGGCAGGAGGAAGCAAAGCAATCGTATCTGCGCGCGCTCGCTATCCACCGCGAGGTGGGCAACCGGCGCTCGGAGGGCATTACGCTGGGCAACCTGGCCACGGTGTTCCACGAGCAGCGCAACTTCGCCGAATGCCGCGAACTCAACGCGCAAGCCCTGGCCATACACCGCGAGGTCGGCAACCGGCGCTCCGAGGGCATTTGCCTTGGCTCCATGGGCCTGGCCGATCTGGAAGCAGGCGACGTTGAACAGGCGAAGGCGCGCCTTGAGCAATCGCTGTCGTTGCTGGAAGAGGGCGATCATCGGCGGTCGGCCGGCGTTGTGCTGGGACATCTGGCACGGGTTCACCGCCGCATGGGAGATGTAAGGAAGGCCCTTGCCACCAACGAGCAGGCACTGGCCATCCACCGCGAAGTCGGCAACCTGCGCGCGACCGGATCAACGTGCTGCGCCCTCGCGCTCTGCCTGCTGGAAACAGGCAACAACAGCCGCGCGGCCGCGATCTGGAATGAAGGCATGGAGCTGTTGCGCCGCTACGGCAACGCCGGCGAACTCAAAGGCCTGATCAGCGAGATGCGGCTGGCCTGCGCCAGCGCGGGCGTCGCGCCGCTGGAGTAGAGGGGTGCTCGGCGCTGAACGGCTGTGAAATGAAAGGAGCCAACATGTTCAAGGGCATCATGTACCAGTTCCAGTACGTAAAGGACCTCGAGAAAAGCGCGAAGTTCTACGGCGAGAAGCTCGGCTTTGAGCCCGGCACGAACGAGAAGGACGTCAGGGGTTACAAGTTCGGTGACGGCTACATGGTTCTTCACCGGGATAACCGCAAGAAGGGGAAGGGCAGGTTTCAGGGCGGCGCCTACACCGCCGTGCATGTCGAGGATGTGGACGCGTACCGCGCCCTGCTCAGGAAGCGAAAGGTGAAGGCAAGCGCCATCAAGAACTGGCCCTGGGGAGAGCGAAGCTTCACGGTGGAGGACCCCGACGGCTACTTGTGGACCTTCGCCTCCATCGTCAAGACCTGACGCCGAACGGGGCACCGCGGCGTGGGCCTGGGTCAGCCCGGGCCCAAGCCGCGAGCCCGCTTTCTGAATCCGGCGATGGCGCCCCGTTGCCCGCCCCGCGCAGCCCGCTACTCTTGTCACCCCACAGGAGGCTGTCATGCGGCAACTGGCGATTATCGGCGGCGGTTTCATGGGTGCGGCCATGGCGCAGGGACTCGTGGACGCCGGCTGGCGCCGCGAGAGCCTGGTAATCGCCGAGGTGCGCGAGGCGCGGCGTTTCTTCCTTCAGGAAGAACTCAAGGTGCCCTGTGTGCGCAACGCGCGTGAGGCCGCAGCCGAAGCGTCTACCGTGCTGTTCGCCGTCAAGCCCCAGGACTTCGCTTCGGCCATGGCCAACGTCGCGCCCGTCTTCACCCGCGAGAAGCTGGCCATTTCCATCGCCGCGGGAGTGAAAATCGCGGCCATTGAAGCCGCGCTTGACTGCGCCGTGATCCGCTGCATGCCCAACACCCCCGCAGCCATCGGCGCCGGCGCCACGGCCATTGCGCGCGGCAAGCACGCCAACGACTCCCATCTGATGACGGCCTTCAACATTCTCAGCGCTGTGGGCAAGACCATCATCGTCGATGAAGCGCAGATGGACGCGGTGACCGCCGTCAGCGGCACGGGCCCCGCCTATGTGTTCTACCTGGCAGAGGCGCTGATCGACGCCGCCATGGCCGAAGGCCTTTCTCGCGAGCAGGCTTACGCCCTGACCTATCAGACGTTCGTCGGCGCGGCACAACTTCTGCAGCACGACCCCGCCGGGCCCGAAGAACTGCGCAAGCGAGTGACCAGCCCCAACGGCACCACCCACGCGGCCATCACGCACCTGCAGGCCAACAACTGGGCCGGCATCTTCCGAGAGGCCGTGCGCCGGGCCCGTCTGCGCAGTGAGGAACTCGGGCGCCAGTAGCGGCTGACTTTGGGCGCGCGGGCTCTGTCATCCGAACAGGAGCAGGCGCTGGGAGCCCGAGGGGACAGGCGCCGGCGCGGCCCTGAGCGAGTCGGGCTTGACGCGACGCGGCGCAAAGCGCTTGAGCCGGTTGCCTACCACGGCGCCAAAGCGGCGGGTCAACCCCTCAAAGTCATGCTGCAGGAAGTGAAAGCGCGCGAGGTCAATTTCGCGTTCGGCCTTGCGCGCGATGCGGTCCACCTCGCCGTCGAAGTCGTCCTGGGCGCTGCCGTGAAACTCATTGCGCCCGCCAAAGCGCCGCAGATCGCCGTTGAACTTCGGGGATATGTGGTACAGCTCGTGCACCAGCGTCCGCAGCCGATCGGGCGGTGGCTGGTCCAGGAAGCGCGGCAGGAAGTAGGTGATGTAATAGAGTATTTCGACGCCGCGTACACGGATCTCGGGCCAGACGAACTTCCAGTGGCGTGACTCCAGTTCCCGGGCGCCGCCCTTGAAACGCAATGCGTGGCACTGGGCGTAGACGCCATAGCGCGAGCGCGAGCGGGCCTGGGAAACGCCGTGCAGAATGCGCCCGGGCTGGATGTGGGCGAGGTCGGCCACGCGCTGCGCCAGCAGGTGCGTAAGGTAGGCCACCTCGTCCGTCAGGTTGTAGGAGCCCTGGACCATGGCAGAAATATAGCACAGGCTGCGACAGGGATCTGATGTTGGGCGAAGTCAGGGACGACGAGGCGCCGGCGCGCCAGTCCTGCTAAAGTCCCGCCATGACCCACCCTGAACTGGCCTTGAGCTTCTCCCTCGGCGGCCTCGCCGTGGCCGTGGTGGCGGCTGCCGCCGGCCTGCGCCTGCTGCGCACGCGGGCGCTGTTCGAGTTCAAGCTCGCGGCGGCAGGGCGGGACATGCCCTATGCGGCCAACTTCTTTTTTGTGGCCGGAGCGCGAACCCTGCACGCGACGGCCGGCACGTTTGGGCTGTGCCAGTTCCTGGAGCTGGCGCTGGCCCGCGGCCTCTGGAGCATGGGTGTTTCCACGGTGCTGGGCTACCTGGCGGCCTTTGCCCTGGGGTTGTGCGGACTTTCCATGGTTTCGCTGGCGGTCATAGACTTCCAGGCCAAGGTGTCGCCTCGCCCCTCTCTGCTGTTTCAGTTGCTGGGGGGCCTCGCGGGCATGGGGCTGGGGGGCCTGGGCGGCTATGTCGTGTTCGTCTACGGCTACTTCTGGCCCCCGGCCTGAAGCGCGACGGCCGGTTATCCACAGGCTGTGAAACGTGGCGCCCCGCCCTTGCACGCGGGAAAGGCCCGCTTACAATTATCCCGAAGCACGGACGAAGGGGCGACATGGCGCGGGAATGCAAAAGTGATGGCGGAATGCGGGTACACCGGTTGGTGTGCCAGTGCATCCACGACGCCTCCAGCCGCATAAGGCGGCAACGCGCCTGAAACGTTTTCTCCGGCCGTGGCGTCTTCGCTACGGCCGGTTTTGTTTGCTGAACCCGCGCGGCGCACTGGGGAGCAGTGCTGGAGCCGAGGAAACCAAAGGACGGGGCGGCAGCTTGAAGCAACGGGAATGACCATGTTTCACGATTCTATTCTGGTCTTGAACAAGTCGTGGACGCCGATTGCGACCACAACCATGAAGCGCGGCTTCAGCCTCGTGTTCCAGGATCGCGCGCGCATTGTCGATCCGGAGAACTACGAGATGCACAGCTTTGAAAGCTGGCTGGTGGGCGGATCGCTGCCCAGCATCGAGCAGCCGCCCGAGGACGAGCGCTGGCTGCGCACGGCCAACCTGTGGATTCGCGTCCCCGAGGTGATCGTGCTGCAGCGCTTCAACGGCGTGCCGCGCCGGGAGCTGACGTTTTCGCGTCGTAACATTTATCGTCGCGACAACTTCACCTGCCAGTACTGCGGGTCTCGCCCCGGCCTCAAGCAGCTCTCCATCGACCACGTCATGCCCCTGTCCCGCGGCGGGCGCACAAGCTGGGAGAACTGCGTGGTGGCCTGCGTGAAGTGCAACACGCGCAAGGGAGACCGCACGCCCGAGGAGGCCCGCATGCCCATGGCGCGCGAGCCCTTCCGCCCTTCCTTCAACGAGGGAGTGGGGCTGGGGGTGGGTATGCCCGCGAGCTGGGAGCGCTTTGTGGGCGTGGCCAAGCGCGAGATTCTCGAGTAAGCGCCGCAAGCAAGTGCAAATGGGACGGCCCCCGGGCCGTCCCATTTTTTGCCCCCGCCCGCCTGATCACGGCGCGGGTTCCCACGTTCGCCCACGTCGCACCCCGCCTTGCGGGAGGCTTTCGCGACGCAGACATCGAATTTGAACGGGCGATGAAAAACCTGCCTAACAGACCCGGGCCTCGCTAACATAAGCCCCTGCTTTTCAGCGTGACGGAACAGACGCGCGGCATGGCCGCGCGCCTTGGCCTTTGTGCGGGGAACCCGGTTATGGGGTTGAGTGGCGTGATACCGAGGTGGCTCGGGCTTTGGGCGCTTGTGTTCCTGGCCTGGGCTTCGCCGGCCATGGCCCTTTCCACGACCTGGACCGGCGCGACCGACAGCGACTACAACACGGCCTCCAACTGGTCGGCAGGCGTTCCCGGCGCGGGCGACGACGCCCTGTTCACGGGTTCGCCGGCCAATTCCTGTGTGGTGCCCGCCGGCTCCTTTGCCGTGCTGACCCTGACTCTGGACGCCACCTTCACCGGCAGCCTTACCCTGGGCAGCCAGCCTTTTACGGTGCACTCCAGCGTCTCGCTGCTGGGCGGCACGTTCAACGCCAATGGCCAGACCCTGATCATTGATAACGCCTCGGCCGCGGTGCTCACGCTGGACAGCGGGGCCACCTTCACGGCAGCAGGCCTGACCAAGAGCGGCGCCGGTTTGCTTCAGGTGGCCGGCACGGCCGCGGGCCTGAGCCTGGGCGCGCTCACGATTTCGGCGGGCGGCCTTGATGCCAGCGGGCGCTTCATCAGCGTCTCGGGCGCGACCTCACTCAGCGGCAACCTTACGCTCACGGGCGCGCCCAACAGCTTTGGCGGCAGCGTGACG
>QEVF01000029.1 GCA_003576915.1 Planctomycetota bacterium | reverse complement strand
GGGGCCGCGAAGTGCGGCCTTCAGGAGATGCGAATTTCGGACACAGGTTCCGCGGAAAATTTTCAGAAAATCTGCAACCCCCCTGGCAGCCCGTGGCGCGGGCTTGCCGCAGGCGGCCCCGCCTGCGCTCATCGGCCACAGGCCGATGCCACAAACGGCCCAGCCAATCATGGCGCATCCGTGGCGCCCGTCGCGGGCGCCCAGGGGGGTCAGGCATGGAACGTGCGGGTCAGCCGCTGGGCCTCGGCGGCGCTGTGCAGCAGGTCGTCCACTCGATACTTCGTTTCGAAGCCCGAGTCCTGGAGAATGCCGAGCAGTTGAATCGTGTCGATGTTGCCCACCAGCTCGTCTTCCGCAAAGGGGCAGCCGCCGATGCCCCCCACGGCGCTGTCAAACAGGCGGCAGCCGGCGTCAAGCGCGGCTTTCACTTTCTCCCGCACGGTCGCCGGACGCGCGTGAAGATGGACGCCCACCGGAACCTCGGGCACCGCGGCCCGCACCTGGGCAAAGACTTCGGCCACTTGAGAGGCCGTGGCCACCCCTACCGTATCGGCCAACTGGATGCAGCTCACGCCCATGTTCTGCAGGCGCCGCGCAAAATCGACGACCATGCGCGGGTCGTGGAACTCGCCGTAGGGGTTGCCAAAGGCCATGGAAAGATAGGCGATGACCTCGACGTCATCCTCGACGCAGACATCAATGATGGTCTCGAGGGAGTCCCAGGCCTCGTCCAGGTCCTTGTTCGTGTTGCGCTTCTGGAACGTTTCGTTGACGCTGAGCGGAAAGCCCGCCGCCGCAATGCGCCGCCCGCTGTGCCCCCATTTCTGGTTGCAGGCGATCAGGCCCTCAGCCCCGCGCAGATTGGCGACAATGCCGATCAGATAGAGTCCCTCGGCGACGTTCAGATTCTCGAACAACGCCGCGGTGTCGGCCATCTGCGGCACGGCCTTGGGTGAAACAAAACTGCCGAAGTCGATGCGGCGCACGCCGGCCCTGATCAATCCATTGATGTAGGCCGTCTTCTGCTCCGTGGGAATGAACTTGGCAAAGCCCTGGAAGGCGTCTCGGGGGCACTCCGTCAAGGTGATGGTCCTGGCGCTCATGCCGCGAGCATAGCAAGCAGAACCTTCACGGCAAAAAGTTCAGGCCACAGTCAGCCAGCGCGGCTTGCGCTTCTCCAGAAACGCGGCAATACCCTCTTTGCAGTCGGAGCTGCCGCGCGCCTGGGCGTTGAGTTCCGCCGCGTGCCGCAGGGCCTGATCCACGCCCATGGAGTGAATGCCCCAAAAGGCGGCCTTGACGGTGGCCATGGCCTGGGGCGAGTTCTTGAACAGGTCGCGCGCGAGTTCGTCGGCAGCCTGGTTGAGAGCATCGGGGCCGACCACACGCGTGACAAGCCCCAGCCGCAAAGCCTCTTCGGCACCAATGGTGCGGCCCGAAATGCAGAGGTCCCGTGCCGCGCGCTCGCCGATCTGGTGTGTGAGCAGGACCATGACGATGGCGGGAATAAAGCCGATCCTGACTTCAGGATAACCGAAGCTGGCTTCACTGGAGGCCAGCACGAAGTCGCAACAGGAAGCAAGGCCGCAGCCGCCGGCCAGCGCCGGCCCGTGAACAACGGCGGCCGTGGGCTTGGGGAAATTGGCAAGCCTGGTGAAGAACTCGCGCAGGACGTTGCTGGAAGCCAGGTTCTGTTCCAGCGTTGCGGTCTGCATGGCCTGAATCTCGGAGAGATCCGCCCCCGCGCAGAAGGCGGCGCCCGCGCCGCGAAAGAACACGCTGCGGACTCCGGCGTCGGCGGCCAGGGAGTCCAGCTCGGCGGAAAGCACAGAAACCAGCTCCTGACTCAGGGCGTTGCGCTTTTCGGGGCGGTTGAGCACCACCGTGGCGCAGCCGAGGTCAAAGCGTGTCTCGCGCTTGATGACGTCAAAACCGCTCACGTTACTTGCTCTCCTTGGCGGGCTCGAGTTCCTCCTTCCAGGCCTTCCAGGCGTCGATCATCTCGCGCGCCAGAGCTTCCGGCCGGCGCCCCTTGTGCTCTTTGAGGAAATCCTCCATCAGCTTGATAGCCGCGTCGTACGCGGCCACGACCTTCTGGATGTCCTTGCCGGAGATGTCGATGCCGTTCCAGGCCTTCTGGCGCGCGTTGATGAAGGCGCGCCGGGCCTTGCGCTCGGGCTCCAGTTCCTCGAGCTTGAGGATGCGTTCGGATTCCTCGCGGGGGCTGCGCTCGTACTCGATTTCGCCAAAGCGCGCGCCGATCTCGCGCCAGCAGGCCAGGGCCAGGTCGTAGTCACCGCTGACTTCAGCCGTGTCGGCCCGGACCTCCAGCAGCTTGCGGCGCTGGGCGATTTTCTGACGCAGCTCGGATGCCTGCTTGAGCGTGGAGTCGTCGTGCTCGCCGTCCTCGACCGCCTGGGCCAGGCGGTCTGCCTCGGCCAGTTTGCCCTCGCCAAAGGCCCTGGCCGCCGTCTCCAGCGGCGCCGCAAAGGCGCCGCTGAGACCGGGGTACTTCACTTTCTTGAGCTCGCGCAGCGCGGCTTCCTCCCAGCCTTCCTGGCCCACATGAACGACCTTGCCGTCAACGCCGATCACCCAGATCACGCAGAGCGTGGGGGCAAAGAAGCGTGAGCCGTAGTAGCCGTCCGTGGCCACCGGCAGGGTCAGCTTCATTTTCCTGACCTCGGCTTCGATGACGTCCAGGGTCTGGAACTGCGAATAGGCCGTGAGGAAGCGCAGGCCCTTGCCGGCGTACTGCTTGTTGAGTTCTTCCCAGCGACGCAACTGCGTCAGGCAGGGCGGTCAGCCGCAGCCCCACTTCTTGAACAGGATGACCTCGCCGCGCATTTCGGAGAATCGCGTATAGGCCGGCGCGTTGAGCCAGTATTCCACCTCGATGTCGGCCGGCTCATCTCCAACCTTGTAGGCTTCCTGGGCGCAAAGCGGCAGGGCACACATCATCAGCAGGCAAAGCAGGAAGAAACGCATGGCAACTCCCGGGCAATGCCCCCATCAAAGCCTGCCCCGGGCGCTGCCGCAAGCCTCGCTTGGCGCGGGCGCTCTCCTTGCTATGGTCTGGCGGTGCTCCAGTTTCTTTCAATCGCGGCCTGGCTGTTCCTGCTCTGCCTGCTGGCCTACGGCGCGGCGACGCTGCCCCTTCGAGTCATGGAATTTGCCGTGGGTCGCCGATTCGCGCGCCATCGGCCCGGGGCGGGGGCTTACTTCAGGGCTCAGGCGCTGGCGGTGGCGGGCAACGCGATTTTCACGCCCGCGCTGTGCTATGTGACGGCGGGGCTGGTGTTCAAGGGCGGCCAGTTCACAGATCCCGATGCGTTCTCGCAAAGCGCCTGGTTCTGGGGCGCGTCGTGGGTGGCGGGGTTGCTGTTACCGGTGCAGTTTCACTACACGCTCAACCGCCGGCTCCACAGCGCCGATGCCGAGCAGACCGTGCAGCCCGCCTGGTTGATGGCCTATTGGGGCGTGAACTCTCTGGCCTCGGCAACGCTGATGTGGCTGCCGCTGTGGCTGGGCTGGGTCAGCCTCGTTCCCCCCTGGCAAAGCTAATCTGTCGTGCCTGTGCCACGGTTCCGGCTGGCGCACCGCCCGGCGTGCCCGGCAATCCCGTGGCGCCACAAGGCCCTGAATTCATGGCACGGGCGCTGCGGCCTGCCGCCTGTGCTTTGCCCGCGTTGCAGAGCCGGGACCTGCGCGCTTTCGCCGGTAGCGATGCTTGCCGGAGTCGGGGCCGCCGCCAGACTTTCGTCATGCCCGACTCGGCCACCGTCACCGACCTGCGCCACCAGGTGCTCTACCTCGCGCCGAACAAGGGCGACGCCGAAGTCTGACCCTTCGCGCCGGCATTTCCGGGGTCACCTTTTTCGCCCCAAGTGGTCCACAGTGCCACAGGCCTGATAGACATAGCGGCGCGCCTGGGCCTGCTCAAGGTGCGCCTGACTTTGCGCGAAGTAGCGTGTAGAACACCGGGTCGTTTGGGGCGGTTGGCGGGCAGAGGCAAGCCAGTTATTAAATAATTCCTGAATTTCTTAAGTAACGCTCGCTGCTATTTTAGCTCCGTTGAATAGGGGCAAAATGTGCAACGAGGCACAACCGGCAAATTTGACGTCAGCAATACGACAGGCGAAACTGTCCGCGCTTTCGTGCCTGCTCCCTTGCCGCCCGCGCCGCCCCTTGAACTGACCGCGCCGCGCCAGCGCCTGCTCGAACGCGCCCTCCTCGCCTGCGGCCGCCTCGATGGCGTGTCGGCATTGCTGCCCGATCCTGATCTTTTCCTATACGCTTACGTGCGGCGCGAGGCCGTTCTATCAAGCCAGATTGAGGGAACGCAGTCGTCCCTCTCCGACCTGCTGCTCTTTGAGTTGGAGCAAGCCCCCGGCGTACCTTTCGACGATGTGGTTGAAGTTTCCAACTACGTAGCGGCCATGGAGCACGGCCTCGCCCGCTTGCGCGAAGGCTTTCCCCTCTCCAACCGCCTGATCCGCGAAATCCACGGCAAGCTGTTGGCCAAGGGGCGCGGAGCCAAGATGTCACCCGGCGAGTTCCGCCGCAGCCAGAACTGGATCGGCGGTACCCGCCCCGGCAATGCCCAGTACGTGCCGCCTCCGCCGCATCAGGTCGAGCCCTGCATGGCCGCGCTGGAGAACTTCCTGCATGACAAGGGCTTTTCGGCCTTGATCAAAGCCGCGCTGGCTCACGTTCAGTTCGAGACCATTCACCCTTTCCTGGACGGCAACGGCCGCACGGGCCGCCTGATGATTGCGCTGATCCTGCACCACGAAGGTGTGCTGCGCCAGCCGCTGTTGTACCTGAGCCTCTACCTCAAGCAGCACCGCGCCGAGTATTACCGGTTGCTTGACACTGTGCGCCACCAAGGCGACTGGGAAGCGTGGCTGGACTTCATATGGGAGGGCGTCGAACAGACCGCTGCTGGCGCGGTAGACACCGCGCACCGGCTGCTGGCACTGTTTGCCGAAGATGAAAAGCGCATCCGCGATGCCGCGCGGGCCGCAGGCAGCGCCATGCGGGCATTCGTCGTTCTGCGCCGTCGTCCGCTCGCGACCATTGACATCATTGCCAGAGAGTCGGCCATGACCTTCCCGACGGCCTCCAAGGCCATCGAGACACTGGCAAACCTGGGCATCACCCGCGAACTGACCGGCAGGCAGCGCAACCGCATCTTTGCCTACGACCGCTACCTTGCCATCCTCAATGAAGGGGTGCAAAGCTGAAGCCCCTTGCAGGCTCGCTGTCCAACGGCTTTGACCCCGAAGTCGCATCAGGCCCCAGCTTGGGGTAACGATGCTTGCCGGAGTCGGGGCCGCCGCTAGACTCTCCTCATGCCCGACTCGGCCACCGTCACCGACCTGCGCCAGATTCGCCTCGCGCTGGAGAACAACGCGCGGCTGACCTCCGTTTCCGGCGTGGCGCTGCTGCTGTCCGGCCTGCTGGCCTTCGTGGCCATCGGCATCACGTCCAATCTCGGCGCTGCCAGCCCCGCCGCGCGCCTCAAGCTAGAGGGCGCCACCCTCGAGGCCCTGGCCCTGCTCTGGGGCGCCACCCTGATTGTCGCCGTGGCGCTGAACCTCTTTGGCATGATGTGGCGCGCCCGCCTCGACGGCCAGCCCCTCGCCGCGCGCCTTGGCAAGCGTGTGCTGTTTGCCATGTTGCCGGCCCTGTTCGTGGGGGGCGTGCTGACTCTGGGCCTGCTGGTACACCAGCGCCTGGACCTGATCTTCTCAGTCTGGATGTTGTGCTACGGCGCGGCCCTGGTGGCGGCCTCGAGCCATTCCGTGACGAGCGTGAAGTTCCTGGGCCTGTGGACTCTCTTCTGCGGCGCGCTGGCGCTCTTTCCTCCCGCCAGCGCCCTGGACACCATGCTGTTCACGGGCACGTTCGGCGCGGGGCACCTTTTGCTGGGCATCTGGGTGGGAGTGCGCTATGGCTGGTAAGGTCTCCGAACGTCTCAAGCCCCATGCCGCGCTGGATCTGGACCCGTTGATCCATGAGCGGGCGAGGCTGGCCATTTTGTCCGCGCTGGGCTCGCAGGGCGAGTTGAGCTTCACGGAGCTCAAGGCATTGACCGGCACCACAGACGGCAACCTTTCGGCCCACACGGCAAAGCTGGAACAGGCGGGGTACATCGAGGCCGCCAAGGGCATGCTGGGGGGCCGTTCGAAAACGACGTACACCATCACCGTGGCGGGCTGCCACGCGCTCTTTGCCTACCTTGAGGCGCTGGAGAAGCTGGTGGGTGAGGTGAAGGGCTGAGCAGGCCGAATTCACTTCGGCCTGACCTGGTTGAAAGAGTGGCCGGATGGCGCTTTTTCAAAGACTGCCCGGCCCCTTTGACTTTCCGCGCATTTCAGCCTAACCCTTGGCCGGTCGCGAGTTAGCATGGAGGCGATCCCACGCCGGAGAGTGCCATGGCCATCGAATATCTCGTCATTGAACGCATCGTCAGCGCCCACGAGCGCCACCCCGAAGACCGCGCCAACCCCGGTTTCTCCGGGGGCGAGAGCGAAACCATGATGCTTCGCAACTACGGGCTACAGGGCTGGAAGCTGGTCACCGTCATCAGTGAGCCCGTCTCCCACGACAACTCGCGCCGCGTGTTCTACCTCATGCGCGAAGTCGCCTGACTGTGGCCGCCATGCGCATACTGGCCGCCCCGGACAAATTCAAACACTGCTGCGACGCCCGACAGGCCGCTGCGGCCATTGCGCGGGGTGTGCGCGACGGCGCGAGGCAGGCGGAAGTTCTGGAGCTGCCCCTATCCGACGGGGGGGAGGGCACGCTGGACGCGCTGGCCAAGGCCTTTCCGCTGCGGGTGAAGTGCCGCGTCCAGGACGCTTTGGGGCGGGAGGTGGATGCTGAGTTGGCACTGGATGCCTCGCGCAAGGCGGCCCTGGTGGAGTCGGCCCAGGCCTGCGGGCTGTGGCGGCTTCAGGAGCACGAGCGCAACCCGCTGCATACGTCGACGTTTGGCGTGGGGCAGCTAGTGGCCCGCGCCCTCGACGAAGGCGTGAGCCGCGTGGTCATTGGCCTGGGCGGCTCGGCGACAAGCGACGGCGGGGCGGGTATGGCCCAGGCCCTGGGTGTGCGCTTCATGGGCGGCAAGGGCGAGCTCCCGCGGCTTACGGGCGACGGCCTGACGCGCATCAGCGCCATTGACGCCTCGGGCCTCGACAAGCGCCTGCGCAACGTGGAAGTCACAGCCCTGTGCGACGTGAACATGGGCCTGATCGGTCCAAGCGGCGCGACCCGCAAGTATGTGATTCAGAAGGGGGGCACCACCGGCGCCGTGGACAAGCTGGAACTGGGGCTGGCCCTGCTGGCGGAAATGATCAAGCGGGTCAACCCCAAGGCCGACCCCCAGGACGAAGGCAGCGGCGCGGCCGGGGGGCTGGGCTTTGGCATTGCCACGCTGCTCGGCGGCAAACTGCAGGCGGGCTCGCGCGCCGTGCTTGAGCTGCTGGGCTTTGAAAAGCTGCTGGAGAGTACCTCGCTGGTGATAACAGGCGAGGGCAGCTACGACGAGCAGACGCCGGACGGCAAGATCGTATGTGAAGTGGCCCGGTTCTGCGGGCGCGCGGGGGTGCCCTGCGTGGTGCTGGCCGGCAGCGTGCTGCCTGAACTGGAGATCGCGGGCGTGACGGCGGCCTTCGAGATTTCGCGCTTTGGCGCGCGCAAGCAGGACGCCCTGGACTCGGGCACGATCAACCTGCAGCGTTTTGCGCGCCACGTGACGCGGCTGTTTGCGGCGAGACCCCGGGGCCGCGCCTGAGAACCATGAGAACCTGCCTGCTATTGGCCTTGACGCTTGTGCTCGCGGCCTGCGCGGGCCCCGCCCGCAGCCCGGCGCCCGACAGCGCCGCCGCGGCCTGCGGCCCCGTGCCTGGGGCCGCCGAACAACCCCGAGAGAAAGCAGCGGAGAAGGCGCCGGAGAAGTTTACGCGGCGCGTGGTGGTGACCACGGGAGTGCACGGCAACGAACCCAGCGGATATCTGGTGCAGGAGACGCTGGCGGCCGAGGGTTTTGCCGTGTTCGGGCCCTGCAACCCCTGGGGCATCAAGAACCACAAGCGAGAGATGGAAGACGGGCGCGACCTGAACCGCCTCTTCGGCGACGCCACGGTGCCGCAGGTCAAGGCCGTCCATGACTTTCTCAGCGCCAACCGGCCGGACCTGCTGCTGGACCTGCACGAAGACCCCACGGGCGCCAAGGGCCCGTACCTGATTCAAAACGGCCCCAGAAGCGACATCGGTCGGCGCATCATCGAGGCCCTGCGCAAAGACTATGACTGGGACCCCGCCCCGGCCTGGGGGCCCGTCAAGGGCGAAGACGGGCTGATCAAGCCCACCTCGCAGATGCTGGCCTGGCAGAAGTCCTTCAAAGTCTATTCCCTGGCGGCCTACGCCTATTTCGAGTACGGCGTGCCCACCCTGACCGTTGAAGTGCCGGGCCAGTGGGACATGGAGCGCAAGAAGGCCTATCAGCTCAAGGTCTGCCGCGTGGCGCGCGAACTGGTGGAGTCCGGGCCATGAGCGAGCCGCGCCTTGAGAAGCGGCAGGATTTTTACCCTGACGGCTCGCTGGAGGCCGAGCGCAGCGTGCGCGTGGAGGCTGACGGCAGCGAGGTGAACCACGGAACCTATACGCGCTGGCACCAAAATGGCGTCAAGGCGGAGGAGGGCCAGTATGAAGACGGTGTGCGCGTAGGACGCTGGCGGAGCTGGCTGGAAAGCGGGCGCAATTTCTTTGACGGCGACTACCTGCCCGAGCCGCCACCGCAGGAGGTGCCGGAGGCGCCGCCGCCCAGGCGCCTCTCGGCCATGGAGCGCTTCGCCGGCTTGCCCGTGACGGGCCCGGCGCGGCGCACTCTGGTGCTCGAGGTGGCGGCGGTGCTGGCCGTGTTCTGGCTTCCGGCGCTGGTCTCCGCCTCGACGCTGCTGGCGCAGGGCGACACCCCGGTCGGCTCGCCGCTGCTGAGCGAGATCAACCAGGCCGCTTCCAGTTTCGGAGCCTGCGCATTCCTGGCCTTTGTGGTGTGGAAGAGCGGCGAGGGCTTTGCGGCCTTCGGCCTGGGCCGGCCGCGCATCATCGTGGACCTCGTGCTGGGTTTCATCGGCTTTCTGATCCTGTTTGAAATCTATGTCCGGGCCCTGACGCACTTCTATGGGCTCTATGAAGTGCCCACGACGCCCCTGGAGGAACCGGCGTCTCCCACCGGGCTTGAACTGTCCGTCCTCGCGCTGGCGCTGCTGCTCAACAGCCTGGCCGAAGAACTGGCCATGCGCGGCTACCTCATGCGTCGTCTGGGGCGGTTGACGCAGTCATGGTTCGTGGCCCTGGTGGCCCCGGCCCTGCTGTTTGGCTGCTATCACATGTATGGCGGGGTGGGCCACGTGCTGGTGACTTCGCTGATGGGTCTGGGATTTGGCCTGCTGTACTGGTTCACGGGGCGCCTGTGGCCCGGCATTGTCTGCCACACGCTGTACAACATGACCCTCTACGCGGTTGACTTCGGTTTCATAGAATGGACGTAAAATCTCCCGGGAGTCCCCATGCTCACCGTCATCGCCACGATCACCGCCAAGTCCGGCCGGGTGGGGGAAGTGCGCCGCGAACTCGACAAGCTCGTGACCGCCACCCGCCGCGAAGAGGGCTGCATCAACTACGACCTGCATGTCTCCCTGAAGGACGCCTGCACCTTCGTGTTCTACGAAAACTGGGAAAGCGGCGAGGCCCTGCGCGCCCACGCCGCCTCTCCCCACATGCAGGCCTGGGCCGGCGTGCGCGAGGCGCTGCTGGCCGCGCCCGTCAAGGTCGAACTCTTTCACATGCTGTCCGAGCCGGCGTAGAGGCGCGGGATCAGGGCGGCGCGAATTGCCTGCACAGGGCCAGGGCGCTGTGGATGCCGTCGCAGGCGGCGCTGACGATGCCCCCGGCGTAACCGGCGCCCTCCCCGGCGGGATAAATGTTGGCCACGTTCACACTCCGGCGCGAGTCGCGGTCGCGCACGATGCGCACCGGAGAAGCGGCCCGGGCCTCGATGGCGTGCAGCACCGCCTGGTCGCTGATGAACCCGTGGATGCGCTTGTCAAACAGGGGCAGGTTGGCGCGCAGGGCGCGAACCAGTTTTTCGGGCAGCAGGGGAGCCAGCTCCGCATAGCGGCGGCCGCGCGCATAGGTGCCCCTGAGCGGCCGGGGCGAGTTCAACAGGCGCAGGAAATGGCTCACCGGTTGGGCCGGGCAGGTGTAGTCGCTCCCGCCCGCCTCAAAGGCCAGCCGCTCGTAGCGGCGCTGAAACTCGATGCCGGCCAGGGGCGCCTGGCCGAACTCGGACGGATCGAAGGTCGTCACCAGCGCGCTGTTGGCAAAGCCGCTGGCCTGCACCGAAAAGCTCATGCCGTTGGTGTTCAGACAGCCGCGCTCGCTGACCGCCGCAATGGTGATACCCCCGGGGCACATGCAGAAGCTGAACAGTTCCGGCGCGCCCGGCGCGTGGCCGGCGAGGTCGTAGCTGGCGGGGATAAGGCGGCGGTCGCGCGCAAAGCGGCCCAGTTGTGCGCGGTCGATGAAGGTCTGGGGGTGCTCGATGCGCACCCCCATCTGGAAGGGCTTGGCCTGCAGGGCCACGCCGCGGGCCAGCAGCATTTCGTAGGTGTCGCGCGCGCTGTGACCCACGGCCAGCACCAGGGCGCCGGCCGCGATGCGCTCACCATGGACGCGCGCGGCCGCGAGCCTGCCGCCCTCGATTTCGAGGTCGCTGAGTCTGGCGCCAAAGCGCACTTCACCTCCCATGGCGGTGATGCGCTCGCGCATCCTGACGACCACTCGCGCAAGAATGTCAGTGCCGACGTGCGGTGAAGCGTCCACCAGGATGCGCTCGGGGGCGCCGCACTCGACGTAGGTCTCCAGCACGCGGGGAATGTAGGGATCGCGGTTGCTGGTGTAGAGCTTGCCGTCCGAGAAGCTGCCCGCGCCGCCTTCACCGAAGAGCGCGTTGTCTTCAGGGTCGAGATCGACGCGGCGCGCGTTGAACAGGCCGATGCGCTTGAGGCGGGCCAGGGCGGGCTGCCCGCGCTCGATGAGCAGCGGCTTGTAGCCGTTGAGGGCCAGCACCCAGGCGGCAAAGCCGCCGGCGGGGCCGGAGCCGACCACGATCACCCGGCCGCGCAGAGGTTCCTGTCCCCGGCCATCGCAGGTCAGGGAGGGTGTGGCGGGGGCCAGGCGGGCGTTCTCGCCCAGGCGCCTGAGAGCGTCTTCGGTGTCGAACTCGGGCGGAAGTTCGACGTCCACCGTGCAGTTGAAGAGGGGCGGCCGCTCGCGGGCGTCGATTCCGCGCTTGACGAGTTTCACGGCGCTTGGCCTGCCCACACCAAGGCGTTCGGCAGCCTGTCGCTGCAACTCCCGCGGCATGTCGGCGTCGAGTGCGACCTGGAGGTTGTAGAGGCGAAGGATGGGCATGCCGTCAGGAGAATTGTTGCGGGAAGGCGGCGGCGCGCCAAAGGGCCAGGGCGTCCATCGTCAGGGCCACTGCCACGTGCAGCATGACGCCGCCCCAGATGCTGCGCGTCCTGAGGGCCAGCCAGCCCAGCACCACTCCCGCCACGATGGCCCCCAGGGCCTCCGGCAGGGGTTTGTGGTAGTGGATCATGCAGTAGGGCACCACCATCACGGCAATGGCGCCCGGGCCAAAATCCTTCTCCAGCACAAAGAGCATGAAGCCGCGAAAGAAGAACTCCACGGCCACGAACTGCAGCGCGTAGATGCCCCAATAGCAGGCCAGCACCAGCCAGCACCAGCGCGCGCAGTGCTGCGGCTTGAGGAAAGGATAAGTCTGCAAAAACCCCTCCTGCGTGGCGGCCCAGAGCACGCCCGGCACCATGACCAGGAACAGCAGCCCGTAAAGCCGGAGCTTTGAAACAAAGCCGCGCGCGGAAAGGCCCAGGTCAGAAAACGCATAGCCGGCAAAGCGGCAGGCCGTGAGCGGCACCACGACCCAGAGCAGCAGGGTGCCCCCGGTCCACCACGCCTGGGGCACGAGTACCCCCCACCAGGGCCCGCGCTCGGCATAGCCCATGAGGGCTGCGCGCTCGAAGGAGCCAAAGACCCCCGCCGGGGCCAGGGTGGCCGCGGCCTCGGGAAACCAGGCAATCATGCGCGTGGACAGAAACAGATACTCGCAAAGCGTCAATGCCACCGCCACGTAGGCGAGGACGGCAAAGACCCGCGAATGCTGACGCAGGTCCTGCAGGAAGGCGCGGGGAGTGAGGTCAGGCACCACCGGAGTATAGACGAAGTGAGGCGCCAAGGGACAATGGCAAGCCTTGCCCGCGCTGGAGGCTTTGGCCTTTACTTATCGGCCCTGACTTCTTACCTCTGACCTCCCTATGCCCATGGACGTTGTCTACATCAGCAACCTGCTGGCCGAGGGCCTGGCCGCCTTC
Source organism: Planctomycetota bacterium (assembly GCA_003576915.1). GTDB lineage: Bacteria > Planctomycetota > UBA8742 > UBA2392 > UBA2392 > UBA2392. Next base: position 31,321 of record QEVF01000029.1, on the reverse strand, counting down.
GACTCCGCGGACTCGCCCCAGGCGCTGGAGGCCGCGCGCCTCAGGTTTCTGGGCCCCAGGGGTCTGGCCAAGGCGGCACTGGGTGCGGTCAAGGAAGTGCCCAGGGAGCAGCGCGGCGAGTTCGGCAAGGCCGCCAACGGTCTGAACAAGGCCCTGGAAGAGGCCTTCGAGCGCGCCAAGGCGCGCCTGGGCGATGCCAGGCCCCTGCCGGCGGACGCTATTGACATCACCAAACCCGGCACGCGGCGCGAACTCGGGCACGCCCACGTGATCACGCAGACCATCGATGAAATCGTGGGCATCTTCAACCGCCTCGGCTTTGCACTGGCCGAGGGCCCGGAGGTTGAGGACGAGTTCCACAATTTCGACGCCCTGAACATTCCCGCGGGCCACCCCGCCCGCGAGCTGGACAACAACTTCTATCTCCAGCTCACGCAGCCCGATGCCGCGCCGCAACCGGTGCCCATGCTGCTGCGCTCGCAGACGAGCACCATCCAGATTCGCGCCATGGAGGCGGCCAAAGCCGAGGGCAGCGACGCCAGGGTGCGGGTGATTGCTCCCGGCCGCGTGTACCGCCCGGACACGGTGGACGCCACGCACCACTTCATGTTCCATCAGATCGAGGGCCTGGCCATTGAGCAGGGCCTGACGTTCGGCGACCTGAAGTCGGTGCTGGAGCTGTTCGTGAAGGAATACTTCGGCGCGGACACGCGCATGCGTTTTCGCCCCCATTACTTTCCGTTCACGGAAGTCAGCGCGGAAGTGGACATCGACTGCGCCATGTTCAAGCACCTGCGCAAGCCCTGGCTTGAGGTGCTGGGGTGCGGCATGGTGGACCCCAACGTGCTGCGCGCCGTGGGCTATGATCCGGCGAAGGTCACGGGCTTTGCCTTTGGCATGGGTGTGGAGCGCATGGCCATGCTGCGGCACGGCATCGGCGACATCCGCTGGTTCACCAGCAACGACCTGAGGTTCTTGAGGCAGTTCTGATAGAGCCCGAGAGATGGGGATTCAGAGCGTTTGAGAGATGGCCCAATGCCGCAGTCCGTCCATCTGTCAATCACGCCAACACTCAAAGCCTGATGATGACCAAAGAAAGAACATCCCGATACACCCTGCGCGTGGAGAAGGAGTACTTCAACTTCTCCTGCGCGCACTTCCTGATCTTCGCTGACGGTTCGCGCGAACCCCTGCACGGCCACAACTACTGGGCCTGGGTGGAAGTCGAGGGTGACCTGGGACCGGGCCACTACCTGCTGGACTACATCACGTTCAAGCCGCTGATCAAGAAGCTGTGCGACGACCTGGACCACAAGACTCTGCTGCCCTCCCAGTCCCCGCACCTCAAGGTGTGGCGGGAGGGAGAGAACGTGCAGGCTGAATTCCGTGATGGCAGCCGCTTCAGCTTTCCGGCCGCCGACACCCTGGTGCTGGATCTGCCCAACACCTCGACGGAGCTTCTGGCCACGTACCTCGCCCGGGGCGTCTATGAGGTGCTGCGCAAGCGGGGGGAACATAGGCACTTGTCTTCAATCACGGTGGGTGTAGAAGAGGCTCCCGGACAGCAAACCAGTTTTCGCTATGAGTTGCCGCCGGCCTGACATGGAGCTAGTGTCATGGCGCGGCTGTAGACTCGCGAGTCCAGAACGAAGGGGGCGGCCTTGGCACGCGTGGAAGAATCCGGCAAGTCCATCACGTTCTTCATCGGAATTGCCAACATCATTCTGGCGGTGGTCTGGGGCGGGCTGTACGGCTCGGGCCTGCTGTCGTCGCAAAGCGTTCTGTCGTCGCGGAGCATGCTGCTCTACGTTCTGACCATGTTCCTGGCCGGCTTTGGCATCATCTTTCCATTCGTGGAAAAGACCTACTCCGATCGCGCGGGCATCAGCCAGGGCCTGGTTTTCTCCGTCGTGGCCGTGGCCCTTTATGCCGCCTTTGTCGGCGCCTACCTGCAGTTCGGCAGCCTCGAACTCATGACCATCCTCGGCCGCTGACAGGCCGATGCCAGTGAAGGCAGACCGACCCGACTCCCGCAGCTTTGACCTTGTCGTGGCCGGGGCCGGCCCCTCCGGTCTCATGGCCGCGCTGCAGGCCGCCCAAGCCGGCCTGAGCGTGGCCGTACTCGAACACAACAGCCTGCCCGCCCGCAAGTTCGCCATGCTGCGCCGCGGCCAGGGCAGCCTCAGCCGGTCCGACATCTCCCACGAGCACCTGCGCGGCCGCCACGAGCGCTTTGCCTCCGACGCCCTGGAGGCTTTCGATCTCGCGGCGTTGCGCCGCTTCTTTCGCTCCCTTGAGGTTGAACTCATCGAGGACGAAGGTCGCTGGCTGCCCGCCTCCAAAAGCGGCGTTGATGCCGCCGTGGCCCTGGTCGTTGCCGCCGAGCATGCCGGCGCCAAAATCCACTGCGACACGAACATCCTTCGTGTCAACGCGAAACCAGACGGCTTTGACGTGCAGACCACGCGCGGCGACTACCACGCCCGGCATCTCGTGCTGGCCCTGGGCGGTCCGCACTTTCCGCAACTGGGCGCCACAGAATCCGGCTTCAGGTTCGCGCGCCACCTCGGACTTGCCGTTGAGCCGCCGCGCCCCGCCCTGGTGGGCCTGCGCACCCGCGAAATCTGGCCCTTCAGGCTTCCCGGCCTGTGGATGGAGTGTCGCGCCAGACTGATGCAGGAGGGTCGGCTGCTGCGCGAGGCCGAAGGCCTCGTTTTGTTCACGGCGGGCGCTCTGGTGGGTCCGGCCATTGCCGCGCTGAGCCGCGACGTGGACGAAGAAGCCTGCGCGCGCGGCGAGGTCAGCCTGCGGCTCAATTTCTACCCGGAACTGGGGCTTGAGGACGTGGCCCAGTGGCTGTTCCGCACCCTCGGCCAGCACACGCGCATGCTCGCGCCGGACGCCCTGGACCGCATGCTGCCGCGCCGCCTGGCCGTGGAGCTCTGCCGCGCGGCGGACATCAACCCCCGCTGGCGCGTCAACCGCCTGAGCGAGTCGCAGCGCAAACGGCTGGAGGGGCTGCTGACGGACACAGGCCTGACGGTGACCGAAAGCCTGGGCTGGCGCGCGGCCGAAGGCAGCCGGGGCGGCGTGAACGTGCGCGAGGTGAACCCGCGGACGTTTGAGAGCCGGAGCATCGCGGGCCTGCATGTGGTCGGCGAGATGCTGGATGTGGATGCGCCCAGCGCCGAGGTGAACATGCACTTCGCGCTGGCCAGCGGCTGGTGCGCGGGGACGGCGCTGGCGGCCAAGGCGCCCCGCAAACGTAAGGGCGCCAAGGCTCCCCGGCGCTGACGCTGATCAGGCCCCGGGCGGGTGCTTTGGCGCACCCGGCATGGGGCGAGGCGCCCTGCGGCGGGGCCATTGCACCTTGCCTTCCTGAAATCGTCCAACTTGCCCCTGGGTCGCCGGGCGCTGCCGGGCTTCAATGCCAGGGCTCCACTTCGCGCTGGTTTCTGCCCGGCGCCTTGGCTGCGGCCACCCCGGGCCCCGTATGCGGCGCGCCGGCGTCAAGCGCGGCCGGGACCTGCCGGCCCGCGGGCTGCAGCGCCGGCGGCAGCGCCAAAGGCTCCTGCATGGCAGGCCGGGGACGCGGCTTGGTGGCCCAGCGGACAAAGAGGGCCGCCTGCCCCGCCAGTGACACCAACAGGAGCCAGAACGCCGCGCCATAGAGGAAGTACCAGAGGGGCGTGCCGCGCTGGAGCACTTCCACGCTCTCGACGAACATGACCTCGCATGCGCCGTTGCCGGTGTCGGTGCGGGTGAGGCTGGATTTGCGCCAATGGGGGCCCCAGTCGGTGCGGTAGTAATTGACGAGTGCCCCGCGCAGGCGTATCTGGTCGCCGCGGCGCAGGCTGGTGATCTGACTGTAAACGTCGTCGCTGGCGGCCAGCACGTGGGTGTTGCCGGCGTTCTCCATGTAAAACTTGACCCCGGGGGCATGCTGGAAATTGAGTGTGAACTCGCCGCTCCAGAAGCTCACTTTGTGCAGGTCGCCGCTTTGAAGGTTCATGTCCCAGACCATGCCCAGGTCCGGCGTATCGATGGGAGAACCGGCAAGGGCAAACATGTCGCGCCAGGTATAGTTGGTCGAAACGACCAGCCCCGCACAGTCATACTCGGCTACGGGCTCGACCATGTATTCGTAGCCATTGAGCTTGTGCACAAACAGTTTGCGTGAAGTGGCGCTTTGGCGCGGCGGGCGCAGCAACTCGCTCCGGGCCTCCGAAGGCGGGGGCAGGCCGCCCCTGAACCACCAGGCCAGGATCAGGAGCAACAGCAGGCCCAGACTGGCCCAGCGCAGGGCGCGCTGGAGTTTTTCTTCGGAGGGCGAAAGCACGGGACAAGGTTAGCGCGCCTCGCCCCCGCCGACGGCTACAAAAACGCGCGGCCATTGTCGCAGGCTCGGGGGCAAGGCGGCCTGCTAGAACTCGGCGAGCAGGCGCAGCATGTAGAGCATGTTGGGCACGTCACTGGAGATGCTGCGGACCTGGTGGAAGTCTTCTTCGTTGAAGATGACCTCAAAGCCGAGCGTGACGTTGCGGGCCAGGGTCAGGTTCACGCCCAGCATGAGCTCGCGACGGTCGGCGGCGAAGCCGGCGCCGTCGGCGAGGGAGAAACCGGCCACGCCGCCGGACGAAACGCGGCGCGGGTGGCCCAAAGGATCATTGACGTCCAGGGGGTTTTCGTTGTTGTTGGTGACCAGCTCGCTGTAGCGGAACATGGGCGTGATGCGCAGGAAGAACGGAATGCGCGGCAGCACAAAGGTGTAGCGCGCCTCCACTCCCCAGGCGTCGCGCACAAAGCGGCCGTCCTCGGCGTGGATGTAATGCGCCTGCACGACCAGATCGCCGTCGCCCACACGGATGCTGAAATCGAAGTTCGCCCCCACGCGCCATTTCGCGCGGCGGATGTGGCCGCCGGGATTGGCCGGCGTGCCGCCCTTGAAGGGCAGGCGCTGCAGACCCTCGATCAGCGCCAGCTCGTTGCGCGAGAGCCGATCGATGCTGCCCCAGCCCTGGAGGTGGATGAAGTTCGTGTTCTGGCCCGTGGCGCGTTCGGGGGCAAAGGGCGCGCTGCTGTTCAGGAAGCTGGTGGCGTTGAAATCAATGATGTAGCCCGCGCCGAAGTCCACCTGCAGGTAACGCTCCACCTCGTTGCCGTCGCCCAGCCCGCGCCAATAGCGCGTGCGGTCGTCGGCCAGGATGGGATAGTTGCGGGACTCATCAACGAAGCCGCGCCCGTTGAGGGTGCCGTCAGTGAGAGCGCCCACGACATAGAGGCTCCGGAAGAAGCGCGCGGTGTAGCGGGCCTGAATGACTTCGTCGGCCAGGAAAGCCCGCTGGCCCAGGGCCATGCTCTCGCTGGTGCGGCTCTGGCGGTAGAAGTGGCCGTCAAGGCCGAAGAGGAAATTGTCGTTGAAGTAACCCTGCCCGAAGATGTTGAACTGGGACAGGGGCTGGTTGTAGGTCACGAAGGCGCGCTGCAGCTCAAAGATCTCTTCATCCAGCAGGGAGTAATTGCCGTTGAAGCGCATCTCCAGCGTGGCCTCCACGAGATCGGAGTATCCGGCGTAAACGCCAAGCCAGGCACGGTCGATGCCGAACCCGACGGGGGCGCGGTGTCCGCCGTCTTGAATGCCGTTGAGGTCGTTCTTCTGGGCCTGGCGGTACTTCACGCAAAGCCCGCCGCCGAACTCGACATACAACTGCTTGCGCGAGCGCAGGGGCATGAGTTCTTCAATGCGCCGGCGCACTTCTTCCTCAACGATAGTCTGGATCGCCGCCGGGTCTGACTCGGGCAGGGGTTCGTCGGCGGGGGGCTTTTCCGGCGGCGTCTCTTTGGGCGCGGGGTCCGGCGGACCATCCGGAATCGGCGGTTGGGCCCAAAGAGGCGTAGCAAGGAACAGTACAAGCAGCCAGATCGCGCGCATGGCGCGATTGTGGACAAGTGGCCCAGCTTGAACAAGCATGAATCCGCGCGCCTCGACCCTTGCCCTTGGCGCCGGGGGCAGGCAGGCTTTGGGGCCATGCGTCCATGCCTGCTGGTTGCCGCGTCTGTGCTGCTCTGCCTGCTCGGGCTTCGTGCCGCGCCGCTGGAGGCGGACTTTGCCTCGACGCTGGCCCGGGCCTCCGCCGGCGCCGAGGTCCAGCGCCTGGGCGTTTACCACTGGCTCGAGGGCGAGGGCCTGGCGACGCGGCTGCCGCCCACGCCGCTGGCGCCGGGCAAGGGCCTGGCGCTCATTGCCGGCGAGCAGAACACGCGCACGGGCGTGGCGCTGTGGCGCCTGGATGAGCGTGGGGTGGAGGCCCTGCGCCTGCGCCTGCGGGCAAGCCTTGCTCCCGCGCGCGACTACAACGGGCTCAACGGACTGGGCGAGGCCGTGGCGGGCAAGTCTTACAGCTTCACGCTGGAAAGCGGCGCGCGCGGCCTGCTGACGACCTTCGGATTTGGCAAGCGCGCCTACGCGCTGGTGCTCTCCGCGCCGGGCGGAGTGGGCGAGGATCTGGAACTGCGGCGCGATGCCGTGCTGGCTGACCTCTGGCCCCTGGCCCCGACGGCGGAAGGGCAGTTGGGCCTGCTGCTGCTCGAGGGCCGATTTGCGGGGCTCGTCAGCGGCTATGAGCGCGCGGGGCGCAGGCTGCACCGGCGCGCCGGACGCCTGCTGATGACCATGAGCCTCTTTGCCCTGTCGCCGCGCGAATATGGCAGCCGCGACGCCCTGCAGGTGGCGCTGGAGGAGAAGCTGCGCGAGCGCGGGCTGCGGCGCACGGGCGGCGTGACGCTGGCCGTGGCCGGCTCGGAGGCCTACTGCGGCGAGTACTTTGCGCCGGGCACGATTCTGCGCATCCTTTACGCCGAGATGGGCGGGGACTATCTCGTGGGCCTGTGGCAGGGGCCCGAGAGCGCGCGTGAACTGCTGCGTCTCGATGCCGAAGCCTTTGCCCTCTCGCTCAAAGCCGCGGACCTGCCCAACGCTGATCGACCGCGCCCCCGCCCCCTGGCCGAGGCCACCAGGCTGGAAGTCATGGCCTGGCAGGAGGGCCGGCGCCTTTCTTTTGGCGCTCTCTTTGACACGCTCTGGATCGAGAGCGGCGTGAAGTTCGAGGCGCGCCTGACACAAAACGGCCGCACCCTGGCCACGGCCTCGGGCACCGCTGACGCAAGCTTCGACCTCAACCCCCAGGGGCCGGCGGGGCCACGCAACCTGAACCTGCCCAGCGACGCCCGGGGCGAGGCCCTGTTTGAGCTGAAGGTCGGGTCCCTCAACGCTTCCGTGCGCGTGACCCTGAAGTAGGTGCGCGCTGGCGCTTCCTGCGGCCGGTCATGAGCTTGCCGAGCAGATTGTGGGCGCGTTCGAGGTAGGTGCCCACCACGCGCCGCGCAATGCCGAGCCTGAGGCCGATCTCCTCGTGCGTCAGGCCGTCGATGTACTTCATGCGGAAGACCTGGCGCAGGCGGCCGCTGAGCTGAGGTTCGTAGTCGAGCATGCGCAGAACCTCGCTGTGGCGTGCAGCCAGCAAAGCCAGGAATTCCGAGGCATGGAGCCGGAAGGCGCGTGCCAGGCGCGCGTGGTCCTCGCGCGGCAGAAGTGCTTCCAGTTCGGGGCAGGGGCGCTGACAACTCTCGCGCAGTGGGCAGTGATTGCAGGGCATGAGGGTGGGAGGGCTCTAGCCTTGCAGGCACTGGCCTCGCATGTCTTGAGTTGCGGCGACGAGCCGCTTCGTTTACGCGCGCTGCGCGCGCTACTTCGCTTTCTCGCCAGTCCACCGGACTGGCTCGAGGCTCTAGCCTTGCAGGCACTGGCCTCGCATGTCTTGGGTTGCGGCGACGGGCCGCTTCGTTTACGCGCGCTGCGCGCGCTACTTCGCTTTCTCGCCAGTCCACCGGACTGGCTCGAGGCTCTAGGCTTGCAGGCACTGGCCTCGCATGTCTTGAGTTGCGGCGACGGGCCGCTTCGTTTACGCGCGCTAAATATTTCTTTTTGTATTGTCGTTGAGCTGCACCTCCACAAGGCGACCGCAGCGCCGACACTTGATCTCCACGTTGCTCGGCCCGCAGACCCTCATCAAAAGCGCGCCGCAGGCGCACCTTGCCACCCCGGCACAAAGCAGGGTGATTTTAGTTGCGCATTTTGATGAATTGGTTATATTTGTTTGTTGCGCCATGACCAGCTCCGTAAATGTTTCTAAACGTAATATAGCGGCCCTGGCGACAGGAACTTCCATGCCTTCGACGAACGATACAACTCCAGCTTTGAGCGAGGCTTACGACCGCTACGAGCACGTCGACCTGGCACGCCACGACGTCCTTTCTACACGGGTCACCGGCGGCGCCCGTCTCACCCTCTTCACCGACAAGCAGCGCGTCAGCGCATGGCTCCTCGTGCAGGTCGTTCAGCGCGGTCCCAGCCTCAGCGCGGCTGACGTTCTCAAGTTCCTGGCGCCCCTGGACCTCGTCCTGCTCGATGAAGCCTTCTCCGCCGTGGACGGAGCGGTCGCCGCCGCGCTCGAGGGACGACCGACGGCACCCTTCCTTGTGGCCCAGGGGCGTGAGCCCGTTCACGGCTGCGACAGCCAATGCCAGTGGCACGTGGAGAACCCGGAGCAGCCGCCGCGCTCGCGGCTGTTGCCGGACGGCAGCGTGGACCACCGGCAGGGCCGCCACTACGTGCTGGTGCAGGCCGGCGACAAGCTCTTCACGGTGACCCCGCCGGTAGCCGGACAGTCGGGGCTCGATGTTCACGGCCGCGAGATCAAGGCCTACCAGGGTCAGTGGAACCGCCTGCTGGCGGGCGAGAACGTCCGTGCCGAGGGCTCCAGCGTGTTTGCGTTGCGTGAGGGCTGCCTGCGCGTGCGCGACGGCAAAATCAACGTGGTTCCCCTCATCTCCGTCTCGGACGTCGACTACGCGACGGGGCACATCGATTTCGACGGCGAAGTCCTGGTCCGTGGCGAGGTCCTGCCGGAGTTCCGCGTCAGGGCCCGCACCCTGGACGCCCGTTGCGTCAACCGCGGCATCATCGACATCCGCGAAGATCTGGACGTGCTGGACAGCTTCTTCGGCGACGTCGCGCACCCCGCCTTCGTGCATGGCAACGCAAGGATGGCCCGGGCCCGCAACGTGACCCTGTACGGTGCGGGCAACATCGAGGTCACGCGCGAGGCGGTGGCTTGCGAGCTTCACGCGCTGGGCAGGCTGGCGGCTCCGCGTGCGGCCCTTGTGGGCGGGTTCTATGCGGCCCTGGGCGGCATAGAGGTCCTTGATGCGGGCAGCCGCGAGTTCAGCCGCCAGACGCTTTGCGTCAGAGCTGACAAGCTGCACGCGCCGGCCCTTCACGCCCTCCACGAACGGCAGCGTGCCGCGCGGGAGAACGTCGAGAAGATCCACGCGGCTCTGGCGCCCTATGCCCAGGCCCCTGAAACGGCTTCGCTTTCCGGCGCCCAGCGCGAAGCCCTGGTCAAGCTGGCCCGCCAACTCGCCCACGAGCAGCAGGTCATGACGCAGGCCCGCCAGCAGCTTCAGGACGAGCTGGCCCGCCTGGCTCCCCAAGTGCAGGCCCGGATCGTGGTCTGGCGCAGAGCCTATGCCGGCACGAGGCTGGAGCTGGGTGAAGCCGCGCTGGAGCTGACGCAGAACGTGGACGGGCCGGTGCGCTTTGTGCTGGATGAGACGGGGCGTGAAATTCTGCGCGAGCGCGACTTCCGCTAGCCGGCCGCCAGGGACCGTGCAGCGTCTGCTAGACTGCCCGTTGTGCCCAGAACAGCCGGGCCGAGCGGGCGCGGGGATTGTCAAACACTTCGCGGCTTTGCGGAGCCTGGCCTGCGAGCTCGGCCTCGCTGAAGTGCCCGGCTTCCAGCCCGGCCTGCAGGGCCGCGCGCACCCGGCGCTCTTCGCCGCTGTGAAAGGTAATGATGGCGGCGCGTGCGCCCGCGTTGAGTACCCAGGGAAGGTCCCGCAGGAACTGTTCGAGGTTTTCCATCTCGCGGTTGACCGCCATGCGCAGGGCCTGAAAGGTCCGCGCGGCGGGGTGGGTGTCGCCGGGGCCCTGCCGCTTGTAGCGCCGGGGGTTGATGCCAAGTGCCCGCATGACGACCTCGGCCAGATCGCGGCTGGTTGCCAGCGGGCGCAGGGCGCGGGCCTGCACGATGGCGCGGGCCACGACCGCCGCCTTGGGCTCATCGCCGAAATCCGACAGCCAGCGGGCGAGGGTTTCTTCATCAGCCCCGGCCAGCAACGCGGCGGCCGTCTGGCCGCGGGAGCGGTCCATGCGCATGTCCAGGGGGCCCTCGTGTTTGAAAGAGAAGCCGCGCTCGGGGCGGTCCAGTTGCATGGATGACACGCCGAGGTCTGCGAGCAGCAGGTCCACACCCGCGATGCCCTCGGCCTTGAGCACTTTGGCCAGGCCCGCGAAGTTGCCGTGATGGGCGTGCAGTTCAATGCCGAGGGCGGCGAGGCGCGCGCGGGTGCGGGCCTGTTCTTCCGCGTCGAGGTCGAGGCCGATGACGGGTGCCGGGGCCACGAGTGCGCCGATGGCCTGCGCGTGGCCGCCAAAGCCCAGGGTGCAATCAAGATACACCTGGCCTGACGTCGGCTTGAGTGCAGCCAGAACCTCCTTGAGCATGACCGGAACATGGGTGCCCGCGGGGGTGCGGCCCTGGGCGCGGACTTTGGCCTGCTCGTGGGCGTACTTCTCGGGGTTGAGTTCCTTGTAGCGCTCTTCAAAGCGCCGCGGGTGGGTGCCCCGGTATCGTTTGCGGCGCGGCGGGCGGGGAGGCTCAGTCATGGGGCGCTCATGGGGGTCAGAGGATGCCGGATGATAATGCGATTCCGTGATGGCAGTAGCGGGGGCAAGGTGCCTTGGGCGCCTTACCCTGCTAGGCTGGGCCAGGCCCATGCTGACGCGGAAAACAAAATACGCATTGCAGGCATTGTTGGCGCTGGCCCGGGAGTACGGGCGCGGGCCCGTGCTCATTTCGCAGCTTGCCTCGCGCGAGAGCATCCCCCACAAGTTCCTTGAGCTGATCCTGCTGGAGCTGAAGAACCTGGGCTTTCTGGGCAGCAAGAAGGGCCGCGGCGGGGGCTATTTCCTGGCGCGGCCGCCGGCGGAGATTTCCATCGGTTCCGTGGTGCGCTGCCTTGAGGGCCCCGTGGCGCCCCTGCCCTGCGCCAGTGAAAGGGCCTATCAGCCCTGCGAGGAATGTCAGGACCCGGAGGCCTGCGGCCTGCGCCTGGTCATGATGGACGTGCGGGACAGCATCGCCGGCATCTTCGACTGCACGTCTCTGGCCGACGTGCTCAAGCGCGAGGCTTCAGCCAGCGCCCAGAAAGGCCAGAGTTCGACGTGGGAGATTTAGCAGGTCGTTGAAAGGCGCCCTGCCGGTTACCCTTTTCAACGACCTGCCGGACGCCGCATCAGCGTTCGGCGGGCTTTTTCTCGGCGCTGGGCAGCAGGAAGGCGCGGCGCGCGGGAGAGGCTGCCAGCCAGGGCTTCTGGGGCTTGTTGTCAAAGCCGGAGATGCGCTCGATGTTGGGCCCGAGGTAGCGCGCTAGCTCTTCGAGGCTCACGCCGGCCACGCCGTCGGTGTTGGCAGCGCCGCCCAGACCGTCGAGCAGGAAACTCGTGAACAGGCCCTGGCCCAGATCTTCAAGCTCCAGGGCGTGCTCGGGCGCGCCTTGGCCGGGAATAGCCCCCGTGGCGCTCAGGATTACGCATTCGCTGCCCGCCCGGCGGCAACGTTCCACCAGTGGCTGAAGCAGGCTTTCCGGCGGCGCGTTCTGGATGGCCGCCAGCAGTTCGGCGTTTACCGCGCAGCGGCCGTCCGCCGGTGCAATGAACGAACAATCCAGGGCCAGCACCAGCGTGCGCGGCTTTCCCGCCAGGGCCAGGTCCACCAGGGCCTCCAGGGCCACGGCCTCGTAGCCGCCGCCGCGGCGGCTCAGAAGCACGGCGGGCTTTCCGTCAGGCGTAAGCGTTCCCACGCCGCTGTAGCCAAGAAAGAAGTCGTCATTGGCGCGGGCCAGGGGTGTGAGCCTGTCCAGGGCGGCTTGAACGCCCTGACGCGTGGCGGCTTCGCCTGTCACGGCTTGGCTGGCGCCGCGCACCAGTCCGTCTTGAGTCATGGCGGGCAGGCGCTGGGCGAGGGCTCTGGCGTCTGCGCCGGCAAATCGAGTCAGGGGCACGCCGCTTTGGCCGTTGCCGTCCACCCCGATGAACAGTCCGACTCTGCGGCGGATGCCGTCCTGGAATGCGTCGCCGGGGACGGCGGGGCCCACCTCGCGCGTGATGAAGCGCAGGGTTTCTTTCTTGGCTTCGTGCTCGGCCAGGGGCATGAGCTTGGAGCCCACCTTCTCCCAGTTCTCGTGGTCGAAGTAGCCGGGCACGGCAAAGATGGCAAAGAGGTGAAAGCCATGGTCCCAGTCGTCAAAGGCCTTGATGACGGGCTTTTCAGGCTTGATGCGCTTGAGCTTCAGGGGCGCGCCGCTGGCTGTGGAGTAAAGGCCGAGGTCGCACTCCAGAAAGGCGTCGAAGTCCTCATCGGCCACCCACCAGCTGTTGATGGGGCTGAGCACGAGCCAAAGCGCGAGATTCCAGCCGTAGGCCGCGTTGGTGCCGACATATCCCACATCGCTGCGGCGCACCACGGGGCGCAGCACGACATCCAGGCCCTGGGCCAGGGCCAGCGCCCGCAGTTCCTCCATGCTGCTCTTGGAGGTGGCGCCGCGGATGAGTTCCACGCGCTCGAACATGCGGTAGCGCGAAAGCGTCTGGAGGAACTGCGCCTGCAGCGAGTTCTCGGCGCCGTTGAGACGGGCATCGTCGGGCGTCAGGACCCAACGCCGCGTGTCCTCGACGTTGAACTTCTTTGCGTCCAGTTCGAGGTCGGCCACGACGGGAGCCAGCCCCACCGAGAGCTTCAGGGGCTTCCACTGCTCGGGCACGAGATTCTCACGCCGCACGGCCTCGTCGAGGTCGGGCACGGAAAAGCCGCTGCAGGCCCCCAGCAGAAGCGGCAGCAGCGCGCAGCACAGAAAATATAGTCCGGAGCGTTTCACCGCGTCTCCCGCCCTTTCCGTCGGCTGAAAGAAGCTCTTTCAGCCGGCGGTCCGGCCCGCCCGGCTGGACGGTCCGGCGGAGTGGCGGGCTTTGCCCGGCACTCCGGCCTTTGTTGTCCGCCGGAAAGCTGGCCTTCCGGCTCTTCCAGCGGCCTGTTATTGAAACCTGAAATCACGCACGCACCTGAAGCCCCGCCCCAGCGACCGGTCGGCCAGGGGAGCCGAAGAATGTTTCGCGCGCCGCGCAAAGCGCAGGAACAGTTCCAGCTTCATGCCGGGCTCGGCCCCCTTGAACACCGCGCGGCCTTCACTGTGCGGCGTTGCCGTCCACTCGGCGCCGTTGCAGCCAAGATCGCGCACGCCCAGAGCGTTCTTGTCCCACCCGGCCGTTCCCACCTCGCGCAGCGTCTTCACGCCGCCCGTCGCCGCCGCTTCCTCGCGCGTGCCAAAGGCGAACTCCGGCACTTCATCCTTGTCCGAGCGCGGCGCCCCCGCCGCGATCTCCCATTCGTCTGCCGTGGGCAGGCGCTTGCCCGCCCAGCGCGCATAGGCCAAGGCCTCGTACCAGCTCACCCCCGTCACCGGCAGGTTCGCCAGCGTGGCGTCAAAGCCGCCGTCGGCCCAGCCGGCGGGACCCGGCAGGCCCGTACTGTCCTTGAAAGCGGCCAGGAGGGGCCGGGCTGCCTCGTCCCACAGTTCGAGGTTCTCATAGCCGCCCGCCTGAACGAACTGGCGGTAATCGGCGTTGGTCACCAGATACTTGTCCATGAACACCAGCGCCTTCTGCTCCACCTGCCGCTGCGGGTTGCCGTCGCTTTCGCGCGTGGAGCCAAGCAGGAAGCTGCCCCGCGGCAAAAGCGCCATCTTGGCGTCCAGCTCGCCGATGGCCTCGCGCGCCGCCACGTCCTCCAGCAGCATTTCCAGTTCGCGCTTCTGGAGTTCGTCGGCCGTGTAGGCCATGGCGCGGGTCAGATACTCGCGGGCCTGGGCCCCGCGGGTCTTGGCGGCTTCGGCGCGCAAGGTCGCCACCAGCCGCCGGCGCAGCTCTTCCCGGGCCTGGGCGGCATCGGTGCGGTATTTCTCGACCTTCAGCACGCGCTCAAGCAGAGCTGCATACTCAGCCTCGACGCTGATCATGTCGTCCACGTTCTGGGCCCGCGCGTCGCGCACCTGCACGGGCTTGAGCTGCGCGCGCTGGACCCATTCCGCCAGTTGGGCGCGCTGGGTGTCGCTGGCGTAGCGGCTGGTGGCGGCCTCGGTTTCGGCTTCGCGCGTGCGCTGCAGGGCAATTTCCCAGAGCTTGATGTCCGACGCGCTTTCGGCCTGGGCAATGGCGGCGGCGGCCGCGGCGTAAAGTTTGGTGAAGCTGCTGGCCAGGGCGCTCTGCTTTGCCAGTTCGAGCTCCAGGGCCTGGACTTCGTCGGGGCGCTCGCGCGTGTCGCGCGCCAGCCCCAGCATGTACTCGCACAGTTCAAACTGCTTGATTTCAAGCGCGCGCCGCCCGAATTCGAGCGTGGCCGCGGCCTTGAGGTTGGCCGCCTTGCGGTGGGACTCGGCGGCTTCATCCAGCCCGCCGCCGATGGTCAGGGCCGAATCGCAGGAACGGATGACCCCGGCCAGCAGCTTCTGGGCATCCTTGAACTCGGTGTCGGCCTTGACCTCCCCGAACTGGCGCCTGGCCTCGCTGAGCCGGCTTTCGATCTCCTCGAGCTGCTCGGTGATGCGGATGCGCTTTTCGTAGGTCTGGATCCAGGCGTCAATGCGCGCAATGGCCGCCAGAGCCTCCTTGCTGGTTTCCTCAATGCGCTGCACGTCGCGGAAGCGGTCCCGCGCAGCCTCATAGGACTGGCGCACGGCGCGCGTGAACTGGTCGCCGCCGAAGGCGTCGTCGGCCTCGCGCAGGGCCTGGCGCGCCACGGAAAGCGCGGCATTGAGCCTGCGCTCGCGCTCGGCCTTTTCGCGTTCTTCCTGCTCCTTGAGGCGGCGCTCGTTTTCCGTGCGGGCCCAGGCCTCTTCTTCTGAGGCAATCTTGCCGCGCAGCACGCTCATCTCTTCGGCGCCGCTGCGCGCCTCGGGGAGGTCCTGATCGATTTCAAGCACACGCGAAAAATTGCTGAAGGCCTCGGCCGCCTTCTCGCGCGCGGGCGAGAAGTCCTTCTTCATGAGCAGGTTGCGCGCTTCCTGGGCGGCCTCGCCGCCGCGCTGCAGGAAGATGGGAATCTGGCTGCGCTCCTGCTCGCGGATGACCCACCACACGCCGCTGCCGCTGCCGATCAGCGCCAGCATGATCAGAGCCACGGTAATGACCCGGGCCTTGTGCCGCGCCAGCCATTTGCTGAAGAGCTGGAAGAACGTGTACTGCACGGCGGCCATGGTGCCGCCCTCGATGTAGCTGCGCAGGTTGTCCATCAGCTCTTTGGCGCTCTGGATGCGGCGTTCCGGGTCCTTGACCAGGCACTTCATGACCAGGGCGTTGAGCTCGGGCGGGACATTCTTGCCCGGGGCCGCCTCCATGGGCGGTTTGGGCTCGCTGTGCAGCACCTGGTCGAGCACCAGCTTGACCTGCCGGCCCGCCCAGGGGAGTTGCAGCGTGAGCATTTCGTAAAGGATCACGCCCAGAGAAAAAATGTCCGAGGTAGGTTTGAGCGTGACGGTTTCGCCGCGGGCCTGCTCGGGCGACATGTGCGTGGGCGTGCCCACAATCGTGCCCACCATGGTCTGGCCGCCGTCTTCTTCCTCGCGCCGGTCCGTCATGACCCCGCGCCGGCTCTCAAGACCAGAACGTGAACCCACAATGCGGGCAATGCCCCAGTCCATGATCTGAACTTCGCCAAAGCGCCCCACCATGATATTCGGCGGCTTGAGATCGCGGTGGATCACACCCTTGGAGTGGGCAAAGTGCACGCCCTCGCACACCTTGATGAAGACTTCCAGCAGGCGCGCCAGCGTGTAGGTGCGCGTGGTTTCTTCGTCGCCGTCGCGCAGCTTCTGGAAGATGGTGGCCAGGTCCATGCCTTCCACCAGCTTCATGGTGAAATACAGGTTCTTGCGCGCGTCCACGCCGATCTCATGCACCGGCACAATGTTGGGGTGTTCGAGCTGGCCCGTGATCTGCGCTTCTTCCAGGAAGCGCTCCACGATGTCGCGGTTTTCCAGCATCTCGCTGCGCAGGACTTTCAGGGCCACGGGCCGCCGCAGGTCCGTGTCGATGACCTCCAGCACCTTGCCCATGCCGCCGCGCGCGATCTCGCGCAGCACGCGGTAACGGCGATGCGCCACATCGCCAAAGCGCATGCGCGTGGCGGCCCGCAGCTTTTCAGCGCGGCTGTCCAGGGATATGCCCTCGCTCAGCCCCTTGTTCTCGCGAAGCTGGGCAATGGTCATTTCGGCGCCGAAGATGTCGGTGTTTTCATCGGCCGTTTCGGCCCCGGCCTCGATGGCGTCCGTGACGTCGGACTCAATGCCGAGCTTGGAGCCGGCGCCGAGCCCGGCGCGAACCTTGGCGCCCGTGGCCTGTCCCGTGGATTCCCCGGGGACCTCCTTGGGCAGCGCGGGGGCCTCAGTCTTGGAGACAGGCTCCACAAGCGAAGGGGGGCGAGCGTCAGGCGCGGGGGCCGGCGCGGGGGCCGGCGCGGCAACCTTGGGCGGCACAGGCGCGGCAGGCGCCTCGACCAGGGTGGGCTGGATGCGCTCGACGCGCTCGGTGTCGCTGGGGTGCTGCTTGCGCGCCACCATGCGCGAAGGTTCCAGCATCGTGGGCAAAACGGGGTCCGGCCCGGCCGTCGGCGCTTCACGCATCGTCTGCGGCACGGACGCTTCGCGCATCGTCTGCGGCACGGGCGTTTCGCGCGAAGTAATCGAAGAGGGACGCTTGGGCTCATCGAGGGGAGCCTCGATCAACGTGGGCAACAGCTCTGGCACCGCAGGCTCGGGCTCCAGCAGGGGAGCCGCCGGCGTGGGCCCGCCGCTGGGATCGACCACGGGATAAACCAGCGAGGGCGAGCGCGGCTCGGGCGGCGGCTTGAGCGGGCGCTTTGGCGGCACCGTTGCGGGGCGCTCATCGCCGGGGCGCACCACCTCGCGCTGGCCCAGCAGGGTGGCCGGGCGGCGCTCGGAGATGGGGGACTTCGCGGCGGGCTCGGGCGCGGCCTTGACCTCGGAGGAGGCCGGCCGGGGCGGCGGCGCAACGGGCCTGGGCGGCAAGGGTGGGGGGGCCGCGGGTGCGGGTGCCGGGGGCGCCGGCGGCACGCCAATGAGCGTGCGCACCGGCTCCAGGTCCGGGCCTGCCGCGATCAGCGTCTGCTGCACCGCCTCGGAGCGCAGCAGCGAAAGGGCCTTGTCCCGCGTGAGCAGGCCCAGGTCCACCGCCACGTCGTGGGCAAACACCGAGGGCTTGGTCATGCGCCGGCGCTTGACCTCCTCCATCAGCCGGTGGATCTGCACCGACGAAAGCATGCCGCGCCCCAGGGCCTGGGACATGAACAGCTCGTCAAGTCGGGTGCGTTCGTTCATGTTATTTGAAGGCCATCACTCTCACACCGCTGCTGCCGGCCTCGACGCCATACTGGAGCTGGTTGCCGAACACCACGAAAAACCGCTTGTTGACAGGGTCAAACAGTCCGCTGGCGCCGCGGGCATGGGCCGAAGGCGCGGCCGTCAGGTTCTGCCAGCGGGCCTTGGGCAAGCCCATGACGAGCGCCTGGGTGGCGCCCGTCAGGCCCGGCGCCGAAACAAAGCGGGCGCAGTCGGACATGAAGGCCGTGGCGCAGTCAAAGGCCCCGGCGGGGTTGGCGGCGTTGCTTATGCCCGGCACGCTCCAGATGCCGCTGCCCAGGTCCAGTGCCAGCAACTGGCCGTTGCCCTGCGAAGGCCGGCTGTAGCCGCCGTGAATCAGGAGCTTCTGCGTCTGCGTATCAAAGCCCGCCGTCGCGCCCATGCGGCCGTCAGGCACCGTGGGTGCCACCACCGCGGGCTGCACCCAGACGCCCTGGGGGCCGCTGCTGAAATCCAGCAGGTGCACGTCCGCGGCCAGGTTCGAGCCGAAATCAGCGACGTCGGTGTCCTGCTTGCCGCCATACACGATGAGCTGGTCCGCCGATTCGCGGAAGCAGGCCGCCGCCGCCCAGCGCGCCGTGGGTGGCGTGCCCAGGGGTGCCAGCAACGACCACTGCCGCGTCGCGAGGTCAAAGGCATAGACGTCGGCGTAAAGCGTGCTGCCGTCGCTGCCGCCAAAGAGCAGCAGGCGGTTGCGCGCGGCATCAAGCACCAGGCTGGCACCAAAGAGGCGCGGCGGGGCCTGGCCTGCGGGCGTCACGCGCAGCCAGCCCACGCTGCCGGCCAGGGCGTCATAGCTCATCTCCCACATTTCGTTGTTGGCGCCGCTGGCCGTCTGGCCGCCGTAGTGGAAGGCGCGGTTGACCGGTGCCACCCAGACGCCGGCCGCCCAGCGCCGGCCCTGGGGTGCGAAGTCCAGGGGCGACAGCCCCGTGCGGGTCACCTGCGCCAGGCCCAGGTTCGAAAGGTCGAAGTCCCACAGGTCGCCATAGGCGCCCGCGCCGTCCTTCCCGCCAAAGAGCAGGGCGCGGTTGCCCGTCGCTGCCATGGCGCCAAAGGCGCGGCTGGGAGCCGCCTCGCCGCTGATGGTCACGTTGGACCACACGGCCTGGCCGGGCGTGGTCAGGTTCAGGCTCCACAGTCCGCCGGAGAAGCCGGCTGTTTCCTGGCTGCCGCCGTGAACCAGCACGCGATTTCGCACGGCGTCAAAGGCCGCCTGGGCGCCATTGAGGAAGCCCGCGGGAATGGCTCCGCTCTGGGCCTGGGGCGTGAAGGTGAATGCGCCGGTGTTCACCTGCCACACGAACAGGGCCGACAGCGGCGACACCGCCCCGGGTTCGCCGATGACGAAATGGCGATTGTCCGTCGCGCTGTAAACGTGAGCGCAGCGTGAGGGCTCACGGGGCGCGGCCGTCACGGCAAGGCTCAAGGGCGTGAGCCAGGCGTCAGTTGAGGTATTGAGGCGATAGACCGTGTGCGCGCTGACGCCGTCTTTGACCACGAACAGGCGCTCATCGCCGGGCGCTGCGGCGCCGGGGTCATAGAAGGTCAGGTAGCGGAAGCTGCCCGGAAGCACCGGAGCGTCGGCGATGCCGCCGGGTGAAAGGGCCAGCCAGCCGCCGGCGAGGTTGTTGAGGTCCAGCGCAAAGAGCTGGGCCGGGGCGCTTTCATCACCCACGACGGCCAGAATGCGCTGGTTCACGCTGTCGAGCGCCGCCGAGATGGTGTTGTGCATGGCCCCATCGCCCACCGCGGGCAGGTTGAGCCAGCGGTTGGTGGTGAGGTCATAGGCAAACACGCCCGTGTCGTGGCGCGTGCCGCTGGCCTCGCTCTTTCCGCCGATGATCCAGAAGTAGTTGTTGAGCGCGTCGTAGAAGCCGCTGGGCTGGTCGCGCCCCAGGGCGCGGCCGCTGACGACGGACCAGGGGCTGCCGGCGCCCGTGACACAAAGCGTGTATTCAGCGAAGACCGAGCCGTTGGCGTCGCTGGTGGCACGCAGGGTCACGGTGGCGTCGAGGCTGGTGACGGGCGGCGTGTACAGGCCCGTTGCGGCCTGAATGCTGCCGCCGCCGGAAATGACCGACCAGCTCACGGCCTGGGGCGAGCCGTCAGGACTCACCGTCGCGTAGAACTGCACCGGGCTTCCGCCGGAGGGCACGGCGGGCGTGTTGGCCGCAATCGTGACGGAAACAGGAATGTCCGCCGTCGCGGGCATCACGGTCAGGGTGGCTGTCGCGTTGACGCCCGGCGCCACGGCGCTGGTGGCTGTGATTACCACCACCGTCTGCTGGGCCACGCTGGCGGGCGGCGTGTAGCGGCCCTCAGTGTCGATGGTTCCCAGGGCGGGGCTGCGCGTCCAGACCACGGCTGCGCCCGCGTTGTCCGGCAGCAGGTTGAAAATGCTGAACTGGCGCCCCTTGCCGCCCGCGACCACAGTGGCCGTGGCCGGAGATATGTCCAGCGAAGCAGGCAGGGGCGCGGCCAGCGTAAGGGTGTAACGGCCGGATATTGCCGGCAGGGCATTGCTGCTGGCCTCGATCTGCACCTTGACGGGGCGCGGCAGAAAGTGGGGCGCGGCATAAAGTCCCGAGGCGTCGATGCGGCCCACGGCGGCGTCGCCGGCGCCGCGATCTTCACCGTCAAAGAGGATGCGCCAGCGCACCGCCTGGGGCGTATCTGGAAAGGGATTGACCTGGGCGCTGAACTGCAGCGTGCCGTCGAGCGCCAGCGATGTGGCCTGTCCTGCCGCTGAAACCACGACACGGTTGGGGCGCTGGGCCAGAGTCAGCGTCGTGTTGCCCACAACGCCATTGACGGCCGTAGCGCGGATGGTGACCACCGGCGAGGGCGGCATGGCGGCCGGGGCGCGGTAAAGCCCCTCTGCGTCAATGCTGCCCGAGGCCGGCCCTTCAACGACCTTCCAGCTCACGATCTGCGGCGCCAGACCCAGGGGGGCCACCTGGGCCGCCATGGCAAGGCTGTCTCCCAGAAGCACACTCTGGCCTGCGGGTCCCACACTGACCGAGGTCGGCGGGTTGCCCCAATAGAAACGGTAATCCCCAAACACGCTGGGGTTGGCCGTGCTCGTCGCGCGAACCGTGACGTAGGGGCGATAGGCGGTCGGAGGCACCCCCGGCGCGAAATAGACCTGCGGCGGAAAGAAAACAAGCGTGCCGTAGCCCGCGCCCTCGACGATGCTCCAGCTCACGCCCTGGCTGGCCGTAACGGGGAACACCTGCGCGTTGACGACCACGCCGCCGCCAAACGGCACCGTGGAGGTCGAACTGGTCACCACCACCTGCATGGGCGAAGGGCCCGAGGGATTGTTGATGACCGGGAAACTCTCACTGACGTAGGGCGCGCCGCTCAGGGCCGCCGCGCCGAAAGTCGCCGGCAGGTCTGTCGGCGTGACGCGCAGGCGCACAGCGGCATCGTTGACGCCCGCCAGAGCCAAGGAGGTGTTCCAGAGCAGCAGGTTGTCTTCGCCGCCGGGTGAGGCGCGCAGGTTGGTCAGGTCGGCCCCGCCGAAGTCCGTCGAGGTCAGGGCCGTCGGCACCCCGCCCACGATCATCTCCAGCGCGACGCTGACGCGATCGGACGAGCTGTCGCGCAGGTTCAGCGTCAACTGCACATTGCCCCCGTTGCCCTGCACGCTGACCGATCCCACTTCCGGGGCGCGGTTGCCGAACACCGTCAGGGGGCCAAACACCTGCGCCTGGCCCGCTGCCGCGTCCCGCGGCGTCAGGCGCAAAAACACGCTGTTGGGCGCCGCCGCGGCGAAGTCCACCAGGGCTTCCCAGACCAGCTCAAATCGGGCGGGGGCAGGCGTCGTCACGAAGGGGCCCGACACGCCGGGCAACGTCTGATTGGAGACCGTGGCCGTGTTGTAGGCCGTGCCGTTGAGCGACCACTCCACGAACACTTCGCTGGGGTTGGACTGGTCGTCGGCCAGCGTGTACTCCACGCGCACGCGGCTGCTTTCCACGGCGCCCGTCAGAGGCGTGAGCACCGTCAGACGCGGCGGTGTGTTGGCCGTGTTGGAGATCTGGACGGGACCAAAGACCACCGCCGCGCCCTCCGTTGGCAGGGGGTAGCCGGGGGGAGCGTCCTTGGGCACGAGGCGCAAAAACACGTCGCCCTGGAAGCTGGGCAATGAAACGTTGCTGTTCCAGATGAACTGGGCCGTCTGGCCGCCCGTGCTGGTGAGCAGGCCCGCGGGCGGGCTGCCCAGGAAGTCGCCGGCCAGGGCGCTCAGGAGATTCCAGGTCTGGGCCTGGTCCGTCGAGAAGGCGACATCGACCGTGCCGACATCGGACGAGCTGTCGGCGATCGTGAAGGACACCAGCACAAGCCCCGAAGTCGCATTGGCGCTGACGCCGCTGACCACCGGGGGGTCGTTGCCGATCACCAGCCCCAGCCGCTCTCCAAAGGGCCCCTGCCGCCCGTCGTTGGCGGCCACGCGCACATCGACCGGCGAAGTCAGAGCCGTGGTGCCGAGATCGGACACGAAATCCCACTTGAACACGTGGGGCACGCCCGCGGGGCTGGACGAAAGGCCCGAGGTGCCATCACCGCCCAGGCCCGCCGTGCAGTTCTGCCAGGGACCCGCGCCGACGCGATACTGGGCTGAAATCGAAGCCGCGTTGCTTTCGGGGTCCAGCAACAGGTAGTTGATGGAGGCCGGCGAATCCTCGCGCAGCAGGGCATTGACGATGACGAAGGGGGCGGCGTTGTTATCTTCTTTCTCTTTCTTGCCGCCAAAGCCGAAGATGCCGCCTGTGGTGCCGCCGGCCAGGGCAATGCCGACGGGGCCGCACCCCAGCAGGTAAAGCGCGGGGGCCAGCATCAGCAGACAGAGCAGGACGCGACGCATCAGGCAGCCCTCCGCAAACGCGCCGCGCAAAGCGCCAGCGCCGCCAGCAGGGCCAGCAGCAGCGGCCCCTGGGCCCGCTCGTTCGTCGAGCAGCCGCCGTCGCCGGAGCCTCCACCGGAACCCGCCACGGTGTGCGCAATCTGCACGCGGTCGGGCGGGCTGAAGTTCAGGCCGTCGTCCACATAGAGGTCAAAGACGTAAAGGCCGCTGACCGGGGCCACAAAGGTCGGCTGCTGGGGCGAAGTCGTGTCCAGCACTACGGGCGGCCCGCCCACCTGCACAAAGCGGAAGCGCAAGGCGCTCGCCGCGTGGTTGTCGTCCGTGGCGCTGCCCGAAAGCGTAATGGGCGACAGGCCCTGGGTGACCTGGTCTTGCCCGGCGCTGGCCAGAGGCAGCGCGTTGCCCAGGGGGCTGGCCGTGATGTCGTAGGTGCTCACGTAAACGGCAACGCGGGCGACCGCGCTCAGGCCCGAGGCGTCGGTGACCGTGAGTTCGAACACGTAGCTGCCCGCGAGCACGGGTACAAAGGCCGCCTGGGCGGCATTGACCACATCCAGGGCCACCGTGGGCCCCGAGACCTGGCGCCACGCGAACTGCAGTCCCACGCCTGAGCTGGCGCCGCCATCAAGGTCAATGGCCGCGTTGGTGGCCTGATTGTCCACGCCCACGCCCGGCACGTACAGCAGCCGCCCGTCAGCGTCGGGGTCGTCCAGCGCACTGAGGGCCGCCTGCGCTGCCGGGGCCAGGGTCGCCGCGGCCGCCACGGTGAACGTGACTTCCGCGCTGATGCCCTGGGCCTGGCCGTCAAAGACATCCAGCACCAGCCTGTAGGTGCCGGGCAGGGAGGGCGTAAGGCTGAAGCTTTGAGCCTCGGGGTTCAGGATGTTCAGGGCTGCGGGGCCGGCTACCTGGCGCCAGGCCAGTGTCAGCCGGTCGCCGTCGGCATCGCTGCTTTGCGCCCCGCTCAAGGCCACGGACTCACCCACGTTGGCCGTGCCGTTCTGATCGCTGTCGTTGACTACAAGCGCAATCACGGCGCGCGGCAGCCGGTTGAGCGTGGCCGAGCGCAGATCGTGGACGATGACCCGGATCAGGTCTTCGCTGGAGAGCAGGTTGTCGTCGTCGCGCACGCGCAGGCCGAAGGTGTAAATGCCCGCCCGGTCTGGCGTGAAGGTGGCGGTGGCGGATGCCGCGCCCGTGGGCAGGGACAGCGAACCCTGGGGTCTTGAGACGGGCCGCCACTGCCAGCCGACGATGGAGCCGTCGCCGTCGCTGGAGGCAAAACTCGTGAGGGAGACGGGCTTGCCGACGATGGCTGTGATGTCCGGCCCCGCATCGGCAAAGGGTGGCAGCACGCCCGGCCCGGTCACGATGACATCGACGCGGTCAAGGGCGGGCGTGGGCGGCACGGCGCTGAGCCCCGGGGGATCAAACACACGCAACTCAAACGTGTAGACGCCGGGCACGATGGGACCGCCGCCGATGACGCTCAGGGGAGTCACCAGTGCGCCGGGGTTGAAGGCCTCGAGGTTGCCTGAGGCGGGGGCCGCCACGCGCGTCCATTGCACGAACAGCGAGTCGCCGTTGACATCCAGGGCGCTGCCGGAAAGCCCGAGGTCGGCCAGCCCCGCCGTGACCGCGTTGCGATCCAGCGTGATGCGACTGCCGGCGCTGATATCCGGCAGGGAGTTCAGCAGCGTGATCGTCACGGTGTCATCGGCCGAAGACGCGCCCGAGGTCACCGTGACGCGGAATACATAGGCGCCCGAAGCCTGCATGTAAAACGTGGGGGCGGCCGAATTGGCCCCGCTGAGCGTGACGGCCGGGCCCGAATCCTGCGACCAGGCATAGCTGCGGTTGAGCCCCGTGGACGCCGAGGCATCAAGCTGCACCTGGCGCGGCCGCGTGAAAGTCCGGTCCTGCCCGGCGTTGGCCACCAGCGGCGTGTTCTGGGTGTCGACCGTGAACGAGTTGTTGGCCACGGAGGCGGGCGGATTGCCCGCGAGGTCGCTCACGTTGCCGATGGTGACCGTGGCCGTGCCCGTCGTCGGGTTGATGACGTTCAGAATGAAGGTGAAGCTGCTCTGGCCGGCGCTGCCCGTCATGGGCGTGGCAGAGACGCCCGGCGTGCCGCTGAGTCCCGCAATGGCAATGGTGGGAATGGTGGGTGAAGGCTCGCTCAGCGACAGGGTAATCGTCAGGTTGCCGGCTCCCACCGCCGCGCTGGGCTGGTCGTAAAGCAGGGCCGCGGTCGGCGCCGTGTTGTCCACATTGACCAGCACGGGGAACGTCGAACTGTTCAGGGCGCCGTCGCGCGCGCGCACGATCACGGCCAGATTTGAACCCTCGATCAGGGTGGCCGCGGCAATCGCGGGCGAAGTCATGGAGTAGGTGCCGTCGAGGTTGTCGACAAACGCCACTTGCGTGCCCAGGGCAAGGTCCACCACGCTCAGGTTGGCCGTCACGTCCAGGCCGATTTCGTTGAGCACCGCCAGAATCGATATCGTGTCGCCGGCGCGATAGTGGTTGTCCGGGTCCACAATGGACACGCTGGTGAACGCCGGATTCGTGGTATCCGTGCGAAACGTGTTGTTGGCCGCCGGCACCAGCAGGTTGCCGCGCAGGTCAGTGGGGCGTCCCACGATGCTGATCACGTTCAGGCCGTCAATGTTGATCGTTCCGTCGGCAAAGCTCACGGTCCAGTCATACTGCCAGACGCGGCTTGAGCCGCCGACGGCCACCATGTTCGTGGGAGGCAGGTCGTTGATGCCGGGCTGGTTGATGGCAATCGTGGGCGTGGTGGGCTGGCTGTCTGTAAACGTCACGGTGACGCGCAGGTTGCCCGCCGGCACGGCGTTGGGGTTAGGCGCGGAGTAGGCAATATTGAAGGTGGGCGCGAAGATGTCACTGCTGCCCGTGCCGATGGCGACAGGGGGCGAAGTGGCATCGGGGTTGCCCGCGGGGTCGGTGACAGAGGCGGCAGGATTGAGCGTCTGGCCGATGATGGAGGCCGAGCCCGCACCCAAGGTGACAAGCAGCTCGCGGTTGCCCGCGTTGAAGGCCGCCGTGGCGTCGGCGCCGAAGCCGCCGGCGCTGAGGCCCAGGGCCGTGTTGAGCTGGCCTGAAGTGTTCACGGCCGGCACCGTGGCCGTGTTCAGCGCCTCCGTGAAGTAGAGCCAGAGCACGTCGCCCGGCGAGGCATTGCTGCTGTTGTCGCGGTCGTCCAGACGCGTCAGCACCAGGCGCGGGCTGATGTTGTCGACGGTGGGCAAGTTGAGCCCCGTGGCCAGCACCGCGTTGCCGGAGAGATCCGTTATCTGCGTGGAAAGTGTCACGGCCTCGCCGCCCGCGATCGTCAGGCCAGAAACCAGCGTGACCACGACCAGCCGCGAATCCGTTGCCAGCCCGAGATCATCTCCAAACGTGATGTTGTTGGGCGTGCCGTAGCTCAGGCCCGCCGGGCTCAGCGCGGCATTGGCCGTGCTGCCCCCGCTGAAAATGCGGTCATTCACGGCCTCGCTGAACAGGAACAGGTACTGGTCGCCCGGCGAAGGCGTGCCGGAACCGTCGCTGTCGTTATATGTAATCGAGACGAGGGAGGGGGCCGCGCCATCAGGTGATGTAATGGCCTGCGCGGCGACGGGCGCCATGGTGTTGAACGAAACGTCCTGTACGCCGGAAATGGCCAGGGTGTCCAGGGATGCCACGGCGTAATCAGGGAACACCAGGTCCACCTGCGAGGTCGCGGGCTGCGAGACGCTCAAGGGCTGCAGACTGCCAAAGCTCAGCACGTAGTTGCTCAGGCTGGTGACGGAAGACGCGCGCAGGGGCTCATTGAAGGTCAGGCGGACGGTGCGCCCCCGGGGGTCTGCGGCAATGCGCAGCACGGCCGAAGTCACGGTCGGCGGTGAGTTGTCAGCCAGGTTGAAGCTGCTGCTCTGAACCGTGGCGCTTGTCAGCGGCGGCGCCGCGCTGTCAGTGAATGTCAGGGTAATGCCCGTGGCCGCGGGCAGGCCCAGGCGCACCTGATTGGCGCCCGTAAAGCTGACCACGCCGGCCACGGCCGCCAGGGGCAACGTGGGGCCCGTGACCGCCCCGGCGTCAGAGCGGGTGATGCCCACAATGGTGTCCGTTACGTCAGCGTCCACGTTGCCGTTGATGTCCGTGTAGGCCACCACCACATTGAATCCGACGTTTTCCACCTGCGAAGGGCCGGGTTGGGTCTTGATGGTCAGGCGCGTGGTCAACACGCTGTAGGCCAGCCCTGTGCCGTTGTTCACGGGGCCCGACGCGGCAAAACTCGTGCCGCCGCTGGCGCTCAAACCCGTGCTGGAAACGGACAGCAGGAAGGCCTCGTTGTCTGTCGTGTTCACGGGGGCCGCCGCCAGTTGCAGGCTCAGTGTGAACACCTGGCTCGTGCCGTTGGGCACGGAAATGGCCAGGCCGGCGAACGTGATCGCTCCCGCCGAGACCGTGCCCGCCGCGTTGACGACGCCGGGCCCGTTGAGCCGCCAGTTGTGCTCGGCCGCGTCTGCCGGTCCGCTGACGTTGACCACCACCTGGCTGACATTCGTGGGCAGGCCGTCGGAGGTGCCCAGGTCGTTGAGCGAGAAATCCAGCACGCTGATAAAGCCGGCCGCAATCGAACTGATGATCGCGGGTTCCGTCAGGGCGCCGCTGGCCGTCACGGTCGAGTTGGCGTCGTTGCTGTTGCTCAGATTGAAGGGGTTGATGCTTACCGCGCCCGCGCTGACCGCGCCGCCGCCGTTGTCGGTGAAAGTCAGGGTGCCGCCCAGCAGGCCGGGCGAGCCCAGGTTCAGGTTGCCTGCGCCGAAGTCACACAGGCCCGCCGTGGCGCCCAGGCTGCCGTTGTTGACGGCTCCCGCGCCGGACCAGGTCACGGTGACGACATCCGAGGCGCCGATGTTCACGTCGCGCTTGCCATTGACGTCCGTGAACTCCACGCGCGCCGTGATCGTTGCCCCGACCGCCGCGCCCGAGGGCACGGGCGCCAGCAGGCGCAGCTCGGTGGCCACGACCTGATAGACCAGGTTGACGCCGGAATCCAGCGTCTGCGCGGGCGCCAGTGTCGTGCCTGCCGAAAGCGTCACGTCCGTGTCGCTGAGGGAAAAGCGCATGAAGCTGTTGTCCGCCGAACCCGGCGACGCGGCATTGAGCTGGAGTTCCAGCGTGTAGGTTTCGTTGCCGCCGTTGGCCACGGAGATGGGCAGGCTGGAGAACACGATGCGCTGGTCCACGCCCTGGGTGCCGAGCACGCTGCCTGCCACGGCCACGCCGAGGTCAGGGCCGCTGAGGCGCCAGTTGTGCTGCGCGGCGTTAGCCGTGGCTGAGAGCGCAAGCCGCACAGTCAGGCCGGTGATGACCGTGGGCAGGCCGTCGCCGGGGGCGCCCGTGTCGGTGAAGCGGAAATCGAAGACCGGCGTGAATGAGCCCGTGGCGACGGACGAGATCGAGGCGGGCTCCGTGAGCGTGCCCGCCGTGATGGTGGTGCTGGAGTCGTCCGCGCCCCACGTAATGTTGGTGGAAGCGACAGTCCCGTCGTTATCGCCGTTGAGGTTGCCGGCGCCGCCGCCTTCGGCCTGGGCGGCGGTCATGGTGCCGGTGATGAGGTAGTTGTCGACACTGTTGGCGATCTTGAGGCTGGACGTGTTCACAGTCAGGGCGCGGGCGACGTTGCCGCTGGTCTGGGCCGAAGCAACGTCGGCAAAGCGCACGTTGGTCCAGCGCGCCTGGCCGGGGCCAAAACCGCCCAGGCGCAGCACCAGGTTGGGCCCCACGGTCAGGTGGGTGCCTGTGGCGCCGGGGTTGCCCGCGAGGTCCAGATTATTGACGGTCATGGAAAGGGACTCGGCGAAGTTCGCCGTCAGTTGCAGGCCGCTGGCGTTGTAGCCCGCGAGGCTCAGGCCGTCGGCCAGCACCGTGCCGTCCCAGGTCATGGCGATGGCATTGGCCGCCGCGCTGATGGCGGCCGTGGCGCCCGCGGCCTTGTTGAGCGTTGAACGCCGACCCATGGCCCAGTTGCCCGAGGTGCCGAAAATGATGGCGCTGCCCGCGTTGAGCAGCAGCTTTGCGCCGTTGGCATCGCTCGTCGCGCCCGCAGTGCCGACACTCAGGTTGCCCCGGTTCTGCAGCGCGGCGTTGGCCGCGATTTCGAGTTCGGCGCCCTGAACGCCCGCGGTGCTCGCGGAATTCGAGGCCACATTGGTCGAACCCGCCGTCACGTCCACGCGGCCCGCACCCGCCTGCGTGATCACGCAGCGTGCCGCGCCGCTGGCGGCGAGGTTCACGTTCAGTGCCGTGCCGATGTTGATGTCCGCCGAGCCGCTGCAGGCCAGGGTCACGTTTGCGGCGCTGATGTTCACCGTGCCGAAATCCGCCGTGCCGTTGGCGGTCAGGATGGTCAGGCCCGCAGTGGCCACGTTGACGGTGTCGTTGGCCGCGTCCAGCGTGGCGGTGCCGTTGAGCGTCAGGTTGCCCAGGAGATTGAAACTCACCGTGCCGCTGAGGGTGAGGTCGGCGCTGTTGACCTCCAGCGCGATCAGGTTCATGGCGCTGGCGCGCAGCGAAATCGTGCAGGTATTGGTCACGCGGATCAGGCCCGCGCCCGCGGTCTGGGTGCCCGTGGCGCTCCAGTTGTTGGTGCCGCCGCCGTTGAGCGCCAGCACGCAGCCGGCGTTCACCGTGATCGTGCAGTTCGAGGCCAGCACAATGGCGTCGGAGAACGTCACCGTGTTGCCGCTGCCCGCCACCGTGATGTTGCCCGCCAGGTCGTCCGTCGCGTCCAGGTTCACGCTCTGGGCGGGACCGCCGTTGAACGTGACGTCCGAGAAGGTCACGTTGCCTGTCGTCGCAAAGGAAATGCTGGAGCCCGCCAGCGTCGCGGCCGCGCTGACCGTGAACGCCCCGCCCGTGTGGCTGACGTCGCCGTTGAGCGCGAGGCTGCCCGTGCTGGTCACGGTGGCGGCGGAAATCAGCGACCCGTTGATGGTGTTGGTGCCGCCGCCCAACGCCAGGGAGCCTGAGCTGTTGACCGTGACGCCGCCGGAGAGGGTGTCATTGGCCGCGCTGAGCGTGACCGTGCCCGAAATCGTGGAGCCGCCGCTGACGCTGACCCCTGCGCCGCTGACAGGCACCAGCGAAGTGCCGTTGCCCACGTTCAGCGCGCCGGTCAGGGTCAGGTTGTCCTGGGGGCTGAGAGACGCGCTGCCCGTCACGCTCAGGTTATGGAAGCTCTTGCCCGCGCTGGTGAGCGAGTGGGCCGTGGAGCCCGTGAAGACGAGCGTCGAGCCCGAGGCCGCAAGCGTCGAGCCCGCCGAAAGCGTCACGTTCACGGCCACGTTCAGGGTCTGGCCGCCGAGATCCAGTGACGTGGTACCCGTGACGCTGACGCTGCCGTTGCAGGTGGTCGCGGCCGCCAGCGTTGCGGTGCCTGAGGCCTTGGAGAATGTCAGGTGGTTGAACGGCGCCGAAAGGCTGGGCGTGATGGTCTGGGCCCCCGTGCCGTTGAAGGTCACGGTGCTGCTGCTGGGCGTGAAGGTCGCGCCCGGCTGAAACGTCCAGTGCTGGCCCACGCTCAGGCTTGAACTCGTGCCCATGGCCAGGGTGCCGTTGTCGGCGCTGACGCCTCCCGCCACCGTGTTGACGCTGGAGTTCGCCAGGGTCAGCGTGCCGGCGTTGCCCGCAGGCAGTTGCAGCGAGCCCGCCAGCACCAGGTTGCCCGTCACGGTGACCGTGCCCGCGCCCTTGCTGACCTGAAGGCCGGCCAGGCTGCCCAGGGCCGCGAGATTCAGGGCCTGTGCTCCGCCGCCGTTGAGCCTCAGCACGCCCGCGGCCGAAAACGTCGTGGTGGCCGAAGTCGTCACGTTGCCCGCCACAGACACGGTCGAGCCGTTACCGGTGAAGGCTCCGTTGACCGTGAGCGCGCCCACGTTCAACGTCAGGGCGTAGCTGTTGGCGGCGTCCGTCGAGAAAGTCGAGCCGCTGTCCACCGTTAGGGAGCGGGCCGTCACCGCGCTGCCCAGCGTAACCACCGTGTTCGAGCCGCCAAAGCCCGCCTCCAGCGCGGCATCAATCGTCACGCCCGGCGCGGACAACGTTGTGCCCGCCCCGCTGCGGTCCAGGCGCAGGATCGAGGCGCCGCCGCCAGTGATGTTGCGCCCGCTGCTGAAACTCGCGCCCCGCGCGGCCAGCCTGAACCCGTTGAGGTTGAGGCTGGTGGCGCTGGCGGCGTCCAGCGTGACGTTGCCCGAGACGGTCAGGTTCTGGGTGATGCGGATGGCCAAAGCCTGGCTGTAACCGGCCTGCACGTCCAGGGCGCCCAGGGCCGCGGGCGAGTTGAGCGTGGGCGGCGGGTTGGCCGCCCCCGCGGCGTTGAAGGTGACTTTGTCGGAGGCGCCGGGCAGCACGGGCGGAAAATAGTTGGCCGCCACGCTCCAGTCTCCGGCGACAGACCCGCCAATCCAGACCACCCCGGCAATGAGCCCGATCCATCCCGGGTTGCTGGGCGGGTTGAGCGTGTTGTTGCCAAAGTCTACCCCATTGGTGGCAGTGGGGCTGGCGCTGCCCAGTACGTTGCCGTCCTGAACGCGAACATTGTTGAACGTGGCCCCGGCCGCGCCGGTGATGTTCAGGTCCCAGGCGTTGGCGGCCGTGGTGGACAACAGGTCGGTCAGGCCCGAGGCCGGGCTGACGCTGATCGTGCCCAGCACCTGGGTCAGCGCCGTTTCGTCAAAGCGGATGACGCAGGCGGCCGTATTGCTCAACGTTCCGGCGGCGTTGACCGTCAGGGCCGCATTGAAGTCCGTGGTGCCATTGACG
>QEVF01000046.1 GCA_003576915.1 Planctomycetota bacterium | reverse complement strand
CCAGGCGCGCCGGGCGGATTGTCCTGTCGCAGGGGCGCGGCAAGCCGCGACCGGGCATAGGTGGGGCGGCGGATTTCGGGTTTTGGTTGAAACTTCCCTCGACCGGACCGTTGAATCAAGGAGTGCCCATGGCAAACGGCGAAAACTGCCCCGGCTGCGCCGACCAAGCCGCGCCTATCAGCGGCGGCGGCAACCGCCTCGTGGCCTTCAAGCCCTTGGGCCCCCACGGCCCCACGGTCTACCGCGACATGACCGGCATTGAGCCCGAGCACATGGCGCGCCTGAGCACGCTGCCGCCCGCTCCGAGCCACTCCTATTCAGATAATCATCTGACGCGCCCGGCGGTAGGAAATGATCCTTACGCACCAATCAGTCGAACTGAATCGCCCAATTTCAAGCAAGAGCTTCCACAATCGCCAACATTTTTGACGCTCAGCGCGCCACAGATACACCCCAACGCGCATTTACTCTCACCCGAATGGGTCCCGCCTGAGTACAAGGAAACACGAGACAAAAGGAGTTTCTGGGACTGGCTGTTGCTACTCCTGCAACGACTCCATCCGCGTTGGCTTGGCGACTCGGGGGGAGAATTGGGGGAACTCGGCCATTGGGATGAGCCGTCGCCCCAGCGTTTGGAGGACTGCCATCAATCGTTAAGATATCGCAAACAGGGGTTTCGCACATTCCAGATTCCTCTATGGACCAAATCTGTGATTGTCGAGCATGAGAATGCCGACATGCAAAGCAGTCTCGAGTCGGAGGCTCGCCTTGCGTTGATACAGCTGGAGAGCGACAGTGCTCAACAAGCGATTGACATCCTGATCGGGCGGTTTGGCATACCCGCAGACGTGATTGAGGCGGTCATCGCGTTGGCTACCCTGGGCTTCTCATGTCCCAGAGGATGCGTGCTCCAACGCAGACTCATCGCGTGGAACTTTCGCTCACCCGTCATTTCCCGTCCGCAGGCGGGTGTGGTGAAAGGTGAGCATATCAATCCGGTCACCGGTGGCCGCGAAGTCCAGTATGTGGCCGTGGTGCGGATAAGTGTGAGTTTTGCCTATGAACTTGTGTTCGATGTCTTCTGCCTTCCGCCTGCCGAATCAATCTAGCAGATTGCTGAGAAAGTCAACTTATCGACTATGTCAGTGGCCTGTTGGAGAGCTGTGTCTGGCAGCCATGATATTGTTATTGTGCGGCTGCACACAGCACGGACGGTCCAGTGCGCCGCGGTGCTCGTTTGTAGAGAGCGACCACATAGATGCCTCGCTGGCCGACTCGGACCGAGAACTGCTTATTCGCCTGAAGTCGTCGCCTCTGGCGATCCACCGGTTCGCGATGCCTGCGGAGTTGCCCCTGCCGCTGTTTCAGATGTTCGCTGAAAATGTCGAGAACCCGATGACACGTAAGATCGCGGCGACCACACCGGTCGCCGGTATCGCCATTGAGGACTGGAGCGTAAAGTATCAAGGGGACATTTGGTCATCGGTCACACTTCAAAACGAGCGGCACGACATCTCGAAAGCACTGTCCAAACTGCCGCCGCGCAGTGAGATAGCGTTCTCGGTACGTTCGATTGTATCGAGTCCGGCCCCGTGGCGACTTGTGCAGGACGACTTTGTTCCCCTGCCGCGGTACTCCATTGACTATTGGATTACTTGGTACTTTCAGCCACTTTCACGGACACCTGTGAATATGTTTGCCCTCGCACACGGTAGCGACGGCCTGGCCTGCGATTTACCTGGAGTTTCGCCGACTGGCGCCGTGATCGTGTCGCTTGAACCCTTCTCAATCATTGTGAAATCAGCGGATGGGACGCCCTTGCCTTGGCAATGCCTGACGGAGCTCATTTGGGCTGGATGGTGGAAAGTCGGACAGTACGTCGGAATCGCCAGAACACTTGCGAGCAACCGTGTTCTGTGGCTCCGTGAGGGCACTCGATTCAGCCAGGGTAGACTGCATTGCAAAGTCGTCGATGTCGGCAACCCGCGTTCTATCACATTGGAGGTCCGGTATGAGACTCTGGACGAGTTCATCCGCTGAATGGAGAAGAGCAGGCGTGATCCTGACGGCCCACTTAGCGGCGAGAGTTGAAAAGACGGCCTCACAAAGTGCGGCTTCTTCATAGTCGGGTTGTGGCGAGTGTGAATTTCTGCCGCTCGCTGTGGGTGGTGCTCTCAGTTCCGCGCACCGTTGCATAACCCTCTCCCTTTTCACGAGAAATTTGAACGCAGAGTCCGCTTTCCAGGCGGGTTTGCGGGCATCGTCCCCCCGGGTTTTTCTGGCGTGAGGCGCGGCAAGATGCTTCATTGGCTTAATCAGATGTCTATGTCCTGAATTGCCGCCTTTCCGGAGTCCCCCATGAAGTCTGAAGCCGCGCCCGGCGCCAAGTCCATCGGTTTTGCGCGCATCCTCGTCCAGAAGAAGTACTGGAAGATCCATGCCGCCATCGTCGCCGCCATCAGCATCATCGGCGTCGCCTACCTCGGCCTTGAAACCTACAAGGGCGCGCCGCCCCTTGCTGACTTCGTGACATCCGACGGCAAGACCGTCGTCACCGTCGCCCAGATCAACCGCGGCAAGGAAGTCTTCCACCTGCGCGGCCTCATGAGCTATGGCTCGTTCTGGGGCGACGGCGCAGAGCGCGGCCCTGACTTCACGGCCGACGCCCTGCATCGCACTGCCGTCTCCATGACCCGCTTCTACGAAGCCGAGAAAGCCAAGGCCGGCCCCCTCACACAGGAGGACCACGACGCCATAGCCGCGCGCGTGAGGCGCGAAGCGCGCCAAAACGGCTATGACGCCCGCAGCGAGAAAATCACGATCACGGCGGCGCAGGCCCAGGGCTACCGGGAGCTGATCGGCCACTACACGCGGATGTTCAACGACCCCGGCTATGGAGAGGCCTTTCATCCTACGGGTTACATCTCTGATCCCGCGGACCTCGAGGCGCTCACGGCCTTCTTCTTCTGGGGCGGCTGGGTTTCAGCGGCGGAGCGGCCGGGCGAGCCCTACAGCTACACCCACAACTGGCCCTATGACCCCATGGTCGGCAATACGCCGACGCAGGCCACCCTGGTGTGGAGCACGCTTTCGATTCTGGCGCTGTTTCTGGGCATCGGGGCGGTGCTTTACGTCTACGGCCAGTTGAAGACGATCGGCGACCCCTTTGACCAGCACGGCAAGAAGGGCATTCTCACCACGCCCGAACTGGAGGCCGACGAGCAGCACGTGCGGCCCACCCAGCGCCTCGTCTACAAGTTCTTCGCCTTTGCCATGATTGTGTTTCTGATGCAGGTGTTTGCGGGCATTCTCTGCGCCAACGACTTCGTGCGCACGGACAGGCTGCTGGGCTTTGACATCGCGCAGATTTTCCCCATCACCGTCGTGCGCAGCTGGCACGTGCTTTTGCAGATCTTCTGGTTCTTCATCTGCTGGATCGGCTACACCGTGTTCTTTCTGCCCGTGCTCTCGAAGGTGCCGCGCGGCCAGACGTTCCTGATCAACCTGCTGTTCTGGATGGGCGTTCTGGTGGGCGCGGGGGTGGTGTTCGGCATCTATCTCGGCCCCAAGTCGATGCTCAACGACACGCTGGCCTACTGGTTTGGCAGCCAGGGCTGGGAGTTCATGGAGCTGGGCCGCTTCTGGCAGTACATGATGCTGGCGGCGTTTGTGCTCTGGATTGTGATTATTTATCGCGCCGTGCGCCCCTGGCTCAACTGGCACAACGTGTGGTCGGTGCCTTCGTGGCTGCTCTACGGCAGCGGCATCATGGTGGCCTTCCTGTTCTTCGGGCTGCTGGTCTCGCCCAAGATGAACTTCGCCATCTCCGATTTCTGGCGCTGGATGGTGGTTCACATGTGGGTCGAGGCCACCTTTGAGGTGTTCACGACGGTCGTGATTGCCTACATGCTGGTGCAGATGGGCGTGGTGCACCGCGCCATGGCCGAGCGCGTGATTTTTCTGGCCGTGATGCTGTTCCTGCTCACGGCGCTGATCGGCATTTCGCACAACTTCTACTGGATTGCCAAGCCCACGTCGATCATCGCGCTGGGAAGCGTGTTTTCCACGCTGCAGGTCCTGCCCCTGCTGCTGCTCACGCTCGACGCCTGGCGCACGCGCCTTGAGCTGCGCCGCGCCAAGGGCCTTGTGGGCCAGGGCAAACAGAAAGTGGTGATGGACGGCGTGTGGCTGTTCATTCTGGCTGTGAACTTCTGGAACGTGTTCGGCGCGGGCGTTTTCGGCTCGCTGATCAATCTTCCCATCGTGAACTACTACGAACACGGCACGTATCTGACGGGCAATCACGCCCACGCCGCCATGTTCGGCGTCAAGGGCAACGTGGCCATTGGCGGCATGCTGTATTGCTGCCAGCACCTGTTCGCGCGTGCAAGCTGGAACGCGAAGCTGATCCGCTTCGTGTTCTGGTCGTTTCAGGTGGGACTGGTATTGATGATGTTCCTGGCCCTGTTCCCCCTGGGCGTCTATCAGCTTATCGTCGTGCTCGAAGACGGGCTGTGGCATGCGCGCTCGCAGGAAATCATCCAGGGTTCCATCTGGTCGCGGCTGGTGTATCTGCGCAGCATTGGCGGCACGATCTTCGCGGTGGGCGGTGTGCTGCCGCTGGTCTGGTTCATTCTCTCGCGGGGCCGCAAGCTGGTGCCGGAGAAAGACACGCTGGAGGGCGAGTGGTCGGTCTACAACCGCGAACTGGAAAGCGACGCCGCCGTGTGGTCGGAGTTCGACGAAAAGGGCAAAGCCACGGACCCCACGCCCGTGGCCTCCACCACGCGCTGAATCTGGCGGATGGAAACTCCCGACAGATGTTGGACTGCACGGCTGTTACGGAAGTACTATCACTTCCTGGCCTGAAGTTGAGGTCAATGCGCTTGCGGAAGAGGGAACGCCCTTTGCCAGTGCGAGCTACGCCATCGCATACGACGCCACAGACCCGAACTCTTCGGTGGCCCTCCACACCTTTACGCTCGAGTAGAGTCTGACCCTCCATGAGCAGAAGATCAAGATTTCCGGTTGCCATGGTAGTCCTTGCCTTCCTTCTGTTGACCTGGGGCTCTTGGCTCCACTTTGGCGTACTAGAGACGAGTGGTAGTCCTCGCAATACTGAGTTACCGGCAACACCGCCAACCAAGGATGGCTCCCCCTCAACTGCAAAGGCCTTGAATGTAGCGCCGCTGGCTCCTGTCGAGCCCAAGCCGGATTCCACTGAGAAGCCGACGGCCGAGGCGACCGACCCCTCGCCCCCAACCACGGTACTTCCGGACGAGCCGCCGAAGGACGTCGAAGCGGCACGCCCGCAAGAGCAAGTAAAGAGCCTGACCTTCCTCCTGCGCCACAGTGATGGCGCTGCCGCGCCGGGTGTTGCCCTTCGCTGGACTTCTCTAAGCGTATCGGAGTTAGCATACGTCATGAAGACCGGCATGTTTGCCAGCCAGCAGGTCTGGCGTATCAGCGCTCCAACCGACAGCAGCGGAACGATTGTGATCACCGGCGACGACGTGCCAGAACTTGGCGGGGCGGTCTGTGTAGGGGCCGCCACATCAGGTTTCGTCATTCACGTGCGTCAGTCGACGGGGGCCATCAGGGCGGGCGGACAATCTTTCATACTGATCAAGGCGACGAGGCAGGAGTGTCTGCTCGATGTAACGGTTTCATTCTCATTGCGCGTGTTTATCGAGTTTGAAGACGGCGAGGCGTTTACTGGAGACGCTCGAATCTGGACCGTGACCCACGGCAAAACAGACCATGCGAGTTTGAAAGACTTTCGTCTGTCCGGTGAGCGGGAGCTCCGCGTTGACGATATCCCCTCCGACGCCACGTTGGTATTACGATGCAAGACGTTCCGCGCGGGCTTTGCGCCGGAGTTCCAATTCACGTTGACCCCGGACCAGCTTAAGCTGGAACCCACGTGCAGAATCCCCCGATCCGACCCACCCCACTGTGGACTCATCGTGCAACTGGGGCAAGCTGCGTCCACCGAGACATTCGCTGTCAGGGTGTTCAAGTCGTCCGGCAGCGTCGTTGACTACGGAACGGTCTCTTCTGACGCGGACTTCAAAACTCTCAAACTCTGGTCGGGACAGGCCTATCGAGTCCATGGACGCGGCCGGACATCCGCGTGGGAATCCGAGGACATTTTTCTGAAGAAGGACGAAGTAAAGACCCTTACAGCCGAGCCGCTGGCTTTTGCCCACGTCCAGCTTCAAGTTGTAGACATGACGGGCAAGCCTCTCTGGCCCGCGGTGTTGTCGTTCAACGTTCACCGCTACTCCCGGCTTGATGCCGCGCGCAAGCCTCGCTCCAGCGCGTCCTTTGGCGATCAAGGCTTCGCTCGAGCCGATGGGGACGGCAAGATACTGCTGCGGGATGCCGCGCCGGGAACGAGAATGGCCCTGGTCGAGGCGCTGGGCTATGAACCCAAACTTGTTGATGTGTCCGTAAAGCCCGGCGAAATCCTCGACTTGGGAAAGATTGCGCTGGAGCCGGCCAAGGGTCACATTTCTATCAAACTGACCAATCGCCGCGACGGAGCGAGCTACTACGTGGCACTTCTGGAGCCTGGCGCTGGACCATTGTGCAAGCCGATCCAGACGGACAAGGACAGCTTGTCGTTTGAAGCCTTGGCCATGCGCAGGTATGTGGTC
Source organism: Planctomycetota bacterium (assembly GCA_003576915.1). Classification (GTDB taxonomy): domain Bacteria; phylum Planctomycetota; class UBA8742; order UBA2392; family UBA2392; genus UBA2392. Next base: position 1,478 of record QEVF01000046.1, on the reverse strand, counting down.
TTCGTTTACGTTGCAGAAGGACAAAAGGGCACCTCACAACCCGTTAGCCTGACGGCGGCCCACCCAGCGGCGGCGGTAGATATCGACTGTTCCAAGGTTGAGTACGGACGTTAGCCCGGACCGAGGTACGATAGGGCGTTCACGGGAGATTCCCATGCGCGCCCTTCATCTGCTCCTGGCCGTGATGCTCCTCGCGGCCGCCGCGTCACACAGCGCCGCCAAGGACGAAGCCAAGCCCGAGCCCCGCAAAACCAGCAAGGCCGACCAGCGCAAGCTCGACAAAGAGCGCAAAGACAAGCTCAAGGCCCGCGAACAGCGCGCCAAGACCAACGCCAAAGCCAACGGCGCCCTGGGCAAGAAGCTCGAAACCCTCATGGAGGGCTGGAAGGACAAGGGTTTTTCAGGGGCGCTTCTCGTGGCCAAGGACGGCCAGCCCCTCATCAAAAAGGGCTACGGCATGGCCGACCGCGACGCCAAACGCCCCAACGCGCCGGAGACCCTCTATGACATCGGCTCGGTCACCAAGCTGTTCACGGCCGCAGGCGTGCTCAGGCTCGAGCAGGATGGCAAGCTGCGCCTCAGCGATACCCTGGGCAGGTTCTTCTCCTTCGCGCCCGCCGACAAACGAGACATCACGGTCGAACAACTCCTCAGCCACACCGGCGGCCTCTCCCGCATGTACGAGGACCAGCACATCGACTCCTTCAGCCGCGAGAAAACCGTCAAGGGCCTGCTCTCGATTCCGCTTGCCGCCAAGCCCGGCGAGCGCTTCGAATACAGCAACACAAACTACTACCTCGCCGGGGCCATCATCGAGGTCGTGTCCGGCGAAAGCTACGAGAACTACATGCAGCGTCAGATTCTTGAGCCCGCAGGCATGAACGACAGCGCCTTCTGCTCCAGCGAACGCCTCGACGACAAGCGCAGCGCCATGCGCTACGAAGACAACCAGAACCGCGGCAGCGTCACTGACTGGCCCTTTACGTGGGGGCAGCGCGGCTGCGGCTACCTCGTGAGTACCGTCGAGGATATGTGGAAGTTCAGCGAGGCCGTTGACTTCGGCGACTTTCTGGACGCGCAGGCCAAGGAAAATTGGTTCAAGGTGCGACAGGACGACTACGCCCTGGGCTGGCTGTGCAAAGAGGTGGAGGGCCTGCGCATGCAGTACCACGGCGGCGCAGCACCGGGCGCCCGGGCCTACTTGGCCCGCTTTCCGGACAAAGACGCCATGTACGTTTTCTTCTTCAACGTGAGCGAGCAGGGCAAGGCGCCGGAGTTCCAGCTTGCCGCGGACATCGAAGCCCTGATTCGCGCCGCCGAGTGATTTGCGCGAAACATTTTTCAAAAATTACCGCTCGCATGACAAGGGCGTGACACAGGGGGGGGGGTAGACTTCCGCCAGATCCCAAATCGAGGGCATCATGGCACAGCTCGCCAACGCCGATCTTCTCACCCTGCGTGACCTTTGGCCCTGGCTG
>QEVF01000007.1 GCA_003576915.1 Planctomycetota bacterium | reverse complement strand
TTGGCGGTAACCGTTTTTCGAAGCTCCGGAGAAGCAATGGCCATCGTCCGCACCAGCAGACTCAGCCGCAACGACCACCAGCTCAACAAGGGCGTCTGGTCCGGCGCTGAAAACCGCGCCGCCAACCCCTTTGCCAACGGCGACAGCGCCGAGCCCGAGTTCAACGTCATCGGCAAGCGTATGCCGCTCAAGGACGCCTACAAGAAAGTCACGGGCGAGGGCGTCTACGCCGACGACCTCAAGTTCCCGGGCATGCTTTATGCCCGCGTCCTGAAATCCACCAAGGCCCACGCGAGAATCAAGCGTATTGACACGTCAAAGGCTGAAGCTCTGGCCGGCGTGCGCGCCGTGGTCACCGGCAAACATGCGCCCATCAAGTTCGGCGTGCTTCCCGTGAGCCAGGACGAAACGGCCATGGCCGTCGACAAGGTCATTTTCGTGGGCGAGCCCGTGGCCGCCGTCGCCGCCGACAGCGAGGCCATTGCCGAGGAGGCGCTCTGGCTCATCGACGTCGAATACGAGGACCTGCCGGCCTTCCTCAAGCCTGAAGAATCCCTCAAACAGGTGGCGCCCGAACTCCAGCTCAAGGACAAAGTCGAAAAGGCCCTGCCCGGCACCAACGTGCACAAGGCCGTCGATCAGGAATTCGGCGACCCCACGGCCGCTTTCAAAGCCGCACGCGCCACGCCCAGCGGCAGCTTCTGGTTTGACGGCATCAACCACGGCTTCACGGAGCCCCATTCAGTCGTTGCGCACTGGGACGCAGACGAGCGCGTGGTGCTCTACACGCCGCAGCAGGTGCCGCACTACACGCACCGCGCCCTGGCCAAGGTGCTTGAACTGCCCATGCACCGCATCAACGTGGTTCGCACCATGGTGGGCGGCGGCTTTGGCGGCAAGAGCGATCCGTTCCCGCACGAAATCATCGCCTGCCTGCTTTCCAAGAAGACGCGCCGCGCCGTCAAACTCACCATGGACCGCGAAGAGGTCTTCCTCGTCAACCGCGGCCGCCACCCCAGCGACATCAAAATGGCGCTGGCCTTTGACGCCCAGGGCAAGCTCATTGGCATGGATTCCAACGCCCTGATTGATGGCGGCTCCGCCGGCAGCTTTGGCGTTGTAAGCACCTACTACAACGGCGTGCTTTCCAACGGGCCCTATTATCTGCCCGCCTTCCGCTACAAGGGCCGCCGCGTCTATTCCAATCACCCGGCCAGCGGCGCCATGCGCGGCCACGGCAGCGTCAACCCGCGCTTTGCCATGGAAACCCTCATGGACATGGCGGCCGTAGAACTGGGCATCGACCCCTGCGAATTGCGCCTGCGCAACTTCTTGCCCGAGATGTGCTTTACGCCCTACCACAAGTTCCGCATCACGAGCAATGGCATCCGCGAAGGACTCGCCGAGGTCATGCGCCTTTCCGACTGGAAGAACAAGTGGGGCAAACTGCCCTACGGACGCGGCATCGGCGTTGGCTGCGCGTTCTACATTTCAGGCAGCGCGCTGCCGATTCACTGGAACAAGCTGCCCCAGAGCACGGTGCATTTGAAAATCGACATGGACGGCGGCATCACCGTGCATTCGCTGGCCGCAGAAATCGGCCAGGGCAGCGACACCGTGCTGGCGCAGATGGTCGCTGAGGTGCTGGGCGTGAACATGGATCGCATCCATGTGCGCTCGCAGGAGACGGATCTCGCGCCCATTGACCTGGGCAGCTACAGCTCGCGCGTTACGTTCATGGCCGGCAACGCTGCGCGCGACGCGGCTGAGAAGATCCGCCATGATCTGGCGCAGGCCGCGGCCAAGCTCACGGGCCAGCCCGCGCAGTATTTTGATTTCAAGGACGAAAAGCTTGTGTGTCGCAGCAAGCCCAGCGTGGCAGTCACTTTCATGGAGGCCCTGCACGAGACCCAGGCCGACCGGGGCGCGCTGATTGCCAGCGGCTGCTACCAGAGCCCGCCCTTGGGCACGGAGTTCAAGGGCAGCAACGCCGGCCTTTCACCCTCGTACAGCTTCAGCGCCTACATCTGCGAGGTGGACGTGGACCCGGAAACGGGCTTTGTGCAGCCGCGCCACATCTGGGCGGCGCACGACTGCGGCCGGGCGTTGAACCCCATGGCCGTCGAAGGCCAGCTCGAGGGCAGCATCCACATGGGACTGGGCCAGGCGCTGACGGAGCAGATGCGTTACCGCGGCGGGCAATTGCTCAACGGCAACTTCCTCGACTACAAGATTCCGACGCCCTTTGAAACGCCCGAAATGGACATCGTGATCGTCGAAAGCATCGACCCCGAGGGCCCGTTTGGCGCCAAAGAATGCGGCGAAGGCGGCCTGGCGCCGATCATCCCCGCCGTAGGCAACGCCATCTACGACGCCGTAGGCGTGCGCCTGTTCGAAGTGCCCATGACGCCGGATCGAGTCCTGCGCGCGATCGAAGAGAAGAAACGGGCGGGCAAATAGCTGTTCCTGATCTTCCTGCCCGTCCGAAGGGGAATCGTTCGTGAAAGCAACGGAAACGAAACTGCAGCGGCTAATTGAGGGAACTAATCAGTACCTAGTTCCATTGTTTCAGCGTCCATACACCTGGACTTCCAAAGAATGGGAACAGCTTTGGACAGACATTTCCGAACTCATGGAAGGTCCTGTGGCAGAGCATTTCATCGGGCCAATCGTGACAGCGCCAGCACGTTCCGTTCCAGAGGGCGTCGCAAAGTATTTGCTGATAGATGGCCAACAGCGCATCACGACGCTGTTTGTCTTGCTGGCTGCGATGAGAGACCACGCTAACGCTCTAGGACTTGAAACGCTTGGACCTGAGATCGACGAAACTCTCTTGAGAAACCGGTTCAAACCTGGGAACGATCGGTTCAAGTTGCTGCCTACGCAAATGGACCGAAAGTCCTTCACTGACTTGGTGGAGGGTCATGCGCCAACAGGCGATGACGGGATCTCAAAATGCTATCGATTCCTGTTGAAGAAAGTGAAGGCTTTGGACGGGACCAAACTGGAACAGTGCAAGAACGTTGTGGTCAACAGGCTCATTCTCGTAAGTATAATTCTTGATGAAACCGATAATCCCCACGTCATCTTCGAATCATTGAACTCCAAAGGACGAGACCTTACGCAGGCAGACCTCATCCGGAACTACTTCTTGATGAGAGTGCATATCAATGAGCAGGAACGGATCTTCGCCAAATACTGGCTGCCAATCCAAGATAGGCTTGGGGAAGGCGCCACAGAGTTCATTCGCCATTTCTTGATGTTGCGTGGTTCTTGGGTAAGAAAGGACGCAGTCTACTGGTGTCTCAAGGGCGAAGCTGATCAGAAGCGTTCGCAGCCGCAAATCGAGGAGTACCTCGCCAATTTGGAGCGATACTCACGGTATTACCATTGCCTTGTGGACCCACGAAGCGCCGAAACTAACAAGGAACTTTCGGTTCGATTCAGTCGACTCAATCGGATCGAGGTTACGACGGCCTATCCATTGCTGATGGCGCTTTACGACGACTACGCGAAGGGGCAGTTGACCTTAGAGTCCTTTACGAACGTCCTCGACATGCTCGAGAACTTCATGATGCGGCGCTGGGTATGCGGTGCTCCAACCTATGACTTGAACAAATTTTTTCCGGTAGTTTATGGCAATGCCGGCAAGGAAGGTGACTTGATCGGCGGCATACGAAGGGCACTCGCAGCAAAGCGATATCCCAGGGATTCAGAGTTTGGCGACAGGTTAGTCAATTCAAGACTCTACGTTGCAGGCGAGAAGGCGACCAAACTGAAACTGCTGCTTGAACGTCTAGAGGAGTCGTTTGGGCACAAAGAGAGAGTGCCCTTCGACAACTTGACAGTTGAACACATTATGCCGCAGAAACTAACCGATGCATGGAGAGAGATGCTTGGCGAGTCGGCCGATGACGATCATGAGAATTGGCTTCACACCTTGGGCAACGTCACGCTTACCGCGTACAACCCCGAACTCAGCAATAGCGATTTCGTCAGGAAGAAATCCCTTCTCATTGACAGCCATTTGGACCTAAATCGCGATCTCAACAGTTTTGCGACATGGAACAGGGAGGCAATTGAGCTCCGTGCAAAGGCCCTAGTGGCTCGTGCATTGACCCTTTGGCCAAGTCTTGCAGGAGACCAAACGTCTCAGCGCCAGGATGGGGGTGCTGTTACTGGCACGAAGCCAGTGGTGCTAAACATTCTCGGATCTCGCGTGCGCGTAGAATCATGGCGAGAAGTGCTTTCGGCTACACTGGAGAAGCTGGTGGCGTTGGAGGATGATCTTCCCGACTTCCTGATGGAGACGTTTCCACGGTACTTTCGCTCAAGCCCCTATGGCCTGCGTAGGGCGCTCGAACTCAAGCCCGGTGTATTCTACGAAGTAAACTTGTCTTCAAACACAATTCGCGACTTGTGCGTCAGAGTGGTTAGGGAACGTGGGCTTTCGGACGCTGACTGGAAAGTGGATTTGGCTTAACAAGGAAGTTCAGAGGAAGCTTTTGCCCTAGGATCGGAAACCGTACGACCATGCTTCTTCCGCAGTTTGAGTTCCACAAGCCGACTTCGCTCAAAGAGGCGCTCGATCTGGCGCGCGGCTTTGGCGACGACCTTGACTACCTCTCCAGCGGGGCGATCTGAAGCTAGAATGGCCACAGAGGTGTCCTCATGACCCATGAACTGACCATTGAGTACGGTGACGACCTGTTGCTTGCACTCAACCTGTCGGCCAAGGAGTTCAACAAGGAGGCGCGCTTCGTACTCTTTGCGAAACTCTATGAGTTGGGCCGGATTTCATCCGGCAAAGCTGCCCATTACTGCGGCATGGCGCGCGTGGATTTTCTGCTCTCTTTGGCGCGCATCGGCGTACCGATGTCGAACCTGAGCGCCGAAGACCTTGAAGAAGACATGAAGTTCGCTCGTGGCTGATCGGATCGTCATCAACACCGGCCCCTGTATTGCCTTGCATAAGGCAGGCGTGTTGGCTGCTTGCCTCCGGCTGCCATTTGAATTCCTGAGCACCGAAGAAGTGAAAGCCGAAATCGAGGCGGGAGTCGCAGCAGGAAAGTCACCGTTGGATCTAACCACGATCAGGATCGCCAAGTATCCGCCGCCCCTGACTGCTGTTCTGCGTGCCGCCCTTGATCTCGGCGAGGCTTCTGTCCTTCAGTTGGCCCTACATATCAGAGCCGAGTGGGTGTGCATCGACGAGTCATTGGGTCGCCGCTTTGCCCGAGCGCTTGGCCTTCGCCTCACCGGCTCGGCCGGATTGCCGTGCTGGCCAAGAAGAGCGGCCTGATACCGAGCATTCGCCCACCACTGAAAAGCATGCTGGAGGCTGGCGTTCACCTGTCCAACGACCTAATACTTGCTGCGCTTCGCGAGGCCGGCGAGGGAACCGAACTATGACCATGCTTCTTCCGCAGTTTGAGTTGCACAAGCCGACTTCGCTCAAAGAGGCGCTCGACCTCGCGCGCGGCTTTGGTGACGACTTTGACTACCTCTCCGGCGGCACGGACCTTTTGCCCAACTACAAGTGCGGGCTCAACGCCAGCGGCAACGTGATTTCGCTGGCGCATATCGCCGAACTCAAGGCCATCTCCCCCACCGAAATCGGCGCGGGGGTCTGCCTTCGCGATCTTGAGCGCAGCAAGGAAGTGCCCTCCAGCGTGGCTTATGCCGCGTCGCAGATTGCTTCGCCGCTGATCCGCGAATCGGCCACGCTGGGCGGCAACCTGATGCTCGACACACGCTGCCACTTCTTCAACCAGAGCTACTTCTGGCGCCGCACGCTGGGTTATTGCCTCAAGGCCGACGGCGAGGTCTGCCACGTCATTCCCAAGATCATGAAGGACGGCAAGAGCGTCACGAACTCCTTCACCTGCGTCGCCACGCACTCCAGCGATCTCGCGCCCCTGCTCGTGGCCCTCGGCGCAACCGTTACCCTTGTTGGCCCCGCCGGCACGCGCACCCTCAAACTCAGCGAGTTCTACAAGGGCGATGGCATCGCCCGCTTTGACCTCCAGCGCGGCGAGATTCTCGCGAAGGTCACGCTGCCGCAGGGCGCGTACTCGCTGCGCAGCGGCTACAAGAAGCTCGCGCCGCGTCGCAGCATCGACTTTCCCGTGCTCGGCGTCGCCGCTGCACTTGGCCTTGGCAAAGATGGCCGCGTCGAGAGCCTGCGTCTTGGCCTGGGCGCCTGCGAGACCATTCCGGTGCTTTACGACTTTTCGGGCAAAGAAAGGCAGGCCGAGCGCGGCAACGCGATCTTCACGGAGCCCACCAAGGGCATGCCCGAGGTGATCGGCAAGAAGCTCGACGACGCGTTGATCCAGACCATTGCCGATCACGTCACGCGCACAGCGCAGCCCAAACTCAACGTGCCCATGGAGCCGGCGTACCGCAAGAAGATGGCGGGCGTGTTTACGCGGCGCCTGATGACGGAACTCCGTGCAGCAAATTGAGAGATGGAGAGAATCAGAGATTGCAAAACCAGTAGTTGCCATCTCTCGATTTTTCAATCTCTTCATCTCTCAGCAGTCGATCACCACCGGCACGTTGGTCGGCTCGTAGAACTCCGTGCAACTGCTTGCGTTCACGAACTGCGTACCGTTGCGCTCGTATGTTCCGTAGCCTTCGTGGATGTGACCGAACACGTGGACTCGGGGCCGCAGGCGTTTCTCCAAAGCGGCCGCAAGTTCTTCACAGCCGACATTGAGGCCATGGCGCGTCAGATCGAGAACTCCCAGCGGCGGGCCGTGGGTGATCAGCACCTGCGTGTCAGCCGGAATCAAGGCCCACTTCGCCGCCAGCGGCTGGCCGCGCTTGAGATTGAAGGCCCAGTTGAGGAAGAGCGGCGTCCAGGGGGAGCCCCAGAACCTGACGCCCGCAATGTCAACGCCGTTGTCCTGAAGGTAGTGGGCCGTTGGGCAATGGCGCGCAAGCAGTGCCCGCGCCTGAGTGTGGTCGCGCTCGAAGAGCCAATCGTGGTTGCCCGCGACGACGATCTTGTGCGGGTGCGATTGTGCGCCAAACCACCTTGCGAAGGCCTCAACCTCCTGTACGCGGCCCATGCCGGTAAAGTCGCCGGCGTGAATCAGCACGTCGCCCCGGGGCAGGCGCAGGGCGTCGTGCCGGTTGTGGGTGTCGGAGATGCAGACGAGACGCATTACGCCTTTGACTCCGGCACGGGCACCAGCAGGTTCTTCTTGCAGTAGCGGCAGGTCAGCAGTTCGCCCGCACGGGAGACATCGACCTTGTAGCGCTTGCCGCAATGGCAGGTGAAAGTGAGCTTTCCGCCCGCTTGATACAGAAGGCGCGAGGGCACAATTTCGCCTCCGGCCTGCCCCACCAGAGCCTCGCGCGCGGCCTGGCTCGAGGTCGCGGCCACCTTCCTGGGCTCCGGGTTTCGGGGCTTGGCCGCCGGCCTGGCCACGGGGCCGCCGCCGGCGGAGAGTTCCAGTTCATCGGGTCCGGTATCGAGGTCGTCGGTATCCGAGTCCTCGACATCCACCTCGCGGCGTGCCGCGGAAAAGCCCATGGCGTTGATGCTCTCCAGGGCATCCTTTACATCAGGGTCGTCTTTGAAGGCCTCGGTCGTCTGGGCCGGCAGCTCCGCGGCGGGTTGTGCGCTGCCTTTCTCCTTGTCCGGCAACAGAACGAGAACCGCCACGCCCGGCACGCTGAGCAGGCCCAGCAGGCCCAGCTCGCGTTTGTAGCCGCGCGCCCGGGCGTAGAACATGCACCCGACGACAAGCAAAGCAGCCCCTGCGGCCGCGAGGGCCACAAAGAGCTCCATGCTCACAAAGCGCAGAAACGAGCCCCCAACCTGGAGCAGCAGCCCCCCGGCAAGAAAGGGCACGGCCTTGCGCTGAAGCTCGGCAATCATGGGATTATTGTACCGCCGCCGGCGCAAGATGCGCTACGGTCTGAACGTCCAGGCGCGGCCGTCAAAGCGTCCGCGGCGCGCCGCAGGCTCCACGCCGAAGTAGCGCAATACACTGTCGCCGACGTCTATGAGCCGAAGCTCGGCGGCCTCTATCCTGCGGTTGCAGAGGACCACGCCGGGCACCAGGGAGGGCGCAAAGGTGCAGTGATCGCCCGACCAGTTGCGCAGGTTGTCCGAGATCACCTGCTCGTGCGCACCGCCCAGGGCCGTTTGCCAGCTCACGCGGTAACCGTGGCTGAAACCCACCATGAGGTCGGCGTCGTCGCGCACAAAGGGCCCCTCCCATATCTCGCTGCCGCGCCTGATTTCGTGGAACACGCGGCGACCCTTGAAGTGGGGCCGGGGGTCGTCGTCCTCAAGGCTGAGCAGCCTGGCGCGGATTTCCTCAATGAGGGCGTCAGCCTGGGCGCCGGGCGTCACGATGCCCTGCGGCTCGCGGCCCTTGAGATTCAGGAAAATCTTGCCAAGGCCCATGGAATAGGCGCGGGTGCGGCTCCAGTCATAGGGGTCGTAGTAGCGATTGTGGGGCGAGTAGAGGTCCTTCATGCTGACATCGCGGGTCTGGTTCTTGAGTACGAGGTAGCCCTGATCCAGCAGCCAGCGGTTGAGGTTGACCGAGCGCGCGAAGGACGAAAACCCGTGGTCGGAACAGACAATGAGCAAAGCCCCCGCGGGCATGCGCTGCATGATCTGGCCCAGCAGGGCGTCGGCCCGCTGATAGGCATCAAGGATGGCATTCTTGTAACGGGCGGGAGCGTTGGGCTCGTGATTGGGATGCAGGGGATCGAGATGGCGCCACATCATGTGGCAGACGCGGTCGATCTCGTAGTTGAAGCACACCAGCAGGTCCCAGTCCTGGGGGCGGTCAAGCAGGCCCAGCACCTGGGCCTGGCGCTCGGAAAAGCTCTGCTCGCACGTGTCAAGAAACGTGCCCTCGTCGATCAGATTGTCGTTGAGCGCGGCCGTTGCCTCAGCCCAACCCAGGGTCTGGAAAAGGCCGTGGTCCGTCGCCAGACGCTGGGCGAAAGCCGCCGGAGCGGAAACGGCAAAAAGGTCGGGCGTGTTCAGGGGGTCAAAATTCACGGCGGTGGCATAGAGCCTGGCCGTGGCGCCGCCCGCCAGCAACTTGAAGCGCACCGTGCCGTGGAGGTCAGCCAACTGGCCGATGCGATAGACCACGCGCAGCAGCGGCGACCACTGCCCGGCCTCGAGCTTCACTTCGCCCTCGATCAAGGGCTGGCCCTCAAAGCGCAGCGCCACCCCCGCGCCCTGCCGCACCAGTTCAAAGGCAATCACCTCGCGCGGCATGGTGGCCAGCTCGCCTTGCTCAAAGGCGGACCAGCGGGAGCGGTCAAAGCGGGCTGGCGGCCCGTAAAGCTCCAGGCGTGCCACGTCGTGCTCGAACTCCATGCGCTCGATGCGGCAGCCCATCTCGGTGATGGTTCCGGCGCGGCTGTCGTGCTCGGCCGTCCAGAGCGTGCTGGTGTGATGGGTTCCCAGGACATCGGGCGTAGCGAGGCCCGTGGTGAACTCGGTGTTCTCCTTGAGGCGTGCCGGCCAGTCCACGGGGGAGCCGATGACCTTGCTGCGAATGCCCTGCTTGCCCAGGGTCTGCCAGAACAGCTCGCCGTGCCGTGCCGTGCGCGGCACAGGCAGGGTCTCGGGCAGGCGTTGCAGGAAGGCCAGCACGGCGACGCTCAGGGCGAGATAGGGGAACAGCCATGCGCGCAAGCTCAGGTGCAGACGCACGGCGCCATAACCCCAGACAGCGCCGGCCACCAAAACGACGCCAAACACCGCCGCCACCTGCCGCGCGTCCCCCCCATGGGCGAAGGGCCCCGCGATCAGGGCCGCCAGAGTGGCGCCGGCAGGAACAGCGACGTGGGGCTTGGGGGCCGCGCCCAGCAGGGTTGCCAGCACAGCCTGCATGACTTTGCCCAGAGCCACGCAGAGGGCGAGAAGCACCAGGCCAAAGGCCAGGGCCAGCAGCACACGAGCCGGCGTGCTTCCACCGGCGATGCGTGTTTCGTTGGCATCTACGAGCGCCAGCGTGGGCTCGTAGCTTCCCTCGCGGCGCTTGAGAAAGCCCGAAATGCCGGTCTTGCCGGGGTTGAGGCCGGTGGTCATCGTGGACCAGACGGCGGGCGAAACAGGCGGATAGCCCGTTTGCAGCTCGCTGAACTGGCCCTGCTCGCCCAGCTTCTTGAAGTTGGGGAGTTTGCCCTCGTCCATCCACTGCCGCATGAGCTTGGGGTCAAGCGCGTCGTACCCAATCACTACGGCCTTCTTGTCCTCCGCGCCAAGGGGCGCAGCCACAAGCAGCGCCAGCAGCAACAGGCCAATGGGGCCCATGAGGCGATGCCGCGCAGGCCAGGCCCAAAGCGCGGCCAGCCAGGCTGGCCTGGGCGTGATCACCGATTTGCGAGGCGTTGAGTCGTTGCGCATCACCAGGTCATTCAATACAACGTCAGGGGCAAGAGCCTACCAATATGGCCGCCATGGAACAGCCGACGATCACCAGCGCCTACCGCAGCGTGGGCGTCACGTTTGACTCGCTCGTTTTCAAGAGCGCGGTCATGCGTGAATGCCTGCGTCTGGCGGCCTCGGCTGCTGCGCGCGACGTGGCCGTGCTGCTGCTGGGTGAAACCGGCACAGGCAAGAACCTGATCGCCCAGAGCATTCACAACGCTTCGCCGCGTGCGCGGGGACCTTTTGTCAGTGTCAATTGCTCGGCCATTCCGGACAGCCTGCTGGAGGCTGAGCTTTTCGGCGCTGAAAAGGGCGCCTACACGAGTTCAGACCGGCTGCGCAAGGGCAAGTTCGAACTGGCGGACAAGGGCACGCTGTTCCTTGATGAAATCGGCGACATGAGCCCCCAGTCCCAGGCCAAGATCCTGCGCGCCTTCGAATACAAGGAGTTCGAGCGCGTCGGTGGCGAGAGCACCCTGCACGCCGATGTGCGCATCATCGCCGCCACCAACCGCCCCCTCGAGGACCTGCTCAACAGCGGCAAGTTCCGCACAGACCTGTTCTATCGCCTCAACGAGTTCACGATCCATGTTCCGCCCCTGCGGTCGCGGCGCGAGGAAATCCGCCCCCTGGCGGAGCGCTTCGTGGTCGAGTGTAACGAGCGCCTGGGAACCAAGGTCAAGGGCCTGGACGCCGAAGCCCTGGCCAAGCTCGAGGGCCACCCCTGGCCCGGCAACGTGCGCGAGCTGCGCGCCGTCATCAAGCGCGGCTGCGTTTCAGCGCAGGGGGAGATCATCCGCGCGCGCGACCTGCTGTTGACCCTCGCACCGGACACCGGCAAGTTGCTGCCGGCCGCGCCCCTGAGCGGCGACCTGAGCCTCGCCGCCCTGGAGAAGAAGCATATCGAACAGGTGCTGACCCAGACGGGCTGGAGCAAGAAGGAGTCCTCCCAGTTGCTGGGCATTTCGCGCCCGACACTGGACCGCAAGATTCAGGAATATGGATTGATCCGCCCCAGTAGCGCGCGGGACGAATAGGCGGGGATACGGACCGCTCACAGATGTTCGCGGCTCGCTTCGCGCGTCGTCAGAACCCTGTCGGGCTTGAGAAGCGGAACTTGTTGAGCTTGAGCGCCGGCACCACGAAGTTTCCGCCAAAGAGCGCGCCTCCCGTGGCGTGGGCTTCCTTGCCCACGGCCGCGACGTCGGCAAACGCCGTCAGCAGGCTTTGGGTAAAGCGCATGTTCTTCACGGGATAGGCCAGCCTGCCGTTTTCAATCATGAAGGTGCCGCTGCGCGTCATGCCCGTGAGGCTCAGGTCCATGCGGTCCACCACGTTGCAGTAATGGAACTTCGTGATCAGCAGCCCCTTGGGGGTAGAGGCGATCATCTGTTCAAGGGTCTGGTCGCCGGTGCTCAACACCAGGTTGCCGGGGCCCGGGCCCTGGGCGTCAGGCTGCATGTTGGCGTGGCCCGTGTTTTTCTGGCCGCACAGCTTGGCGCTGCGCCGGTCATGGACCACGGCGCTCACCACGCCCTTGTCAATAAGCGTGACCTTCTGAGTGGCAAAACCCTCCATGTCAAAGGGGGTGCCGCCCAGTTCAGGGTGATAGGGGTCTTCCGTCAGGGTCAACTTGTCACTCAGCTTCTGGCCGAGCTTGCCCTTGTGAAACGTGCGGTTTTCCGCAAAAGCGAGGCCGTTGCCCGCCAACCAGCCATAGAACAGCAGCAGCTCCGCCACGGCCGGCGCTTCGAGCACCACAGTGTATTCGCCGGGGTCCACAGCGCGCGGCTGCACACCCGTTACGGCCTTTTCCATGGCGCGCCTGGCGGCCGCTTCCACGTCGAGCCTGCCGATGTCAAGGCTGAATGCCTCCGCCCAGCCCTCGATCTCGCCGCGCTCCAGAAACGCGCTGATGCTGAACTCCGCCTTGGTGCTGGCCTTGCAGGCGAAGATGCCGCGCGAGTTGGCGTAGGCCAAAGCGCCCTGGTCGGCGTCAAAAATGCCCGCGCCCTCGACCTTTCTGGCGTCGTACTCGCGCAAAACCTTGCCCACGGCGTCTGCGCGCGCAGCCGGGGTGGACCTGGCTGTGGCTTCCTTGAAAGCATCGACCTGGGTGTAATCGGGCTGCCTGTCGAGCAAGGGCTCGAGTTTTTCGTCCTCGGCCGAGACGCGGCAGACCGCAAGCGCGCTCTGCACGCAGCGCTTGATGGAGGCGTCGTCGAACTGGTTGACGCGGGCCACACCCTGGCGCCGGCCCTGAATGACGCGCAGGCAGAGTCGCTGGTTGACCAGCCCCACGTTCTGCGTGATCACATTGTTGGAGAACCGCGTCGAGTTGGTTTCGCTGGAGGAAATGATGGCCTCCGCCCCCTCGGCGTCGCAGAGTTTGAGCACGCGCTTGCACAGCGCGGCGGCTTCGTCACGTGTCAACATGGCTGCACCCTTTGAACCCGAGAGCGGATTCTAGCTATCAGGAACCTTTGCAGACACAGCCAGTCCGTTTCACGCTTTCGAAAAGATTTCCGGCTATGGCGTGAACAAAACCGGCGCTGGCACGGTAATACAGGTGGCGCGAGAGGCGCGGCCGGCACTGCCCACAGGGGCGGCGCCCGCCCCGCCCCTGGAGCAACAACGTGGCGGGCACTTCATCGGTCGGGACAGCCCTTGACAGCGGCAACGCTCCCAAGGCAGCGTTTGCGCCCGTGAGCGACTTTGCGGCCCGACAAGAGCTGAACCTGATTGCCGCGGCCCGCGAGGGAGACCGCGACGCCTACGGGCGCCTCGTGGAACTGCACCAGGACCGGATATTTGCCACGCTGCTGCGCCACGTGCGCGACGAACACAAGGCGCGCGACCTCGCGCAAGAGACGTTCATCCAGGCGTACAGAGCGATTCACACCTACGAGGATCGCGCCAAGTTCTCGACGTGGCTTTACCGCATCGCGCTTAATCTCTTGACGAGTCAACACCGTGCCGAAGTGGCGCTCAAGCGCGGCGGCGGCCAGAGCAAAGCCAGCCTCGACGCCGAAGGCATGCCCGAGCCTGACGCCACGGTACGCGGCCCCGATGAGAATGTTGCGGCCAACGAAATCGGCGTGATCGTGCGCGAGGCGATTGAAACGCTTGACGACGAATACAAGAGCGTCGTGATCCTGCGCGACCTGCAAGGCCTCAGCTACGAAGAAGTGGCGGAAGTTCTGGGGCTGGCACCCGGCACAGTGCGCTCAAGGCTGCACCGCGGCCGCGAAAAGCTGCGCGAAAAGTTGCGGCATCTGGAATAGATAGAACAGCCAGGGCCTCCGCGTTAAAGCACGGGCCACATGTTCACAAATTTAGAACCGCTCGCGACCAAAGCGACTCTGCAACCAGGTCGGCACCCGCAGACCCGGGCCGCTCACGTAATAGCACTCAGTTTGTTTGTCAAAGCAAAGAGACTCGTGGTTTTCGATCCCGTACATTCCTTCGACTTCGGTTCCTGTGTTGACGGCATCGAAATCAATCGTCGGGGCTCGGTAGTTCAGTTCCGAAAACAACGGATCCTGGCCAAGTGTCATGTTAATGACCACGGAGGACGCAAACGCAATCGGTGCACATACGCAGCCCACCCCCAATCTCGTCCCGAGATTTAGTCCGCCGAACATGAGGAAGGGCGCAGACGCCACAACAAGTAGCACTGCCAGAATTACCCTAACGCCGTAGTAGTCTGCTGCCTCAGACAGGCCGTATATTCTGGGAACAAACAACCCAAACCCACCCGTTGCAAGAATCACTGCGACGATGGTCAGAAAGACAGCAGTCTTTGACATGTTAGCCTCCATCTACATATCGACAGCAGACTCCGAAATCTTTTGAGACGCAGGTGGGGTTTGCGAATGGAAAGCCCGCCGATGGCTCGGCGGGCTCTGATTGACTCGGGTTGGCAGGCTACTTCTTGAGCGCCTCGGCGCCACCCACGATTTCGCTGATCTCCTGGGTGATGCTCGCCTGGCGCGCACGGTTCAGGTTGCGTGTCAGGTACTTGATCATCTCTTCTGCATTGTCGCTCGCACTCTTCATGGCCGTGCGACGGGCCACCTGCTCGCCCGCCGTGTTCATGACCAGGCAGGTGTAGGCCGCCTGGGTCACGTAGCGCGGCAGGAGATCCTCGAGGATTTCCTTGGGCGAGGGGCTGAAGATGAACTCGGGCAGCAGATACTTGCTGTCGCGCTTCAGTTCTCCGGCGGGCGGGTCAATGGGCAGAAGCTTCAACACCGTCGGCGGCTGCGAGCCCATGCTCTTCCAGTGCGAGTAGACCACGTACACTTCGTCCACTTCGCCCTTGAGGAAGGCCTCCATCAAAGGGTCGATCAGGCGTCGGGCGTCGTCGAAATTGGGCCGGTCGCCCATGTCGGTGATGGTGCGCGCCAGGCTGTAGCCCTGGAACTTGAGCGTCGAGATGCCCTTCTTGCCGCAGCAATCCAGTCGCACCTCGCGGCCGGCATCCTTGTGCTCAGCCACCACGCGCTTGGCCAGGCGGATCAGGTTGGCGTTGAAGCCGCCGCACAGGCCGCGGTTGGCCGTGATCAGCAAAATGGCCACCTTCTTGACGGGGCTGCGGCGCTCCAGCAGCGGCAGGTCCAGCTTGACGCCGCCGCGCACAATGGCGCTCAGCATCTCGGAGAGTTTGGAAACATAGGGTCCGGCCGCATTGACGCGATCCTGCGCACGCTTCATCTTGCTCGTGGCCACCAGTTCCATGGTCTTGGTGATTTTCTTGGTCGAGCTGACCGAGCGGATGCGGTTGCGGATTTCCTTCGTCTTCGCCATAGTCTTGCCTGTGCGGTAAGGGCGGCAGAGTGTCGATACCGGCCGCCCTCAAGTCAAGGCCTTTGAAACGGGGTTTTGGCACTGTGGAAGACAGCCTCAAGAGGCCCCTGGGCCACGGCCAGGTCCGCGCCTGGCTTGGCAGCGTGCTGAAATCGCGTCGCGTCAGCGGCAGCTACCTTTTTGTCGGACCCACGGGCATCGGCAAGCAGGCGCTGGCCGTCGAGTTTGCCGCCGCGCTGCGCTGCGCTTCGCCTGTGGAGGGGTGGGCCTGCGGCCGCTGCAACGAGTGCGTACGGGTGGCCCATGGCGTGCATCCCAACGTGCGCCGCTACGCCAAACCCGACGACTCCCGCGACCTTCCGGTGGAGCTGGTGCGGACCATCTGCGACGATGCCTCGCTCTCGCGCCTGGAGCCGGGCTATCGCGTCGCCATCATCAACGACGCCGACCGCTTCAATGAAAGCAGCGCCAATGCCTTCCTGAAGACGCTGGAGGAACCCCCGGCCCAGTACGTTTTCATCCTGCTGGCCGCCAATTCCGCCCAGCTCCTCGCGACCATTCTCTCGCGCTGCCAGATGGTGCGGTTCTCGCCCCTGTCCGCGGCAGACCTGGCCCGCGTCGTCTCCGGCTTTGAGGGGATGCCCGCAAGCCCCGAAGAGCGCGAACTTCTGCTGCGCGTGGCCCAGGGCAGCCCCGGCCGCGTGGCGGAGATGCTCGCCCTCAACGTGCCGGCCCTGGCCGGGAACTTTTCCTCGGGCCTGGCGGCCGATCCCTTCCGCGCCGCCGAGCAACTCGTGGCCGCCCTCTCCAAAGACCTGCCGGCCGAACTCGGCACCGAGGGCCTGCGTGAACGCCTGCGCGACGTCATGGCCGTACTCAGCGCCGACCTGCGTGACCGGCTCATGGCCGCATTGGGCATGCACGACGTGGCCCCGCTGGCGCGCAGGCATTCCCACGAGGCCACCAGTGCCGACGCCCTGGTCGCGGCCCTGAACCGCCTCGAAGCGCTGCGCGAGCGCATTGATGCCAACGCCAATGTGAAGCTGGCCTGCGACCTGCTGGCCTTGCGTTATCCGGTTTAGAGCCCTCGTTATCGGCGCGGGCGCAAGCTAGGTTGAGGCACCCCAGAAAGTATCGACCTGCAGGCTCCATGGCCCGGCACGCCCTCCAATTCCTGCTTTTGCTCTGCGGCGCCTGCCTGTACGCCCAGGGCATGCCGAAAATGCCCCCGCCGCCCATGCCCGGCGGCGAGGCCCCCAGGCTTCCGCCCGAAATGCAACTGACCTTCGTGGCCCCGGAAGAGGCCACCACCTGGTTTGAAACCTGGCGCGAAACAGCCGCCGACGGCACCCCCGGCCCCTTCGTCATCGCCCTGCCCTTTGCCGTGCGACTGGAGTACCGCGAGCCTGCCTCCTCCGACGGCAAGGCCCCCCTCAAGCGCCTCGAACTGCTGGCCGACCAGTCATTGGTCTGGTTCACCCCCGACAGCCCGGACAAAGCGCAGGCCGACCCCCTGGGCTCCCTGGCATCCGGCGTCAAGCGCGTGCAGTTTTACGGCGAAGGCAACGTCTGGCTTGAATACACCGTGGGCGACGAATCCTTCAAGCTGCGCGCCGACCGCGTGTTTCTGGACTTCGAGCGCGGCCGCGTCACCAGCTTCAGTCTTACGGGCAAGCTGGACAACGTACGCGCTCACAGCGGTCCCGATCAGGGCGAGCGCGACGAAGGCCCCGTGCGCGTGGGCATCGGCGCCGGCAACGCCGCCGACAAGGCCCGGGGCGCCCCGGAAGACATCGGCGCCCCGCCCGGCCAGAGCGACGCACCCCAGCCCGGCGGCCAGGCCCGCGCCCTGCCGCAGGAGCGTGGCCAGAGAATGTTCATGCGCGCCAAGACCCTGCGCATCATCAGCCTCAGCGAAGAGCGCAAGGAAGTCGAGCTGGAGCAGGGCAGCGTCTCGAGCAGTTCTCTGGCCGTCGCCAGCTATTCCCTGGCCAGCGAGCGCCTGCGCATCGTGATTCGCAAGGAGCGCGGCACGATTTACACGACGCGGCCTTCGGTCCGCATTCTTGACTGGCCGCTGCTGACGTTGCCCGTCGAGGAGTATCGCTACGACCTCGACAGCATCTTTCCCGTGCGGCAGTTCGACTTCGTCAGCAACAGCCGCTTTGGCCTGGGCGTGCGGACCTACGTGGACGCCGTGGCCGCCTACGACTTCTTCGCCGACCCTGAGCCGCCCTTTCACCCCCTGGCCCTGGGTCCCCAGGTCGACTACTTCTCCAAGCGCGGGCTGGGCCTGGGCGTGAACCTCGAGTGGGGCGGCATCCGGGCCTTCAAGGACCACGGCCGCGCCGAGATGCGGCTTTACGGCATCCGCGACCGCGGCGACGACCGCAAGCGCGCCCGCGACCTCGGATTTTTTCCGCTCGAGCGCGAGGGCCGCGGCCGCCTGCACGCCGACTTCACCAGGAACTTCGGCGCGGGCTGGCAGCTTGACGCCATCTTCGGCTACTACACGGACCGCAACTTCCGCCGCGAGTTCTACGAAGATGAGTACGACGCCAACCTGCCCTCGAACACCTTTCTGCTGCTGACCAAGCGTTACGGCGAATTCAACGCGTTCCTGCTGGCCGCGCCGCGCATCAACGAGTTTGAAAACCGCACGGAGTACCTGCCCACGCTGGGTTTTGATGTTTCGCGCACGCGCATCGGCGATTTCGGGTTGCAGTTTTCCGGCCACACCGAAGTATCGCTGCTGCGCTTCCGCCCCGCCGACAACGACCCCCGCCGCGCCATTTCAGCCGTGCGGGTGGACAGCGCCAACTGGTTCAACCTGCCGCTTGACCTGCGCTGGTTCACCCTGGACCCCTTTGCCGGGGCGCGCGCCACGGTCGCCCGGGATTTTCTTACACTGCCCCAGGGCAGCTCGCGGCCCGGCCTCTCGCCGGACGGCACTTTTCCGGGGCTGGCGCCCGGCGTGGATCGCCGGTCCGGCCTGCTCTATCGCATCCTGCCCTTCTTCGGACTCCACGCGCAGACCTTCTTCACGGGCGTGTTTCCGCAGGCGCGGGCGCCCGGCCTTGGCATAGACGGCCTGCGCCACGTTGTGATGCCCTACGTGCGCTACACCAATGTGGCCTTCAACAGCCTCGACGAAGTCCGCGAGCGCGCCTTCATTCCCTTTGATGAAGTGGACGTGCTCGACGAGTTCCACGAAGTGCGCCTGGGCCTGCGCAACCGCATCCAGACGCGGCAGGGCTCGGGGGAGAGTCGCCGCACCGTCGACTACCTCGACCTGATGGTGGAACTCCCCATCTACCCCCACCCGCGCCGCGACAACAACAACCGCGTATTCGGCACCCTGGAGCTGGCCGGCACGTGGCGGCCGGCGCCGGGGTTCTCCATCGCCACGCAGGGCTTCTTCGACCTCTACGAAGGCACCTTCGTTCGCGCCAACGCCAGCTTCAACGTGGATTTCACGGATGTCATCCGCGGCTCGGTCTACTACCGCCTGCTGCGCGACGTCCATCAGGTGGTGGGCATCAACGTGGAACTGACGCTGAGCGAGGTTTACGGCGTGCGCTTTCAGCAGGAATACGACCTCGAGCTTGGCAAGTTCCGCGACACCCGCATCGAGCTGACGAGAGACATCCTGGAGGCTTTCACCATCGGCTTTGTCTTCGTGCGCGACGCCAGCCAGGGGGATCTCGGGTTTTATGTGAGCCTTGCCGCGACATTTGCCGGGCCCCGGGGCTCAGGCAACCTGCTGCGCTGATTGGCACAGCGGCGCCCGGGGTAACGGCTTGCAAGGCGGGCCCTGAAAGTGGAAGCTGGCCCGACCTGGAAAGGCGCCCCCGGAGCGTTTGTCGCCGGCGGCCTGTCCGGGGATTTGCGAGATCGAGGCCAGTTCATGAAGATTGCAATCATCGGTTCGGGGCATGTGGGCCTGACGACAGGCATCTGCTTTGCCGAGAAGGGCCACGAAGTCATCTGCGTTGACCACGACACCGACAAGCTGGCGCGGCTGCGCAACGGCGAGGTCTGGTTCTTCGAGCCCAAGCTGCCGGAGCTGTTGAAGAAGCACCACAGTTCCAAGCGCCTGCGCTTCACGGACAGCACGGCTGAGGCGGTGAAATTCGCTTCGGTCATTTTCATCTGCGTCGGCACGCCTACGGGCGAAAGCGGAAAAGCCGACATGCGTTATGTCGAGAAGGTCGCGCGCGACATCGCCGAAACCATGACCGATTACCGCCTGATCGTGGAGAAGAGCACCGTCCCGATCATGACGGGCGAGAGGGTCAAGAGCACGATTCTCCGCTATGTGCGCGGCGACGCGCACTTCGATGTCGCCAGCAACCCCGAGTTCCTGCGCGAGGGCAGCGCCATTGACGACACGCTGAAGCCTGACCGCATCGTCATCGGCGTGGACTCCGCGAAGGCGGAAACCCTGCTGCGCGAAATCTACGCGCCGTTTGAAGCGCCCATGGTCGTTACCAGCATCGGCAGCGCCGAGCTGATCAAGCACGCCAGCAACAGCTTTCTGGCGCTCAAGATCAGCTTCATCAACTGGATCGCCCGCGTCTGCGAGCAAAGCGGGGCCGACGTTCACGAGGTGGCGCGCGGCATGGGGCTCGACGCCCGCATCGGTGCGGCCTTTCTGAATGCGGGCATCGGCTACGGCGGAAGCTGCTTCCCCAAGGACGTGGAAGCCCTGGCGGCCATTTCCGAAGAGCTGGGAGTGGAGGCCCCGCTGATCCGCCTCATCAGCCAGATCAACCGCGAGCAGCGCGAGCGCTTCTTTGAGGCCATCCAGCATGAACTTTGGGTGCTTCAGGACAAGACTATCGCGCTTTGGGGCTTGAGCTTCAAACCCAACACCGACGACCTGCGCGAGGCCCCCAGCCTCTGGCTTGCCCAGCGCCTGCTTAAGGCCGGCGCGAAGCTGCGCGTCCACGACCCCGTGGCCATGCCCGCCTTCAAGCGCGCCATCAGCGACGTCTATTTCGCCAAGGACCCCCTGGACGCCACCAGCGGCGCCGACGCTCTCGTGCTCTGCACGGAGTGGCCCCAGTACCGCGAGGTGGACCTGGCCAAGGTCAAGGCCACGCTGCGCGTTCCTCTGATCTTTGACGGCCGCAACTGCCTGGACCGCAGGCAGGCCGAGGAACTGGGCATGACGCTCATCGGCGTCGGCAAGCAGCGAATCGGGCCGCGCGGCAAGCACTGATCGTCGGCCGGACGCGTCATTGGAGCGGTCTGCGCGGCCGGCGCCACGGTGCCGGCCGGCGCCGATGAAGCGACGGGGCCGCCCGCCGGGCAGTTCCATGGGGACTTGTGAACTGTGAATGGTAAATTCGGACCATGCTGATCCTCGGCATCGAATCTTCCTGCGACGATACCGCCCTCGCCCTGGTCGAAGACGGAAAGAAAGTTCGTGCCTCGCTTGTCAGTTCCCAGGCCAAGCTCCACGAAAAGTACGGCGGCATCGTGCCGGAGGTGGCCTGCCGCGCGCACTATGAAGTGCTTATGCCCATGCTGGATGAGCTGCTCAGGCAGGCCAAGGTTACCCTGGCGCAAGTGGACGCTGTGGCGGTGACCAACCGTCCGGGCCTGGTGGGCTCGCTTTATGTCGGCCTGTCCGCGGCCAAGGCGCTGGCCTGGGCCGCGGTCAAGCCCATCGTCGCCGTCGATCACATCGAGGCCCACATCTACGCCGCCCAGTTGGCCGACGACCCGCCGGCCTACCCCTATGTTTCGGTCGTCGTCAGCGGCGGTCACACGGACATCTTCCTGACGGAAGGCCCCACGCAACACAAGCCCATCACCCGCACCCTGGATGACGCCGCAGGCGAGTGCTTTGACAAAGTCGCCGCCCTGCTGGGCATCGGCTATCCGGGCGGGCCCGCCATCCAGCTCACCAGCCTCGGCGGCAACCGCGAAGCCATCAACTATCCTCGAGGAGACGGCGGTCCCGACGGCACCCAGATCAGCTTCTCCGGCCTGAAAACGGCCGTGCTCAACGACCTCAAGAAGCGCGGCTTCGTCATTGATGCGGCCCGCAACTCCGGGCGCGCCCTGAGTGCGCGCACGCCTGAACCGCATACCCGCAGCGTCACGCGGACCCTGAGCGTGCGCATTCCGCTGGCCGACATTGCGGCGAGCTTTCAGGAGGCGGCGGTGGATATCATCATCCGCGCCACCCTGGCCGCGACCCGCAAGACGCGCTGCAAGAGCGTAGTGCTCGCGGGCGGGGTGGCGGCCAACAAACGTCTGCGCGAGAAACTGGGGGAGGCCTGCGAGGCCCAGAAGAAGACGAAGTTCACCGCCGCACCCCTGCCGCTGTGCACCGACAACGCGGTGATGGTGGCGGGCCTGGGCTTCCATGAACTGCTGCAGGGCCGACGACAGGGCCTTGACCTTGATGTGATGCCCAACAAGGACGAGAAGCGCGAAAAGCAGAAGCTGAAGCTCTCGTCCAAGCCCCTGGGCAGTTGACGCTTGGGGGCCCTCGCCCCCTGAACAACGACGCGGGCGCCGCTTTCAGGCCCCTTGGCCTCCCATCCTGGTGCACCGTGCCGCTCTACCGCTACAACCCCCGCCACCTGCGCGAGCCAGCCACCGTGGTCCTGCTGGCGCTCAACCTGCTGATCGCCCTGGCCGATGGATTCTCGGGCGAACTGCTCGGCCGCGCCATGTGGGCGCGGGGCTTTGACGTCTACTATGGGGACTGGTGGCGTCCGCTCACGGCGGGCTTTGCCCATTCGTCGGTGCTGCACATCGCCATGAACGCTTACTCCCTGTGGATACTGGGCAAAATTGTCGAGCCGCTTTACGGCACGCGGCAGTTCCTGGCCATCTACTTTGTCGCACTCCTGGGCGGCTCCGCCCTGGCCCTGGCGTTCTATGACCCCAATACGCCTACGCTCGGGGCTTCCGGCGCCATCTTCGGGCTCTTTGGCGCCATGCTGGGTTATCTCTACTCCCGCACGGGAAGCTGGCAGGGAGTCATGGCCACGCCCTGGGGACGCCAACTCATCATCGTGCTGGGCATCAACGTCTACATCAGTCTGCTGCCCGGCATCAGCCTGCTGGGTCACCTGGGCGGGTTTGTGCCGGGCCTGATCCTGGGCATCTGTTTTGAGCGCGCCGCGCGCCGCGAGGACTCTTCCATGGACCGCCTCACGGCCTGGCTGACGCTGGTGGCAGTAGGAGGACTGCTGGCCTACGCCGCGGTGCCCTGGCACCAGCCCGGTTACATTGCCACGCGGGCGCTGAAGGCTTTCGAGTCGGGCGACCGTGCGTTGGGGCTGGAGCTGCTCAACCGCGCCGAGGCGGAGAACACGGCCCGTCACCCCGGCGTCGGGCTGATGATCCGCCACCTAAGGGCCTGGGAGCTTGGCCACCGCCAGGCGCCGGGGGAATACGATCTGGACACCCTGCGCTGGCCCCTGACCCAGATCACCCTGGATTGGCCTGGGACCATTCCGGCTGAAGGCCGGGAGCAACCCTTCCACTTTCTGCGCTTGAGGGATGATTCATGACGGCTTCCCTTGAAACGCCGCGGGGCCCCGCCTAAAGTCCGGCCATGGCCACCAACCATGAAGCCTTTGATGAGGCGCGGCAGTTCATTCCCGGCGGCGTCAACAGCCCCGTGCGCGCGTTTCGCGCCGTAGGCGGCACTCCGGTGTTCTTTGCGTCAGGCTTTGGCTGCAAGGTCACGGACATCGAGGGCCGCGAATACATCGATTACGTCGGCTCCTGGGGCCCCCACATTCTGGGCCACGCCCAGGAGAAGATCGTCAACGCCATCGCGCGGGCGGCCCGGGCCAGCACCAGCTTCGGCGCGCCCACCGTGAGCGAAACCGCGCTGGCCAAGGCCATCATCGAAGATTACCCCAACTGCGAGCGCGTGCGCCTCACCAACAGCGGCACCGAGGCCGTGATGAGCGCTCTGCGCCTGGCGCGCGGCTTCACCCACCGCAGCAAGATCGTCAAGTTCGCGGGCTGCTATCACGGCCACGTGGATTCACTGCTGGTGGCCGCGGGCTCCGGCGCCCTGACATTCGGCAGCCCCGACAGCGGAGGCGTCACGCCCGCCGTGGCGCAGGACACCATTGTGCTGCCCTACAACGATGTGGACGCCGTGGAGCGCGCCTTTGCCCAATGGGGCGCCGAAATCGCCTGCACGATTCTCGAACCTGTCGCCGGCAACATGGGCGTGGTGCTGCCGGTGCGGGGCTTCCTTGAGAGCGTCGCGGCCATCACGCGCGAAAGCGGCGCACTGTTCATCATGGATGAAGTGATGACGGGATATCGCGTGGCCCTGGGCGGCGCCCAGCAACTGTTCAACGTGTTGCCTGACCTGACGGTGCTGGGAAAAATTATCGGCGGCGGCATGCCCCTGGCGGCCTTTGGCGGGCGCGCGGAAATCATGGATCAATTGGCGCCCCTGGGCCCCGTGTATCAGGCGGGCACGCTCTCGGGCAACCCTGTCGCCGTTTCGGCCGGCCTCGCCGCCCTGACCCAGTTGCGCTCGCACCGCGAAATCTACGCGCGCCTTGAAGTGCTTTCCGCGCGCCTGGCCGCCGGCCTTTCCGACGCAGCAGAGGCTGCCGGGGTGCCCATTTACCTCGCGCGCTGCGGCAGCATGCTGACGCCCTTCTTCCAGCAGGGCCCCGTACGCAACCTCGACCACGCCAAGAAGAGCGACACCGCACGCTTCTCGCGCTTCCACGCAGCCATGCTCAAACGGGGCGTTTACCTGCCGCCCAGCCAGTTTGAGGCCTGGTTTGTATCCAACGCGCACACGTTCAAGGACATCGACGCCACCGTGGATGCGGCCCGGGAGTCCCTGGTTGAATGCGCGGCCTGACAACCCGCGCGCCGATTCTCGAAACAAGACGTTGCCCCCAAGCGTTCACCATTGCAGGGTGACGCCGTGCAGGACGCCATCATCACCATTGCTGAAGCTCTCTCGCCTGCCCTGCGCGAGCCCCTGCGCCGCGCCCTGGCTCTGGGCTCGACGCACGACTGGCAGGAACTCGAACAGGCCTGTGCCCGGTCGCCCCAAAGCGCCGACGAACTTTACCTGGCTGCGGTCCGGGCCCGCGAATTGCGCCATCCCTCAACGGAGAAGCTGCTGGCGGCCGTGCTGTCTTTGGCCCCCGACCACCTCGAAGCCGGCGGCGCCCTGGCCGTGAGCTATCTGGCGCGGGGCCTTTCGAGGCAGGCCCACGCCCTACTGGCCTCCATGCGCAAGCGCCGCGCCGCCGCCCTCTGCCCCGAAAGCGCTCGCCTGGACGAACTTCTGCTCAGCGCCTCTCTGGCCGCGGGCATGAGTGAAGATGCCCGCGCCGCGGCCTATCGCCTTGCCATCGCGGCAGACGCTCCGTGGGAAGCCCTGCTGGCCGCCGCCGAGTTCTTCCGCGCCGAACATGACCTCGATGCCCAGCGCACACTATGCGCGCGCCTGGTGGCCCTGCGCCCCCAAGACCCCGACGCCCATCTGTTCATGGCCCAATGGCTGCACGACGAAGGCTACGACGACGACGCCCAGCGCCACCTCGAGCAGGCGGCGGCTTTGGCCTCCACGCGGCAGCAGGCTGTGCGCGCGCGCCGCCTGCTCTTTGAGTTGCGCCATCCGGAGGATGACGCGGAGTTCCGCAAGCTGACGGAGAGCTTCTTTGCGGTGGCGCCCGCAAAATCCCTCACGGCATTGTCCCGCCTGACGCGCCGCCACCCTGACCTGGCCGAAGCCTGGCTCTTCTATGGCTTTGCCCTGCGGCGTGAACGCCGGCTGGACGAGGCCATGCGCGCCTTTGAGCGTTGCGCGCGCCTGAGCGACGACCCCAACGCCCACAAGGAACTGGCCGCCATTTACGGCGAACTCCTGGAACCACGCCTGGCTGAACGCAGCGCGCGCCGGGCCCTGAAGAGCCTGGGCGAGCACGACCGCGTCTCGTGGATCAACCTCGCCGCCGCCCTCGCTGAGCAGCGCCGGCTACCCGAGGCCCGCGAGGCCCTGGCCCGCGCCGAAAGCCTCAAGCCCGGCGCCCCGGAGGTCGAGAGTGTTCAAGAACTTATCAACGAGCGCGAGAAGCCGCGCCGGGGCTTCTACAATGCGAGGCTGGTGAAGCTATGAGCGACAGCCCCGTGCGCGCGGCCGTGATTCCGTTCTCGAGCGACGAGAGCGACAAGCAGGCCATGTATGTTTGCCGCGGCCTGGCGCTGGAGTTCATTGACTGGCTCAAGCAGGCCGAGGTGGACTGCATCCTGCTCACCAGCACGCACGTCGATGACGACGGCCAGCACCGCCGCCTCGTCAACTTCAGCGAAGACCTGGATACGGCGACGATCTCCGAGATCGTCAACATGGCCCAGGAAGAACAACCCGACGACGACACGGACAGCCTGCCGGACATCCAGATCGTGTTCTCCGGCTATCTCAAGCGCGAGGGCGAGAACTACGAGGTCGATGTCCAGGTCACCGACGCCGCCGGCGCCTATGCGCGCGGCCGCACCAACGCCCGCATCACGGCCGGGGGCTTTGGCCGCGAGGTCAACAGCCTGTTTCTGGAAAGTGCGCGGCTCGCCGGCGTCAGCCCGCCCAGGAGCTACAACCCCGGCACCGAGCGCCTGGCCGCCTGGAACCAGCTCATGCTGACCCGCGCCCTGCGCCTCGCCGGCGAAGTGGGCGCCATTGGCCGCGACGTGCAGGATGTCTTCGAACCTGCCATCAAGGCCGCCCGCCTTGATCGCTCCTGCACCGCCGCCCGCGAACGCCTGTGCGAACTGGCCGAGGTGCTGGTGTTCGAGCGCGGCTATGACGCCCAGAAGGCCCTTCACGCGCTGGATGACGTCACGCGGCTGGTCGGCCCGAACTGGCGCAGCATCCAGGTGCGCGCCCAGCTTCTTGAGACTCTGGGCAAACCCGCAGAGGCCGCCAAACACTACGCGCGGCTGCTCAAGGGTGAACACGAAGCCCCCGGCGAGGATGTGCGCGGGCGGGCGGCGCTTGCCGCCGGACGCTCGTTCAACGCGGCCGGCCGCCATGAGGAGGCCGCTCGGGTGCTGGCCCGCGCCATGAAATACGAGCCCCTGCGTGTCGAGGCCATCGTGGAATCCGGCGTCGCCAGCCTGGGACTGGGCGAGGGCGTCGTGGCAGAACGCCTGTGGACGAGGGCCCTTGAACTCGAACCGGGCCACGTCGTGGCGCGGCTGAGGCTGGCCCAGTACTACGCTCACCAGGGCCAGGTGGACAAAGCCGCCGAACAGTACGGGCGCGTGCTGGAAGGCAGCGAGGTGCCGCGGGAGGTGTTCGGAGACGCGGCTGAGTTCTTCTACAACAACCGGCTGTTTGAAACGGCGGAGACGGCGGCGCGGCGCTTTGCCGAGGAGTACCCCGGGGAGGCCATTGCCCACCTGCTCTGTGCTTCGTCGCTCAATGCCCTGGCGCGGCATGACGAGGCCCGAAGAGCCCTCGATCAGGCCGAGCTGTGCGCGGGGGTGAGCGGCCTCAAGGACCTGATGCTGCGCCAGCGGCGCTGGGCCGAGTTCCCCCAGACGGAAAGTCGCCTGCAGGAGGCCGCCGAGCACGTGTTCACCGAAAAGGTGGCGCTGGCGGCGGACATGCTGGGAAAACTGGCCGCCGAGCACCCGGATTTCTGGGAGGCCCGCATGCTCTACGGCATCGCCCTGCGTCGCCTGGAACGCTTTGAAGAGGCGCGGGTGGAATTCGAGGCCGTGCTCAACGGCCGCAGCGTGCCCTCGGCCGAAAAGGAACTCACCGGCGTATACTCCCAGCTCGGCCAGCCCGAGAAAGCCCTCGAGTGCGCCAGGCGCGCCCTCGACCAGAACCCCAACGACGCCGAACTGCTGGCCAATTACGCGGCCGCGCTGCTGGAGAACGACGAACTGACCGATGCCTACAAGTTCGCCCGCCGCGCGCAGGACCTCGCGCCCGACGACGAGCTCACCCGCAGCCTTATCGAGCAGATTCTGGCCCGCAGTGAAAAGCGCGGATTTCTGGCCAACCTGAAGGCGGCCGCCAAGTTCGTGACCAAGAAGCTGAAGCGGCGCCGCAGGAAACCCGCCAAGCCCCCCGAGGACAAAGCCTGAGGCGGTTGCTTGGGCGCCCCTGGCCCATGCGCGTTCATGTCGCGGGGCCTGCTAGACTTTCCCCATGTCCAACGTTCAAGAGATTCTGGGCAAGGACGGCCTGATCAGCCGCAAGCTGGCCGGCCACGAAGAGCGGCCCGAGCAATTGGCCATGGCCCAGGCCGTGGAGGCCGCCCTGGCGGGCGACTTGCACCTCTGCGTTGAGGCCGGCACCGGCGTGGGCAAGAGTTTTGCGTACCTCGTTCCCGCCATCCAGCGCGCCCTGACCAGCAGCTCCGACGAGCGCCCCATCGTGATCTCCACGGGCACCATCGCGCTGCAGGAGCAGCTCATGGGCAAGGATATTCCCTTCCTTCGCAGCATCTGGGGCGAGGAGTTCACGGCCGTACTGGCCAAGGGCCGCAGCAATTACGTTTCGCTGCGCCGCCTGGACCTTGCCCTGAAGCAGGAACAGGGCAACGTGCTGGCCGGCGACGAAATGCGCGAGCTGCTGCGCATCAAGCGCTGGAGTGAGGAAACGTCCGACGGTTCACGTTCGAGCATGGACTTCGAGCCCGCCGCCGAGGCCTGGCAGCAGGCCATGAGCGACCGCACCAACTGCATGGGCCGCCAGTGCCCCAACTACGACTCGCGCTGCTTTTACCAGAGGGCCAAGCGACGCATTTACAACGCCCACATTCTCGTGGTGAACCACGCCCTGCTCTGCGCCGATCTCGCCCTGAAACTGCAGGGCGTCAATTATCTGCCGGACTACCGCTGCCTGATCGTGGACGAGGCCCACGATCTTGAGCACTACGCCAGTGAACATCTTGGCATCCGGCTCTCGCGCCTTGGAATGAACTACAACCTCGCGCAGATCTACAACGCGCGCAAGAACAAGGGTCTGCTCACGCGCTTTGACCATCTGCGCAAGGTCCATGACAATCTGCGCCGCGCGCGCGACGCGGGCGAACGGCTGTTCAATGACGTGGAGGGCTGGGCCTTCAAGCAGCAGGAGCGTCCCGCGCGCCTGCGCCAGGCCGGCCAATTTGACAGCGCCGCCGCAGATGCCCTGCGCGATCTGTCTCTCGCCCTCAAGCAGGGCGCCCTGGAGGCCACCAGCGAGGAAGACCGCCTCGAGATCGAGAGTCACGCCACACGGGTGCGCGAAATGGCCGAGAGCCTCGAGGCATTCAACAGCCAGGCCCTGGAGAACCAGGTGTACTGGGTGGAGACCGCCCAGGGCGCGCGCCGCGAGAACGTGGAGCTGCGCGCGGCACCCATCGACGTCGGCCCCATCCTCCAGAAGTCGCTGTTTGAGCGTTGCAGCAGCGTGATCCTGACCAGCGCCACCCTGGCCACCGCACCCGGCGACTTTTCCTACATCCGCCAGCGCCTGGGCGTGCCCGAAGGCGAGCGCGTGGAAACCCTGCAACTGGGCAGCCCCTTCAATTTCCGCGAGCGCGCCCAGATCGTCGTCCCTGACGTTCCTGAGCCGCCCAAAGGCAAGGCGGGCGACCCCGAGTACGACCGGCGCATCAATGAAGAGGTCATCCAGGCCGTCACCCGCTCTCGAGGCGGCACTTTCGTGCTCTTCACCAGCTATTCCCAGATGCGCCGCGTCCACGAGGAAGTCTCGGCGCGCCTTCAGCTTCTCGGCTACACCCTGCTCAAGCAGGGTGACGGGGCTTCGCGCCAGCGCATGCTCGAGAAGTTCAAGGCGGGCAGCAAAATGGTGCTCTTCGGCGTCGAGACTTTCTGGCAGGGCGTGGACGTGCCGGGCGAAGCCCTCACCACCGTGATCCTCGTGCGCCTGCCCTTTCCCGTGCCCACGGACCCCCTCGTGGCCGCCCGCATGGAGGCAATCCTGGCCGCAGGCGGCAGCGACTTCAACGACTACATGGTCCCGGAGGCCACCATCAAACTGCGTCAGGGCTTTGGCCGACTCATCCGCCGTAAGGACGACTTCGGCACGGTCGTCATACTTGACAGCCGAATTGTGCGCAAGCCCTACGGCCGCCGCATGTTGAAAGCACTTCCCGACTGTGAAATCAGCGATGGCAACGGCCAGGACCCCCGCCAGAAAGCCAAGTCCCGCGGATAGCTCTGCCGGAAAACTGGCAGCACTCCCGATTGGGCCTTTCCGTTATTGAACGGGGCCTAGGCGCGGCTACACTGAATGCGTTGGGGCCCCTTGCTGATGTGGAACATCGGCTGTGGGCCCCTTTTTCGTACGGCCCGCGGTTGAACAACCACGAGGAAACCATGCGGATCATCTCTCGCGCCACAGTCCTGGGCTGCGCGCTGCTCGGGCTCCTGATGCTGGCCACGCCCACGGAGGCCCAGAAAGCCATCGGCCGGGGCGGCTCCGGCGGCGGCTCTTCGGGCGGTTCACCCTCGCCGCGTGCCAGCTCGCCCTCGACGCCTTCGCCCCGCGCCAGCTCGCCTTCACCGGCGCCCTCGCCGCGCGCCAGCTCACCCTCGACGCCCCGCTCGAGCACGCCTTCACCGGCGCCCTCGCCCCGCGCCAGCTCGCCCTCGACGCCCCGTTCGAGCACGCCTTCACCGGCGCCTTCGCCGGCGCCCTCGCCGCGCGCCAGCTCACCCTCGACGCCGCGTTCGAGCACGCCTTCACCGGCGCCATCGCCATCGCCTTCGCCCCGCGCCAGCTCGCCTTCGACGCCTTCACCGCGCGCCAGCTCGCCTTCAACGCCGCGCTCGAGTTCGCCCTCGACGCCTTCTCCCTCCTCGCGCACCGGCAGCCGCAATGTCGAAGAGCCTGCCCCCACGGCTCGCCGCACGAGTAACGGCGTTCCTGACCTGCGCCGCGCCGAACCCGACACTTCGAGAGTTGCGCGCGACTCCACCCGTGGCGGCGAAGCGCCCACCAACCTGCGCCGCAGCACCGGCGAACGCTCCACCATTACCGAGCGCAGCACGACTTCCCGTTACAGCGTCGGCTCACCCAACGCCGCGGCACGCTCGACAGCCGTTGCGGGGCCCACGCCGCGCTTCTCCGAGCGCAGCACCCTGGCCGGCTACAGCACCGGCAGCGTGCGGACGTCCAGCTACACGACCAAGGGTTACAGCGGCTACTCCTACGGCGGCAGTCATTACCACAGCGCCTGGCGCATCGGCTTTGGCTTTGGCTTTGGCTTTGGCTGGACATGGAGCTGGGGCTGGGGCCGCTTCTCCATCGGCTGGTATTACCCCCACCATTACAGTTATGGATACGGCTACTGGCCCGGCTGCCACTCCTGGAGCTGGGGCGTTCACTTTGGCGTTCATGCCCTGGCCTATCTCACGGGCCACCATAGCTGGTCCATCGTGGCTTACCCGGGATACTGGGGCTACAGCCACTGGGGCCGCTACTGCTACTACCCGCGCCACTGGCACCGCCACCGCTACTGCCACGACGGCTATTACTTCGTGGTGCATCGCCCCTACTGGTACGACTACAGCTACTGGTGGGACTATCGCCCCTCCAACTACGGCTACTCGCGCTACATTTACGAGCGCCTCTACGACGAGGGCTACGACGACGGCTATGACCGCGGCTATGAAGACGGCGCCGAAGACACTTCCGCCTATCGTGACGGCCGCCGCCGTGACTCCCTCGACCGCGACAACGAGCGCCAACGCGACCAGGATCGCGAGCGCGGCAACGCCCGCGAGGAGTTCAACTACGAGATGCAGCGCGGCAAGGCCGCCTTTGCAGCCGGCGACTATGACCAGGCGACCCGGGCGTTCAAGGAAGCGGTCATCCTTGACCCGACGGATGTCGGCGCGAAGTTGAGCCTCTCCGTGGCGGCCTTTGCCTCCGGCAAGTACGCCTTTGCGGCCTTTGGCTTGCGCCGCGCCGTTGCGCTCGACCCCGAAGTCGCCGGCCGCAGGCTGGACATCCGCGGCTTCTATCGCGACGCCGCCATGCTCGACGCCCACATCGCCGAACTCGAGAAGTCCGCACGGCGCGAGTCCGATGCCGACAAGTTCCTGATGCTGGGTTTTGTGCGCCTGCATCTGGGCGAGGCTGAAGCCGCTGCCGCAAGCCTTGAACAGGCGATATCGCTCGCTCCGCAGGATACCGCCGCCCGTGCGCACTATGCTGCGGCGCTGGAGCGCATCGAGAACAAGTAGGAAGAGGCAGCCAAGCCAATCCGGCCCGGTTACGACCGGGCCGGTCTAATTTTTATGTTTTTTGTGTTTTTATGTTTGCATGCTTCTAGGGATATTTTATCTTTGGTGGCGAAGTGATTGACAACTGAATACGACATAAGCGCCGAGGCACGGTCTTTGACGCACACCCAGGCAGGCCAAGGCGCTGAACTTCACGACCCGGACTTACTCGACCGACTGTGTTCACCCACAGCGCGAGCTCCCCGCTACTGCCTGCCTTTCCGGGTCTGTCTTGAATGCGCAGGGACAAGAGCTGTCCCTGCGCGTGCTTGACGGGGCCTTCGACAAAACCCGTCCGACCCTCACCCCCAAAAGTCGAAGGCCCCTACTTTCTGTTCATGCTGTTTCGCACTGGCGGTCGCTGCAACCTTTGGCACACTTCAAGGCATGTCGGAGAGCAAACGCATCCGCTGGGAGCCTCGCGACACGCGAGAATGGGCCGTATTGAGCGCCGAAGACGACCAGCTTACAGCGCGCCTTGTATGCACTTTTCTCGAAGCCAACCAGATTGACGCCCGCGTTGGATCGCGCCAGGGCCGCTTCACAGTCGAGGTGCCGCAGGAACAACTCGATCAGGCCCGCCAGATTCACGGCGAGAACCCCACGGACACCAACGTCGTGAACCTGCCGCCTCTGCAGGAAGTGGCCACCGTAAGAACTTCCCAGACCACCGTGCGGCGCATTCGCGCTGAACTCGTCACGCGGGGGCTCAGCGCCCCGACTCCCGCCGCCAACCACCGCGGCGCGGCACGGGCCTTGTTGCTGCTCGCGGCGCTCATCGCGATCCTGGGCGCCGTAGCCTGGCTCGTGCTCTGGCCCCGAACCTGAAGCAGCTTCAGCTCCCTGACTTCGGCATCCGCACGCTGTCTCCGCGCAGCACGCGGGTGCTGCGGTCGTACTTGCCTTTGAGCGCGTCTTCGCCGGTTCTCGGCCAGAGCTTGGCGCCGCTGACGTAGGCGGCGCGGCCAATCAGGTGCGAGGCCACCGGCACGGTCATGAACACGAAACAGACCACGAACAGGGCCCGCACCGTGAGGCTCAGCTCGGCGTGAAACACCGCCGAGGCCAGCACCAGCGAAGTCACGCCCAGCGTGGAAGCCTTGGCCGAGGTGGACATGCGCATGAAGACGTCAGGCATGCGGAACACGCCGATAGCGCCCAGCAGCGTGAAAACACAGCCGACGCCGGCGAGCGCAAGTGCAATGATTTCGTGAAGGCTCATGAGCGTTTCTCGATATAGCGGGCAAAGGCAATGGTCGAAATGAACATGACCAGGGCGAGCACGCCGGCAACATCCAGCAGCACGCGCGCGTCAAAAGCCATGGACACCAGGGCCAGCAGCCCCACGGTGATCGTCGCCATCAGGTCATAGGCCACCACGCGGTCCGCCAGGGTCGGCCCGCGCACCAGGCGCACCATGGAAATCACCAGCGCCAGAGCCTGGGTTCCCACCAGCACCACCAGAACATCTTGACTTGTCAAGGCCAGTGTCATCGCAGCAGCTCCAGAACCCGCGCTTCATACTCGCGCTTGATCGAGGCACGCAGCTCGTCGGCGTTGTCAACGTACATGGCGTGAACATAAAGCGTCTTGCGGTCGTCGGAGACGTCCAGGCTGCAGGTGCCGGGCGTCAGGGTCAGCATGTTGGCCAGCAGCGTGATGGCCGCGTCACTCGTGACATCCAGCGGGACCGCGATAATGGCCGGCTTCATGTGGTGGCGCGGCGTGAGCACCTCCAGGGCCACACGCAGATTGCAGACCAGGATTTCCTTGAGCATGAACAGCGCGAACTTGAGCGCCACCCAGGGCTTCTCGAAGTAAGTGGTCTCGCCCAGGGCCCGGCGGATGCCCAGCAGCAGCACAAAGCCCATCACGCCGCCGAAGGCGAGATTCTCGAGCGTGAACGTGGAGGTCACCGTCACCCACACGAAGGCCAGCGCGATGTTCCAGAGAAAGGGCTTCATCGGCGGGCCTCCAGCACGGCCGTAATGTAGCTCTGCGGATCGAGCAACTGCTGCGCCGAACGCTCGGCCAGCTGCATTACCGGCTCCACGCCAAAGCCGATCAACAGGGTCATTGCGGCCATGGCGGCGATGGGCCCGTTCAGAAGCCCCACCGGCGCGGGGGTCAGGCCCAGCGGGTGCGGCTTCCAGAAGGCCTCGCTCCAGATCTTCATCATCGAGATCATGGTGAACACGCTGACAGCCAGGGCGACGACGACAAGCACGACCTGCCCGCTCTCCAGGCCCGCCTTGACCAGGATGTACTTGCCCCAGAACCCCGACAGAGGCGGAATGCCCGCCAGAGAAAGCGCGGGAACCAGAAACAGCAGGGCCAGCCCCGGCTGCGCGGCATAGAGCCCTCCCGACTTCTTCAACTCGAAGCTGCCTGTGGCGCGGGCCACCGCCCCGCTCACCAGAAACAGGTTCGTTTTCACGATGATGTGGTGCGCCAGATAGAACACCGTGCCCGCCAGGGCCAGCGGGGTCATCAGCGCCAGCCCGATGATCATGTAGCCGATCTGGCTGACGATGTGAAAGGAGAGGATGCGCCTCATCTCCATCTGGGCG
Source organism: Planctomycetota bacterium (assembly GCA_003576915.1). Classification (GTDB taxonomy): domain Bacteria; phylum Planctomycetota; class UBA8742; order UBA2392; family UBA2392; genus UBA2392. Next base: position 107,666 of record QEVF01000007.1, on the reverse strand, counting down.
ACGGCCCCCAGCACGCCCACGGCCATGGTCAGGCAGGCAACGACAAGCATGAGCTCCTTGACGAACTCGACATCGTCGCGGAACACCAGCGTGAAAACGCGGATCAGTGCATAGACGCCCACCTTCGTCAGAAGGCCCGCAAACAGCGCCGACACCGACACGGGCATGGTGTGGTAGGACGCCGGCAACCAGAAGAAGAGCGGGAACACCGCGGCCTTGATGCCGAAGGCGATGAAGAACAGGACCGCCAGCAGGTTCTCCAGGGCCGGATAATTCAGCCGGGCCAGGCGCAGCGAAACATCGGCCATGTTCAGGGAATGCGTCAGGCCATACAACAGGCCCAGGGCGGCCAGGAAGATCGCCGAAGAGACCAGGTTGAGGGTCACGTACTTGATGGCGCCCTCCATCTGCGCGCGCTCGCCGCCCAGGGCCGTCAGCACGAAGGAGGCCATGAGCAACACCTCAAACCACACGTAGAGGTTGAACAGGTCGCCCGTGAGGAACGCGCCGCACACACCCATGAGCAGGATCTGAACCAGAGGGTGAAAGCCAAAGCGCTCGCGACCTTCATCGATGCTGCCCAGGGAGTACACCGAGACCATGAGCCCCACGATGCCCCCGAGCACGACCATGAGCGCGCCCAGCAGATCCGCCGCCAGCGTGATGCCAAAGGGGGCAGCCCACTCGCCCGCGTGGGACACGGCAATGCCCCGCACGTGAACCTCTGCAAACAGGGCCAGCGCCGATGCCAGCAGCGCGGCCGAACCCGCAACGCCAAGCCAGCGTTGCACGCGCACCGACTTCCACGCCAGCAGGCAGAGCGCCGCGGTGAGCAGGGGCAGCAGGATGGGCGCAACAAGGAGCAGGTTCATGAGTCCGTGGTGTGCAATTGGTCGAGGTCGTCGGTGCCCGTGGTCTGATACACGCGGTGAATCATGATGGCGGCAAAGGCGGACACGGCAAACCCGATCACGATCGCCGTGAGAATCAGGGCCTGCGGCACGGGATCGGCATAGGGGGCCGCCAGGGCCGTCTCGCCTTCGCCAATCAGCGGGGGCCGGTCGCGCCGCAAAGTCGCCATGGTGAAGATCAGCAGATTCGCTGCATGGGAAAGCAGGGCCAGGCCGATGATCAGCTTGACCATGCTGCGCCTGAGCACCATGTACATGCCCGACGCATACAGAATGCCGATGAGGAGGGCCATGAGAGTGTTCATTCGCCGCGCTCCTCGGCCATGGTCAGCAACACCGCGCAACCCACCCCGATAACCACGAGGTAGACACCGAAATCAAACAACAGGGGCGTGCCGAGATGAATCTCCGCCCCGTCCGGAAGCAGCAGCACGGCCCAGCGCGACGTCAGGTAGGCATCGCCCCCCACCATGCCCGGCAGGCCGCTGCAGAGCGCCAGCGCCAGCCCCAGGCCGGCGATGGACAAAGGGTCCAGGCGCAGCATCTTGCGCACCGTCGCCACGTCAAAGGCAAAGGCATACAGCGTCAGGGCGGCCGTCGCCGTCAGGCCGCCGATGAAGCCGCCTCCCGGCGCGTTGTGACCGCGCAGCATCAGGTAGACCGAGAACAGCATCAGCAGAGAGAGCAGGAAGCCCGTCGTCGTGCGCAGGATGAGCGAATTCATGCTCCCCCCTTGCGCGCGGGCTTCAACCGAAGCATGGCCACCACACCAATGGCCGCCGCGGCCAGCACGGTGATTTCACCCAGGGTGTCCAGGGCGCGGAAGTCCACCAGAATCACGTTGACCACGTTGCGTCCATGCCCCCTGAGGTAGCTTTGCTGCGCGTAGAACTCGCTCAGGGGCGCGTCCAGAATGTCCGTTGAGGCCGCCAGCACCAGCACCGTCATCAGGCCGCCAAAGACCGTCGAGACCGCAAGGTCGCGAACACGCTCATAGCTGCTGGATAGCCGCGCGTACTGCGGCAGGTGGTAGAACACCAGCACGAACAACAGCACCGTCAGCGTTTCGACCATGATCTGAGTCATGGCCAGGTCGGGGCCGCTGAACAGCGCAAACACCAGCGTCACGCCCAGGCCGGCCACGCCCAGGGCCACGATGGCCGCCATGCGGCTTTCCGAGCGCACCGCCACCAGGCACGAAACCAGAATCAGCGCCACGATGCCTATCTCATTGGTCCGGATCTCGCCCACACTGAACGAAACCACCAGGTGCGGCTGCCGCCACAGCGACCACAGCGAGATGCCCACCAGGGCCAGCACCACCGTGCGCACGTATGAATTGAGCAGGCCGTTCTGCACCCGGCGAGTGAGCAGCGCTGCCGCGCCGAGGCTGCCTTCGTACATGAGCTGATAGACGCGCTGCGGCGCCAGGGCTGCCGCAAAGCCCAGTCCGGCCGCCAGCCTTCGCAAAGGCAAGCGCAAGGCAAACAAAACGGCGCCCATGGCCACGGTCGCGCCACTGAGCAGAAGGGCCTGGCCGTAAACGCCCTCTGTCCCGGCCCAGAGCTTCACGGTGACTTCGAAATCGCTGCCGTGAACGGAGCCCGCTGCGGCCTCCAACAGGCCTGCCGCGGGCCAACCCGCCGCGGCGCCCAGCCAAAGGCTGCACAGGCCAAGCGCCAAGGGTCCAAGCCACAGGTCAAAGCCGCCCTCATGGGCATGCTCGCCCTGTTCCATGGGGCGGCCCAGAAAGGGCCGAACACCCACAATGGCAGCCATGGCAAAGGCCGCGGCATTGGCCGCCACCGAAGCCGCGACAATCCATGGCGCAAACTCCGGCGCACCCAGGGCCGCCACATAGCTCTTTTCCTTGGCAATGAATCCCAGCAGCGGCAGCACCCCCATGCACGAAAGCGCCGCCAGAGTCGCCGCCGCCCAGGTGATGGGCATGGCGCGGCCCAGGCCGGAGAGTACGGTCGTATCGCGCGTGTGAACGGAGTGATCCACGCCGCCCGCCACCATAAACAGGGCGCCCTTGTATAGCGCGTGAGCGGCCAGCATGGTCACGCAGGCGGCCATCGCGGCCTGGGTGCCAATTCCGATGAGCAGGACCAGCGTGCCCAGCATGCCCACGGTGGAATAGGCGAGCACGCGCTTGAGGTCCGTCTGGAACAGCGAACCCAGGTTGCCCACCAGCATGGTCGCGCCGCCAAAGCCGCACAGCATGCCGAACCAGAGTTCTGTGCCCCCCAATGCGGGGTTGAGGCGGGCCAGCAATACGACGCCGGCCTTCACCATCGTGGCCGAGTGCAGGTAAGCGCTGATGGGCGTGGGCGCCTCCATGGCGCCTGGAAGCCAGAAGTGGAAGGGAACCTGGGCGGACTTGGTGAAAGCCCCCGCCAGTATGAACAGCAGGGCCGGCACATAGAGGCCGTGTTCGCGCAAGCCGGGAGCCCTTGCCAGCTCGCTCAACTCATAGCTTCCGCCGGCCAATCCCAGCAGGATAACGCCCGCCAGCAGGCACAGCCCTCCCGCCCCCGTCACCAGCAGGGCCTGAAGGGCAGCCGCGCGGGCCGCCGGGCGCTCGTGGTCAAAGCCGATGAGTATGAACGAAGTGACGCTCGTCAGTTCCCAGCACACGAAGATGAACAGCAGGTTGCCGCCGAGCACCACACCCAGCATGGCGCCCATAAAGGCGAGCAGCGCGGCATAGAGGCGCGCCAGGCGCCCATCGCCGTGCAGGTAACCATTGGCGTAGAGAAGAATCAGCGAGCCGATGCCGCTGACGATCAGCGCCATCAGCTTGCCCAACCCGTCGAACAGAAGGCTGACATGCAGGTCAAGGGAGGGTGCCCAGGCGTAAACCAGCGGCTCGGATTCGTGGGGCGTGAGGGCGAACAGCGAAAACAGAGCGGCCACGGCCAAAGCCAGTACGCGCCCCGCCTGGTCAGGCGCGACCCGATGGAGCGCCGGCGCAATCACCGCCAGTACCATGGGTGCTAATGCCGCCGCTAATAGCATGGGTCATACCCATTGCCCCGCCCGCAGCCTCCCTTGAGGCTGGGCAATAAATAACGAAGTTTGAAACAAACACAATCGAAATGCGCCCACACCCCGGCGAATTCCGGACAGCGCCAAGGGAGGCTCGAACTGGCACCGCAAAGCGCTCTAGCGCAGGAACAGCAGGGTCAGCACGACGAACAGCGGAACGAGAATGGCCACGCTCCACAGCATGTAGCCGATGAAGCCCGGCATTCTGATGTCGTTCTGCTCGGCAATGGCCTTGACCATGAAATTCGGCGCATTGCCGATGTAGGTGTTGGCTCCCATGAACACCGCACCGCAGGAAATGGCCACAAGAATGATGTGCGGCATGTTGACCAGGGCGCTGACGGGGTCAGGGTCCAGGCCGCGCGCGGCAAAGACCGACATAGGCGTGGCCTGTGCCGTCTGGAAGAACACAAGGTAGGTCGGAGCGTTGTCAAGGAAGCTCGAGAGTGCGCCTGTAGCCCAGAAGTACTGCCAGGGATACTCGACGCCGTTGACGATGAAGGCCAGGGCCCCTTCCTTGCCGGCGGCGAGAATGGCAAGCGCCGGCACCATGCAGACGAAGATGCCCGCAAACAGCTTGGCCACTTCCTGAATAGGGGCCCAACTGAAGTTGTTCAGGTCGCGGATGGCCTTGCGTGTCGTGTACAGCGAGAGGGCTGCCATGACCAGGATCAGCAGCTCGCGCGCCATGTTGCTGAAGGGCAGGTGCCCCACGGAGCCAAGGTGGACGGACTTGACCGCCTTGTCGCGGGGCACTGCCAACACGGCGCTGGCATGGGCGCGCAGCGTCTTGGCAAAGGCGGCCCGGGCTTCGTCCAGGGACTTGGAGGCCGTTGCCGGGTCCGACGCGGCCTGTGCCAGCTTGGCGTCCACCTCGCGGTATTCGGCGTCAATGTCGGCGCGGAAAAGCTGCACCGCCGACATCACTTTCTTGCGCAGGGCCGCTTCCTTGGGCGTGTCTTTGGAGGCTTCATGCAGGGCCAGATCCTCGACCTCCACGGCTTCGTCGCGCTCCAACGTTGACGCATAGCCCCACACGCACTCCTGATCCTCCACCTTGGCCAGCAATGCCTTGATGCGGGCGGCTTCGGCCCCGGGGTCATCCAGCTTCTTGCTTTCGGCCTCGGAAGCGTAACCCTCGAGCAGGGTGGCCTCGGCCTTCTCGTGCTCCGAGGCTTCGGAGTCATAGAAGGGAGCGGCCTTCTGCAGGCTGCCATACCCGACAACGGCGGCGACGAGGCCGCCCAGGAATATCAGGTTGTGGGCGCCGGCCAGGCCAAAGCGTTCTTTGGGCTGGGCGGGGTCGGGGGCGGGCAACGTGTCGCTGCGATAGATGACGGTGTCGAACAGGAAGAACAGAACGAGCAATGAAATCGCGCAGAAAAGCGTCTCGGGCAGCAGGTGGAAGGTCCAGAAGAAGCTCACGCCCTTGAGGAAGCCCAGGAACAGGGGCGGATCGCCCAGCGGCGTCAGCGAGCCGCCGATGTTCGACACGAGAAAGATGAAGAAGACAATGATGTGGACCTTCTTCTTGCGATGCTTGTTGGCGCGCAACACCGGCTGAATCATCAGCATGGAGGCGCCGGTCGTTCCCACCCAGCTCGCGATCACAGTGCCCACGAGCAAGAACATGGTGTTCGTCAGGGGCGTGCCGCGGAAGTCACCGCGAATGTAGATGCCGCCCGCGATCGTGAACAAGCCCAGCAGCAGCACGATGAACGGCACGTAATCAAGCAGGTAGACGTGGGCAGCGCTCTGCAACGTGGGCATGAAGCCGCCGCCGTTGCCCTCTCCGATCACGATCATCAGGAGTACGGCAATGAGGCCAAAGCCCGCGGAAACCTTGCCGTAGTGGTGATGCCAGAACTTGGGCGCAAACAGCGGGCACAGCGCAATGGAAAGCAGGAGCCCAGCAAAGGGGATCACCAGCCAAAGCCCAAGCTTCGCGCCATCGACTCCGTGGTGGCCGTTCTCGCCGGCGAGCAGGGGGCCCGCCGCAAAGGCTGCAACAACAGCAATCAGACTCGACAGCGTCAGGTTGAGGCGCATGGTGGTGGACTCTGTCGGGGGTGAGACTACTTGGAAACGTCTACCGCCTTGCGCGGTTCAGCGTCAAGCACAATTGCGGCACGCCGGATGGCGGCCACAGCGAACAGCAGCAAAATGGCCCCAAAACCCAGCGGGTAATTCATCTCCCGCATGTGCAGCGTCACGACTTCTTCATCTCGAGACTGAAGCGAGCCTCCCCCCATCTCGGCCAGGGACTTCGCAATGCGGTCGCTCTCGGCCAGTGAGGCCGGAGAGCCCGTGCCCGTGGGCAGCCGCAGCTCGCTCATGGCCCGCTGCGCCGCCGCGCCCGCGACAATCTGCGCGCCAACGGAAAGCAACAGCACCGCCCCTCCCACCAAAGCCAGCGGGCGCACCCAGCGCGCCGCCTGCCGCGCGCCATCGCAGGCGCTTGCCTTGAGGGCGCCGCCGGCCAGAAAACATTCCAGGCCGGCCCAGCCGCAAAGCACCAGCGCGACGTAAGAGCCGTATCGGTGAACCAGAGTGATCAAGCCAAGGCGCGGGCCGCCTTCCTGCCAGCCATCGACGAAGCGCACAATGGAACTGACCCTGTCCTCCAGTTCGCCCTGGCCCATGGCGGGGTCCATCTCAATGTAAAAGAGCGTTACGCTTGCCAGGCCGGTCAGTCCCAGCAGAAACAGCAGCCCGAAGGCCAGGCCTGACGCCAGCATTGCGCGGCTGGCGGCCTTGCGCTCGGGCAGGACAGCTTTGGGGCTTTCCGGCATGACGCCAGTTTGCCATGCGCTTGCCATGCCAAGGGCGAAAAACTTGCGCAGGCGGCCTCTGCCTGCTGCCAGGGCCGCCTGCGTCTGTCTCTCGTTACGCCTGCGTGACTTACTTCGATACCTGTGGACCGCTGCCGCGCTCAATGATGACGACTTTGGTGCCGACCGGAACGATGTCGTAGAACTCCTCGAGATCCGCCCTGGCCATGCGCACGCAGCCCTGGGAGCACTCGGTGCCGATGGACCCTTCCTCTTCCGGGCGGCAGCCGTGGATGCCGTAGCCCTTGTGTCCGGCGTCGCTTTTGAGGCCCAGCCAGCGGTTGCCCAGACGGTGTTTCTCGTGCCCAAAGGGGTAGCTGCCGTCCGCGGGCTCCGGAATGCGGTTCTTGACCACGAACTCACCCAGAGGCGTGCAGCCGTCAACGCCCAGACCCACGCGGTAGCGGCGGATGAAGGCGCTGTCCAGCTTGAGGTCCATGACGAAGCGGTCCTTCCACACGGTCACCGTGAAGGTGCCCTTGAGCAGCTTGAGCTTCTGCCCCACGGAAATGCGGGTGCCCTTGAGCCCGTTGAGGCGCTGGATCATTTCAACGGTCGTTCCCTTGCGCTGCGCGATGGTGCTGAGGGTGTCACCGGCCACCACCTCGTAGAACTCACAGTCGCCCATGTCCCCCGTACTCAAAAAAATCTTGCCGTTGATCTGCTTCAGCGCCTCCAGCGCCTCGGCCTCCTCCGCCACGGGCAGGACACGCGTGATGGCGACGCTCAAGGCCATGCGGGCCTTGCGCAGGTCGCCCGCGGCCAGCAACTGCATGCCGCGCTCGAGTTCGGGGTCGCGCTCGGCCTTGGCGGGCTGGGGCGCGGCTTCTTCGCGGGTCGCATCCTTGACCACCTCGCGCTCGAAGGTGGGGTCGCCCAGGTGGTCGCCGGTCGGGGCAGCATCCGCCTCGACGACTTTGGCAGGTTGGGGCAATGGCGAGGGTTCGTCGTGCTGGACCACCTGTCCGGTCTTGGTCACCGTGCAGCCCGCGGCAAAGAGGGCAAAGGCCAGCATCAGGGATACGCGCTTCATGAAAGGACTCCTGGAGAGGGTAGTGGTGATGAAAGGGGTGCTCGTTCAGGCCCGGATTTCGACTTCATTGCCGGGGCGGACGATGTCGTAGAGCTCGACCACATCTTCGTCGCGCATGCGGATGCAGCCCTTGGAGGTCTGGCCCGGGATGCTCTCGGGATACTGGGTGCCGTGGAACCCAAAGCCCGTGCGGTCGTTGTATTTGTTGAGTCCGATCCAGCGCAGCTTCATTTCAGCCACCGGATCGTTAGCCCCACGGGCGCTCTTCTCGGGGTCGATGCCCATGTCCTTGATGGTGGTCTTGCCGACGGGCGTGTTGTTGTTCTTGCCGTGGGCCACCACATACTGGCGCACCATCCAGTTGCCGAAGTAGACGCTGGCGCAGTACTCCGTCTTCCGAACCACGATGCGCGGCGGCGCCTTGGGCAGCTTGAGATTCTGCCCCACCTGCAGGTTCTTGGCCCCGCGCGGCAGGTTGTTCAGATCGGTCAGGAGATTCAGCGAGATGCCGGCGCCGCGGGCGATCTTTTCGTAACTGTCGCCGCTCTTGGCCACGTAGTTGACAGAGAATTCGTTGTGCACCGAGCTCAGGAAGAGTTCGTCCGTTACGGGATGAAAGGCCTGAATCACCCGCTCGCGCTCCGTCACGGGCAGGGGGCCCTCCAGGAGGGTCACCAGGCGCGCGTAGCCGTCACGCAGGGCCTTCTCCCGGGCGTCGCCTTCGCTCGCGGCGATGGAGCCCTGAACTTCAGCCAGGGCCCGGTCAATCTGGGAGATGCTCACGGCAGGGGCTGCCGTTCCCGGCGCCCCCTGCTCTCCGGCCGGACCGGGAAGGGCCCCGGCAATGGAGGCGTCGGCCGTGGCCGCGCTGGGCGAGCCCATAAGGAAGTAGCCGCCCAGACAGGCGCCCGCCAGCAACAGGGCGCCGCCCGCCATCAGGAAGCCCCGTCCGCCCGCACCCCTTCTTCCGCTTCTGCGTGATGCCATGATCCACCCACCCGTCGATTCAAGAAGTGAAGCGGCACTGCGCCGCTTTCGTTCTTCGGCAGGATGGGGCAGGACAGTTGAGAAAAACTGGCGGCCAGGTGTCGGGCCGGGCACAAACCCTCAAGTTACCGGACCCTGAAGGCCGAATTCAGGTGTCCGCCCCCACCGTGGATCGGGCGATCACGGCGCCAAGCACCGCTTTGGCTCCGGCCCGTTTCAGGGCCTTGGCGCAGGCCGCCAGGGTGGCGCCGGTGGTCATTACGTCGTCCACCACCAGCAGTGACCGGCCTTCCACGCGCGCGGCGCGGCGCGGGCGCACCTCAAAGGCATCCTCCACGTTGCTGCGTCGCTGGGCCGCCGACAGTTCGCTTTGCGCCTTCGTCCTGCGGCGCCGTCTCAACACGTCGTTCCACAGGGGCTTGCTCAAGGCGCGGGCCAGGGGCCGCGCCAGCAGTTCGGCCTGGTTGTAGCCGCGTTGATACTGCCGCAGGGGATGCAGCGGCACCGGCACGACGGCATCCACTTTGTCGGCAAGGCCGCGGTCGAAGACCAGTTGGATGAGGTAGTGGCTCAATGGCGCGGCGGCGGCACGTTCACCGCCGAACTTGAGCGCCAGGCACAGGCTCTGCAGCACGCCTTCATAGTCCCCCACGGCGCACACTTCGCGGGTGCCAAATCCTTCCTTGAACTCCTCGCATCGTCCGCAACCGTGAATGGCGCCGATTCCCTCGCCCTGGCGGGCGCCGCAACGGGAGCAATAGTCGCCCGCCGTCAGCTTTGCCTGGCGCAGCACTTCCGGCGCCACGCAGCCCGGCTCGTCGTTGGCCAGGGGCCGGCCGCTGACCACACAATGGCGGGGCAGCAGCAGGTCAAGCAGCCCCATGGCCAGTGCGCCGATCATGCGTCGCCCAGATAGTTGTTGATGGGCATGAAGCCCGATGCCACGTCCGCCGCCAGTCGATCGGCCAGCACCTCCGGAAAGAAGTGGCGGCGCGGCAGTTCATCAAGCGCCGCCCACTCAAAGCCCGTGCAGTATTTGTCGGGAGTGGGGCCCAGACGCGGCTCATTGAGGCGCTTGCAGCGGAAGAAAACCTCGAGCTGATGGGTGTCTTCAGTGATGCCCCCGTGCAGAACCTTGGCCGAGGCGCCCAGCAGCTCGCGCACGTAAACGATGTCGCCCACATCCAGCTTCAGGCCCAGTTCTTCCTCCACTTCGCGCCTCAACCCCGCCTTGAGGGTTTCCTTTTTCCGCACGCCTCCGCCGGGGGTGACGCACCAATGGCCCTGGTCATCGCGGTAGTTCATGACGAGCAGCCTGCCGTGCTCGATGATCATGGCCCGCGCCGCGACACGAATGGCGCCGGGTATGCTGTCGGCGTGGGCATCAAGCTTTTCCTTGGGCCGGCTCATGTTCTCGCGATGACTCGAGTGTGCCTGGATTCCGGGGACTGCTCTTCAGCGAGGCTCTTGAAGTATGGAAGCAGGAACTCCCGCCCCAGCGTCTTGGCCAGGGCCGTCAGGGGCACGGCCAGCAGCGCGCCAAACAGGCCAAACAGGCTGCTCATGACGAACACGCCTACCAGCAGGGTGACGGGGTGCAGCTCGACGGCGTCGCCCAACAGCTTGGGCGTGAGGTAGTACTGCTCAAAGGCCTGGATGGCCGAGAACAACACCACCATGGTGATGATGGCACCGACACTGGGCTCGGGCGCAATGGCCATCAGCAGGATGGCCGGGATCATGGAAAAGATGAAACTGAACAGGGGAATCATGATGCCCACGCCAGCCAGCAGCCCGAGCACGAACGCGTAGCGCACCCCCAGTGCGACGAAGAGGATGGTCGTCAGCACCGTTATGATGAAGATGACAATCAGGCGGCCGCGGAAGAAACCCTTGGCCATGCTGTCGATCTGACTGAGCAGGCGGCGGATGCGCGGACGCTGGGCTGCCGGCAGGTAGTGGTCCACGGCGTTGACGATGCCCGGCAGGCCCAGCAGGAAGAACCAGGTGTAAATGGGGATCAGAATGGTCATCACGGCGAAATACAGCACCGTGAAGAGACCCTCGCTCACGGCGGAAAACACGCCCTTGGCGGCATCCTGGGCGCCGCTGGCCACCACGCGCTGACCGCTGTCGCTCAGGGCCCCGGCGCCAAAGCGCGCGAAATACTCCTCTGGCGAGACGGTGCCGTCGTGGTTCTTGTCCAGCTCCTTGATGGCGCTGGCCTTGAGTTCGCCCGGATCCAGCGTGAGGCTTGCGTCTTTGTCCAGGTGCTGGAAGGTTGACAGAAGCGAGGCCTTGGCCGAAGCCTGGGCGGAGGCCGCCTGCCGCTCGGCCGGCGAAGTCTCGGCGCGCGGCGGTGTGACCATGTCCTTCACCCACTCCTGCAGCTTGCGCACCGTCAGTTCTTCGGGGTCCACGTTCAGCCAGGGGGGGGCATTCTCGTTCCACTGGCCCACCCACTCATCCTGCTTGCCCTCGAACTCCGAAAGCACGGCATCGGTTTCCTCGATGATGCTCCGCACGTCCTTCACCAGTGAAGCGACGAACCAGATGCCCGCCGCCGTGGAGGCCGCGACCACTGCCAGAAAGATGAGTATCACCGCCCGCATGCGCGAGACGCCGCGCCGCTCCAACGCCTCCACCAGCGGGTTGAGCATGTAGGCAAGGGCCAGCGCAATGAGCAGCGGAACGAAGATCGAGCTGAGGTACCAGCCGAACACCAGGGCACCGACGACGGCGCTGATCACAATCAGGTAGCGCACGTTGCGCATGCGCAGCACCTGGGAGTAATCGGCGTCCAGCACCGCCAGGGGCGCGGGCAACCAGCGGCCGGATCGGGAGGGTTCATCCTTGGCGGGCTGGTGCTCGGGCGCCGTCGCTGTAGTCACGGCGCCCGGGGTCTGCACTTCCACCTTGGGCTGGGGCGAGGCGCTGCCCGCCGACTGACCCAGGGAGGGCGTCAGCGGCACGGAGGGCGGGGACGCCGGTGTGCCGGCCGGGGCCAGTCCTCCCGATTTCTGATTGCGGCGTTTCTTGCGCGACATGGGCCGAGATACTAGCAGGCCGTTGAAAAAGTGGCACTCGCCACTTCTTCAACGGCCCCTGCCGTCTCTCCCGGCTGGACTACTTTTCTTCCGTCTTCACCCGCTTGTAGGTGCGCCCCGCCCGGTCCACGATTTCCAGCGTAAGCGCATTGAGGGCCGTGGCGTAGACCCGGCCTCCGGCGGTGGACCAGGCATCCACGGCGTCCCAACTGCCGTATTCGTCCAGGTTCGCAGCCGTGGTGCCCTTGTCTTCCACGCGGAATCCCCTCTGATAAGTCATCAGGGTCTTCTCTATGGCCGGTCCCCAGGACTCCCAATGCTTGTCGCCCAACTGGTACATGGCCAGCGTCGCCCACCACCAGTAAACAAAGTCAATCTTGTCGGCTTCCCACGCCGGTTTGCACTCGCCCACGGCCTTGGCCTGGGAGGCAATCACCTTGTGCCGGGCATCCCAACCCTTGTCTCCCATAAACAGGCGAAGGGTGACGTTGATGGCTTCCATGGTCGGGTTCAGTTCAAATTCCTGGGCCGAGCGCAGGCGAGCCTGACTGCCGCCCGGCGTGTTGTAGCCGGTTTTGTAGCCTTCCTTCGTCTCTATCGTCATTTCATCAAGCCATGACGCCGCGCCTGCAAAGGCCTCTTTGGTGTCGAACTCGATGCCGGCAAGTTTGGCAGACTTCAGGGCGAGCACCGCCCAACCCGTGAACGAGGTGTCGTTGTCGCCGGGCTTGACGCCGTAGCGCCAGGCCTTGCCGGGGTTGCGCGCCTCCAGCAGAAACTTCACGCCGCTTTCCACCACCGCTTTGAGGGCATTGTCAGCGGATAGACCGTAAACCTCGGCCAGGGCCATGGTGGCCGCTGCATGGGCATAGACGAACTGGTCTTCGTCCTTGCTGCCAATGCAGCCGTCGTTGCCCTGGCTGCGCCTCAGACTCAGGACAGCGCGGCGCAGGGTCTCCTTGAAGTCGCCGCCTTTGTGGTCATGTCCGGCCCCCGCGAAGGCCAGCACGGCCAGGCTGGTCACGCCGACTTCGAGCGCCTGCCAGCCCTTGTCGGCGCTCTCCTTGCCGGGGCCGCCAAAGTCAAGGTTGTAGGTCTTCCTGGCTTCCTTGCGGATGGAGTCGTCGCCGAACTGGTTTGCACTCCAGTGGCCTGCAAAGTTCTGGTGATCGCGCAGCCATTCCAGTGCGGCCGTAATCCGTACCGCTGATTCCTCGGGGCTCTTCTTCGGCTGTTCCTTGGGGGCTTCTTTGGGGGCTTCTTTGGGTGCCTCCTTGGGACTTTCCGGCTTGGGCTTGGGGCGCGAGGGCGCGCCGTCGGCCCGGATCTGGCCTGCACCCGCCATCAGCAGAATGACCGCCGCAACCAACGTCGCACGCATACACCCCCCTTGCCCCTGAGGGCCTTAGAGTTCCCCGGTCAGACCTTAAACGGAATGCTCCAACAAGCGTTCAAAAGCAAAAGGGGCGGCCCCTTGGCCGCCCCTCTTGTCTCAAAGGATGGGTTACTTCTTCTCCTTCTGAATCTTCTGATAGCGGTAGTACACCTGCAGCGTCAGGCAGTTGATGGCCGTAGCATAGACGCGGCCGCCGGAGCTGTGCCAGGCATCCACAGAGTCCCAGCTTCCGTGCTCATCCAGCGTGTCCTTGGTGCTGCCCTTGTCTTCCGTGCGGAAGCCGCGCTGGCTGTCAAGGAGGGTCTTGGCCATGGCCTTTTCCCAGACATCCCAATAGCTGCCGCCGACCTGGAAGAGAGCGAGGCTGGCGTAGTACCAGTAGTAGTAGTCAATCTTGTGGTGTTCCCAGGCGGGCAGGCACTCGTTCATGGCCTTGGCCTGGGACTTGATGGTACGGTTGTTCACATCCCAGCCCTCGGCGCCCATGAACAGGCGGGACATCACGTTGATGGCGTCCATCGAGGGGTTGGTCAGGTAATCCTGGCTGGTGCGAAGACGCGCGTTGTCGGTGCCAGGCGCGTTGTAGCCCGTCTTGGGGTAGCCGCTGACATCCACCGTCACGGCGTCAAACCACTTGGCCGCGTCGCCGTAAACCTTGTGGCTGTCGAATTCAAGACCGGCCATCTTGCAGCTCTTCAGCGCGAGCACCATCCAGCCCGTGACCGAGCTGTCGTTCTCGCCGTACTTCACACCGTAGCGCCAGCCCATGCCGGGGTTCTGCGCCGAAACAATGAACTCCACGGCGCGCTCGCTGTTGCTGCGCAGAGCCGCGTCGCCGGACAGGCCGTAGGCCTCAGCCATGGCCATGGCGCAGATGGAGTGGTTGTAGACGAAGTGGTCGTCATCCTTGGGGCCAAAGCAGCCGTCATTGCCCTGCACGCGACGCAGGTACATGATGGCGCGGCGGCAGGTTTCGCGATAGTCGCCTTCCTTGTGGTCAAAGCCGGCGCCGACGAAGGCCAGCAGCGAGAGACCGGTCAGGCCGATGTCCACGCTGGCTTCCCAGCCCTTGTCACCCTCGGGCTTGCCGGGCTCGATGAATTCAAGGTTGTAGGTCTTGCGGGCGTTCTTGCGGGTGCTGTCTTCGCTGAACTTGGTGGCGCTCCAGTGGCCCTCAAAGTTCTGGTGATCCTTGAGCCACTCCAGGGCGGCACGCATACGGTCTTCATGCTTGCGGCCACCACCGCCACGGGCGCGACGATAGGCAAAGCCGCCCTTGCCGCCGCGACCGCCGCCGCCGCCCGCGCCGCCACCCAGGCCGACCGCGCTGCTGGGGCCCTTGTTGGGGTGCGGCGACTCAGCGTTGGAGTCGTCGGCGTTGGGGTTCGGGGCCAGATCGTTGTTCGGCTGGTCGGAGGGGTCTTCGTTATTGTCGTCCTTCGCATCCTCGGTGATGCGGGGATCTTCCGTGGGGTTCTCCTGCGGAGGCTCATCCTTGGGGTACTCCACCTGCTCCTGAGGCTTCATTTCAGGTTCGGGCGGAATGGGCTGGGTGTCCACCGCGCTCTGCACGATGTCCACTTTCTTGGTCTCGGGCAGAACCGGGACGATAAACCAGGCGATCACCAGAAAAATCACATGGGCCGCCAGCGCAATCGCCACCCACGGCACCGAGGCAAGAGCCGTCAGATCCTCACCGCCCCTGCCCTGCGGAGCTTCCTGCTGGCCGTAATACTCCTGGTCGGCAGGCTGCTCATAGTACTGCTGACCCTGCTGGTTGTTCGCAGCCACGATGGCCTCCTTGGCAGAGCAACGGTTTCCTCGCCGTCGCTCCAAGACTGGACTCGGTCGTCCCCGGGACCCGAGTGTGGTGAACATTTCGTGAGGGAGTAGAACTACCTCCTCTTTGTTCAAACGGGAAGGGGCGAAAAGAGTTCGAGGACGCCATGAAAAATCTGTGATGACCTCGTCAGGCCCGGCCGGCGCAGGGTACGCGCCGAGCCGACGCTCTAGCAGACCGCTGAAATACGGCCTGCGGACGCAAGCCATGGATGGCTTGCTCATTTCAAGCGGCTGAAAAACCGCTTGAAATGAAGGTCGGGCCAGACTCCCTATGGCCCGACCGGGCTGAAAAGCGGCCGGGGCCACTTGTTCAGCAGCCTGCCAGGTCGCAATTCACAACCTCAATCACAATAACAACTTATGGAATGCGAACGCGAAGCCTCCGCAGGGGAGGCTCCCGCCCCTGCCCCCTGCTCAGGGGCCGGTCCGAAGATCAGCATTCTCGCTTGATCGCCTTCTGGCTTTCCCGCACATGCTCGGCCATGCGTTGCGTGGCAGCGCGGCTGGCTTCAAGGCGCTTGAGGAGCTTCTCATTGCCGCCCGCAGAGTGCAGGGCGAGGTCGAGGTGGCCCATAATGAGGCTCAGGTCGTTGTTGAGCTGGTGAAGCAGGGTTCGGACCTGGCCGACGGGATGCGTGATTTCGTCTTGCATGGTGCTTGCCCCCGATCAAATGAAGCAGAGTTCTGCCCAGCAAGTGCTCGCGCCGTCACACGGAGCTACTTTACGGAGGCACATTGTGCCTTCGGTCCATTAATCGTGGAACCGTAAAAACGTAAAAGCCTGACCCGAAGGACGTGCCGTTGCGCTGGCAATTGGAGGCCCACGCCAGGGAGGCGGCTGGAAAGCAGGCCGGACGGAAGATCGAGACAAAGCCCGTTTGACCTGCCCCGGCGAAAAAGTGGCCAGAGGCCGCTTTGAGTCAGACCTGGAGGCGGTCGCCCCCCTTGGCCTCACCGCCGGCCAGCACCGGTTTGACACAGCGTTCCAGGAACTCGCGGGTCTGGCCCGGGGCGCGCCCCACAAATCGCCGTGGATCCAGCAGCCCGTCCAGTTCCGGGGCGATGGCTGCGAAAAGCCTGTCCCCTTTGAGGCGGGCCAGGAGGTCGTTGTCAGACGCGCCTTCCGTCTTCATGCGGGCAATGGCCGCGTGGCTATGCACACGAATGGCTTCGTGGATGGCCTGCCGGTCTCCCCCGGCGCGGACGGCGGCCATGATGATGGCCTCCGTGGCCATGAGCGGAAGCTCTCGCCGCAGGCGCGCGGCAATGACCGCATGATTGGCTTTGAGGCCGGTGGCGATGTTGTGCAGCAGGCTGAGCACGACATCGGCGGCGAGAAAGGTCTCGGGGATGGTCATGCGCCGATTGGCGCTGTCATCGAGCGTGCGTTCCAGCCACTGTTCGCTTGCCGTGAAAGCCGCGTTCTGGGGCAGGTTGATCAGGTAGCGTGCGATGCTGCACAGGCGCTCGCTGCGCATGGGGTTGCGCTTGTAAGCCATGGCGGACGATCCGATCTGCCTGCTTTCCATGGGCTCGTCCAACTCGCCCAGCCCCATAAGCAGGCGGATGTCAGTGGCGCACTTGGCGCCGGAAATGCCGATGCCCGCCACGGCGCTCAACACCATGTGGTCGTACTTTCTCGTGTAGGTCTGCCCGCTGACTTCAAACACGCTGGAAAAGCCCATGCGCCGGGCCACCTTGAGGTCGAGTTCGCGCACCTTGGCGTCGTTGCCGTCGAAGAGTTCCACGAAGCTGGCCTGGGTGCCCGTGGTGCCCTTGACGCCGCGCAGGGGCATTTCGCGCTCCAGGCGCGAGAGCTCCGCGAAATCGAACAGCAGATCCTGCATCCAGAGTGTGGCGCGTTTGCCCACGGTGGTGGGCTGGGCCACCTGGAAGTGGGTGTAGCCCAGGCAGGCGGTGTCGGCCTCGCGTGCTGCGAACTCAGCAAAGGCCGCCAGCACGCCCCGCAGCTTGGCCAGCAGCAGACGCAACCCCTCGCGCATCAGGATCAGGTCGGCATTGTCCGTCACGAAACAACTGGTGGCCCCCAGATGAATGATGGGCATGGCGGCGGGACAACGCTCGCCAAAGGTGTGCACGTGGGCCATGACGTCGTGGCGCAACTCCGCCTCAAGCCGCGCCGCTCGCTCGAAGTCGATGTCGTCGAGGTGGTCGCGCATCTGGCGCAGGGCGTCTTCATTGATCTGCGTGAGGCCCAGCTCCCGCTCGCTTTCCGCCAGCGCCAGCCAGAGGCGGCGCCAAAGCCCCACGCGCCGCTGTTCAGAGAACAGTTCGCGCATTTCCTTGGCGGCGTAGCGCCCCGTCAGAGGGTGGGCGTAACTCGAATGATCCTTGCTCATGTCAGCTCCGCAGCGGGTCCGGCCTGTCAACGTTCGCGCAAACACGAGACACGGGACGAGCATCGTTTTCAAGGCTATACTGCCGCGATGCAGGAAGTCCTCCGCATCCTGGATGCCAACCTGAACCGCGCCCGCGAAGGACTTCGCACCGCCGAAGAATATGCGCGCTTCATCCTCCATGACAGCGCGGCGCAACAGAGCCTCAAAGCCGTACGCCGCAAGCTCGAAGAGCTGATCAGGGCCCTGGGCCCGGCCGCGCCTGCGCTGCTTGCCGCGCGGGATGTCGCCGGGGACGTGGGGCTGGACCTGGGGGCCTCCGCCACGCGGCGGACCAGCGCCGATGTCGCCGCTGCCGGGGTCAAACGCGCGCAGGAGGCCCTGCGCGTCATTGAAGAATATGCGCAACTGGTGGCCGCTGCCGCTGCTGCGCCCGCCGCCCAGGCCCGTTACGCCCTGTATGAAGCCGAGCAGCGACTGTTTCACAACGCGCCCAGCTCGCAGCTGGCGAGGCTCGCGAAGCAGCCCCTGATGGTCATCATCACGCGGAGGCTATGCCACGGATCATGGCGCACGCTGCTGGAAGACCTGCTCGAGGCCGGCGCGCGCTGCTTTCAACTCAGGGAGAAGCGCCTCTCGGCGCGGGATTTCAGTGAATACGCAACGCAGTTCGTGGAGCGGGCCCGGCGCAGAGATGCCCTGACCATCATCAACGACCGCGCCGATGTCGCGCTTGCCAGCCAGGCCGACGGCGTCCATCTGGGCCAGGAGGACCTGCCCCTGTCTACGGCCCGCCGCATCCTGGGCCGGGGAGCCCTGATCGGCATGAGCTGCCACAGCCCTGAGGAAGCCCAGGCGGCTGCCGCCCAGGGGGCTGACTACATCGGCCTGGGGGCCATGTACGACACCCGAACCAAGAGCGTAAGCAAAGTCTCGGGACCTTCACTGCTTAAGGCCGTCGTGCCCGCCCTGAGCCTGCCGATCTACGCCATTGGCGGCATCAAGGCCCAAAACGTGGGCGAGCTGGCGGAAGCCGGTGCCAGGCACGTCGCCGTGTGCAGCGCCATCATCCGCTCCCGAACGCCGGCCAAGGCCTACACGGACATGGTCAACGCCCTGCTGCACGGAAAGAAAATCGAAGAACCGGAATCCCTGCCCACGACGGAGGTCTCGCCATGAAGGCTGCCCTGAGTCTTGCCCTGCTGGCCCTGCTGGCCCTGGGGCTGCCCCCCCTGAGCGCGCAGGAGGAAGTGGAGCGCGTCAAGATCGAGCTCAAGTCCGGCGAGGTCGTCGAAGGAGTCCTCAAGGACGTTTCCGAAGCCGGCGTCACTCTGGTGGGCAACGACGGCGTGCCCCTTTTTCTCAAATGGGCCTATACGCGCGGCGACAAGCACTTCGAACTGCGCAAGCGGGCCACGAACTACAAGAGCCTGTCGAGCATCGTCAAGCTCGCGGACTTCTGCCACGATTTCGCCCTCGATCGCAAGGAGGCCGAAGCCCTGACCGCGGCCCTGCAACTGGCCCCCGGCGACGAAGACCTGCGCAAGCGCCTTGAGGCCCTGCCGAAATTCAACGACCTCAAGACACCCGACCGGCCGGGGCCGGACATCGTCAAGCCCGAGCCCAAATCCGAGCCCAAACCCGAACCCAAGCCGGAACCGGAACCCAAGCCCGAGCCCGCCTCGGGGCAGAAGCCCACACTCAAGATCGAGTGCACCGACCCTGACGCGGTGGCTTCCCTCGCCAAAGAAATGGAGAATCTGGGCTACAAGATCAGCGCGGGCAAGGATTACGACGTTCTGGTCCGCCTCGAACTCAACTTGACACTCGTGAAGAACCCAAGGTGGATGGGCGCCGAACTCTACGCCATCTATGACGGCACCTGCGAGTTTCAGGCCTTCGAAAAGGCCGCCCGGACACCCTTTGAGTCCAAGAGCGTCGAGGTCAAGAACGTACGGAGCAACAAGGACAAGGCCGAGGCCAAGCGCATGACCATTGATGAACTCGCCGTCAAGATGCGCGGCGAACTGGACAAAGCACTCAAGAAGCGCGGCTGATACGACGCGCGACCAGGGCCGCCAGAAACAGGCCCACTATGGCCAGCCATGCCGCGCTTTCTCCGGCGGCGCAGCCACCACCCCCATCGTCCTGGCTGTCGCCTGGCGAACCACCGCCGCCGCTGCCTGTACCGCTGGCCACGGGCAGAAAGGTCAGGGTCTGGGCGCTGAGGGGCTGCGCATTGGCCGTGGCGCTGACGTTGCCCAGACCCGCCACGGTACCCGCCTTGAGCGTGGCCACCCACAGCCCCAGGGCCGGGTCATAGACGCCAGGCACCGACGCCCCCGCGACGCTGCCGTTGTCCAGCGTGCCCAGGGTCGTTGAAATGACCACCGCGGCCGCGCTGTCAGCAAAGAGGTTGTTGGCTCCGTCCCTCAACTGGACCTGTACCGCGCAGGTGTCGTAGCCGTTGGCAACGACGCTGGTTTCCGAAAGAATCACGCGGCTGTTCGCGGCCGAGAGCGTCCCGAAATGGCTGACCTGCACCGTGGCTGCCATATCCACGCCATTGACGCGGCAGCCATAGGTTCGGGTGCCGGGCGAAGCCAGGGCGGTGACCGTAAAGTTGAAGGGAGCGCTCTGGGAACTGAGGGTCTGAAGAATGACGGGCGAGCCGCTGCGGTCTACCAGATCGACGGTATAGGTGTTGGGCGCCGCCAGCGAAACGTTGAACTGGTTGCGTGGCTCTACGTTGATGGTGAAAGTGGAGGTGCCGTTGGCGGGCACACCCGCGGCGCTGGAGGAAATCTTTGTGGCGATGGTGTCCGCCGAGGTGTCGGCCCCGCGCAGCTCCAGCGTGACGAGATATTGCCCGGCGGTCAAACCGGCGCGCGAAGCCACGGCAAAGAAGTAGGTGCCGGCCGCGGGCAGGGTGAAAACGATCTCGGCGTCGTAGTCCGCGCCGCTGGCGTCAAAGGCCTCGCCGTCGCGGTCATTGGCGCTGGCAAGGTAGGCCGGATGGGACGAAATGGGGCTGGCCAGCACCGTCGTCCCGTTGGTGTCGAGCAGAGTAAGGGTGGGGTTTAGCGCAAAGCCAAAGGCGTCTGAGAGTACGCGAATCACACAGGTCTGGCCGGCGCTCGCCGTGAACTTGAAGAAGTCAACGTCCGCCGCCGGCGTAATCTGGGCCACCGCCGCCTCGCCACTGGCCATGGTTGTGGCCTGCGCCGAGGTGTTGTTGGGTTCAAAGGGGTTTCCACCGGCGGCAGGCAGCGAGAGATTGGCCCCGGTGACCGCCTGACCGGGGGCCACCTTGATCAGCGCGGGCGCACCCGCCGTGTTGAAGCCCACACCTCTCACCACCGGGTAGAAGCTCGTGAACGCGCTGGCGTAATAGCTGCCGAGTTGGCTCGACTGAATAGGAAGGGCGAACGCGATGTAGTTCCCCGGCGGCACGCCCTGAATCAGGTAGCTGCCCAGGCTGCCCGCAGGCGGCTTCTCACTCACGTGGCCAATGACGTTTCTGCCCGTCGCGAGGTCCACCAGCACCACCCCCACGCCAAACTGGCCGGCGGCCATGGCATCTGTGACGACTCCGGAGACGCTGCCCAGCGCGGGATCACTGAGGCTTGGGTGCGGGTAGGACTGGATGATGGGTGCAATGTCATCGCGCTCAAGGCTCGCCTGGCTGAAGAGGCCCGGAGAGGATGCGAAGTAAAGCGTGCTCTGGCTGTTGGCTGGGTGGTCAAGACCCACGAAGTGGCCGATTTCGTGCGTAACGACGCTCTCAATGTAGGCGCGGCCCGGAGTCCCCGTTGTGCGCGACTGGCCCAAGGTGTCCCACGTGAAGTCGCGGTCGTTCAACTCCATGTCCGCGTCCAGGATCTCGCCCGTCGTCGTGTCAAACGTCGTGATGGTCACTGCGAACACGCCCGATGAAATGTTGCTACCCACAAATCGCAGCACGTTGCGGTTGTCGCTGGCGCTGGTCACCGCGTTCGTGGTGGAACCCGCAAACTCGAAGTCCAGATCGCTTTCCCGAATACGCCGCCAGTTGTTGAAGCTGTCCTGAATAGCCTGGAATTCGTTGATGCCGCCCGTGAACAGGGCGCTGTCAGCGCACCCGGCATCTCCGATCTCGTAAAGGATGCGGCGGTTGGCCACGTTGGGCCTGGCCGCGCCGAGATTCCAGCGCACCGCCTGCCCGACCGCCGATGGCGTCGAACTCGTGGCCACGCGAATGCTCATGTAACCGCTGGCCTGGCTGTAGCCCAGGACCAGCAAAAGCGCGGCTGCCGCCCACAGCCCGACGTGGCGCAAGTTCAGTATCTTCACTTGGCGCCCTCCGCCTTGGCCGGTTCGTTGGCCTTGATGCGTTCAGCCACGCGCCGCGCCAGTTCGCCCACCTCGAGGTCCAGGGGCAGACGCTCACCCTGAGGCAGGGCCTTGAGCGTTTCAGGATCGACAAGAGAAAGGCCGGCAAAGCTGTTGCGGGCGCGGGTGACGCCGTTTTCATCGCTGACTTTAAGCGCGCCTTGAACCATGCCCACCAGTTGCAGGCGCTTGTCGTCGTCGCGCCAGAGAAACAGCACGAACTCCTCACCGACTTCGAAGTTCCCGCTGCCCGCCACGTGCTGGCCGCGGTTACCCACCACGCCCCCGCGGGTGACAAACTCCAGGTTCGCCCGGGCTTCGCCCTTGAGCGTCTGGCTCACTTTCAGCGCATGATGAGTCCAGATGCCGGTTTGCGCCGCATCCCAGCGGGCCTCTTTGCTCTCAATCTTGCCGCGCACCACAAGTTCGGCTTTGTCGGTCAGCGTGTCGAGGTCAAGGCGCGCGGCCACTGTGGCCCCGAGGGCCGGCGCCGACAACAACAGGAGTAGAAGTAGTAGACGTGCCATGGGTGACCCTGTCCTTGAGGTCACCGAATGTAACGCCTGAACGGCGCCCGGCGCGGATTAAATGCCTGCGGCGGGGGTGACAGAACCTATCCCGTTGCGCCACCGGACCAGTGCCGCGCAACCCAGATTCAGCTCTCCGTCACCCGCCGCCGATTCCTGGCGCTGGGCGCGTCCCTGCGCCCGCCATGAAACGTACCCCGACGGCGGGAAACGGCAAATTTCCCAAATTGAATTGCTGCAACAAGTACCTACTGGACTCGGGCCGCCACGCGCCGCTTGATCTCCTCGAGATCGGAGCTGGGAATGGCCTCTGTCAGGCGCTTGGTGTAGGCGTGACGCGGATTGGCGTAGATTTCGTCGGACGATGCATACTCGACGATGTGGCCGCCCCGGTCGAAGTCCGACACGTTGATGCCGTCCTGCTTGCCCTCTTCCCACAGTTCCTTCAGCGTCGGGCCAGGGCACATCACCGCCACTTCGTCGCTGATGAACTTGACCACGCTGAGGTCGTGGCTGATGAAGATATAAGTCAGGCCGAACTCGTCCTGCAGGTCCAGCAGCAGATTCAGCACGCCGGCCTGCACGGACACGTCCAGGGCGCTTACGCTTTCGTCGCAGACGATGAACTCGGGCTCCACGGCGAGCGTACGGGCAATGCCGATGCGCTGGCGCTGGCCGCCCGAGAACTCGTGGGGATAGCGCTTGAGATGGTCGGGAAGCATGCCCACCTTCTCCAGCAGGTAGACCGCGCGCTCTTCACGCTCGCGGCGGCTCTTGAACAGACCATGCACCATCATGGGCTCCATGATGGCCGCGCCTACGGTCATGCGCGGATTGAGGCTGGAGTAGGGGTCCTGAAAGATGATCTGCATCTTGCGGCGCATCTGCCGCAGCTCGGCATGGGACATGGCCGTCACGTCACGGCCGTCATACAGCACCTGTCCGGAGGTCGGCTCGATGAGGCGCAGGATGGTGCGGCCCAGTGTGGTTTTGCCGCAGCCCGACTCTCCCACCAGGCCGACGGTCTTGCCCTTGCACACCGTCAGGGTGACGTCATCCACGGCCTTGACGTGCCCCACCGTGCGGCGCAGCACGCCCTTCTTGATGGGGAAGTACTGCTTGAGGTTCTTGATCTCGAGCAGGGGCCGGCCGAAGTCGGGCATCTGTTCGCGGCGCTTCTTGATCATGCGCGTGGCGCCGAATTCCAGCTTGGGATCACTGGGATCGAGCTTGATGCCTCGATCGTCGGCCTCCATGAAGTCCTGGATGGTCGGCAGCCGCTCGGCCTTTGTCGTCAGCTTGGGACGACAGGCAATCAGGCCCTTGGTGTAGGGGTGCTGCGGGTTGGCAAAGATGTCCAGCACCCGGCCGTACTCGACAATCTTGCCCCGGTACATGACGGCCACTTTGTCCGTCACCTCGGCCACAACGCCCAGGTCGTGGGTGATGTAGATGACGGCCATCTTGCGGTCGCGCTGCAGCTTGCGGATGAGTTCGAGAATCTGCTTCTGGATCGTGACGTCGAGCGCCGTCGTGGGCTCATCGGCGATCAGCATGCGCGGGTTGCAGGCCAGTGCCATGGCAATCATGACGCGCTGCTTCATGCCGCCCGACAGTTCAAAGGGATACTGCTTGACGCGCACTTCCGGCTTGGGGATGCCGACCTCTTCGAACAACTCGACGGTGCGCTTCCAGGCTTCGTCCTTGCTCATGCCCAGGTGGAGGCGCAAGGCCTCCACCACCTGGGAACCGCAGGTGAACACGGGGTTGAGCGAGGTCATTGGCTCCTGGAAAATCATGGCGATGTCGCCGCCGCGGATCTTGCGCAGCTCGGCCTCCGAGAGCTTGGCCAGGTCCAGGTCTCCGCCCTCCTCGCTGCGCCACTTGATCTGGCCGCCCTCAATGCGCCCTGCCTGCGAGGGCAGGAGCTTGAGCATGGAGTAGGCCGTCATTGACTTGCCCGAGCCTGACTCGCCCACGACGCCCAGCGTCTCGCCCTGGCCTACTTTCAGGGAGATGCCGTCGATGGCCTTTACCACCCCGTTATCCGTGTGGAAGTAGGTCTTGAGGTCGTGGATCTCGAGCAGCGGATGGGCGACAACTTCGTCTTTCACGGAGTCGTGAATCACGATGGGGCGCTTGTCGAGCCCGAGGATTTCGGTCTTACCACGGTTCAACGTGTTCGTATGAGCGTCCGACAAGGCGTGCCTCCACGGGTGCCGCTGGTTATACGTTTCACAAAACCTTAGGGGCAGGCCAAAAGCTCGTCAAGCGCGCCTGTCCGGCGATCGAGGACCCCGCATTGACAGTGGGCGCCTGCTTGCTACCTTTCGTCGCCTCGCGCAGGTGGCGGAATTGGCAGACGCGCTAGCTTGAGGTGCTAGAGCCCTAACCGGCGTGCGGGTTCAAGTCCCGCCCTGCGCACCAGAACTCGAACGATGGGCGGCATTGCGACGAGCCGCTCCGCTTACGAACAGCCGCCCCTGGCGGCTGTTCTACTTCGCTCTCTCCGCGCGCCACCGGCGCGCTGCGAAGTCCCGCCGGATTCCTGCCCCAGGACTTGCCGTTCCTGACACCTGTGGGCAACTCTCGACCGCTGCACGCAAGATTCGATGCAACCCATATTTGCGCCAAGCCTTGGCGCTCGCAGATTGTGGATAGGCTGTGAGCCCGCTCAAGATGCGGGTTTGGCGTTGGCAGCACCGAAATCCTTGCTAGATTCCCAGTCCCGTTCGGGGACCAACACCCAGAATAAGAACCTGCGCGAAGGAGACCGCCTGTGGCGGTGCCGCCCGGGTTTTTGGACGCGGAGGCTTTGCCTCCCTTTGGAGATGCCCATGGCTCACGACCCGCTTTCTCCCTCCGGCAAGACCGTTGCCGACGTGCTTGACTTTGCGCGCAAGCGCGGCTGCACCATGCTCGACGTCCGCTTCATGGACCTGCCGGGCCTCTGGCAGCACTACACCTTCCCCATCCGCCGCCTGACTGCCGAGTGCTTCGAGGAGGGGTTTCCCTTTGACGGCAGCTCCCTGCGCGGCTGGCAGAAGATCAATGAGTCGGACATGCTGGCAATCCCCGACCCGGCCACGGCATTCATCGATCCCTTCATGAAGGAGCCGACTCTGGTGTTGATTGCCAACACCTATGACCCCATTGAACGTACGCCCTACCCGCGCGACCCGCGCAACATCGCCCGCCGCGTCGAGACCTACCTCAAGAGCACAGGCATCGGCGACACGATCTTCTTCGGGCCGGAGGCCGAGTTCTTCATCTTCGACAACGTGCGCTTCAAAACGGGCATCAACGAGGGCTATTACTTCCTCGATTCCAAGGAAGGCGCCTGGAACACAGGCCGCGAGGAAGAGGGCGGCAACCTGGCCTACAAGCCGCGCGTCAAGGGCGGCTACTTTCCCGTCCCGCCCATGGACAGCCTGCACGACATCCGCACGGAGATGCTGCTGACCCTGGGGCAGCTTGGTATGGTGCCTGAGCTGCATCACCACGAAGTGGCCACGGGCGGCCAGTGCGAACTGTCGATCAAGTTCGACACGCTGGTGCGCGCGGCGGACAACCTGATGATGTACAAGTACGTGGTCAAGAACGTCGCGCGTCGCCACGGCAAGACGGTGACGTTCATGCCCAAGCCCCTGTTTGGGGACAACGGCAGCGGCATGCACTGCCACAGCTCGATCTGGCGAGACAAGAAAAACACCTACGCGGGCGACGGCTACGCCGGGCTGAGCCAGACGGCGATTTACGCCATCGGCGGCATTCTCAAGCACGCCCACGCCCTGTGCGCCATTACCAACCCCACCACGAACAGCTATCACCGCCTGGTGCCGGGTTATGAGGCGCCGGTGAACCTGGCCTATTCGTCGCGCAACCGTTCGGCCTGCGTGCGCATTCCGCTGGCCGGCGACAGCCCCGCGGCCAAACGCTTTGAGTACCGCATTCCGGACCCGAGCTGCAACCCCTACCTGGCCTTTGCCGCGATTACGATGGCCTCCATCGACGGCATCCAGAACAAGATCGATCCCGGCAAGCCCATGGACAAGGACCTCTACGATCTCCCGCCGGAGGAGTTGAAGGAGATCCCCCAGGCCCCGGGCAGCCTCGAACAGAGTTTGCGCGCGCTGGAGAAGGACCACGCCTTCCTGCTCAAAGGCGACGTGTTCTCGGCCGACGTGATCAACGAGTGGATCAGCTACAAAATGAAGAACGAAGTGGACGCCATGAGGTTTAGGCCTCATCCCCACGAGTTCGAGCTGTATTTCGATATCTAGGAGCACGGGCCTCCCGGCCCGTGTCGAGAGTGCACCGTAGGGGCGCAGCATGCTGCGCCCCTACTTTTTTGCCCCCTTGGCCGTGCAGCTTCCACCTCGGAAGCAATGCAGGTGGCATTGGCTTCCAGCCAATGTGTCGCGCGCCGCGCGACTGGTGGCGGGCACACAGCCCGCCAATCATCGGCCAGAGGCCGATGCCACCAGGGATTACTCCACCCGCCGAAATCACCGCTGACGTCGCGCCCGCTTTCCTCGCGCTCCGTGAGCAACAGCCAGCGCGGGCCGGGTTCTTCGTACTCCACCATGTCACCGGTCTCTATCTCGCACACAAACCCCAGCAGCTTCGGGTCTCTGTGCAGGTGACGTTCGAGCACGAGCGTGTTCGACTTTTTGGTGAGTTGCCTGGCCTGTCGCGGCAATCAGCAGGCGTGCGCCCAGCCCAGGCGCGACAAAGGCGCTTCGTTCATTCATGACCATGCCCAGCTTCGCCCTGCTCGCAAACTCGCACAGGCGAAAGGCTCAGCCGACGACTACGCGGTTGCGGCCGCTTTCCTTGGCCTTGTAGAGCGCTTCGTCGGCCCGTTCCAGCGCGCTGAGGATGTCCTCACCCTGGCTGTTCACCATTACCTCCGCGCAGCCGATGCTCACCGTGAACTTCAACGTAGCCCCCAGGGCCCGCACGGTCAGCTCCGAAAGCGACTTCCTCAAACGCTCTGCCAGCAGTGCCGCCCCGTCGCCCCCCGTCTCCGACAACAGCACCGCAAACTCCTCGCCCCCCAGCCGCGCCAGCACATCCAGCTTGCGCAACAGCGGCGCGGCTTCACGGGCCAATGTTTTGAGCACCTCGTCGCCGACAGGGTGGCCATAGGTGTCATTGATTCTCTTGAAGTGGTCGATGTCCAGCATGAGCACCGACAACGGCTTGCTGTAGCGCCTAGCGCGGGCCAGTTCACGTTCGGCCGTCTCGATGAAATAGCGCCGGTTGTACAGGCCCGTCAGGGGGTCGGTGGTGGCCGCGCGCTCAAGCTGAACTTCGAGCAGGAAGGCGCGCAGATGCCGCTGCTCCAGGAAGAAGCTGAGCAGGGCCGCCAGCGCGAGCGACGCCCCCAGAAAGCCGTTGATCTGCGCCAGGGTGAACCAGCCTTGACTCGTCAACAGCACGACGAAGTTCGCCGCGGCCATCACCACGAGAGAGCCGTTGACGCTGCCGCGCCACGAAGGCGTGATTACGACCCCGGCAAAGGTCACCATGGTCAGGCCCGCAATGCCGAGGTCAAAGCCCCTGGGCAGCATGGCCATGACAATGGCCACGCCAAAGCCCGCCGTGAGCGAGGCCAGAAGGTTCAAGAGGTTCAGGCGGGCCGCCGCCTTGGCCGGCTTGGCAAAGACATACAGTGCGGCAAAGCTGGCGGCGCAGGCCCCGCGCACGGGCAGGGTGCGGAAAATGGCCCCGGAATCGAGCAGGGCATCCCAGGCCACAAAGAGCAGCATGAAGGCCGCACCGGCGGCGTAGGCCATGCGCGCAATGGGCAAGGTGCGCTCGGACTGTGTGCGGCGAAAGCGCTCCCGCAGTTCGCCGTCGAGTTGGGGCAGGACGCCCGTGGTCATGGCCTGAGTCTGCCACAAGCGCGTCGGCGTTCAACGAGCGATTTCCCGGTCAAAGGCGCGCGTGAGCGCATACCACGCGGCAAAGCGGAAGTAGTCAGGCCAGGCTCGCTTGCGGATCGCTTCCTCGCGACTGGCGTATCCCGTGTTGTCGTTGCGCAGTCCGTTGCCGTAGCGCTCAAGGCTGGCACGAACGCGTTCGTGGCGGCAATCAATGATTTCGTCTCCCGCAAAGATCGGGCAGTTGCCGTCATGACCCATGCGCAGGGGCCCGTCGATGCCGCGCCGCTCCAGTTCGCGGATGTCGTCGGCGCCGGCCTGGCGGTGCCCGGCGTAGAAAAGCTGCCAGGCCAGGTTGAGACGGGGAAACTCATAGGGGTCGAAGCTGCGCACTTCGCCCACCACGATGGCGTCAGCCTTCAGACGGCGCGCCAGGGCCCGGGCCGAAGCTGCGTCCAGGAGGGGATTCTGCTCGTCACCGTCGCGCAGGCTCTGCTGCCAGGCCTCCAGCACCTGGGCCGGGGCAATGACCTCGAAGCCCTCGAACAAGGCCAGTTCCTCGGAAAACTGGCGGGCAATGTCCACGCTGAATACCACAAAGCGCCCGTCGGAAAGCTCCGCCCCCTTGAGATCGAAGTCGTAGCGCTGTTCGGTGGTCTTCTCACTGAACACAAAGGGCGCCACGGCCACCCGCCTGACGGCAGGGTCCTTGAACGGGTTGGGCTGGCGATAGTTGTCCGCGGGCCGATAATAGGCCGAGCAGGCGCTGATCCAGCAAAGCGCCCCACACAAGAACCACAGCACACCCGTTTGAGCCTTCATCGGCCTCCTCCTTCGACTGCCGGCTGCGGCAGCCTGAGCGCCACCGAAAAAATGTTCTGGGCCCCGTCCCTCGAACTGACAAAGAAGCAGCGCTCAGACCGCGGGTCATAGACCGGGTCCCAGTCGCGGAAGCCCTGCCAGGTAACGCGGCTGGCCTGGGTTCCGTTGATGTGGACAAGCCAGATGTCATCGGCCTTGGTGTAGCCCTCCAGGGGCCCGCCCACGCGCCGCCCGATGGTGGAGAACACGATCCAGTCCGGGCCCGCAAAGCTGGGCGTAATGGTGCCGAACTCGTCGCTGCGGAAGATCTCCTGCTGCGAGCGGCCATCGACGCTGACGGTCCAGACCGCCGGCCATCCCGGGGCGCGCCTTGAGTTGCGGCTGAAGACAATCATGTCGCCGACGGGCGAGAAGTCAGGCGTGGCGCCTTCGCACAACATCGTTCTCGTGCCCGCCTCAAGGTCTGCCAGGGCAATGGTCCAGGGGTCCGTCGAATCACGGCGCGTGCAGTAGGCCAGAACCTTGCCGTCGGGGCTGAAACTTGGGGCAAAGGAATCCCAGCCGTCGTCGGTTACCTGAACGACGGGCACCGAACTGTCCAGCCCCGCCACGTATATGTTCCAGCGGCCGTCGCGGTTGCTGGCAAAGGCAATGCGTTTGCCGTCTGGGCAGAAGGCCGGAGTGACATCGTCGGCCGGGTGCGAGGCAACGGCCAAGGCAGCCTTGCCGTCCAGTCGCTGGGCAAAGACGTCGCTGGACTTGCCGTTGATCGTGGCGGCGTAAGCCATCCACTTGCCGTCCGGCGAAACGGCAGGATGGGCGTAGGTTGACTTCGTGGCAAAAGTGTGCTGTCGCGCCGCCACTCCCACGCTCTCGTAGGGCCGCTCCTCACGCCATGGCGGGCGCGCGGCGGCTTGGGGTTGGTCCAGGCCGGGGCCCGGGTAGGTACAGGAAACTAGAAGCAGCGCCGGCATCCATGCCGCGCCGCGCCAGAGCCTCAGATATGCCATGACGGCCTCCCTGCCGACGAACTCACGTATCTTGTTATCGGCACGGGAGTGGGAGGCGCTTGAGATAATTCATAATTTTTGCAATTCTTTTGTTCTCATGGACTTCTGCCGGTTTCCTGCGCCCTTACCCGGACTGAATCGTCTTCCTAGACTGGGCTTGGCCCATGGGGGCCAGAGCCAGCTATGATATTGGCCACGCATTGCCTTGGCCTACGGGATGATCGCATGAACAAGACACTTCCCTTTCTCCTGCTGTTGCTGGCCCCCTGTCTTCTGGCCCAGGAGAAAAGAGATCCAGGTCTGGCCGCGGCTTACCCGAGCACGACGATTGTTTACGTCGAGGGTAATGTGGCCTCGCTCTTCAAGAGCCTCTCGGACCCCGGCCTGCTCAAGGGCGTGGGTGCCAACGTGCAGATGCCGGACCTCGGCCAGCTCGTTGAGGAATCTCTGGAGATAGAACTGACCGACGCCGAGGTCCGCCAGATCGTCGGCGGCATTCAGCGCGGCAGCTTCGGACTGCTTGACTTCGGGGTGGGCGGCCCCAAGTTCCAGCTTGTCGTGCGGCACGAGGACCCCTCAGTGCTGGCCAAAGCGCTGGCCCGCGCCCTGGAGCAGGGCGCGGAGACGGTGGTGTCGGTCGAAGAGTATGAGGGCGAAAAGGCGTACCAGATCAAGCTGCCCGTGCGCGCGCCGGAAACCGACCCCGAAGGCATGGTGGACCGCAACCCGATTCTGGACTGGGCGGCCATCGAGACACTCTGGCTGACCGTCACGTCCAGCCGCCATGTCATCGTCGCGACCAGCCTCAACGCGGCCAAGGATGCCATCGAGTTTCTGGCCTTCCCCGATGACCCGACGGACACCCTGCGCGGCAACAAGCGCTTCCAGGAAGCCCTGGCCGATTTCAAGGACCCCGATGGTCTTGTGTTCGTGAATACCACGGCGCTGATCAACACGCTGGAGCGAGCCTCGGGTGACAAGGGCAACAGCCCCATGGAGGATTTCTTCGGCGGGGCCATCCGCTTCACCATCGAGTTGCTGGAATACAAGCAGCTCAAGAGCTTCGCCGCGGGCTACTGGATTGACGACGCCACCAACACCCTGCGCATGGACGCCAGGCTCCAATTCCACAATGAGCCGGGCTGGTACAGCGCCGTGAAGCTCAAGCCCACCCCCCAGCCACTTTCCGAGTTCATTCCGGCCGACACCATGCTCGGCCTGACCTACGGCATCGACGATCCCAAATCGCTTTACACTCGCGTCATGGACCTGCTGCGCACCCGGGCCACCGACGGCGGCCAGGCCGACGTGCTCAAGGAACTGAACAAGTTTGAAAGCCGCGCCAATTCGCAGGGCGTGCCCCTGACCGATGTGCTCGAACAGGTGTCCAATGGCCAGGCCTACGTGGTACTCGCGCCCGAGCAGGGCAACGAGGGGGCCTATTCGCTGACGCCCAACTGGGCGCTGTTGCTGGCCTTGCGCGACAAGGCCAAGGCCGAGGAGTTCCTGTTCGAGAAGCTGCTCAAGAGCGACATCGGCAGCCAGCTGCGCCAGGCGGAACTGGAGGTCACAGTTCACGGTGGCGTCGAGATTCATCACGCTCCGGCCACCGGCAATGCCAATCCCGTGGCCTTCGCCCTGTATGACGGGGTTTTCATGCTGGGAGACCTTCAGGGCGTGCGGCGCGTTGTGGCCGCCCGGCAATCCGGGCGCACGCTGGCCACGATGGGCACATTCAAACAGGCCCGCGACCTCCTGTGGGAAAAGTGCGGCGCGGCGGCCTATCTGAACCTGGGCGCCATCGTGAAAGCCATGGACTTCCAGAGCTACTTCACCGGGCAGCCCAAGGTGATCGCTGACGCCACCGAGGCTGACGCCAACCCCATCCCCTATCTTTCCCGATTCTTCGGCGGCACCGTGATTGCCATAGGAACCCAGGCCCGCGACAACGAGCTGGCCATGCGCGCGGCTGTGGCGGGCTGGCCCTCGCCGGAGCAGTTCAGGACGCTGGCCGAGCACTTCCGTGACGTGGGCCGCAACAAGGAGGTACGCAACGCCTTTGCCGGCCTGCTTGAGGCCGCCACGACGCACTACGCCATCAAGGGCAAGCCCGCAGCCAAAGCGGGCGAACTTGCCGCCGCCGGTTACATCCAGGATACGCTGCTTCAGGACCCCTTCCGAGAAGAGGGTGAGTCGCGCCCCTATGAACTTGCGAAGGTGCCCGACAACCTGGACATCCGCCAGGCCGTCCTGCTGGCCTACCAGCAGAAGCCGGGCCTCGAAGGGGCGCATCTGGGCGTGCTCTGGAACGGCTACATCGTCAAGCTGACACCCGCGCAGTTGAAGGCAGCGATTGAGCGCGCCGGCCAGGGTCTGCCCCTGGAAAACTATGAGGCGCTGGAACCCCTGTTCCTGGGGCCCGGCACCGATTCGTCTGTGGAAGATCCCATGATCGACGAAACGGAAGTCGAAATCATTGACGACGACGGCACGGAGCGCGTGGTCTCGGTCCCCGAGGACAACCTCACAGCGGGAACGGAACACAAGCTCGATAACCCTCCACCGAAGGAAGAAAAGTAGCCACCATTCAGGGGCCCGGGAGCACGATCCATGAGACAACTGCTATTTGCGACGCTGGCACTGCTGGCAACACCGTTACTGGCGCAGGGGTTCAAGCACGGCGACCTGTTGCCGCGCAACGACATACTCACCTACGCGGTCAGTGACCGGCCCCAGGCCGTTTACCGCCTGTTTGGCAAGAACGCCAAGGGCGAGTGGCGCATCAAGGCCTGGCCCTACGAGAAGCTTGAAGAAGAGAGCAAGCGCGAAGGCGGCGACAGCGACAATGCGCGCCAGGCCCGCGCCATGATGGACTACTTCTATGGCGCGCTCGACAACACGGCCCGTCTGGAAATGGGCTTCCTCGATGTGACGCTGGGCGGAGCCAAGTATGTGCTCGTGCTGCACGGGGCCAGCGCCTACCGCTACAACGCCAAGCCGGACTTCCTCAAGGAACTTCTGAAGGAAGAGCTCAAGATCCGCGACTTGCCCGTGCAAGTTTACGAGATCAAGTCCGAGGCGCACGAAGAGGGCGAAGACCCCTCCGACCCCAAGCGCGCCCGCCCCGCCCTCCAGATTCCCGGGTTTGACCGCTTTTACGTGGCGCAGATTCAGGGCGGCCTCGTCGTGACCAACTTTGAGAGCGCGATGCAGGACGTCATTGAGCGCTACACGACCAGGGATTACAGCGAAAGCCTCTCTTCGCGCGAGGAGTTTGCCAAGTGGCGCGACACCCGCGCCCCCCACGACCTGAGCCTTTTCATCGTGGGCCGCGAAATCCAGAAAGCCGTCGAGCGCATGCTGCCCGACAAGAAGCAGACCGGCGGACGTGATTTCGATGGAGCGTACACTGAAGCCGATCGCTGGATGCAGCTTCGCGAATACCACAGCATCACCATCGACTTCGACTACGATGACGCGCGGCGCGGCTTTGCCATCGACGCCAAACTCACCACGCGGCGCAAGACCCGCCTGCTCGAGCAGCTGGCCATTGCCCCCGCCGAGTTCAAGCTGATGAAGTACCTGCCCGGCGACGCCATGCTCAGCATGGGCGCGCAACTGGGAGACCCCGCAAAGACATGGGAGAAGTGGGTCGAGTTCGCCCGCGACGGCGAACGCATCGCCAAGATGACCATGAAGGACAAGGAAGAGGGCGTCTCGCCGCGGGACGGCATGCCCCCCAGGGAAAAATCCATCGATCTGGGAAGGATCATCCGCGGCATGCAGGAGGGCGAAAGCCAGCCTGCTCCCGGCAGCTTTGACGAGAATCTGCGCGTGCTGGACGAGCAACTCGCCAAAATGGGCACCAGCGTCAAGGAAATCCTGGCCGCTCTGGGCACGGAAATCATCGGCCATGTCACCGCCGCGCCTCAGCGAACGCTGGCCATGGGCGGACGCGGCATGGACGACATGTTCGAGTATGCGCACATGGGCGCCATCGTGGGCATCAAGGATGTCAAGTCGGCCCGGGAAGTCCTGACCAAGATCCGCACGGGCGGCGACCCGGCCAAGGACACGTTCACGACTTCGGCCTATGGCAGCTTCGAGCTGCACGTCAACGCGGACCAGAGCTGGGGCTACTGCCTCACCTCAGACGCCGTTCTGATTTCGTTCACGCGCCCCGGCGCTCAGGATGCTGCATCGCACATTGAAGCCGGCCTCAAGCGCATGCTGGATGCCGCCAAGTCCACGGGCGGGGAGGACCGCAAGTTCCTCAGCCCCAGTTCGAAGTTTGTACGCTTCGATATCGGCCGCGGCCTGGCGGCCCACATCGAGCTGCGCAAGGCGCTCGCTGAAAAGCTGGACCGCTACGCTGAACCCCTGATGGATATGGAGATGGAAGACGCTTTCAGGGACACCACACTCGCCCTGCGCACCGTAGAAGATCCCATGAGCGTTGAAGTCGGGCTGCGGGCCTACGGCATGCCCGATTTCATCGGCCTGTTTGACAGTTTCTTCTCGGGCGTCAGAGGTGAATCACCCCGCGACGCCTGGCGCTACAGCCAGGACTCGCTGCGCGAGTTGGGCCGCGAGCTGGGCAGCCACTGCATCTCATCGCGCGGCGACATCACGCTGGAGGGCGTCATCAAGGAGCGCAAGCTGCGGCAGGGCCACCTGCAGACGCCCTTTGATTCGCGCTGGAAGGGCGGTTACCGCAAGCTGGGCTGGACCAGCCTGAGCCAGATGCGCCCTGACAAGGACGGCAACCTGCCGGAGTGGATTGATCACGAGGCGGTGGCCCTGGTTGAAGCAAACGAGAAGGAAGGCTTTGTTTCCTACACCCTGGCCCAGGGAGACATCCGCGGCTGGGTGAACTCGGGCAAGGAAGGCTTCATCGTGCTCTATCAGACCAGCTCCGAAACCCTGGGCGGCCACCTGGTGCTTTACGCCGACGGCCAGGTGGGCTGGCTGCACGCCGCCGTGCTCAAGGACGCTTTGGCGCTCAATGCCAAGGGCGAGCCCGTACCCGGCATCGACCCCTGGGCGTCCAGGATGCCCGCCAAGGATCCGCCGCCCAAGCGCCCATCCGCGGGTGACCCCGACGACCCCTGGGCGCCGGGCAAGTAGGTAAGTTCAGCGGGGCGGCCCTTGGGCCGCCCCGCTTCTCTTTCAACTGATTTCAACCGTTACTTTGGTCTTCAACGGATTGAGCCGGTAGTAGGCAATCTCTGTGGCGAGGTGGCCGGCGCTCAACAGGTCCCGCACCTTCTGTTCGGCGCGATCGCGGGACTTGAAGGTCTCCTGGCGCAGACCCTCGGCCGTGCGGAAAACGACGAGATGGTCGGCAAAGTCGTCCAACTGAATCTTGTTCTTGTCTGCCTTGCGCCGGCCCCGAACGTCATAGCGGGCACGACGTTCGCCGCGCTGCTTCCCGGCGGGAGCTGCCTGTTCCGGAGCGGGTGCCCTTTCCGTCTGGGCGGCGGGTTCCGGCGCGGGCTCGGCCGCGGCAGCCGGCACTTTGCGCGGGCGCCCGGGCTTGCGCTTCACCGGCGCGTCTGCAGCGGCAAACAGGCCGTCATAGGCGGCATCGAACTGGCCTGCGGCCAGGGCCTCGCGCAACTTCTTCAACTGGGGGAACGCAACACCATGGCCCGTCTGCTTCTTGATCTCGCGCGAGAGCTGAAGCTGGTTGAGACTATTGCTGTGGCTGAGGATCTGAAAAATCGTCGTCTTCCGGTCGCTCACGTTCTCTCCTCTCGACCCGTTGCATCGGCGCTGGGGGGCGGCCCTGACTCCGGGCTGGCAGGCCGTTGTAGCCACGCTGCTTCGCCGGACCAAAGGTTTTGTCGGGTTGGGGGAAATTCGTTGAAAACCCGACTATCGCTACGCCGACCATATGTCATGGGTGAATCCCGGACAAAATCTGTCTAGAATTGGAAGCCAGGGCTTCACTTCCTTAGTATCCTGCTGTCCACATTTCAGGCACAGGGAGTCCGGACCAAGTCGGCCAGTGCCGTGCGCTGCGAAAGGCTGGAGATGACAAACGCTGCTGTTTCACCCGTGTCAGTATCCCCTTCCACTGAACGACGCAAAAAGATCCTGCTTGTCCATCCCAAGTTTCCGCCCTCCTTCTGGAGCTTCGGCTTCATCAAGGACATCGGCGGCTTCAAGACCGTCATGCCGCCCCTTGGGCTTTGTACGGTCGCGGCCCTGACGCCGCCCCAGTACGACATCGAACTGCAGGACGAGAACATCGAAGACCTGAACTTCGACACCGATGCCGACATCATCGTCATCTCCTGCATGGCCATCCAGGAAACGCGGATGTTCGAAGTGGCCGACGAATTCCGCAAGCGCGGCAAGCTGGTGTGC
Source organism: Planctomycetota bacterium (assembly GCA_003576915.1). Taxonomy (GTDB): domain Bacteria; phylum Planctomycetota; class UBA8742; order UBA2392; family UBA2392; genus UBA2392. The sequence continues at coordinate 71,221 of QEVF01000007.1, read as the reverse complement.
ATGGGCGGTCCCATCTGCAACGTGCTGCCGGAGCGCTGCCGTCCCCATTGTGATGTTCTCTTCGAGGGCGAAGGCGAATACACCTGGAAACAGTTCCTGGGTGAGTGGGAAAAAGGCGAACACAAGGATCGCTACGTGCAGGTCGAGAAGATTGACATGCGCGACAGCCCGCCGCCGCGCATCGACCTGTTGAAGCACCGCGCCTACCGCCTGGGCTGCATCCAGACCACGCGCGGCTGCCCTTTCACCTGCGAATTCTGCGACATCATCGTGACCTACGGGCGCAAGGTGCGCGCCAAGCCCATCGAAAACGTGCTCAAGGAGCTTCAGGCCTGGGCCGATGCCGGCGTGGACTTCATCACCATCGCTGACGACAACCTGGTGGGCGACCGCATCTACGCCAAGAAGATGCTCAAGGCCGTCGGCGACTGGAACCGCGCCCGCAAAGTGCCCCTGAGCTTTTACGTCGAAATGAGCGTGGACTGCGTCAAGGATCCCGAGCTGCTGGAGCTGATGCGCCACGCCAATATCTGCGAGGCGTTCCTGGGCATCGAGACGCCACGCATGAGTTCGCTCAAGGAAACAAAGAAGATGCAGAACGTGGCGACGGACCTCGCCACGGCCATCAAGATCATCCAGAGCTACGGCATGGTCACCGTGGCAGGCATGATTGTAGGCTTTGACAGCGACGACAAACTCATCTTCAACGACCAGTATGAGTTCCTTCAGAAAGCCGGCATTCCCATCGTCATGCTGGGTCTGCTCCAGGCCATTCCGCGCACGCCCCTGTACGAACGTCTGGAAAAGGCGGGCCGTCTGCGCGCGGCGGCTCAGGGCAACAACACCCTGAGCTTCACCAACGTCGATCCCGTGTGCATGAGCTATGAGGAACTCATCAACGGTTATCGCGACCTGTTCTCACGGCTCTACACCTGGGAGGCCGTGGGCGACCGCTGGCTGTCCAACGTTGAGCAGTGGGGAAAAAAGGCCTACTACCTCACCCAGCCGGGCAAGACGGGCCCTGACGGCAAAGAGATCAAGCCGCAGCCGCGCAAGTGGATTCAGAAGCCGCTGGGGCGCTTCAAGCCGTTCCTGGCGCTTCAGACCATCAAGATTTTCAAGTACTACTTCAACGGCAACGCGGCCCGTGCGAAGTTTGCCACGCGCATGCTCTGGGGCACGCTCAAGCGCGCACCCAGCGCCCTTTTTCAGACCGTAAGCTACCTGGCCTACTTCATTCACCTGCGCGAGTACGCAGACAAGGTCGTCGCCAAGGAATACAAGTTCAACTACGTGCTCGATCAGGTGAACACCAGCGGCAACAAGTTCGGCGAAGGTGGCAACATCAACATGGTCAAGCTCGAGAAAGAGAAGAAAGAGAAGATCAACGTCTTCGACGCCTACAAGGGCGCCGAAAAGGAAGTGCCCAAGGAAATCGCCGAGGACCTTGTGGCCACCAAGTAAGCATGGCGGCATGTTGGCCACTCCGTGGGTGAACCCTTGCCGGGAGCCGTTGCATGCGCGGCAGGACGCTGATGGCCGTTTTGATACTGATAACGAGCCTGGCCCTTTGGGGGGCCTGGCTCGTTTTCGGTTCTGGCCCCGCTTTCAGGCCTTCCAGGCCGGGAGAAGAGCCCGCCCCGAAGGCAGCCGCCACGCCCGATTCCGAGCCCCCCGCTGAACGGCCCCTTCCCCCCGCGCTGAAAACCAACCCGGCCGTCCGTGAAGCGGCCGCGCGGGAGGTCTCGCCTGCGGAACAGGGGATGGGCGGCGCTCCACGCTCCGGCCAGGCCGCTGTGGGATCGCCCCCGGACAACGGGCCCCAACCGCCCGCTCCCCAGGGGCCCAGTTCAAATCCGCCCGCACCGCCGCGGGCGCCGACTCCCGCCGAGCGAGAAGAAGCCGCGCGGCAAAACGGCGGGCGCGCGGCCTATCGGGCGAGGCTGGAGTCCTCCGCCCCGGATAACGGAAAGGCGGAAGCGTCCCTTCGCAAGTCCCCCAAGGCCGAAGAGTGGACCCAGCAGTGGCGCGACGAGGGCATCGATCCCCCGGAAATGCTGCCCACGCAGGTTTCGGGCAAGTTGATGTCACCGCTTTCGCGCGAGGGCATCGCCCAAGCCAAGGTGGGCATACTCACGTTCTTTCCCGTGAACGGACAAAGAGGCGGGTCCATCTGGCCCGTAGTCACGGAACTGGTCGCCGACGCCCAGGGCAATTTCTCGGGCGAGGTGCCTGCCTCGCCCGCGCCGCCGCTCTACTATCCCCCGGCGGCGCTCTGCGTGAGCGCAGAGAGTTTCCGGGTGCTGGCCGGAACCCCTGTCCTGACCTTCGTGGCAGGCCAGCTCAACGCCCTGGGCATTTTCTGGGCGCCCGAGACTCCCTTTGCCGTGGTGTGCGACGGCAGTCAGTTCGAGGGCAGCCTTGAAGTGGTATGCACGGGAGAGCTTGATCCCCAGCGCTGGCACCCCCAGAAGCGGGGCGCCACCTTGGCCTACTTCCCGCGATTTGCCCTTCCCGCGCCGAAGCAACAGGACCCCAGCCGCGTCACGAAGCTCATCTCAAATTGGGATGAGCGGGACACGCCCTTTGTCACCCTGATGAGTACGGGCGGCCCGCTTCAGACCAAGCGCTGCGCGATTGCCCGCAGACAGAGCAGCAAGCCCGGCAGTGAGGCTCCCCAGATTCAGGAGCCCTTTGAGCCCCTGGTGTTTGAGGCCGCCGGCTTTGCGGAGATCAGCGGGCAGGTCGTGGACGCCCAGGGCGCAGGCGTGCCCAACGCCACGGTCTATGCGGCGGGAGACAACGAAACGCCCAGTGTTCTCTCCGACAGTCTGGGTTTCTTCCGCTTCGAGAAGCCCCCGAAGAAAACTTCCATGCTGGCGGCGGCCCACGACGACTACATCTCAACGACCCTGGCCAACGTTCCCCCCGGCACCACGGGCGCCCGCATCGTGTTCAGCCACCGCAAGCCGGTTCTGCGCTTTCGTCTTCGCGACCAGCTTACCCAGCAGTTCATCACCAGCATCAGCGTGAAACTGTTCAAACCTGACGACCCCAAGAGCAGCGCCATTCCCAAGGCCTTTCAGGTGTTGGAGCTGTCCAGCGCCGCCGGGGACTACTTCGTGAAGAGCGAGGCGCTGCTGGGGCGCTTGACCCTCGAGAAAGTCGGATATTTCCCCTTGACGGTCCTGGACCCTGTGGCCACCCAGGCACAGCAGTCGGGCGAGTGGACACTCTGGCTGAACCCTGGCCGCAAGCTTGAGGTGCGCCCGCGTGACCACAGCGGCACAGAACGGGCTGATCGCTGGTTCAGCGAGCCTGACAAGCCCGACGACCCCGCCATCTGGACCTACTGGAGCCAGCACTGGATCGAATACACCCTGGACTTTGGCGCGGCACCGGAGCCCGGCATTGAGGGCGGGCACTTCGACCTTGTGCTTGGCTGCCGCAACCAGGGCATTGTGGACAACAACTACCAGTTCCAGGTCAAGGTTTTCGTCGATGACACTGAGCGAGGCACCTTGACCATTCTGGCAAACACCCTCACGGAGCAGTTCGGGCGCCTCAGTCTGGGGCAGCTCAGCGGCATCCGGCGCATCCGCCTCGTGTGGCAGAACGATTCGTGGATTCCGGACCAGCTCGACGCCAACATCCGCTATCAGTCTCTCAAGTTTGTCGAACAGCCGGGCCCCTGAACCACGGAGGCGGGCGCGCGGCCCGCCCCCGCGGCAGCGCGGCTACTTCAGGGCCGAGAGATCGGCACCATGGTTGATGTGAAATGCCTGGCCGTTCAGCACCAGCGCCGGCACGCTCTTCACCCCGGCCTTCTCCGCCTCGCCAAGCCGGGATTTGGCCTGGCCGAGATGCACGACCTCGACATCAAACCTGGAACGGTCCAGGGCGCCCGCCACCTGCTGTTCTGCCGCCACACACACCGGGCATCCCGCATGGTAGAAAACCGCCTTCGTCTTCATAATCTGCCTCCTCATCGTTGCAGCCCCCCTTGGGCTGAGACAGGGCAAGCTAGCCTTCACCTGCCCCGCACCAAGCGGGCACCAAAAAGTGAGGCAGGCACCAAACGGTCAGGATTGCGATGCCACGCTCGTCTGCAGGCGGCAGGAAAAAGTCGGGCATCTCCGCCCATGCCATGGTTGAAAGCATCGTCGGCTGCAAGTGGTCGCTGCATGTTCTGGCGCAGATCCGCAAAGGCATTGTCCGTCCCGGCGCCCTTGAGCGCACTGCCCCCGGCCTTACCACCAAGGTGCTCAACGAGCGTCTCTCAAAGTTTGTGCGCTACGGCATCGTGCGTCGCGTGGCCTTTGCGGAGGTTCCTCCCCGAGTGGAATACCGGTTTACTCCCTTTGGGCGGCGGTTTCTAAAGCTGCTCGATCAGATTGAGCAGCTGCAAGCGGCCCTGGCCCGGGCCTGATTCCGCCCCCCCCCGTGGCATCGACGCCCCCGCCATGCCGGCGAGAGCGGTTGACACGCGTCACTTAACATAAAAACTGTAAAAGCCACTTTCGGACCCGGCGGGACTTGAATACCCTTTCGGGCAAGAGGTGTGTCTTGGCCATTTTGCGTAAACGCCTGCTCGGAATGACCTTACCCGGTCTGCTCCTGGGGGTTCTCTGCGGCATGTTCACGGGCATGAGCGCATACACCTTCTACTTCGCCGAGGGGCTCAGCTATCTGTCGAACGATCCTGACGCCTGCATCAACTGCCACATCATGAACGAGCAACACGACAGTTGGCTCAAGAGCCCCCACCACAACGTCGCCGTCTGTAATGACTGCCACGTGCCCCAGGGGTTCTTTGCCAAGTACTACACCAAGGCCGAGCACGGCTACCGCCACAGCAAGGGGTTCACCCTTCAGGATTTCCACGAGCCCATCCGCATGAAGGAATCGAGCCGGGAAATCGTTCAGCAGAACTGCCTGCGCTGCCATCAGAGCTTCGTCAGCGAAATCGCCGGGCACGAGTCAGGCAACGGCGAAACACCCGATTGCATCCGCTGCCATTCACAAGCCGCGCACGGACCTGTCCGCTAGGTGACTGTCATGGAAGAGAACACGAAACCCGCTGAACCCAATGCCGCCCCTTCAAGCCCGCCCGCTCCATCGCCAAAGCGCGGCTGGGTGGCCTATGCCGCCGTCGCGCTGGTGGTGGCTTTAGCCACGGCGGTGGTGATGTACCTGGGCCAGAACATCATGGAGCGCAAGGCCGAGGCCAGGCTGGCCAGCTTCAAGATCGTTGAGCTAAGCGAGAGCGTTGTGGACCCCGCCGAGTGGGGCAAGAACTTCCCGCGCCAGTACGACAGTTACAAACGTACGGTCGATATCGAGCGGACCAAGCACGGCGGCTCCGACGCCTTCCAGAAGCTCGACGACGATCCGCGCTGGCGCATCCTTTTCAAGGGATACGCCTTTGGCGTGGACTACCGCGAAGAGCGCGGCCACGCCTACATGCTTTCGGATCAGGACATCACAGAGCGCCTACACGTGGTGAAGCAGCCGGGCGCGTGCCTGCATTGCCACAGCTCCGTGATTCCCGCCTATCGCAAGGCCGGCAAAGAAGCCGGCGTGCCGGATGCCGGGGGGTTCAACTGGCCCCAGGTGATGGCAGGCTTTGAGAAGGTGTGCGCCATGCCCTATCCCGAGGCGCGCAAGCTCGTCGAGCACCCGGTAACGTGCGGCGATTGCCATGATCCCCAGAGCGTGGCACTGCGTGTGACCCGGCCGGCCTTCATTTACGGCATGCGCGCCCTGGCGCGCAGCGACGATCCGGTCCCGCACATGCCAAGCGTGGAACGCTGGCGCAAGGGCTCACGCAAGGAAGAGTACGACCCGAACAAGGAAGCCTCGCGGCAGGAGATGCGCAGCTTCGTCTGCGGCCAGTGCCATGTGGAGTACTACTTCAAGGGCCCGGAAAAACTGCTGACCTATCCCTGGCACAAAGGCCTGAAGATGGAGCAGGCCGAAGCCTACTACGATGAAGTCAAACACGTTGACTGGAAGCACGCACAGTCCGGCGCGGGCGTGCTCAAAGCGCAGCACCCGGAGTTCGAACTCTGGAGCCAGGGCATTCACGCCCGCAGCGGCGTTTCCTGCGCCGACTGCCACATGCCCTACGTGCGTGAAGGCGCCATCAAGATCAGCGACCACCACATCCGCAGCCCGCTGTTGAACATCGCGCGGGCCTGCCAGCCCTGCCACAACTACAGCGAAGCCGAGATCAAGGCACGGGCCGAAACCATCCAGGACCGCACCAAGGCCATGATGCTCAGGGCCGAGGATGCCACGGTGGACCTGATTCAGGCGCTGGAGGCCCAGCGCAAGGCGGGCGTAAGCGATAGCGCGCTGGACAAAGCCTTTGCCCTTCACCGCAAGGCCCAGTGGCGGCTGGATTACGTGGCGGCCGAGAATTCCATGGGCTTCCACGCGCCGCAGGAATCGGCCCGAATCCTGGCCGAGGCCATCGACTTCGCCCGGCAGGGCCAGATCGAGGCCCTCAAGGCGAAGTAGCTACTTCGGCGGGTCCAGAGTAATGCGCGCCTTGCCTCCGGCCTGCATCAGGGCTTCGCCTATTGACGCGTCAAGCGTCTCGCTGCTGCGCACCAGTGTCACCACGCGCTTGTCCCGCGCGCTGGCGCGCACGTCCGGCAGTTTGGCCAGGGCGGCGTGAAACTCGGCTGCCTCCTCCTCGCTGTCCCAGGTAGTGACCCAGAGCTTGATCACCTTGCCGTCGCGCCCGGCAGTCGCCAGCGTCACTTCCGCGTCGCCGCCCCAGCCGCGCGCCAGAGCTTCGGCCGCGTCAAAGGTGGCGGGCTCGGCCGTAAACAGCATGCGCGTCGTCCATTCGCCCAGCGTGTCCTGGCCCTTGAGTTCAAAACCCTTGGGCGCGGCCGCCTTGACAGCCTCAATGTCCAGCTCGATGCGGTCGGGCAAGTCAGGCTCGGTGGTGTACTTCTCGGGATGAAGGATCTGTTCGCTGGAAGCCGGGAGCGTACCGAAGGCCTTGTGCACATCGGCATAGCCGCCACGCGCCTTCAGGGCCTGAACAAACTTGGCGCCCATGGCGTAGTAGAAAACCGTGTGCCAGGCGGCGGGGTTGTGTTTGTCCGTCGGCACCGTGACATCGGCAATGCGCGCCACGTGGGGGCTGAGGTCCGACAGGCCGTCGATCATCACCTGCACAGCGTGACCCTCGATCACCGCGGTCAGGGCGTGGTCCTGATCCGTCGTCTTCACGCTCTGGTGCAGCAGAGTCAGATCGAAGTGCTGATCCTGCAGCGCATGAGTCGCCTCATGCACCCGCAGGCCGAAACTCCGCTTGTTGCCGGCCGCCTTGGGCACCAGATAGAAGGCCTTGGTCGAGGGCTTGTAAAAGCCCAGGATGTTCTCGGGCACGAAGTCGCCTCCCCACTCCTTCATCTCGGCCGCGAGGTCTTCAGGCGTGTAAACGTAGACAGAAATGGCCTTCTTGAACTTGAGCCCCGTCACGCGCTCAATGATCTCCAGGGCGCGCTTCTGCTCCGGTTCGTCGGCATCCTCGAGCTTGCCGCGCTTGACGTCCGCCGGCTTGTCATCGGGCTGCGCCGCCCTGGGTGTCTCGGCAGGCTGCGCGGCTTCAGGTTTCTCGGCGGGCCGATTCTGCGGCCGGGCCGGCCGCGCCTCAGAGGCCGTGTGGGGGGCGGCATCGGGCGCCGGTGTGCGGGCCGGGCCCGTGCATGCGGCGAGAAGTCCTGCCATGGCGCAAAGAAGTGAAAGCTTCATGCCTGCTCCTGGTTTTAGCGCTCAAAGAAGAACCAGCGTCGCCGAGCGCGCCGGCCCCTGCTCAAGCCGAACTGGCCCGCCGTGCGCTCGGCAATGATGCGCGCGGCTTCATCCGCTGAATCGGTCAGATGGATGCGTTCCACATCCTCGGAGCTGATGGCACCGGCGGCCAGCATTTTGTCGCGTAGGAAGTCCATCAGCGGGCTCCAGTAATCCCGGCCCATCAGCACAATGGGAAAATCACTGATCTTGCCGGTCTGCACCAGCGTGGCCGTTTCAAAAATCTCGTCCATGGTGCCAAAGCCGCCGGGCAAAGCCACAAAGGCATAGCTGTACTTCACCAGCATCATCTTGCGCACAAAGAAGTAGCGGAACTCCACAAAGCGGTCGAGATAGGCGTTGGGCTTCTGCTCAAAGGGCAATTCAATGTTGCAGCCCACGCTGGGCGCCTTCACGTCGCGCGCCCCGCGGTTGGCGGCCTCCATAATGCCCGGGCCGCCCCCGGTCATGATGGTGAAACCTGTGGAAGCGATGCGCGCCGCGGCGTCGCGCGCCAGGGAGTAATAGCGGTTGCCCTCGCCAAAGCGCGCCGAGCCGAAAATGGTCACGCAGGGCCCGACGAAGTGCAACGCGCGCAACCCGCGAAAGACGTCGCGCATGATGCGGTACATGCGAGCCAGCTCGCTCAGGCGTGATTGCGGGCCCTTGAGCAGCTCGGTGTCGTCGCCCTGGCGCGCCACATGCCCCCACTGGGCCTGCGGCGGGCCCTCCAGCGGCATGTCCGTGTCCTGTTCGTCGTTGGACATGGCGACATCAGTTGAAACGGAACTTGCCGAGAATGGCGGCCAGGTGCTCAAGGTCGTCGCTGCTGACCTCGCGCATGAACGTGTCCAGCATCGCCTCCCATTCAGGATCGATGCGCGACAACAGCTTCTGGCCCGCCACGGTGATCTCCACGATGTTCTTGCGGCGATCCCTGTGCTCCTTGCGCTGGATCAGCTTTCGCTCCTGCAGCTTGTCCAGAATCCAGGTGGTGTTGGCGCGGCTGGCAATCAGCCGCTCGGCGAGTTCGGCCTGGGTCAGATGCTCTTCGCGGCGCTCTGCGCCGCGAAGGATGCGCAGGGCGTTGTACTGGCTTTCGGTGAGTTCGTAGCGGCGTACCAGCCGCGTAACAAGGCGAAACACCTGCTGGCCGGTGACGATGATCTTGCCAAGGGCCTGGCTGCGAGTGACAGGTTCAGTGCGGGTTTCCACGGAGGTTCCTCAATCGTTCGGGACAATGTTAGCTCACATTGAACGAACATGGAACGATTGGGCCGGGAACCACCACGACGGGCCTGCTAAAATCCTCTGGGCCGGGCAGGCTCCGTTTCCGATAAGACATCCATGACCGCGACGAAAGACCCACGCGCCTATTCCGCCAAGCGCTTCAACCTTGACTACGCACCCCTGCGCCGGGCCGTCAAAGGCCGCGTGCGGGACGACGAACTGACCCGCGCGCTCTACGCTTCCAGCGCCAGCATCGTCGAGGTGTGGCCCTCGTGCATTGTGGAGCCCAAAGACGCCGACGACGTGCTCGCCACCGTAAATTTCGCGCGCGAGCGCGGCATTCCTGTCACCGCGCGCGGCGCGGGCAGCGGCGTGGCGGGCCAGAGCCTGGGCCAGGGCATCATCATCGACTTCAGCGTGCACATGAACGGCCTGCTGGAGGTCAACCCGCAGCAGGGTTATGCGCGCGTGCAGCCCGGGCTGGTCAAGGACGACTTCGACGCAGAACTGGGCACCTACGGCATGTTCTTTCCGCCGGACCCTTCGAGTTCGCCCTGGTGCACCCTGGGCGCGATGATTGCCAACAATTCCGGGGGCGCCAAGTCCATCCGCTATGGCACCACCAAGGATTACCTGCTGGAGCTGGACGTCCTGCTCATGAGCGGCGAACGCGTCAAGCTGCGTGAGCTGGAGGTGCTGCCTGAGGGAAGAATCCAGTTCCCGCCTGATGCCAGCCCGGGCGAGCGCCGCCTGGCCGAAAGCGTGCTGGAGCTGCTGCGCTCGCGCCGGGCGGTGATCAAGGCCCACCGGCCCGAGTCTTCGCGCAACGCCGCCGGCTACAACATCTTTGACGCCCTGCACCGGCCTCTGTCGCCCGCGCCCGGCGGCGAGCCCCCCCGCCATTACTGGAGCGACGAAGACATCGGCGGAGGAGAGTGGGGCGGCGTGCTGGACATGCCCAAGCTCTTCTGCGGCAGCGAGGGCACCCTGGGGCTTCTGCTGGAAGCGCGCCTGCGCGTTGTGAACCAGCCGCGTTTCCAGGCCGGCGCCGAGCTTTACTTTGAGAGCAACGAGAAGATGGCCGAGGGCATTCTGAAGCTGAATGCGACTCAGCCCACCAAACTCGAAGTCCTGGACCGAAGCTTCATTGACGTCGCGGCGCGCAGCGACCCCAAGCTGGCGGCCGGCATTCCCGAACGTCTCAAGTCGATGCTCATCGTCGAGTACTGGGCCAACAGCGAAGCAGAGGCCCGCGCGAGCGTGGACGCCGCTCTGGCTGCCGTGGCCGCGGGGCAGGGGCCGGCCTTTGCGGCCAAGCCCGCCTACAACCCGGCCGATCTTGAGCGCGCCTGGACGGTACGCAAGGTGGCCTCGCCCATTCTTTCGCGCGTCAAAGGCGACCTGAAGCCGACGCGCTGGATCGAGGATTGCGCCGTGCCGCCGTGGCGACTGCCCCAGTTCATCGACGGCTTCAAGGCCATCTGCGACCGCCACGGATTCTCTGCGGCCCTATTCGGCCACGGCGGAGAGGGCAACCTACACGTCAATCCCTTCGTCAACGTCAAGGATGCCGAACATCGGCGGCGCATGCGCGAGGCTGCCGACGAATTGCTCGCCCTGATCCAGGAGCTCAAGGGCACCGTGAGCGGAGAGCACGGCGACGGCATCATGCGCAGCCCCTATCTGGCGCGACAGTACGGCGAAGCCTTCGGCGTGATGGTGCGCGTCAAGGAGCTGTTCGACCCGCGCTATCTGCTCAATCCCCTGACCAAGATCGTCCATACGCCCCGCGAGATCACGGACTACCTGCGCTGCGGCGAGGACTACGCCCGCGTGCCCACGGGCACGGCGCTGGACCGGCCGGAGGTCCTCGAGGAAATCGAGAAGTGCCACGGCTGCGGCAAGTGCCGCACTTACTGCCCCCTCATGCGCGTGGGCAAGGACGAGAAGTACACGGCCCGTGCCAAGGCCAACCTGCTGCGCGCCGTGGTGGGCGGCCGGCTGGACGCATCATTCCTGCTGGACGCCGAGTTCAAGGCCAACATGGACCTCTGCATCGCCTGCGGCCAGTGCCTCGTGGACTGCCCCACCCAGGTGGACATTCCCGGCATCGCCATGGCGTTTCGCGAGCAGTACGTCGAGCGCAAGGGCAAGGGCGGTGTCGTGGCCGACCTCATGAGCAAGCCGGACCGCATCGGCAAGACCGGCGCCGCCCTGGCCGGAGTGACGAACACCCTGCTCAAGAACCGCTTCCTGCGCGGCCTCGCCCAGCAGATCACGGGTCTGGATGAACGGCGCAAGCTGCCGAGGCTGGCCAAAGGCAGGGGGCTCAGACCCCTGGCGCCCCTGCAGGTGCCTGCGGAGCTGCGCGCCAAGCTGCCCAAGGAAGCCGTCGTGTTTCCCGGCTGCTTTGCCGAGTACTACGACCCCGACGGCGAGCGCAACACACTCATCGAGATTCTTTCAGCACTGGGCATCGTCGTTCACGCGCCGGAGCTGAACTGCTGCGGCATTTCCAAGATCACCCAGGGCGACGTCAAGGGCGCACGACCCGACCTGACGGAGAACGTACAGCGGCTCATCGACTTCGTGCAGCGCGGCGCCAAGGTCATGTTCTCCGCGCCGAGCTGCATGCTGGCCGCCAAGCGCGAGTGGCCGCGCATCGTGGGCTCAGCCGCGGCGCAGAAGGTCGCCGATGCCTGCACAGACGCCCATGAGTTCCTGCTCAAGGTTTTCTCCCACGAAGCCATGGGCGCGCAACTGGCGCCGCTGAAGCGGGGCGTGGCCTATCACGTGCCGTGCCACAGCCGCGTGCTGGGCGTCGCTCAGCCCGCCATGAAACTGCTGGATCTCGTCGATGGGGGCAAGACGGTGAACTTGGATGCCGGATGCTGCGGCCTCTCGGGCACTTTCGGCCTGAAGACGGACAACTTCGACATGAGCATGAAGATCGCCATGCCGCTCTACAACCGCATCAACCGTCTGAAGCCTGAAGTCGTAAGTTCGAGTTGCGGCGTGTGCCAGACGCAGATCCGCCAGGGCGTGGAGAATTACGATGGCAGCAAAGTCAGCCCCGACTCGCCCGACGTAATGCACCCCTTAAGGCTGTTGTATGAGGCCCTGCCCAAGCGCTGACGCCACCAAAAAAACACCCTCGCTCGCGCGAGGGTGTTTGGTCTGAAGCAGGCTGACGCCTAGAAGCCTTCGTTCTCGCCGCCGCCGTTGCCGCCTTCGCTCTTGCCTTCCAGGGGCTTGAGGTCGTCATCGCTGACGTCTTTGTTGCCCTTGGGGTTGGTGATGACGAGGCTGGCAGGAATGCTCAACTGCATGGGGCCCATCTTGACGTCGATGGTGACCTCCATCTTGCTGCAGATTTCAGCCTTGCCGATGGTAGCGAACTCCGTGAGCTTCACGCTCATGTCGATGCCGCCTTCCTGGTCGCCCTGGCCTTCACCCTCGCCCTCGCCTTCCGGCTGTTCTTCGCTTTCGGGCTTCTTGGGATCGGGGGCGCCGTCGCCGCCGGGCATGGCGCCGGCCGGAATGGTCATCTTCGAGGAGAGATTGACTTCCTTGATCTTCAGTTCCTTACCCTTGTCCTCATACACGAAGGTGTACTGAACCAGTTGCTTCTGGCCCTGCAGCGTGCGCTCGGCGGCCATGCCGACGACCTTGTTTTCCTCGATGCTGTAGGTCTCGGAAGGCTGGCTCTCATCCTTGTACTTCACGATAACGTAGGTTTTCTTTTTCTTGGCGTCCTTCTCCGCGGCGGGCACTTCGCCATACTTGAAGTTGGCCTCCTTGAAGCGGCTGTCCCAGGCTTCGACGCCGAACACGAAGCTCATGAAGGGCGCAAAAGCCTGCTGCGCGATCTGCGAAGGGTCCATGCCGCCGGGGCCCGCGCCGCCGCTGGCCTTGTCGGCCTCGAAGTGAACGGGTTTGCCCGCCTTCCACAGCACCTTGCCGGTCTGCGGTGGGATCTGGATGGGAAGGCCCGTGCTGGAAGTGTCGATCACGATCTTGCCGTCGCCCTTGAACCGCTCGAGGCCCTTGCTTTCCGCGCTGATGATGCGCGTGTAAGCCTTCTTGAGCTCCTTCTCGGCCTTCTCATCGCCGCGGTCAAACTTCTCGGCGGCGGGCTTCTCCTCGCCCTTGGGCTTCTCCTGGGCGACAACACTGACCGCGCCCACCAGCATCAGGGCCATCAGCGCGCTTGCAAAGGTCACCAGCTTCATTCGCTTTCTCCGTAGTATGCGGCCCGCAGGCCCGTCGTGCACTTCCAGCAAAGGGGACGGGTGTAGTGCGCAGCCGGAGGAAAGTCTCACGCAAAAAAGCGAAGCGGGAGGGCCGTCGCCCTCCCGCCTGAACGCTTCAGCTCAGAACTACTTGTTGGTCGGAGCTTCGTTCGTCGCCGGGGCCGTGTTGCTGGGGGTGTTGGACGCAGTGTTCTTGGCCGGGCAGCCGAGGACGAAGGTGGCGCCGAAAGCAACCAGGACAGCGAGGAGAGCGAACTTCTTCATGTCTTGACTCCAGAGTTTAAGAAACGATTGGTGGGATCCCGTACTTCCTGCGCCGAGCAGAGCGTTTGTCATGCCAATCAGCGCGTGAACAAGGACCATTGCTGTAACCATTTCTTATACAATAGTTTATGATTGCAAGCCATGGCGCTGCTTCGCTAGGCCACATAACACAACGTTGCAAACCTTTGCGCGAGTAACGTTTCTTTACGGCTACTCGTCCTCCCCCTCTACCAGCTCCGATCCGTCAGGCACCGCATGGGGCGATGGCACTTCCACGTTGTGGCCACGCAACGCGGCCAGACAGCGCTCCATGTCTTCCGCCAACGGCGCCTCGAACTGAACCCGCAGACCGGTGACCGGGTGCTCAAAGCCCAGCCGCGCCGCATGGAGGGCCTGGCGGGCGATAAGCGGCGGCTCTCCGGCGTCGGGTGTCCGACCCTGAATCTCGCTGAGGGTGAGAAAGGGGCGACGGGAATAGAGCCGGTCACTGACGACGGGGTGGCCGACACAATTGAGGTGGACGCGTATCTGGTGCGTGCGTCCGGTGCGAGGGCGGCAACGCAGGAAGGTGAAGCCCGCAAATCGTTCCAGCACTTCGTATTCGGTGACGGCGTTGCGGCCGGAGCCGGCCCCCACGCGCATCATCTCACGGTGGTTGGGGTCGCGCTCAATGGGCTTGTCAATAACGTCCCGGTCAGCCTTGACCACGCCGCGCACGATCGTCAGGTACTCCTTGGTGACGCTGCGCTGTTCAAATTGCCGCGCCAGTTTGAAGTGGGCGCTGTCGTCCTTGGCGCAAACCATGACGCCCGTCGTGTCGGCGTCGAGGCGATGAACGATGCCGGGACGGGCGCTGCCCTTGCCCGAAAGGGCCTCAAAGTGGAAAAGCAGGGCGTTGGCCAGGGTGCCACCCTGGCCGGCGCGGGGCGGGTGGCAGGCCAGTGCCGCCTGCTTGTTGACGACGACGATGGCGTCATCTTCAAACAGGATGTGAAGCGGAATCTCCTGGGGTTCCAGGTCCAGTTCCTCGATGGCGGGCAACTCAAGGGAAATGGCCTCTCCGCCTTCGAGCTTCAACGCAGGCTTGACCTTGTTGGGCTTGAGCTGACCCACGCGTACGCAGCCGTCTTTGACTAGCGCCGCGAGCAGGGTCCGGGAGTAATTGGAGAACTGCTGCGCCAGAAACTTGTCCAGGCGCAGACCCGCCGACTGGGGCGGAACCAGAAGTTCAAACTTTGTCAGGTGTTTGAAGTTGGGCGCGAGCACCCGCGGATTGTGGTAACTGCAGGCCCCCTTGTCGATTGCCTGTCGCAGCCATCGCGGCGGGCCGGCTGAATGGGAGTCGTGGGGCCCCTTGCCACGGGGGCCGAGAATGCATATCTTCTCTGTCCCGAACAGCGGGGCCTTTGACCACCTTCCAGGACGACAGAACATGAGCAAAACCAGCCTTTTGAGCCTTTTGATTCTTCTTTTCATGGGTTTGAGCGTGACGGCGTGCGGCAACGAGAGCACCCGCGTAGACCCTGAAGACGACGAAGAAGACCCGATCCAGTCCTCGGGCCCCTACTCGAGCGACCTGATCGAAGTGACCAACAAGGTCATTGAGCAGTTCAAGAAGCAGAAGATTTCCGACAACTTCCGGGCGCGTTACAACGACGCGCCGATCATCGCTGTGATCCGCCCGCAGAACGATACGCGCTTCCCCGAAGTGACCCAGATTTTCCAGGAAAACCTCGTGGCCGAACTGCTGGGTCGCACGACTCGCCAGGAAGTGCGCTTCTCGCAGCGCGACAGTGATGTGCAGGCGGAAATCAGCAAGGAAAAGGAAGCCAAGGAAAGCGGCGACCGCACGGACCGCACGGGCCGCCGCACCAAGCTGGGCGCTGACTACTTCCTCAAGGCCAAGTTCAGCTCCCTGAGCATGACCGACGGCGAATACGAGTCGGACAGCATCCTGTACACCTTCGAACTGATCGACACGGAAACGGACGAGTTGATTTTCAAGGGCAAGCACCTGATCAAGCGCGTCTCCGAGAAGAGCGCGGTTTATCGCTAGGCGCCTGACGAATCCGGGGCGTGGGGCGCGCGGCTGCGCACTCCACGCCCTTTTCGCATGACGGGGACCGACGGCGAGGGAGACTCCAATGAAGTGGTACAGCCTGCTTGTGCTGCCGCTGCTGCTGACCGGCTGCGTGGGCGCGACATACAACGTGGCCGAGTCCATGCAGAAGGGCGGCTACCGCAAGGTGCTTGAGGATACGCGCAACATCGAAGAGTTTCCGGAGCGCGACCAGACGCTGATCCTGAACTGGCGGGCCCAGGCCAAACTGGGCCTGGGATACCAGGAAAGCGCCCGCAACGACTTCATGCGTTCCTGGAACATGATGAACAACAGCCAGGGTGGCAACGTTGCCGCAGCGTACATGTGGAACGAGAAGTCCAAGTACTACCTCGGCGAGCCCTACGAGCGCATGATGAACAGCTATTACCTCGGCCTGCTCTTCTATATGCACGGCAAGCCCGAGGACGCCATGGCCTGTTTCAAGAACGCGCTCTACGTGGACACGGGCGATCTCGAGGCCAATGAATACGCCGCGGACTTCGTGCCAAACATGATCATGCGCTCACGGGTCTACATTGACCGCCGCGACGATAACGGCCTGAAGGCCCAGCTTGATGAGCTCAACCGTCTGCCGAAGGATGCCCGCAACTTTGACCCGAATTGCCCCTGGTTCACGCCGGAGGCCCAGAAAGAGGCCAACACCCTGATCTGGGTTGAGCTGGGATGGGGCCCCTATATGACGGCTGAGGGCCGCCATGGCGAAGTCCGCGTCATTCGCGAGCCCGAGTACCCTGAGCGCTACGCCGAGGTTTTCATCAACGGCCAAAGCCTGGGCAAGACCTACAAGATGGGCGACACCTATTACCAGGCCACCACGCGCGGCGGCCGCCCCATGGAGGAGTACCTCAAAGCCAAGGGCATTGCCAAGGACGTCACCACGGTGGCCGGGGCCGTCGCCATCGGCGTCGGCGCCGAGCTGGCGCGCGAGGGTCACGGCGCAGCCGGGGCCATTACGGCCGGCGTGGGCCTGGGCCTGTTGCTCTGGGGTGCGCTGTCCAGCGCCGAGGCCGACACCCGCTGCAACGTGCTCCTGCCCGGCCAGATTCACCTGATGATGGCCAAGGTTCCACCGGGCAAGCACGAAGTCGAAGTGCGCTACTACGATGGCAGCGGCCGCGAGCTGGGCCGCCAGCGCCAGCGCGCCCTTCCCCTCAACGTTCCTGAACGCGGCGACGCCGTCATGATTGTGCGCAGCGATCCGCACTATGTGGTGCCGCGCAACGAGAAGGAGCGGGCCGCCGACCCCTACGCCAAGGCTCCCGCGCTGCGCTAGCAGGCCCTTGAAGCAGGGCCTGCCCGCGCAAGCCAGGGGTGGCCTGCCCGTTTCAAGAGGCTGAATGGCTGCCTGAAATGGAGGTTGGGCCGGATTCATTGCGGCCCGACCGGCTTGAACGATGTGGGCGGATGCCACTCTTTCAGAAAACTGTCAGTGCAGTTGGGATCTTTGTTGATTTGAACCGACCGGCCCAGGCGCCGGTCGGTTCACTTTGAGACGAATTCCATGCCCAATATGGCGAAAAACCCGACTCCGCGTTAGATTCTTGTTTTCGGGACTTCCCACGCTTTAGCCGCCCCTGCCGGTGCTCGTCATGGCTGTCGTCGAGATCACTTGCCCCCACTGCTCTGCCCGAACCTACGTCACGTTCGTGCGGCAAACGGGCACGGGCTCCTGCCCTGAGTGCGGCACAGAGATTGCAGACGTCTTTCAGTACTCCAGCAAGGGCGGCTCCGGCATCGGCACCATGCTGGGCGACACGACCTTCAGTGACTCGTCGGCCACCATCATCGCCTCGGGCCCCGCGCCCGAAAGGCGCGGCACGGCCCCCCTCGAACTCAGTGGCGCCGATTTCGGCAGTCCCACGGGTGAAGTACCCATGCCGGCGGACAATGCCCCGGACCTGAGCCCTTCGCTCAGCGGACCCTCCCTGATGCCCCTGGAAAGCGCGCCCATGCTGGCGCCTTCCAGCAGCGCGCCGTCGCTCATGCCGAGCAACAGCGCCCCAACACTCGAGCCCTCCAACAGCGCCCCCTCCATGAACACGGCGGGAAACCTTCTCACGCCCCCGCCCCCGAGGCTTCGCCAGTTTGCGGTGGAAGACCTGCCGGAGACCGCCGTCCTCAGCGAGATTCCCGCTCCCAAGCCAACGCGGCGCCCCACCGGCTCTCTGGGGGCTGCCGCGAAGTCCGAGCCTGAAAAGGCCACACGGCCTACCCTGCCCTTGGTCAATCTGGGGGAGCCTCGCCGCCCTACAGCACCGGTGGCCACAAAGCGCCCCACGGCACCCGTAGCGGTGCCGACGCGAAGGCCGACGGCGCCCATTGCGCTGCCCACGAAACGGCCCACGGGCGCCGTTGCAAAGCCCGCCACGGCCACCCTGCCCAAACCCATGATGCGGCGCCCCACCGCTTCCCTGGCTGCTGCCGCAGCACCCGCAGCGCCCGCGCCCGCTCGCAAGCCCACGGCCACCTTGCCCGCGCCGGCTCGCCGCCCTACGCAGTCCTTGCCTCCGCGAGATGAGCTGGGACCTGTAGAAGAACTCTCTCTGCTGACGCCGCCACCGGCCCAGGCGCCGGCACCCGCCTCGCGCGCAACAACCGCCAAGCGCCCGACATCGGCGCTGCCCAAAAGCGAGCCTATCTCCGACGCGGGCGGCCGCTCCTACCCGCCCATCCGGGCCCCGGGCGTGCCCGGCCAGCCGGGACCCACGCGGACGCTGACTGTGGTCGGGTTGGGTGAAGCTCCGCGCTTGCCGGGCCCACCCAAACCTGAGAACTTCGGTACCAAAAAGTTTGACCCCGGCCTGACCAAACTGGGCTACACCATGCCGGGCAGCGACGTCTCACATTTCGACTTGCCGCCCCCCAGCCCGATGCCCTTTACCGCAGCGAGCGAAGCCAGCGAAGAAGCACCCGCGGCCTTGCCCCCCCCGGGCCCCAAGCCAGGCACCCGCATTGCCATGAAGGCGCCCCCGCCGCCCAAAACAGACACACGAGTGGCCCCGGCCCCGCCGCAGGAGGCGGATTTCGAGGTCGTCGATGACGCGGAGGACGCCCCGGCGGCGGCCGTGTCTCAAGCCTCCATTGATGAGGGCTGGGCCGAAGAAGGGCCGGCCTCCGGCATCGGAAAAGTAGAAATCCCTGACATGGGGCTCGACGACGACCCCTCCGGCGAAGCCGAGACAAACCCGAGTTTGAACCCGCCTGACGGCGACGACGAAATGCAGGAAGATCTGGATGATGGTGGCTTCGTGCCGGGCCCGCCCGCCAAGCCCCTTCCAGCCCCACAGAAGGCAGCCCCCGCAGCCCCGAAACCCGCCCCGGCCAGGACCCCCAAAGCGCCGACAGCCCGCTTGGAGCCGCCCGCCGAAGCCGTGCGCTATCGCCCCGTTCGCCGATTTGACGCCGAGGAGTTCTGGACCCGGGCCTTGATCTACGGGCTCTACACCGTTTGCGCGGCAGGCGCCGTGGCCTTCCTCTGGCTCATGTACAAGGTCCACATCCTCAAGGAAGCCGTGTTTTAGATCCGCTCTCGGCTGCGGTCCGGTGGATCAATCCATCTCGCACGCGCGCCAGAGATACCAGCTGGCCACGCTGCGCCACGGCGCCCAGACCTGCCCGGCCTCCGCCAGGTCCCCGGGCTTGACGAGTTCGCGCCGGCCCCACAGGCGCGTAAAGCCCTTGCGCACGCCGTAGTCCGAAAGCGGCAACACATCCGGCCTGCCCAACCCGAAGATCAGCAGCATCTCTACCGTCCAGCGCCCGATGCCCCGCACCTGCGTCAGGCGCGATACGATTTCTTCGTCATCGAGGCTTGCCAGCTTGCGCGGTGGAGGCACCACGCCCTCCAGCGCCTTGGCCGCCAGGTCCTGCATGGCCATCGCCTTGGCCTGGCTCAGGCCGCAGGCGCGCAACTCAGGTAAGGGAAGCGCCAGAACTTTGCGCGGCGTCAGGC
The DNA here is from genome assembly GCA_003576915.1 of Planctomycetota bacterium. Classification (GTDB taxonomy): domain Bacteria; phylum Planctomycetota; class UBA8742; order UBA2392; family UBA2392; genus UBA2392. The sequence continues at coordinate 51,588 of QEVF01000007.1, read as the reverse complement.
GGCCCACACGCTTCTTGAACCGCCCGAAGATCGTCGCGGCTGCCTTGCCCGTGAGCTGCTGATAGGCGATGGATTCCGCCAACGCCGCAAAGGTGCTGCCCAGCGGGGGACGCGGCAGCAACCGGCAGGGGCCAATTTCGTCGATAATACGGGCCAGGCGCCGGTCCACGCGGCGAAGGTGAGTCTCTGCTTCGCCGTGGCGCTTCATACGGCCTCCCGGGGCGCGGAGGCCGATGCAGCTTCCTCCGCACCGAACTGCAGCCGGTAGAGCTTGCTGTAGCGACCACCCAGTGCCAGCAGCTCGCCGTGGCTGCCTCGCTCCACGATTTCGCCGTGGTGCAGCACGAGAATCTGATCGCTGGCCGTTATGGTGCTGAGGCGATGGGCCACGGCAATGGCCGTGCGCCCCTTCATCAGGCGCGCCAGGGCGTCCTGAATCAGGGCTTCGGTTTCGCTGTCAATGTTGCTTGTGGCTTCATCCAGCAGCAGGATGCGGGGGTCAAAAGCAAGCGCCCGCGCAAATGCCAGAAGCTGCCTCTGCCCCGCGCTGAAGGTCACGCCGCGCTCGGCCACTTCGGCGTCGAGGCCCTTGTCCAGGGAGCGAATAAAGCTGTCCGCGTGCACCACTTCGGCGGCCTTCTGCACCCGCTCGCGGGAGATGCTCGCCTCGCCCAGGCGAATGTTGTCCAGCACGTTGCCGGCGAACAGGAACACGTCCTGCAGGACCAGCGCAAAGGCGCGGCGCAGGTGCTCAAGCGACATCTCGCGCACGTCGATGCCATCCAGCAGCACCTGGCCTTTCTGCACGTCATAGAAGCGCATCACCAGCGAGATGATGGTGCTCTTGCCGCTGCCTGTGGCCCCCACCAGTGCAAGCGAAGTGCCAGCCTGAACCTTGAAACTGACGTCCTTGAGCACCCAGTTTTCGCCCTCATAGGCAAACCAGACATTTCTGAACTCGATCTCGCCCGCGATGACCGGGTTGCGGGGCGCGGCCGGGCTGGTGATGGAGTTGGGTGTGTCGAGAATGCCAAACAGCCTTTCGGCGCTGGCCATGGCGCTTTGCAGCACATTGTACTTCTCGCTCATTTCGCGAATCGGGTTGAACATCATCTGCGTGTAGCTGAAAAACGCGAAGAAGCTGCCGAAGTCGAGTTCGTGCGCGAGGATCTGGCGCGAGCCGTACCAGACCAGCGCGGCCAGGGCCAGCGTCGTAGCGATTTCGACCGCGGGAAAGAACATCGCGAAATTGAAAACCGTGCGATAGGTGGCCTCGCGGTAGTCGCTGGAACGCTCGTCAAAGCGCCGCGCCTGCCGCTTTTCCGTGCTGAAAATGCGGGTCACGCGCCAACCCTGGATGGTCTCGTTGAGAAACGAGTTCACGCTGGCGAGCTTGAGGCGCATATCGCGAAAAGCGTTGCGGGCGCGGCCCTTGAACACCCAGGAAATCACCCCCACGGCCACCATGGCCCCCAGCACGATGCTGGTCAGACCCGGCGAGATGAAGAACATCATGGCCAGCGCGCCCAGCACGACGAGCAGATCGCCCACAAGCTGCACCAGACCCGAGGCAAACACTTCACCCACCGCCTCGACGTCGCTCGTCACGCGCGTCACGAGGCGTCCCACCGGATTGTGGTCGAAGAACTTCAGGGGCTGGCGCTGGATGTGGGTGTAAACATCCTTGCGGAGGTCGAAGACGGCGCGGGCGCCCAAGGCCTGAAACCAGTAGCCGTTGCCGAACTGCGCCACGAACTGGACCGCGACAAGCACAAAATAGCCCAGCGCCAGCCAGCCAAGTGCGTCGAGGGCCGCATCGTCTGGACCTTCGAGGGACAGCACCGTGAAAGGCCCATTGATGATTTCACGAATAATCAGGGGCAGCAGGAGGGCGACGCCGCCGGCCAGCAGCATGCAGGCCGCGCCGCCGGTCACCAGCCCCATGTGGCGCCTCGCATAGGGCAGCAGGCGCTTGATCAAGCGGGCGTCGTAGGCTTTTCCCAGGACTTCTTCTTCATGAATGTTGTTGCTCAAACATCCGCCTCATTCGACACCGAACGGCCCAGCATAGACCAGGCTGCGCCCTCCGCAACCGCGCAGGCCGGGCCGGAGGTCTGCGGGAAAACGCAGGACTGCGCCCGCTACCGTGTCGCTTCTTCAAGCTATACTCGTGGCAGGGGTTGCGAGAAAGCCATGGCGGACGAGGCGACAGCGACGAGGGCTTCCGCCCTCACAGCGATGCAGGGCCTGTTCTCGGGCCTGGAGTCGCGCCTGATCCGGCAACGCATGCTTCCGCACCCGCTGGATGGCTCGCTCTACGACTTCGATGCCAACCGCGTTTCGCGGCGCAGCCACATTGCGGGGGATTTGAGTCCCGGCGGCCAAAGCGCGTTCACGCGTCGAGAGGCCCTGGGCCTCCTGCATAAGCCGCTGCTGGGCGCAACTACGCTCAAGGTCTGTGTGGTGCTGGACTTCGCGTGGGCGCCATCTGAACCTGGCCGCTTCACTCCCCGCGCCGTGGAGCAGACGGCGAACTGGGCTCTGACCACGATGAGGCCCGACATTTACTTCATCCTTGGCGTCGCCGGGCTTTCGAGCAGTCCTCAGCTCGGCCCCAGTGATGAGGCTTTGCGCTCACTTTCGGGAGGCACAAACTGGCGCGCCGGGTTTGTAGAATTCCTCAACCCGGGCTGGCGCGTATCGGCGCCGCGTGACGGGGTGATTCTTCCGGCCCTGTTTGAAAACCTGTTTGACCCCGAACCCCATGAACAGAAGGCCGCCCGCGTCGATGCCGCCCTCCAGTCCGCTCAGGAATTGAAAGAGCCCGGCGGGTTCCTGCTGCTGGAGGAACTGGCACGCCGGGCGGCTGTCAGCGGCGAACTGGTGACGGACCGCGCCATGCTTTATGCGGGACGAACCCCGGGATTGGACGTGAAGGACGTCGAAGGAAATCTCATTATCCAGCGGAACAGGTTTTCAAGCGTGGGAGCGTAAGTGGGACTCGGCGACTTCTTTCGCAGGTTGTTCGGGCGCGGCGGTGACCCTGACGCAGAAGCGCCCGTGGACAAAGCGGCCATGCGTGAAGAACTCGACCGCTACGATGAACTGATCACCCGCAATGAGGTCGAGCTGCGCAAGGTCATGCAGGAACTCCAGCGCCTTGAACTTCAGGAGAAGGCCCAGGCCGACGCGCTGAAGGCCGGCAAGATCGGCGAACAGGAAAAGGAAGTCGTACTGCTCAGCGTCAAGCGCAACCGCACGCGCATTGAATCGCTCAAACATCGCATCCACGTCTACAACAAGAATATCGAAGTGCTGCAGAGCATGGTCGACAAGCACCAGACCATCGCGGCCATGAACCTGCGCGGCATCGAAAACCAGATGGTCGAACGTCTGGCCATGGATTTTGACGAACGCAAAGACAAGTACATGGAGTCCATCGAGACCGCCAACGCCATGAAGGGCACCGACACCGGCATCCTTTCGCTGGCCGAGAAGGAAGACCTCAAAAAGCTGGAGCGTGAACTTCTCGGCGCCAGGCCCGCTGAAGAGAAGCCCCAGCGGGCCCCCAACGTGAATGAGGGGGTTGAAACGGCGAAGAAGCCGCGCGAAAGGGAGTTGAGTGAGGCGGAGGTGGAAGCCGAGATGGCCAAGCTCGAATCCGAAATGGCGCAGCGCGAGAAAGATTTGAAGGCTGCCGAGGTCAAGGAAAGGCCGCAAACGGAGTGAGTAGGTACCGGGTAACAGGTGAGGCAAGCGATCCTGATTCCTGAAACCTGATACCCGGCATCTGATACCTTCAGGCAAGTCAGGCAAAGTGGACGGTGCACATGGGCTTTTTCCAACTGCTTTTCGGACAGAAAATCGACTCGCGCCTGCTGAAGGTGAAGCTGCGCGAGGTCGAGCGTGAGCGCCGCAAATATTTCATGGAGGTGCGCAAGCTCTCCACGCGCCAGAGTTCCATCATCGATCAGATCAAGAACGCCCGCAAAGAGGGCAACCAGATCGAGGTCGATTACCTCTGGGAAGAACTCAAGGACCTCAAGCATGACTTCGCCTTCAACAAACGCGCCGCCAAGATCGCCAACCTTGAGGGCATCGCGCTGAAGAAGTACACGCGAGGCCTTGAGCGCCTTGAGAAACGGAAGGACAAGAACAGCATCCAGAAGCTGATCACGCGCGTACGCAACAGCGGACTTGATGCAAAGCTCGCACTGGCCCAGATCGACGAAGAAGGATACATCGATGAACTCAACGCCACCCTCGATGCTCTGGGGCTCGAGGTGGAAGAGGCCATGACGGACGACGACCCCGAGAAGAAGAAGTTCCTCGAGGAAATCGACAGCATCGTGGAAGCCGAGAGTTCCGGCAGCTTCGACGAAGCGCTGAAGAGCGAACAGGAACTCAAGCGCAAGCTGGAGTCCGACGAGAAAGCGGTTTAGAGGGGCTTCAGGCTTCCGCGTGGCGCGCCGTTGCCGTCTCGCGAGGCGGCCTCAGTCTTCAGGACTGGAAAGCGACACGTTACGGATTACAGTCCAGGCACGACGACCAGCGAAACTCGAACCATGGCCAAGGCCCCCCACTCATCCAACACACAACTCGGCATCAGCGAGCAGACGGCGCGCGAGTTCAAGCGCATCGCCGAACAGGAGGAGCAGGCCGGCACCGAAGCCTGGAATGACGGCGAATACGACACCGCCGCGTCACACTTCGAGCGCGCCGCCAGCACGCTCAAGAAGTACGCGGCCCACGTTCAAGCCCAGGCTCAGGCCCAGGTGATCAAGCGCAAGGCGGCCAAGCTCCTCGACCTGTGTCGCCAGTTGAGGGAACTGACCCAGGACGGCAAGCCCGACGAAAGCAAGGCGCTCAAGCTGCGCACGGAAAGCCAGAGCGAACTAGCCGTCATCAACGCCGACCTGGAGGCAGCCACGCCCAAGGAAGCCGCCCCCGCCAGGCACAGCCGCAAAGCCGAAAATCTGACTTCGGCGCCGACGCAGCCGCCCGCCCGCAAGGAAACAGTGGAGGACAAGCCGGCCCCCGCGGCGCCCCCATCGGACAGCAAGCCGGGCCTGCGGCTCGTCGGCTCCAGGGCTGATGTGCGCGAAGCGCTGGAGTTGGAGTTTGCGGATGTTGCCCCCAAAGCGGAGGACTCGGGCCGCAGCGCGCCCGCCCTGGCCGACCCCAGCGAACAGAAGACGGCACCGAGCCTGCAGCGCATCATTGAAGGCCAGACTGGCCTGAGGCCTGAGCGGGTGGTGGAGCTTTCGCGCGCCCTGGGTCGCTGTGATTTCGAGGTCATGGCAAAAACGTTTGAGGCCATCAGCGATGATTTCTCGGCGGGCCACGCACCCGACCCGGGCATTGAGATCGAGCGGCTCTTGAGCAGCGTCTTTGCCCGTGAGATCGCGCAGGCGCTGCGAAAGGCCCCCGGACACCTCAGCCAGGGAGCCATGGAACTGGCCCGTCGCGCATACGGCGAGGGCAACTTCAAGGGAGCCGCGGAGCATTTCAAACAGGCGGCCATGGAACTGCTGGGGACGGCCGCTGAAGGTCGAAGCGACGAAGAAGTCGCGGCCAGCGAGCTCAAGGCCAGCAGGTTGCTGACCTTCAGCAGCCGGTTGAGAAAGACAAGCTCGGACGGCAAGACAGCGAACTAGCCGCCCACTACAGGATTCGTCGCCTGCGACTTCGTGTCGGTTTGTGCGATTGGCAGCTGACCACTATGAGCCTAGATCTCGGCCCCAAACTGAAGTCCGCCTGCGACGATTCGCTGCACAAGGCCAAGATGGCCTGGAAGGCCGGCGATTCGGAGCAGGCCGCGCAGCACTTCGATCAGGCCAGCAAGCTGATGCTCAAGTTTGCAGAGTACGCCAACAGCCGCGCCCAGGAGTATCAGCGCAAGCGCAAGGCCATCGAGTATCGCGAGTTTGCGGGCCGCCTGCGCGAGCTTCACAACGAACAGGCCGCGGGCGCCAAGGCGGCGAAGCTGCCGGCACCTCCGAGCAACGATGAGGACATCGACTCCCGGCAGACCGAGCAGGCAGGCAACAAGAGCGAGTTGTCCAACGCCGTCAATTCGCTGATTCACGTCTCGCCCGTGACCTGGGACGACATTGGCGGCCTGGAGCAAACCAAGCGCGATATCAAATACACGTTGGGCCTTTCGCTCGCGACTCCGCCCAAGGGCGTCAAGATTGCCACGTTTCGCAACATCATGTTCTACGGGCCGCCGGGCACGGGCAAAACGCTGATCGCCGCAGCCACCAGCAACGCCCTGAAGGTAACCAGCGATGGGCAGGCGTTGTTTTTCAACGTCAAGGTCAGCGGCGTGATGAGCAAATACTTCGGCGAAAGCTCAAAGATCATTTCCGAAATCTACGGCACCGCGCGCGACAACAGCCCCAGCGTGGTCTTTCTGGACGAGTTCGAATCGCTCACGGCCTCGCGCGGCTCTGACGAGCAAAGCGGCGCCGAGCGCAGAATCCTGAGCACAATCCTGAGTGAACTGGATGGCCTGACGGAGAAGGGCCGCACCGACATCTTCGTGCTCACCATCGCAGCTACAAACCGACCATGGGAAATCGACAATGCCGTGCTCTCACGCTTCGAGAAGCAGATTCTGATTCCGCTGCCGGACCCGGTCACACGCGAAGCGATCCTCAAGATCCAGACCGAGAAAAAAGGTTTCGTTCTGGAGTGCGAGCTTCCCGAGCTTGTCAAACTGACCGAGGGTTATTCCGGCCGCGAAATCGAGCGCCTTGTAAAGCAAGTCACCAGCACGATGATCAGCGAGCTCAATGCCGACTTGCCCGACGTGATCGACAAAGGCCTGGCGCAAGCCAAGAACTATCAGGTGAAAGTGCGGCCGCTGACACTCAAGGATTTCCAGGTCGCTGCCGAAGGCATCCGCCCCGTGACGTCGCCCGAAGAAGCCGCGCGCTACCTCGATTGGCGCCAGGATCAGGATTGATGTGTGGCTTTTGATTGAGTCGCGAACAATGCCAAAATTGGACCCCCTTCAGCCATTTGGTCGGGGCGCATCGCGCTACCAACCTTGGGGCATAGGCCGTGTATGGCTCGGTTCGCTGGTGGTGGCAGCACTATTGCAGTTGGCATATGTCGGCATTGTTTTCGTGCTTGATCCTAAGGCGTTCATTCACCGCACCACCGTGGAGCAATCTGGGTGGCTATCACTGTTCATGGTTGTCGCGGGCATCACCTTCTGGTCACTGATGGTTGCTTGGGCCTCAGCGCGGATTTACGAGTTTTTTCTTAGGAGAAAGCTCCGGCGCTTGAGTCCGCCCAATCGACAATCGTCAATCGACAATCGACAATCCCCCCATGGTAGATCATGAGCGCCAACTGATTCGCCTCGCCAAGAAGCACCTCACGCGCTGCCCCTACTGCGCCAAGGACTACAGCGAGATCCCCCACCCCAAGCTCAAGCAGTTCCGCTGTCTGGGCTGTTCGGCGTTCATTTCCACCGAGATGATGGTCGAGGACCTCGACGACGAAGTCTTCGACCGCGACACGCAGAACGTTTGCTCGAACTGCGGCTATCATTGGCCCGAAGACCTGCTGCCACCCGCAAAGTGTCCCGGCTGCTCCCAGGAAAACGCCCTGGCGGACCTCATCACCGAGCGCGACTTTGCCGCCCATCACGCCAATTTCACTGTGACCGGCCCCATCCCCAACCAAACCGGCACCAACGCGCGCGGCTGCATGCTCCTGGCTGCCGTGCTGATCCTGCTGCTGATGTTCCAGGGCCTGATTTTCAAGGGCTGTTTGGGTTGAACCGACAGTGGCCACAGGCCATGGGCTCGCGCAGACGCCGCGGCCCGGCATTGGCCACCCACCGAAATCCGGAATCCGATGACAGTAGCGGCCGGCTTCCTGCAATAATGAGCGTCCGAGGTGCATCGCCATGGGGATATTCAAATCCAAAGAAGAACGTCGCCTGCAGCGCGACATGGAAATCAAGAAGGGCATCCAGCGCATCAAGCGCCAACTCACCGATTTGGGCCGCAACGAGGAGGAGTGGCTTGAAAAGGCAAGGCGAGCCCAGCGCATGGGCGCCATGGATCAGCTCGCGTTTATACGCAAGTCACTCAAGGCCACAGCCACGCAGCGCCGCGCCATTGAGCGGCAGCTCCTGACCATCGAAGCGGCATTCCAGATGAAGAATCAGGCCGAGAGCTACGCCACGTTCGCCGAGAGCATGGGCGTCGTGGCCAAGAGCATCAACGACGTCTACAAGAACACTGACCTTGAGAAAACGCAGCGCAACTTCGAGCATGCCATGATGCAGGCGGAGACCATGAGCCAGCGCATGGATTTGTTCCTGGACATGAGCAAGGACACGTTGTTCAGCGGCGAAACCGCCAGCGGCGAGCAACTCGTAAGTGACGAAGAAATCGACCAGATGATCGGCATCTCCTCGACCGAGCGCAAAAAGAAGACGCGCGAGGAACTGGACAAGGAAATCGCCCGAGAGCTGGGCGAAATGGGCACGGATGAAGAAAAGGCGAAGTAGGCATTTCTCACGCCAAGGCCGCGGAGCACTGCCCTACGACAACAGCGTTCAATCCGCGGAACACACAGACTTGCACAGGTAGGCCAAGCCAACTGCGTGAATCGGTGTCATCTGCGGATGTTCTTGGCAGTGGCCCGGCCAGATCAAAGTAGCTCCTGGCGGCCTTTGCGCGAAACTAGGTCTTTGAGAATCGGGCCACCAGTGCCTTGAAGTGCTTGCCGCGCTCCTCAAAGTTGGCGAACTTTTTTCCCGGCGCGTATTCGTAGAAGCTGGTGCTGGCGGGCGACATGAGCAGGACATCGCCGGGGGTAAGCGCCTGGAAAGCCAGCTCGCAGGCCTCATCAAACGTGGCGCAGAGATGTAGGGGCGACAGATGTTTCGCCCCTGCGGAGGCGGCATCAATCGCCGCCTTGATCGCGGTTGCGGTTGCGCCCTGCAGGTAGATAGCTCTGATGTGGCCATGCGCAGCAATACGCCTGCCCAGTTCCGTATAGTCGATGTTCTTGCTGCCGCCGCCGAGAATCAGGTGGATGCCTTTGTCAAACGCACTCAGCGCGGCCAGCGTAGCCGCGGGATCTGTCGCGATGCTGTCGTTGAATACCCGCGCGCCGTGGATTTCGCCGCAGGGCTCCAGCCGGTGCTCAACCCCGCGAAAGGTTCGCAAAGCCCTCGGGACATTTTCCAGGGAATCAGCGCGCACAATGCGGCTCACCAGCGCGGCAGCCGCCACGGCATTTGCCCAGTTGAAATCCCCGGGCAGGCGCAGATCGGCGCGCCGAGCTACCGGCAGCAGCGCGGCAGCGAGTCCTGATTCCTGCGATTCGACCAAGCACGTCAACTGGCCGCCCATTCCAGAAGCGACCACCTGCCCGTCGCGCTGACCCAGACGAGTTCTCCCCGCGGGCAGTTTGAGGGAAAACAGGCTCACGTTCCCCGGCGCGCCGGCAAAGACTCTGGCAGTCTCGGGATCGTCGGCGTTGAGCAGCGCCTGCCCTGCCCCATAACGGAAGATGGCCTGCTTCGCCCAGGAGTACTCTGAAAAGTCCCTGTGCCAGTCGAGGTGATTGGGGGTGATGTTTGTGATCAGGGAGTAGTCGCAGGACTTGCCGATACGGTGCCAGTCCATCAGTTGGAAGCTGCTCAGTTCCAACACCACAATGTCGCGGGGCCTGATCTCGTCGAGCCGGTTGATCAGCGGGGTGCCAAGGTTTCCCCCCAGCCAGACGCTTGGCGGCTGCTCAGGAGGCTCCACGCAATTCCGCACCTCGCTTGACGCAATGGGATCAGCCCACTGCGTCCAGAGCGTCGCCTGTCCCGGCGCGTAGGACCAGCGCAGCATTTCGTAGGCCAGAGTGGTCGTCGTGGTCTTGCCGTTGCTGCCCGTGATGCCGACCGTTCTTGCCGGGCAGGCCTCGATGAAGAGCGACATCTCCTGCGTCACTTCCGCGCCCGCCTCACGCGCTGCTGCGAGATACTTGTTGTCAGGGCGCACGGCGGGGGAGTGGATCACGACCTGGGCGTTGGCAAAGTCGCTCTCACGGTGTTCGCCCAGGCGCAGCGTCACGGGAATGTGCTTGATGGCTTCGAGGCTGGGCGCGAGCGTCGTTTCGTCGCGTAAATCGGTCACAAGAATTTCGCTCGCCCCCCACCGATGCAGAAACTTCACGGCCTCCACGCCGCCCTGCCACAGGCCAAGGCCCATCACCAGCGCGCGCTTGCCCTTGAAGCGTGCGAACTTCTCTGCGATTTCGGGGTTTGCCATCGTGCTTGCTCAGCGCCGCCAGCTGCCCTTGTTGGCCGCAAACTCGAAGCGATCGGCCATTGTCGTTTCCTCGCGGAAGTCGGCGGCCCGCCTGCGTAATTCCTCAACATCGCCGGGCTCCGCCTTCACGAGCTTCTGGCTGATCTCGTGCCTGTCAACAATCTTCCAGGGGGCCAGAACCTCCGCAAAGAAGTCGATGGGCGGATACTCGTACCAGGGCGCCACCAGTTCGATTTCCCCGCTGGCCGTGCGATACCCCGGCTTGCGCAGGGTCCATTCGCGCCGGCCGTAATAGGAGAAATTGACATAAAATGGGCCGTCTGGGTGCTGCGCGGGACGGGTCTGTCCTACAAGCTCGCCGTCAATGTAAACGTCAGCGCCGGGGGGGTCACTTCGGACATATATGCGGCGCTCCACGCAACCGGCACACAGGAGCAGGCAAAGGCACAGCAGACTGGCAAACCGCCGCGGCATGGCGGCATGCTAGCAAGGTGTCCGTCGCTGCCACCGGATTTCCCGGGGGCGCCAGGCCCGCTCTGAAACCCCGCCAATTGCCAATTGAGAACCGCCCGCGCGCTGCTATGTTTGCGGCCTGACCGTGCCGCGACGGAGACCCTGACATGATGAACAAGTTCAAGCGAATCGTTTTCCCCACCGACTTCGGCGAAACCGCCCAGAGCGCATTGCGCGTAGCCGGCTCCATGGCCGCCTATTATCGCGCACAACTGGACATCGTCTCGGTCGTGGACAGCACGGTCTATGCCTACGCGGGCTACCCCTTTGCCACACTGGCCGCCGACCTGATGAAGAGCGCCGAGGAGCAGCTCAACAAACTCAAGCTGCCTGAGGAGGCCAAGGGCGTCGAGGTCAAGCGCTTTGTGCTTTCGGGCAACGCCGCCCACGAAATTGCGGATCACGCCCAGCGCCACAGCGCCGATCTGATCTGCATGTCCACTCACGCGCGCGGCGCCATTGGCCGTTTCTTCCTCGGCAGCGTAGCCGACAAGGTTCTGCACATTGCACCTTGTCCCGTGCTGGTGCTGCGCAAGCCCGAGGGTATTGCCAAAGCCCACGCCAGCGCGGCCAGGAAGGACGAGAAGCCCTTCCGCAAGATTCTGTTCCCGACGGACTTTTCGCCGACGGCCAACCTCGCCCTGCGCCGCGCCATCGCCCTGACCGAAGACTACGACGCCGAGCTGGTCGTGCTGCACATCGTGGACGACTCCCTCATCAGCACCCACGTCGAAAGCGAGCGCGACATCATCCTCAAGGGCCTGCGCGAACACGCCCTGGCTGAAATGAAGGCCGGCCTGCCCGCCGAACTGGTGGAGAACTTCCACACCATCGGTGTGGTCAAGCGCGGCGACCCCACCAAGGTCATTCCGGCCTATGCGGAGTCCAACCACTGCGACCTGATCGTGATGGGCAGCCACGGCCGCACCGGCCTTGGACGCGTTCTGTTGGGCAGCGTGGCCGACAAGGTCGTGCGCAATGCCAAGTGCCCGGTGTTCATTGAGCGCGCCAAGCAGTCCATCGAAATGCAGAGCGAGATGGCAAAGAAGGCGCAGAAACTCGGCGCAAAGATTCTCGCCAAAGGCAAGGGCGTGCTCAAGAGTGGCGCTGCCGGAAGCTCCGGGCGCAACGACGCGATCAAGCCCATGCGTTCAGGGCCACGCACCTGACGCATCGGGCGGCCAAACCAAAGGGACGCGCAGGGCGCGTCCCTTGTTTGTTTCACTTCGCCCGAATTACTACTTGCCTTCCTTCTCAAGCTCTTCCAGCAGTTGTTTGGCCTGCTTCACCCACTCATGGTCCGCGGGCCCGGCTTCAATCACGGCCTTGGTCTCCTTGATGGCTCCAGCCTTGTCACCGGCCTGGAACAGCAGGTAGGCGGCAAACACGCGATACTCAATGACCCGGGCGTGCTTGGGAAAGGCAGCCACGCAGCCAAGCAGGGCTTCGCGGGCCTCCTTGTACTCTCCCTTCTGCCAATGGCCCATCATGACGCCATGAACGGACTCCATGGCGCGCTCGTCTTTGGACTCCAGAAACGTCTTGGTCAGTTCCTTGCACAGTTCGATGCCTCGCTCGTTGTCGAGTTCACCCTTGAGCAGGGCGTCGGCAAGCTTGAGCTTGACGTCGTTGACGCGCTTGTCGTCCTTGGCCAGGCCGGCCAGCACGGCGTCGAGCAGCTTGGCGGCGTCGGCGTGGCGCGAGAGTTTGGCGTAGGTGTCTGCCAGCTTGAGTGACAGATCGACGTTCTTGGAATCCTTGGCCAGTTCCGCCTCGAGCTTCTCCACGTCCTTCAGGGCGGTGCCGATGTCGTCGAACCACTTCAGGGCCTCTTCGGCCGTCGAAAAGGGAGCTCCCACCTGTGTGATGAGGGCCTTCTCCTTGGCGTCAGCAATGACCAGCGTCGGCATGGCCGATACGCCGTACTTCTTGGGTGTGGCCTCATCCTTGTCCACGTCGATCAGAATGGCCACGAAGTCCTTCGCTATGCGCTCTCCGAGCGCCTTGTCCGGCCATACGTTCTTGGCCAGCCTCTTGCAGGGACCTCACCACTCCGCCGTGAACTCGATGAACATCAGCTTGTTGGACTTGGCAGCCGCCTCGAGACCCTTCTTGTAGTCAGTCTCCCACTTGACACCCTCGGCGCTTTCGCCGGCGAGCAGCGGGGCGGAGCAAAGCGCCACAAGCAAGGCCACAAGGCCTGCCATGACCGCATTGCGCATACAGCATCTCCTCTGAAGTGATTGGTCCGCAGCCCCTGCCGCGGACACCCTGTTCATACGAAACTGAACGGTCTGGGAGCAGGTTTTTCCGAGATGTGGCCCCGCAAGCAGTCCCCTCGCGTTACTCCGACAGAAGCTTGACCAGCAGCGCCTTCTGCGCGTGCAGCCGGTTTTCCGCCTGCTGATAGACCACGCAGTCTTCGCCGTCCAGCACGGAGTCGTCCACCACCACGTTGCGTCGCACCGGCAAGCAGTGCATGAACTTGGCGCGGCTGGTGGCGGCCATCTTTTCCTCTGTCACCGTCCAGCTTGGCAGGGTGGCGCGGTAGGCCATTTCGTCCTTGGGCCGGCCGTAGAACTCCCGGGACAGCCAGCTCTTGGCGTAAATCACTTCGGCGCCGTCAAAGGCCGCCGCCTGATCGTGCGTGACTTCGACCTTGCCCCCCGCCTGCCTGGCCACCTGCTTGGCCTGCTCCACCAGCTCAGGCTCAAGGTCCATCTTCGGCGGATGGGCCACCACGACATTGCATCCGCCCATAGCTGCGGCCATCAGGAAGGAGTGCGGCACGGCCAGCGGCAGGGGCTTGATGTGCGGAGCCCAGGTCAGCACCACCTTCTTTCTGCGCGTGACGCCGTTGAACACCTCACGCAGCGTCATGAGGTCGGCCAGGCCCTGACAGGGGTGCTCCACGGCGCTTTCAAGGTTGATCAGGGGCGTGCTGCTGTACCGGGAGAACGCAGAGAGGATGGGATCGGCGCGGTCCTCTTCATAGCTCTGCATCTTGGGGAAGCTGCGCACGGCAATCACGTCGCCGTAGCGTGAGAGCACCTTGGCCGCATCCTTGATGTGCTCGGGGCGATCACCGTTCATGACGATGCCCTCCTTCCACTCGAGGTCCCAGGAGTCCTGGCCGACATTGAGCACCACAGGATGTGCGCCGAGCTGATAGGTGCCGATTTCGAAGCTGGTGCGTGTGCGCAGGCTGCTGTTGAAGAAGAGCATGATGACGGTCTTGCCGGCGAGCGACCAGGAGCGCTGCTCCTTCTTCATTTCGGAAGCGAGGTCGATGATGGAGTTGATTTCCTCGGCTGAGAAGTCCGACAGGCGAAGGAAATCGCGTCCGCGAATGTCCACTTTCGGCATGGCTGCGTCCCCTGAAGAATGCGCGGGAATCATGCGATTAATCCGCCGCGTGTAAAGCGGCGCCATGTCCCCGGCCGCCGTCTGGCCGGTCTTCGCTGGAACCTAGCACCTGCCCCCTGCTTTCCTACACTGTGGCCTCGCTGAGGGGCAGCCATGGGGATTTTCAAGGCTTATGACGTGCGGGGCATTGTGCCCGCCGAGCTGAACGCGGAGACGGCTTACCGCATCGGCTTTGGCTTTTCCAGGCTTCTCTCCGAAGATGCGGAAAACCCGCTGATCGTAGTGGGCGTGGACGCGCGTCCTACCGGCCCCTGGCTGGCCGCGTGGCTCTGCGACGGCATTCTGGCCGGGGGTGGGCGACCGGAGTTCATCGGGCCCTGCACCTCGCCCATGCTTTATTGGGCGGTGGCGGGACGCAGCGGCGAGTTTGCGGGCGGCGCCATGATCACGGCCAGCCACAATCCCGCCCGCTATAACGGCGTGAAGTTCTGCCGCGAAAAAGCCATTCCCGTCTCCCTTGAAACCGGCATGCGCGACATCGAGGCCGCCATGCCCCAGGCGCCGGCGCCCGGTTCGCAGCCTTCGTACATGCCGCGGGTAACGCTGTTTGACGGCGCACGCATGAAAATGCCGGAAAGCGTGACACCCCTGGGCCTCGACCCCATGCTCTACCAGGGCTACATGCAGCATGTACGGCGCTTTGCCAAGCGTATGCCCGAGCACCTCAAGGTGGCCGTGGACACGGCCAACGGTATGGGCGGCATCTATCTGCCCCTGTTACGCAGCCTGGGGCTCAACGTGGTGGCCATCAACAGCGAGTGCGACGGCACCTTCCCCAACCATGAGGCCAACCCCAGCAAGCTGGACAACCTGAGGCCGTTGGTGGACCTCGTCCGGCGCGAGAAGTGCGCCCTGGGCGTAGCCATAGACGGCGACGGCGACCGTGCAGTGTTCATCGATGAAGCCGGCGCCCCCGTGGGTCAGGACATGATCACGGCGCTGCTGGCGCGCGAGTTCCTCTCGCGCGAGAAGGGCGGTTTGGTGCTCTACGACCTGCGCAGCTCGCGCGCGGTGGCCGAAATCGTCGAGGAAGCCGGAGGCCGCGCCATCCGCGAGCGCGTGGGGCACAGTTTCATGAAGGCTACCATGCGCAAGGTGGGCTGCGTGTTTGGCGGAGAGCTGGCCGGGCACTACTACTTCCGCGACAGCTTCTACGCCGACAGCGCCATCATCACGGTGCTCGAGGTGCTCAACGCCATGGGCCTGCGCGACGAACCGCTGTCCAACCTGATCAAGCCGCTGCGCCGCTACTTCCAGAGCGGCGAGGTGAACTTCAGGCTCGACAAGGCCGCGGCCTTCAAGGCCGTGAAGGAGCGCTACGCCAACGGCCGCATCGACGAACTCGACGGCGTCACGGTGCAGTATGACGACTGGTGGTTCAACCTGCGCGGCAGCAACACGGAGCCGCTGGTCCGCCTGAACCTCGAGGCCTCCAGTCGCGAGCAACTGGGGGAGAAGTTCGCCGAGTTGCGCGAGATCCTGGGTGACCCGGCTGAGTAGCACGATGCTTGCCAATATCCAGTCCGAGTTCTCGCCGGCCGGAACGCTGTTTGTGCTGGCCCTGATGTTCCTGCCGCTGCTGTTCGCGTGGGCGGCCAGCGTGTATGAGAACCGGCTGAGTGTTTACTTCAGTGAGCAGGTGGCCGAGCCTGTCAACCTCGCAAAGCGGCACCTCGTCCTGAGCGTCATCATCAGCTACAGCGTGCCCCTGATGGCCATTTCCTTCGGTCTGCTGGGGCTGTATCAGGTCACCGGGGAAATCTGGGGCACGGAAGCGGTGGAGGGCAAACCCCTGCACAGCACGGAAAAGCTGCTGACGTTCTTTGCCTTCACACTGGTCACGAGTTGCCTCGGCGCCGTGCTTGCCAAGCGCCTGCTGTTCCGCAAACACCTTGCCGATCCCGCCTGCCGCGAAGCGCGCGTGCTGTTCCTGCGCTGGGTGGACCGGGTCAACCTGGCTTGCGCGGCGTTGACCATCGGACTCTACTGGATGGCGCTCTGGCTGTTTCCCGAACTCGCCCTCAAGACACTCAATTGAAGCGGGGCGACGAAGTCGCCCCGCTGACCTCGAACCGGCGGCGTGTCAAAGGCGAGGGCTGCGCAGCAGGGCGGCCGCGCCTCCCAGCTTCCTGCGGAAATCGTTGTTCTTCACGAACTCGAGCTTTGTGCCGTACTTGAGCGCGGTGCGGGTAACCGCCTCCTTGAGGTCCACCTCCACGACCTTCTTGCTCTCGCAGGCGAGGCAGGTCTTGGTGGGAGCGCTGAGAAGGGCGCCGCAGTCATCGCACTGGGCGCCGGACTGCTTGAGGTCCACGGGCAGCAGGACTTCATAGGCCTGGCCGCGTGAAAGGTAGGTCAGGACGTCTTCAAGGCCTGAGACTCCCATCGTGGTCGAGTGGATCTCGCGGATGATGCGATCCATCTTGTGTGTCTCTTCCTCGTTCTCGGCCTTGTGGAAGTAATCCACGGCATTCTGCAGAAGTTCGTGCTCGGCGATGCGGGAGTCCACGCGCTCGCCGCCCACCACCCGACGCCTCAGGTCGGACGTCATGGCCTCGAGCAGTGTCGAGCGGGTCTTGTCCGGGCCGGCCACGACGATGCGTTTGTAGCGGTGCCTGGCCACCAGGTCGGCCAGCATGTCCGCCACTTCCTGCACGTGGGCCAGCTTCTCGCCCTCTATGCGGCGCTGGAAGCGCATCTGGCTCCAGCCGCCCCGGTGGATGCGGCGATGGACCTCATTGCGCACGTCGGCGCTGTCCACCAGCTCGCCCAAAGCTACTTCAAATATCCGCGCGCTGCGGCTGTCAATCTGCACCACGGCATAGGGCTCGAACTCCTCGGCCACGAACGCAAGCTGCGCAACCCAGGGAAAGCGGCGATAGGCCACCTGGTCTTCAAAGGGCACAGCCGTTTCGAAGCGCTCCACCACTTCGCCACCCTTGAGGAAGAGCGCCAGGCCGATCACGTTGGGTTTGACTTCCTGCTCGCGGATCAGATTGACCTTCTCGATGGCCGCTCGAAGAAAGTCGCGCCCCTTGGCATCGTCGCCCAGCACCCGTTCGATTTCAGCGGCCCGGTTCTTGACGAAGATCAGGTTCTCCTTGCGGCGGTCGTGGCCGCCCTCACGGCAGCGCAGGTACACCGAAAGCACGTGAGGATACTGCGACTCCATGGTGGCGAGGGACTGCAGGCGGCGCTTCAGGTCCATGTTGACTCCTTGTCGGCAAGGCGCGAAAGGATAGCCCTGAAGGCGCACTTGGCAACGGGCAGCGCCTACCCAAGACGCTTCAATTGGCTATGATTCCCGCCATGAACAGCCAGGTCGCGCCAAGACAGCGTAAGCCCGAGTGGCTCAAGCGAGCCCTGCCCGCTTCCGGCGGCCAAAAGCCCCTGGAAAACCTGCTTCAGGACAAGGGCCTGGTGACCGTCTGCGAGGAAGCCCGTTGTCCCAATAAGGCCCAATGCTATAGCCACGGCACCGCCACCTTCATGATCCTTGGAGATGTCTGCACCCGGCGCTGCGCGTTCTGCAGCGTGGGCAAGGGGCGCCCCCTGCCGCCGGACCCCACAGAGCCGACCCGCCTGGCTGATGCCGTGGGCGCCATGAAACTGACCCATGTGGTCATCACCAGCGTGGACCGCGACGACCTCCACGACGGCGGCTCGGCCCACTGGGCCTCGGTCGTTTGTGAAGTAAAGCAGCGCTTTCCGGATGTCATCGTCGAAGTGCTCACGCCGGACTTTCAGGGACGCAAGGACCAGATTGACCGCGTGGTGGAAGCCAGGCCGCGCGTTTTCAACCATAACGTGGAGACGGTACCCGCGCTCTATCGGCGCATCCGCCCCGGCAGCATCTACGAGCGCAGTCTGGAACTCCTGCGCCACGTCAAGCAACGCGACGGCAGCATGACTACCAAAAGCGGCGTCATGCTGGGCCTGGGCGAAACCCGCGATGAGTTGCGCGCTGTAATGAAGGATCTGCGTGCGGCGGGCGTCGACATGCTGACGGTGGGCCAATACCTCAAACCTGCGGGGCAGTGCGCCGATGTAGTCCGCTACGTGCCGCCGGCCGAGTTCTCTGAAATCAGACAGGAGGCCCTGGACCTGGGCTTTCCCATGGTGGCCAGCGGCCCCTATGTGCGCTCGAGCTACAACGCCAGGGAGCAGTTTCTGGGACAGGCCTAGGCGGAGTTGCCGCAGCGCAGGAATCAGAACATGGGCAAGGAGCGCAAAATCAGGGTTCTGGTGGCCAAGGCCGGCCTCGACGGCCATGACCGCGGCGCGAAGATCGTCGCGGCAAGCCTGCGCGACAGCGGCATGGAGGTCATCTACACAGGATTGCGCCAGACCCCGGAGATGATCGTGGCGGCGGCCATCCAGGAGGACGTGGACGCCATTGGCCTGTCCTCACTCTCCGGCGCCCACATGACGCTGTTTCCGCGGGTGCTGGAACTGCTCAGGAAGCAGGGTGCCGAAAACATCCTGCTGTTTGGTGGAGGCATCATCCCCGACACCGATGCCAGGGCCCTTCAAGCCATGGGCATGGGGCGCATGTTCGGTCCCGGCAGTGATACCCGGGACATCGCGAGCTATATCGAATCTGAAGTGGCGCAGCGCCGCGCCCTGGCCTGATTTCGAGGCTCCAGACCTGCAAGCTGGCGGCTGCATGTCACAACCATACGATGCTTCCCGCGCTGACCGAAGAGGAGTGAACCATGACCGATCCCAACACGCCCAAGCCTGACTTTCACCGTCCCCCTCCGGGGGCCTGGAGCGGGCCTCTTCCGCCACCGCCGCCCCCGGGTATGGCTCCGCCGCCTCCGGGCATGGGCATGCCGCCCCAGTACCGCATGAATCGCGGCCAGAGCAGCTTCTGGAAGGTGGCCGGCATCGTGGTCATGGTGGGTGTGATCGGTTTCAACCTTCTGATCTTCATGGCCATGTTCGGCGGCATGGGGGGCGGTTATGACCCCCACGGCCTGACGGAGCGCACTCGCACCGGCGGCGGCAGCGACAAGATCGCCGTCATCGAGGTCAGCGGGGTCATCATGGAAAGCGAGGGCTCGCTTTTCTCTCCAAGCGCCAACCCCGTGGCCTTTGTGCAGGACGGCCTCAAGCGCGCCCGCAACGACGAGAGCGTCAAGGCTGTCATCATCGAGGTGAACAGCCCCGGCGGCGGTATCACCGCCAGCGACCTGATCTACCACGAGATCGTCGAGTTCAGGAAGTCCTCCAGCAAGCCCGTGGTGGTCTACATGAAGGACCTGGCCGCCAGCGGAGGCTACTACATCTCGGCACCGGCCGATGTCATCGTCGCCAACCGCACCACGCTGACCGGCAGCATCGGGGTCATCATGCAGGGCTTCAACCTGCACGGCACCCTGACCGAGATTCTCAAAGGCCGCGACATGACCATCAAGGCCGGCGATAACAAGGACATGGGTTCCATGTTCTCCGACCCTGAAAGCGAACAGGCCAAAGAGAGCCGACGCCTCCTGCAGCAACTCGTTGACGACATGCACGTGCAGTTCAAGCAAGTGGTCAAGGACGGGCGCGGCAGCAAGCTCAAGCCCGACTGGGAGAGCTATTGCGACGGCCGGATCTTCGGCGCCCAGACAGCATTGAAGCAGGGCTTCATCGACAAAGTGGGTTACTTCGAGGACGCCCTGGCCGAGGCAACCCGTCTCAGCGGCGCTTCGGACCCCACGGTTGTGGAGTATGGTCGCCAGAGCGGCCTGGCCGCGCTGTTTGGCGCAAGCTCAGGCAGCAAGGGCGCCCGGGCGGAAGAGGCGGTGGCCGACGCGTTGGCGGGAAGACTGGAAGAGCACCTGAGGCTCTACCCCGGCAAGCCCCTGGCGCTGTGGATCCCGTAGGGCTCTTCACAGTCGGCCTGCAGAGCTAACACGAAGCGCTCCGCAGGCGGGGCAAACGAAGCGTGGCGATGTTCGCCCCGAGAGAGAATGCGGCCCAACTCCGAAAACGCTCGGGCACCCGGCTGTGAAGCCGCGCCGGATGCTGGCCATTACAGATTCAATGTGGACCGACGTGGACCTGAGGAGTGGCGGGATGCCGCGTTTTCAGTGAACTGCCGGAGCAGTCCGGCAACAGGGCAATCGACGTCCGGCTCGCGTCAGAACATGTACCTGACCGCCAGAAATCCCGCGAGGGCGAGCAGGCAGAATCCCACGGTCAGCCACTCAAAGTAGCGTTCGATGAACGGCTTGATACGGTCACCAAAAAAGTAGGCCAGGAGCGCCACGCCCATCATCCGGGCACCGCGGCCGGCGATGCTTCCCGCGACCAGGGCCGTAAGGCTGACTTCGAACACGCCGCCGGCGATGGTGAACACCTTGTAGGGAATTGGTGTGAGCGCCGCCGAGAAGTAGGCCCAGAAGGCGTTCTCGTCGAATTTCTGCTTGACCTTGTAGAAGAGGCCGTCGGGGAAAAACTCGACACCACCGGCACTCAGGGGGCTTGACGCACCCACGCCCGAGCCCGGCGTTCCGAACCAGCTCGCGGCCCAGCCCATGCGCTCGATCACGGGCACGGCAAGGTTTTCGAACAGCGCATAGCCGATGTACCAGCCCGCGATGCCGCCCAGCACCGAGGCCGCGGTGCACACGGCGCCGAAATAGAGGCTCCTGCGCCGCTTGCCAAAGCAGAGGGCCAGCAACAAAGGGTCGGGGGGAATGGGGAAAAAGCTGGCCTCCGCAAAGCTGATTACGGCCAGCGCCGCCACGCCATAGCGGGACTCCGCCCAGCTCAACACCCACGCGTAGAGACCTTTGACCAGCCGGAAGGGCCACAGCAGCGCTCCGAGCAGGCCCCCCCGGGGAAGCCGCGAGGCCTCGATGGCGGCAGCCCCGGCGCCACGCGTGGCGCCCTCGTGCACGGGCTGACCAGAGTCAGTCACGCGCGCCTTCTCCCTTCACGACGGCGGCAATCAGACCCGGCATGTCGTGCTGCTGCGCTTCAGCCGTGGGCTCAATGCCCAGTTCACGCAGCGCACGCGACGTCATGGGACCGATACTGTAGGTGCGCAACCCCTTGAGCCAGTCCCGGGCCTTGTCCCCAAGCGCCTTGATGGCGTTGACAGCAGTGCTGGGACTCGAAAAACAGACTACGTCTACCCGACCCTCGCTGACCGCTTTGCGCAGTATCTCTCCGCCTTCGGCATCTGGGGTGTTCCGGTACACCACGGGGTCCACCACCGTAGCGCCCTGCTTGCGCAAGCCATCACGCAATAGGGGGCTTGCCAGGTCGCCGCGCGGCAGCAGCAGCCTCTGCCCCGCCAGTTTCATCATGCGGCTGAGCGCGGCGAGCAGCTCCTCCGATGACTGCTGTTCGGGAATGTAATCCGGCGTCACCCCGTACTTGTGCAGCTCGGCAGCCGTGGCTTCCCCTACGCAGGCGATGCGGTGTGACTTGATGTCGTTCATCGAAATGCCGCGCTGCCGGGCCCGGGAGCAGAAGTACATGACGCCATTGATGCTGGTGAAAATGATCCAGGAGAAGCTGGCGAGTTTTGCGAGGGCCTCGTCGGCCTGGCTCCAATCCTGCGGCGGCAGGAAGGTGATCATGGGACATATGACGGGATGGGCGCCCAGCGCCGCCAGCGCGTCCGCCATTTCCTGGGCGCGGCCGCGCTCGCGCGTTATGGCGATGCGCAGGCCATGAAGTGGTTTGCCGTTCACGGGTGTCATGCCAATCTTTTACAAGCTCGCGTGAGCACGACAATGCGAAGTCCTGGCCGTGCTGCGATCCCGTTGCGGATTCGAGAGGCCGGCGCCGCACGGTTTCTCGCATACAGCGCATGGCATGTTCGGGGGCCAACTCTAAGATGGCGCCGACCTGATCAGGAGAAGCCAATGGCCGGACCCCGACCCATGCCCGGGCAGCACCCCCAGGGATTTCCGCAACAGTATGCCCCGCCCCCCGGCTATCAGCCGCCCAAGGCCGGCGGCAGCGGGGTCCTCAAAGGCTGCATCATCGCCTTCGTCGTCATGTTCATTCTGGGCAGCCTGGCCATTGCGGGCATCGGCGGGCTGGCGTGGTTCGGCGTGTCCAAGGCCTCCGAGGCCCTGGGCCAGGAAGTCGATGCGGCGATTGTGATTTCGGACCAGTTCATGTCCAAGCTGGCCGCCGGCGACATCAAGGGTGCCCACGGCCTCTGCGACCCCGCCATCAAGGAGGAGGCCCTGAACGCCTATTTCCAGGCCAACGAGAAGTACCTCAAGGCCAACAAAGGCGTCACATACAAGACCGAAGAACTGATGGGCATTTCTGTGCGCGGCGCCGTCAACGTGCAGAACAACGAAGGCTGGGTCATGCTCAACCCGGCCGACCTCAACGGGCACAGCGGCGTGAAAGTGCGATTTGTGCTCCACCGCTCCGCCGGCACCTATCGCGTGAAGGGCTTCTGGCTCGAAAACGTGCCCGGCTCCGCTGAAGGGCCCCTGGGCGAGCAACACATGCCGGCATCCGGTTCGGGCAGCCAGAAGTGGGATTGAGATGGACCTGCCACGCGTTCTGATGAGCGGCTTTGAGCCCTTTGGCTCCTTTGAATTCAATCCGAGCTGGCAGGCCCTTGTGCGCGCCAGCCAGGGCGGCCTGTTGCCTCCCGACGCGCGTTTTGGCCTCGTCGAGGTCCCGGTCACTTTCGACCGCGCATTTGTCGTCTTCAAGCGTGCCCTGCTGGGATTCTGCCCGGACGTCGCATTGTGCTTTGGCGTCCATGGCGGCATCTCCAGACGCGGTGCCGAGACGATCTACATCGAGCGGCTGGCGCGCAACCGCGATGCCGCGTCCAAGGCGGACAATCAGGGCCAGGTTCGTGCGCAGGGCGCGATTCACCCCAACGCACCGCTGGAGATTTCAACCCGCTTTGCGGTGGAGCCATTTGTTTCGACCCTGGCCTCCGACGGGTTTGAGGCTGAAGTCTCTGATGACGCGGGTGGCTACCTGTGCAACCATCTCTATTTTCGCGCCGCCCATGCCTTCGGCGCCGAGATTCCAATCCTGTTTGTGCATGTTCCGCCCGTAGAAGGTGTAGGCGGAACCATGACCTTGAATCGCCTGGCGTCGGCGGTAAGCCTGCTCGCCGGTGAAGCTGCGCGGGTTGGCGCCACGACTGCGAAGGGAAAAGCGTGAATCGACTTATCCTGGGCGTTGGAATGCTGGCGGTCGCCTTCCTGACGGCCTGCGGCGGTTCTGCCAACTGGGGCGAGAAGAAGGCGCCTCAGGAGGGCGAGAAGAAAGACCCGATCGTGGACGTGCTGGCGCTGAGACGCTCGAACATTGCGCTCTACGAACGAAGCACGGGACGCATCGACGCCCACGACGCGGCCGACGTTTATGCCCGCGTGTCGGAAGTGGCACTGGCCGTTCACGTGGAGGTCGGCGATCAGGTGCAGGCCGGCCAGTTGCTGGTGCAGCTGGATGAACGCAACGTTCAGATTCAGCTCACCTCCGCGCGGCTGGCCGCGGAAGAGTCGCGCCTGGCCCTGGCCAAGCTGCGCCTGGATCTGGACAAAGCCGAGGCCGACCTCAAACGCATCATGGAATACTACGACCCGGCCAAGCCGGAATCTTCCAAGGTCTTCACCAAGGACGCCTACGACAACGCCCTGCTGGCACGGGACAAGGCCAGGAACGCCCTGGACGCGGCCGAAGTCCAGCAGCGCAAGGCCCAGAGCGACGTGGACAAGGCAGAGCTTTCACTCAGCCAGTGCAAGATCTTCGCCCCGATTTCAGGCACAGTCGTCGAACGCAACGTGCGGGCCAACGAACTGGTCAACGCGTCCACCAAGCTCTACCGCATTACGGACTTTTCGCTGCTGGAACTGAAGCTCGAGGTGCCGGAGGCCAGCATGCGCAACCTGCGCGAGCCCCGTCGCACGACCGTCAACGGCGGCCCGCCCCAGCCGGATGTCAGCACCGCTCAAGCCGCCTTCTTCACGCTGACCGCTTACCGAAACCCGAAGTTTGAGGAGCGCTTTCTGGGATTTGTCGATCGCGTGGCCCCAACCGTGGATCAGGCCCGGGGCATGGTCGCGGTCACGGTTCGTGTCGTGCCGCCGCTTCAGGTTGACGCGGAAGCGCACAAAACAATCCTGGCCCAGCTTGACGCTGACAGCCGGAAGGCCGTGCTGGAAACGGCAGCCGCCGCGAAGTCCGGCCGGGGCAACTACACCATCAAGCCCGGCATGTGGGCTGACGCCCGGATTGCGTCGGAGGTACGTGAGGGCGTGCTCGTGGCTCCCGGGGCCGGCCTCGTGGGAGACACCGAGGTGCTCTGGGTCATCAGCAAACCCAAGAGCAGCGATGAGAAGACCGGCGTGGCCCGCCGCCTTGACATTCGCGGCCGGCGCGGCGTTACCAGCGAGGGCGTATTCGAGATTCTGATGCCGCGCGCGGCCAAGGGCGAAGGGGATGTGCGGGAAGGCGACCTTGTGGTGGTGCGCGGGCAGACGCTGCTGCGTGACGGCCAGAATGTAAGGATAAACTACCTGGGCCAATGATGGATTACTGGGCCGGGCGCGCCACGCTCTTGGGCGGACCGAACCAGCGCAGAGTGAACGTGACGTTCCAAAGGCTGCCGTCGCTGTTCTCGCGCTCCATTTCGGAGATCTTGTCGTAGCGCTGGTCCGTGCGGTCGATACGCAGGTCGGTGATCCAGGCATACTTGAACATGCGGTTCTCGACTTCGGTGATGTAGGCCTCCCACTGGCCCAGGGTCACATTCTTCAGCTTCACCTCAACTTGATACTCCATGTAGTTGCGCTTATCGGTCATCTTGGGCGCAACCTGGATGTCAATCTGGTCCTCGGGCCCCTGGGTGTCGCGCAGCTTCTGAAGCTCGGCAATTTCCACGAGCTGGCTGGGCGTCTGGGCCTTGGTTTCAAGATTGATGGGCTTGATGACGTCGTCGCGGACCAGCAGG
Organism: Planctomycetota bacterium; assembly: GCA_003576915.1. GTDB lineage: Bacteria > Planctomycetota > UBA8742 > UBA2392 > UBA2392 > UBA2392. The sequence goes on along the minus strand of QEVF01000007.1, from coordinate 26,412 downwards.
TAGTAGCGATTGATATTGTAGGAGAGCTCCTGGCCGATTTTCTGGGTCAGGGCATAAAGCCGGGGGTAGTCCTGTGCCAGCTCCTCGCGCTGGTCCATCTTCAGTTTGTAGCCCACACCGGCTGCTCCCGCGAGCAGGAAGCAGATCACGATGTAAGCCGTCATGGCGTTGGAGCCCTCTTTCTCGGCGGCCATTACTTGCTCCCCCCAGGACGGGCCGCCGGGGTTCTGGCGGGTTCCTTGACCTTCTGCAGCTTCAGATTCAGGCGCATCTCGTTGGCCACGCGGTCTCCGTTGCGCACACCCTTGGCTGTGCCGGAGGCGGGCTGGGGTTCGCCATCGTAGACCTCCGGCTTGGCTGCCATCAGCTTCTTGAGCGCGTCCACCATGCGAAGGTCCTCGCGCTTGCCTCCGCGCTTGGAGATCTCCTCTGCTGTTTCGCTCGTGGAGGCAAAGAAGGTGACGCTGGCCATGTCCTGGTTCACGTCGATCTTCACCAGGGCGAAGTCGTAGCTGGGTTGACCGTCCTTGAGGGCGCCAATGATGTCCGAAACGATGACGTCTGCGCGATGCGGAATCGGGTGGTCTGTTACAACGTCGCCGCGCAGCTTCTTCTGGTGGTCCTCGAGGCGCTTGGCCACAGCGCGGATCTCCGCCGCGGGCTCGCCTTCGATAACGGGATAGACCAGTTCCTGCTTCTCTTTGGCGGAGAGCTTGCTCTTGTCCATGTTCTTGAAGGCCTGCCCGAAGTAGAGCTGAAGATCGTTGGGCATGACCAGCAGGTCCGTGGTGGCCCGCTCCAGGCTCTGGACCTGGGTGTAGGCCACGAGAAACATGATGCCGGCGAACAGGAATACCAGGGTGGCGGTAAACGCCAGGGGGGTCTTGGCGTAGTCAAACAACGTGCCCGCCGCAAGGTCGCCCGTACGGTAATCCACGCCGGTGAAGTCCCGTCCCAGGCCCTTGAGGGCCACGCCCGTCAGGAAGGTGATTTCGCCGAGGTCCGGCGTCCTCACACTTCTCTCCCCGTCCCGCTCCACCGGGTTGACCGTGTCCATCAGGTCAATGGCGCAGTAGTTTTCAAGCTGAAGCTCATTGGCCAGTGCCGCCGCCAGATGCTCGCCTTCGGGGCCCAGCCCGCTGACCACAAGTCGCTGCACGGGAACTTCGAGCCGCATCATGTAAAGGCTGCGACGGGCTTCCGCCGCCACGCGGCCCACGAATTTCAGCAGTTCCTCACGGCTCATCTTGCGGATGCGGTCAGCCACCTGCTGGGCGCCCAGGTTCACGCTTTCGTTCTTGGGCAGCCCGACGTTGGCCGTGTCGGCGGCCGGCAGCGTGGCGGGCTCGTTCCCGGAATCCGTGTCGTCGCGCTCCGGCTCCCCGGTCAGGAGGACATACTCGTCACGCGGAGCCTGCTGGGCGCTGCCGATGGCCTGGGCCTCCAACTGCTTCAACTGGGCCTTGGACTGTTCAGCCGTGGGAGCCGCGCCGCCCGCACCGGCCACATAGGGGCTTACAAACACGCGTGTGCTGAGGACCTTGCCTTCCGACAGCAGCGACACGGCGGCCGTGGTTCCGGCGAAGTCGAGCCAGAGCGTGGCCGGCTTTTCGGCCGAAAGCTCTTCATGAAGCAGGCCCAGGTTGAGCGTTCCTGACAGGTTGCAGTCTACGCTGTCCACTCCGACGCCCGCCATTTCCAGGGCATCGAGGCGCTTCCTGATGTAGTCCTTGTCGGCCGCCATCACCAGCACGCGGGAACCGCTGCTGTCACTGGACAGAATGGAGTACCCGACGGCCAGATCCTCGATGGGAACGCTGGGAATGGCACCTTCGACCTGGAACTGAATGACCTTGTCGATCTGGCGCCGGTCCGAGAAGGCCAGGCGCAGCTCCCGATAGCGCATGGCATCGGGTCCCACGAGCAGGATCTTGTGGCCGCTGCCCAGCCTGTTGGCCTTCAGGAAGGCGGTGATCTGGTCTGCGAGGTGCTTGGTACGGTCCACCACCACAGCGCCGTCTTCCGTGCGCGCTTCGGCCAGGGCACCCGTCGTCACGCCCTTGAGTCGCGGTTTCCTGGCATTGCCGCCGACGGTGACGGCCAGAATCTGCGTTTGGTTGATGTAAAGAGCAGTAGCCAAGGCAACACCTTTGGGGCGGGGCTGGTCAATGTAACGCCAGTCCGCCTTGTGCGTTGGGAAAATCTCCGGGGTCTGTGGCCCGGGAACGGAGGCGCCCCCTCCCCCCGGCGCGGCCTCAAGCTACCCTGCCTGCCAGGAAGGGAGCCGGCAGGCCATGTACGAAAAGACAGTTCTCGACGAGTTGTCCTACCAGAACGTACCGGGAGTCATCGTAGGTGTGACTCTGCCCGACGATGTGCCCTTTGGCGACGAACCCCTGGAGGAACTCAGCTCGCTTTGCAGCACCGCCGGCATCCGCGTGCGCGCCGCCATTCACCAGAACCGCAAGGACATTGACCCCACCTATTATGTCGGCAAAGGCAAGGCGGCGGAAATCTCTGAAGCGGTCAAGGAATCCGGCGCCAAGCTGGTGATATTCGACAATGATCTCAAGCCGGGCCACCAGAAGAACCTTGAAGAGGTCTGCGGTTGCGCGGTGATCGACCGCACCGAGCTGATACTGGCCATTTTCAACCAGCATGCGCGCACGCGGCAGGCGAGGGTCCAGGTTGAACTCGCGCGCGCCGAGTACGCCCTGCCGCGCCTTAAAAACCTGTGGAGCCACCTGGAGCGTCAGCGCGGCGCCCTGAGCGCGGTTGGCGGAGCGGGCGAGCGCCAGATCGAGCTGGACCGCCGCATGCTGAAGAAGCGCATTCAGCGCATGCAGGACGAGCTGAAGGAGATACTCAAGCGCCGTGAGATTGAAGTGGCGCGCCGCAGCGACCTGTTTCAGGTGGCCATCGTGGGCTACACCAACGCGGGCAAGAGCACGCTGATGAATGCCCTGACCCGCGAAGGGGTGCTGGCCGAGGACAAGCTGTTTGCCACCCTGGACACCCGCACCTGCATCTGGAAGCTGCCCGACCACAAGGTGTTGCTCAGCGACACGGTCGGTTTCATCCGCAACTTGCCCCACAAGCTGGTGGCAAGTTTTCAGGCTACGCTGGAGGAAGTGCGCGAGGCCGATCTGCTCCTGCACGTTGTGGATGTCAGCCACCCCGCAGCCCAGGAGATGATTGAAGCGGTGAATTCCGTTCTCCGCGAGATCGGCGCCGAGGGCAACCGCACGCTGATGGTGTTCAACAAGATTGACCGCGCCCACGACAAGCCCTTGCTGGCGCAACTCCATGCCCGCTACTCCGACGGCGTGGACATCTCGGCAGCCACGGGCGAGGGCTTGCCGGCCCTTTCCACGCGGGTGCAGGAGATCGTGGAAGAACGGGAAACCAGCGTCGATTGGACTTTCAGTGCCGCCAACGGAAAGCTGCTGGCCTACCTCAAGCAGCACGGCAAGATCCTTGGCCTCGAGTACATCGAAAACGAAGTGCGCGTGCGCGCCCTGCTGGAACCCCGGTTCGTGGCCCCCGCCAGCGAGCTGCGCGACCGGGGTTGAGCCCTTACAAATCGCAGCTCCTGCAGTATTCGACGCGACGCCCCGCCCCGCTAACCTGAGGCCAAGGAGAACGCCATGAGCTACGCATTTCTCAGCGGATATCGCGTGCAGGCGGCCGCGCGCCAGGCTGTCGAGGCCGGAGCTGAAGCGGAAGCGGCCAGCAACCGGGCCGAACGCGCCGTGCAGCGCCTCGAAGACGTGCTTGCCCGTCACGCTCTGGTACTCAAGACGCTGCTCAATTTCTGCGAGAAGCGCGGCTTGTTCAACGAGCCCGAATTCCTCAGGATGATGGAGGAAGTGGATCTCTCTGACGGCATCCGCGACGGACGCTACAAGCCGGGGGCCGAGCCCAAGCGCTGCGTGGCCTGCGGCCGCGCCAATCAGCGCACCGCCATCCGCTGCATGTACTGCGGTGAAGACATTCCCGATCGCGCGATCATCTGACCGCGACAGAGTAGAGGCTTTCTGCCCCGTCGATGCCGCCAAAGTAGATGCGGCCCCGGTACTCCACGGGGTCGGTCACCCGCCCCCGCCCCAGAGGATTTCGCAGGTCGTAAAACGCCTGCCCCGAAAGGTCTGTGATCGCAAAACCGTCACCGCTGCCCATCAGGCCGCTTTGGGCCTTGTTCACCGTCAGAAAGAGAATCCGCCCGTCGGCCATGAAGCGGGGCTGGATGGCGCCGTAGCCGCGCGGGGCGTTGAGGGTCGTCGTGAGGCCCGTGGCGAATTCGTAGACACGAACGGTAAACCAGCCACCCCGGGCGTACTGGTAGGCCACGCGCGAGCCATCGGGCGCGAAGTCGGGGTGCAGGCCGGCCACAGGGGTGCCCGCAGCGCTCAACAGCCTCCAGCGCGAGACCACCTGGCGCAGATGCTCGCGCGGGCGAGCATGGACGGCCCTCACGGGTTCTTTCTCGCGGCGGTCTTCCAGAGCCACAAACTCCGTGGGCCGCCCGCGCGCCGGAGACGTGGGGACCTCCGGCCCCGGCTGGCCGGAGAGGCTGATACCGCACAGTCCCCAGTCATCCAGCGAGGCCGACCACGCCGCATGGCAGAGTGTGTTGCCGTCGGGGGACCAGGCCGGCTGAACGCAGTCCTCCCGGGCATCGGGCGTGACCAGTTGGGGCTCGCCCACCGCTTGCAGGTCCAGCAGGTAGATGTCCCACCAGCCTCGAGCGTTGCCGCCAAAGGCAAGCCAGCGGCCGTCTGCGGACACACGGGGCCACAGTTCGTCACCCTCCAGGTGGGTCAGGCGCTGCGCGGCGTGGTGACCCAGGCGCTGGCGGTAGATGTCAAATCCGCGACCATCCCGGTCGCTGGCAAAGTAGAGCCAGTCCCCTTGGTCCTCAACAAGGCAGGGGTGCAGATCCCGGGAGGGCCCTTGGGTGTGGCGGGTCACGGGAAGGAGCAGTGCTCCCTCGGCGTAGGGAAGCTCATCGCTGTCCAGCGCAGGACCCGGCTGCCGGACCACGGGCAGGCCGTAGTAGGAGGCACATCCGCCAAGAAACAGTGAAAGCAAGCTCAGCCAGCGAATCATGTTCGCCTCGCGCGTGGACAACCAGCCGTATCCCCTTCATCGGCAAACCCGGCAGGCCACTTGAGGGAAAAACTTCCCGCGTCCGTCACGGCGGCACCACAGGCCGCCTCGAAAGCGCACCGAACCGGCCTGCCGAGTGTTTCCCCTCAAGGCGCCGCGCTGGCGAGACCGATGATTGCCGCATGCGCGAGACTCTGCACAGGCTTGGCAGGTTCGTCCGCCGCGCGCTTCTTGTGGCCGGCGGAGTGAGCGCCTGCCTGGCGGGCGCCCTCTGGTTCTATGGCGGCCGCGCCAGCGACCAGAAGGCCGATTGCATCGTGGTGTTTGGCGCGGCCATACGCAAAGGCCGCACTCCCAGTGACGCCCTGGAGTATCGCCTGGACCACGCATTGACCCTCTATCGGCTCGGGCGCGCGCGCCGCATCGTGGTGACCGGCGGAGGAGAGGGCAATTATGACGAGGCCGCTGTCATGAGGCAGTGGCTCCAGGAGCGCGGCGTCCCGGCGACTGCCATTCTTGTGGACGGCGATTCCTCGACAACGCGCGAGAGCGGCAAGAACGTGTCCAAGCTGATGCAGCGCCACAGGCTGAAGTCGGCCCTGGTCGTGAGCCAGTGGTTCCATGTCGCGCGCTGCCGTCTGGTGCTTGAACAGGAAGGAACTGTTGAAACGCTGGCCGCGCCCTGCGGAGGCAACACCTTGAGGCGCGAGCCCTTCTTCGTGGCCCGTGAACTCCTGGGCCTGCCCGCCTATTTCTTCCGGCTCGATGAACTCCGAAGCTGAGGGGCGCAGGCCGTGCTACCGGCGGCGCTCCAGCGTGATGGTCAGCGGCATGTTGAAAACCCCCGGCTGGGCCGGGTTCACACGACGCTGCAGGAACTCCCGTACGGATTCCCGCGATACAGCGTAGATGGCTATGGCTTTGCGCATCAGTTCGGCGCCGTCGCTCCACTCGTGGTTTGAGGCCAACACAAAGTGAGAGGCGCGGCGAATTCCCTGCCGGAACTCGCATTCGCCCGGCTTGTACGACCCTGGCGCTTCGACTTCGACACCATCCGTCAGGTAAAGCTGGGTGTCGTGGCGGCTCCAGGTGTCGGCATCGGAGGGCGGCAGCTTGACGTTGAGCGCCGGCTGAACCGTAAAGTGAAAGCGCCATGGGCCGGTTCGCGGCGTGGCCCCGGAAACCAGGGCGGCCCACTTTTTCGCTTCAGCGTCGGGCTCGTCAAGGTCAACGCGGCATTCGATGCCGCCCTGATGCCAAACATTCAGCCAGTTGGGTTGGCCGCCCGCGGCGATAACGGCATAGAACTCAAAGTCCCCGCGCTCGCTGGTGTAGGTCAGCGAGCGGGCATCCGTGACGCTCAGGCGCGTGGCGGAAAGGGCCTCCCTCCGCTCGTCTCCAAGCAGCGGGCCTCCCGTGAAAGTGTAGTCAACTCTGCCCTCCACCTTGAAGGTGGCCTCCGGAATCAATCGCAGGCGGGCCTGGACGTGCTTGAGCGGAAATTTGTCTGCCTCCTGCACCGCCTCGCAAGCCCATCCCCACCCCACGGCCCCCAAACGAAGGACGCCTGCGGGTACCACGGGAAAGTGGAACTCGACCGCGCCCTTGGCGGGGCAGGGAACACTCATGAAGATGTGGTCATCAAAGAGGGGACCGCGCAGGTCGCTGCGGACCTCCGCCCAGACGCGCACGTCAAAGGAGGCAGCGACGGGGTTGTCCACCATGACGCGGACCTTCAGGCCGCCGCTGCGCTGCATACGAACGGAGAAGAAGGCGTTGGAGTCCGGCTCGACTTTGCCCTTCTTCGTCGAGGGTTCATGCAGCTCATAGCCGTCCAGATGAACGGACAGGGGGGCAGGCGATTTCTTGCCCACATAGGCTGCGTGATCCCGGGCCGAGAGCGGCAGGGCGAAATGCCCCTCCTCGTTCGTGACAGCGCGGAGCGTCTGTGCAAGTTCGGGCTCATCTGCCGTCAGCGCCACCACGGCGCCAGGCAGGGGCTTGCGCGTCAGATGGTCGATGACCTGTCCGCGCAGATAGAAGGGGCCGGTCTTCTTCAGATCATTCGGCAGCGCCGGCTTGAACAGTCCCAGCTGCTCAAACTGACGAAGTGAACTGGCGCTCAGATAGCCGGGGCGGGCCGACAGCGCCTCGGAGCGAGTGCGCATGAAAAGAAAATCACGGGCCGCCAGCGCCGAACCGCGAAGCGTCGTGCCGTCCACCGTAACCATCGGTCCTTCGTAGGGCTCATCGCGCACAGCTTCCACCACATCCGCCGGATCGGGAGCTTCCGGCCTGTCGCCGCCGTCGCCACAGGGCGCCGGCCGACCACCTCCTGTCGCCTGGTCTTCGCCAGGCGCGCGACCCGAGCTCACTTCCCTTGCCGCTCGCTCAGCGGCGCTCTCTTCTGCTGAGTCGGCGCTCGACTCCGGCGACTCCGCGACGGGCGGACCCGGCGCGGGCTGCCAATAGCGCGGCTGGCCTTCTCCGGCGACGAAGTTTTCCACGGAGCCGTAGCGAATCGTGAGGTAGGCCCAGCTACCCAGCAACACGCCCACCAGCACCACGAGCAAGATAACCGCAAATCTGGCAAATGCCTTCATGGCCGCCTCGGGGCTGAGGAGCGGGGCTATGAAGTTTGAACGAACCAGGGCGTGAAAAGTTGCGGACGATCTCGCAGGCAGCGTCAATGGCTGTGGCCGCAACCGGGCCCGCAGGAGTGCGAAGCCTTGTTCTCCGTCTTCGCTTCAGACTTTGACTCCGCCTTGGACTCACCGGAGGCTGAGCCCTTGCGCGCATAATCGGTCAGGTAGAAACCGCTGCCCTTGAAGATCAGCCCCGAGCCGGCCGAAATGAGGCGCTTGACCTTTTTCTTGCCGCACTTCGGGCAAAGCTTCACGGGGGCCGCGCTCATGGCGTGAAAGGCCTCAAACTCGTGGCCGCAATCGGGGCAGGCGTACTCGTAGGTGGGCATGGACAACTCCGGTCAGGCTATTTCTTGTTTACCACGACCTTGGCGGGCCTGAGCACGCGATCGTGGATTTTCCAGCCGCGCTCAAACACCTGAGCCACGGTGTTGTTTTCGAGTTTGTCGTCCTTGGTGAGCATCAGGGCCTCGTGTTCGGCCGGGTCAAAGGGCTTGCCCTGAGCATCGATGGGTCTGAGTCCGCCCTTGTCAAAGGCCGTCAGCATGGACGAGTAGGTCAGTTTGATGCCTTCATACAGCGCCTTGAAGTCCGGAGCTTTCTCTGCGGCGGCGAGGGCGCGTTCCAGGTTGTCCACGGTGACCAGCAGTTCCTTGGCAAAAGTGCCGACCACATAGCGCGCGACCTCAGACGACTCCCGTTCGAGGCGTTTGCGGGTGTTCTCGAAATCCGCCTGATTGCGCCTTGCCACGTCCAGCCAGTGCTCGGCCTCGCCGGCGCGCTTGGCCAGGGCCAGCAGGTCGGCGTCCGGCAACTGGCGCAGCGCCGCTGCCTTGCGCTCCTCGGGAGCTTGAGCTTCGGCGATGGCCTCCCCGGCCAGGGCCTCACGGGAGATTTTCTCCTCGGCGTCGTTGTGCACTACGTCCTCGGCCGGGTTGTCCCGCGGCGGGGCGCTATCGACCTTGGCGGGATCGCTCTGCGGGTTCTTGCTCATGACTTCACAGCTCCTGCAATCTCACGTTCCGGGGCGCTGACGGCGCTATCAGCGCTTGAGCAACTTCTTCATCATGTCCAGGAAGCTCTGACGCTCGGGCGTCACGTTCTGATCTTCCGTCTCGGCAAACTGGCGCAGCAGTTTCTCCTGCTCTTTGGTCAGTTTGCGCGGCACTTCCACCACGACCTCCACCAACTGGTCCCCCTTGCCATAACCGCCGAGCTTGGGGAATCCTTCCCCCTTGAGCCTGAGCACGGTCTGGCTCTGGGTCCCGCGCGGCACCTTGAGTTCGGCCTTGCCTCGCAGAGTGGGTACTTCGATGCTCGCGCCCAAGGCTGCCTGGGCAAAGGAAATGGGTACCACGAGAAACACGTCGGCCTCAGCGCGCTTGAAGACAGGGTGCGGACGGATGCGCACGTCACACAGCAGGTCGCCCGCCTCGGCCCCGGGATCTCCGCTTTCGCCTTCTCCGGCTACGCGCAGGGTGATGCCGTCCTCGATGCCGGCAGGAATCTTGATCTTGATCTCGCGGGCCTTGACCACGCGCCCCGCTCCGCGGCAGGTTCCGCAGGGGTCACTGATGGTCTCGCCCGTGCCTCCACACTGGGGGCAGGTGCTGCGCATCTGAAAGAAGCCTGCCGAACTCATGACGGCTCCGGCGCCGCCGCAGGTGCCGCAGGTGCTGGGCTTCGTGCCCGGCTTGGCGCCGCTGCCGTGGCAGGCCTCGCACAGCTCTCCGCGGCGCAGCTCGATGGTCTTCTCGATGGGCTCGATGGGGTCGGAGAAATCCAGCTCGACGCTGCAGCGCAGGGAAGCACCCTTGCGTGCGCGACGGCGGCCCCGCGATGCGCCGCGGGAACCGCCGCCGAAGAAGTCTCCAAACACACTGCCGCCGAAGATATCGCCAAAGGCCGAGAAGATGTCCTCGACATTGGTGAAGCCCGCGCCGCCGCCGGGAAAGCCGCCGTCCACGCCGGCATGCCCGAACTGGTCATAGTTGCGACGCTTGCCTTCATCGGAGAGCACGCCGTATGCTTCCGCGGCCTCTTTGAACTTGGCCTCGGCTTCCTTGTCACCCTGATTGCGGTCCGGGTGGTACTTGAGGGCCAGCTTGTGATAGGCCTTCTTGATCTCGTCAGGAGAAGCATTCTTCTCCACACCGAGAATCTCGTAGTAGTCGCGCTTTGCCATATCAAGCTGCCCCTCAAAGCCGGTAGCCCAACCCGACCGGACTACCGCGCACGCCGCACGACGCCGGCCTGCGCGTCCATCAGCTCCCATCCTTCATCCGAGAGCTTGTTGATCAGGCGCAGCGCATTGAGGCGCTGGATGTGGATGTTCTCGCCCTGTGCATAGGCAAACACGTGCGATGCCAGGTACTTCTTGTCGGCGTCGGTTCCGGCCCAACGCCCGACCTCCAGCTCATAGCTCTCAAGCCGCTGCACGGGCACGATGTAGCCGTACTCGTAGCTCTTGCCGGCCTGGGCCTGCACATCCGCGCCCGAGTGCATTCCCGCCAGAGCTGAAAGCACCAGCGCCGCGCTCAACACCACCACTGCGGTCCACGTCTTCATTGTCATCGTCGTTCTCCAAGGATCAGGCCCATGGCCTTTGACCTGAGACGCAATCGGCATGCCGGTGGTTCAGCCGGAGTGCCCTGCCTGCTCGTGCCAGGCCCGCATGAGGGCCACTTCCTCCTCACGCGTGAGGTTGCGGCTGACGTTCTCCAGAGTCACCACAGAGCGCCTGACATCCAGGCAGATTTCCCCGCGAACATCTGTGACGCGGGCCCGGGCATCTGGCCCGGGCCCGAGGCAGAACTGCGCGCGAATGTTGCCGGCCGCATCGGTGTAGCGGGAGTGAAAGCGGATGGTCCAGCCGCTCTGCAACACGCTAGGCCACCGCGCCCGCAACGGACTTCTTGTCCTTCACATCCGTCACCAGCGTGTTCGTCGTCAGGATCAGGCCCGCCACCGAAGCCGCGTTCTGAATGGCGCAACGGGCAACCTTGGCCGGGTCGATCACGCCCATCTTCAGCATGTCGCCGTACTCGCCCTTCAAGGCATTGTAGCCGAAGCTGAAGACCTTCTTCTCCTTGATGCTCTCCACGACCAGCCTGCCGTCCTGGCCCGAGTTCTCCGCGATCTGGCGCGTGGGAGCTTCCAGCGCCGCGGCCAGCACCTGGGCGCCGAATCGCTCGTCGCCGGAGAACTTCGCGTCGCGGATGGCCTGGGCCGCGCGCAGGTAGGTCACGCCACCGCCGGGCACAATTCCCTCCTGCTTGGCCGCGCGCGTGGCGTGCAGGGCGTCATCGACCCTGAACTTGCGCTCCTTCATTTCGGCCTCGGTGTGTCCGCCGACGCGGATCATGGCCACGCCGCCGACCAGCTTCGCCAGGCGCTCCTGGAGCTTCTCGCGGTCGTACTGGCTCTGGCTCTGCTCGATCTGCGTGCGCAACTGACCGCAACGGGCCTCGATGTCCCGCTTCTTTCCGCCACCCTCGATAATCGTGGTGTTGTCCTTGTCCACGGTGACACGCTTGGCGCGGCCGAGCTGCTCGACTGTCACGCTCTCGAGCGTCACCCCGATGTCCTCACTGATGTGCTGTCCGCCGGTCACAATGGCGAGGTCATCCAGCATGGCCTTGCGGCGATCGCCAAAGCCGGGCGCCTTCACCGCGCACACCTGAAGCGTGCCGCGCAGGCGGTTCACCACCAGCGTGGCCAGGACCTCGGCGTCGATGTCCTCCGAAACGATCAGCAGCGGCTTGCCGCTCTGTGCCACCTTCTCCAGAAGTGGAATCAACTCGCGCACGCTGGAAATCTTCTTCTCGTACAGAAGGATGAGCGGGTTCTCGAATTCGCAGGTCAGGTCGTTGGGGTTGGTGATGAAGTAGGGGCTCATGTAGCCCTTGTCGAAGCTCAGCCCGTCCACGTACTCAAGCTCCGTCTTCAGGCCCTTGCCCTCCTCCACGGTCACCACGCCTTCATCGCCGACCTTTTCGATGGCCTCGGCCATCAGGCCGCCGATCTCGCTGTCCTGGTTGGCGGAGATCGTGGCCACAGCCTTCAGCTCGTCGTTGTTCCTGATCTTCTTCGCATTCTCCTTGATGCAGGCAACGGCCACCTCAACAGCCCTGTCAATGCCGCGCTTGAGGTCCTGGGGGCCGATGCCCGTGGCGAGCATCTTCAGGCCTTCGTCAATCACGGCCTCGGCAATCACGGTGGCCGTGCTGGTGCCGTCGCCGGCCTCATCGTTGGTTTTGCTCGCCACTTCCTGCACGAGCTTGGCGCCCATGTTCTCGAAGGGATCGGCCAGCTCGATCTCCTTGGCCACGGTCACGCCGTCATTGACGGCGGCCGGGCCGCCAAAGCTCTTGTTCATGAGCGCAAGACGGCCCGAGGGGCCCAGCGTCTGCTTCACGGCGCGAGCAAGCTGATGCACGCCGTTGGCGATCTTCTTGCGCGCGTCCAGGTCATACAGGATTTGTTTGGCCATGGTTGGTCTCGTGTTTCGTGTCTCGCTGAAACGTCTCTTATGCCGCGCCGCGTGTCTCGCGTCAGGAATCCGTGCCGCCTCGGGCCACGCGACCCGAGACGCCGTCGCCGGCTACTCCACCTTCGCCAGCAGCTCGGCTTCGCGCACGATCTTGTGCTCGACGCCGTCAATCTTGACGTCGTTGCCGGAATACTTGCCGAACAGGACAACATCGCCCACCTTCACCGAGGGCTCCAGGCGCTTGCCGGACTTCAGCAGGCGGCCGGGGCCCACGGCCACCACGGTGCCCTTGATGGGCTTTTCCTTGGCGGCGTCGGGCAGCACGATGCCGCCTGCAGTCTTCTCTTCAGCCTCGGCGGGCTTCAGAACGATGTTGTCGTCCAGCGGGCGGAACTTGCTTGGCATGTGTCTCTCCACGAAAGCGGTATTCTGTCATCCGGGTTCTGAGTGTCCGTGCTGCTTGGTCCCTGGCGGGCAACTCCGAGTGCAGAACCCGGACCCTGGAGTTGCCCTGTCGGCTACTTCTCGCGCTGCACCGTGACGTCCTGGTCGCTCTTGTTGTTCTTCACCCGCTTCATGCGCGCTTCATGGGCCAAGGCCACGAGCTCCCTGGCCTTGTCGGCGCTGATTCTGCCCGCCGCCAGGTCCTGCAGCTTGCGGGCCGCCGCATCACGCGAACCGCACCAAGCAAACTGGCGCGCAACGTCTACCCAGGCGAGGTCCTTGAGCGACTCGGCGAGCGCGGCATCGGCGGCGACGATGTTCTTGACTTCGGCGCCCACTTCAATGCGCGTTCCCTCGGCAAACGGCCATTCGGCGGTCGATTTGTTCACGGGCTGCTTCCTTGAGGGCTAGTCTTCGAAGTCGCCGTGGTCGTCGTGGTCGTGCTCAGGCTGCTCCTTCTCCGGCGCCTTCGTGATGATGGCATCGGTGGTGAGCAGCAGCCCCGCAACACTGGCCGATTTCTCCAGCGCCGTGCGCGACACCTTCAACGGGTCCACAATGCCGAACTCGTACATGTCTCCGTACTCATCGGTGGCCGCGTTGTAGCCGAAGGTCTTGCTCTTGCTTTCGAGGACCTTCTGCGAGATCAGGGCGCCGTGCTTGCCCGCGTTCTCGGCAATCTGGCGGATGGGGCGCTTGAGGGCGTCAGCGATGATCTCGATGCCCTGCTGCTCGGCCTCGGTATCGCCCTTGAGTCTGGCCACCTCCACGCTGGCGCGCAGCATGCCCACACCGCCGCCGGGCAGAATGCCCTCTTCCATGGCGGCGCGGGTCGCGTGCAGGGCGTCTTCCACGCGAGCCTTGAGCTCCTTCATCTCCGGTTCCGTGGGGGCGCCCACCTTGATCACCGCGATGCCGCCGGCCAGCTTGGCCAGCCGCTCCTGCAGCTTCTCGCGGTCGTAGTCACTGGTCGTGCGCTCGATTTCCAGCTTGATCTCCGAGATGCGGGCCTGGATGTCCTTGGTGCTGCCCGCGCCCTCGCGGATGGTCGTGTACTCCGAATCGACAATGACCTTCTTGGCCGTGCCCAACTGCTTGAGAGTCACGTCCTCCACCTTGCCGCCCACGTCAGTCATGATGGGCGTAGCGCCCGTCAGGATCGCCAGGTCCTGAAGCATGGCCTTGCGGCGGTCACCGTAGCCGGGCGCCTTTACCGCGCAGACGTTCAGGATGCCGCGCAGCTTGTTCACGACCAGCGTGGCCAGGGCCTCGCCCTCGACGCTCTCAGCGATGATGAGCAGCGGGCGGTTGCCGGAGCTGACCTTTTCAAGCAACGGCACCAGCGGCTGGGCGCTGCTGAGCTTGTCTTCGTGAATGAGGATCAGCGGGTTGTCGAACTCACAGGTCATGCTCTCCTGCTTGTTGACGAAGTTGGGGCTGATGAACCCGCGATCAAACTGCATGCCCTCGACCACTTTCACTTCAGTCTCGGCGCCCTTGCCGTCCTCGACGGTAATCACGCCTTCCTTGCCCACCTGCTCCTGGGCCTTGGCAATGATCTCACCCACTTCCTTGTCGTTGTTGCTCGCCACCGCGGCCACAAAGGTGATGTCCTTCTTGCCCTCAACTTTGCGGGAGAGCTTCTTGAGCTCTGCCGTGGCGCAGGCCACGGCCTTCTTGATGCCGGCAAGCAGCGAGCCGGGATCGTAGCCGGCGACGACGCGCTTGAGGCCTTCACTGTAAATGGTGTGAGCGAGCAGCGTCGCCGTGGTCGTACCATCGCCGGCAACGTCCGAGGTCTTGGTAGCGACCTCCTTCACCATCTGAGCGCCGCAGTTTTCATAGGGGTCGGTCAGCTCGATTTCCTCGGCGACGCTGACGCCATCCTTGGTGATGTTCGGGGCGCCCCAGCCCTTGTCCAGAATCGCTGTCTGCCCCTTGGGGCCCAGCGTCGTGACCACGGCGCGCGCGAGCTTGGCAACGCCCTGCGCAATCTTCTCACGTGCTTCGGCATCGAACACAATCTGTTTGGCCGGCATGCTCTAGACCTCCAGCGGAGTCGGAATCAAAGTTGGCGCGGCAAGCCAAGCAAGGTCGGTGCCAACAGACCCGCCGGAAGCCGAGCGCTAACTCATGAGCTTCAATGGCTTTACGGAGGCCGCCTCGCGTGACCAAACACGCCTCGGCGGACTGCCGCCAAAGTGACAGGGGCGCCCAACGCCAATAGTGCTCACTGCAATTATGGCAGACATGGCTGCGCAGGTCTCCCCCGCCCCCTCAAACTCTCCAGCAAATTGCCCCTGAGCCTCGCCGCGCACGTAATATCATCGTCGGCCATCGGGAGGTTGCCCATGCTGAGGTACGCTGCGCTTGTTGTCCTGGTCTTGGCATCGCCGCTGCAAGCGGGTGCCAGAGTCAGTTCCATCTTCAAGCCACCCATTGAAGGCGACATCACGAAGCTCGACAACCTGAACCGCCTGGAAATAAAGATTGCCGGCAGCGACGTGCCTGAGCGCGTTGGTCTGGATGAGGTTGAAGAGATCAGCTTTGGCCAGTCAGCCGTCGAGCGCAAGAAGGACGAGACTCCCTTGCGCGTGCTTCTTACCAACGGCGACCTTCTCTACGGGCTGCCCCTCGACGGGCCCGAAGACAACGAAGACCTCTTCAAGCTGACCTCGCCGCGCCTGGGAGAAATCACCCTCGACATCAACCTGGTGGCGCGCATTGAGGTCACGGCCAACGTCAAACCGGGCACCCTGCCGGATGTGGACCCCAAGGACAAGGACTCCCGCGACTGCCTGCACTTCGCCCCGGATGGAGCTGACCCCAAGGCTCAACTCATGCGCGTGACGCGTGAGGGTCTGCTGGTCTACAACGAGATCCTGAAGCAGGACGACAAGTTCTCATGGAGTCGCGTGCGCGGCATTGTCTGCAAGCGCAAACCCGCAGAAGCGGAGAAGGCTCTGCACGGAATCTTCACGTTGCGCGACGGCAGCGTGCTGAGCGCCCGCATCAAGAGCTGGGGCGGTGGCAAACTGGAACTTGAGCACCGTGTGGGCGCCCTTGTGATGGAAGAGCGCAACCTGATGAGCGTGACCATGAAGAATGGCCGCTACGCCTATCTGAGCGACCTGGAGTTCGCCGGCACGCCCCAGGAACGCCCCTATTATCTGCCCGCAGACTTCAAGTACGAAAGCTATCTGTTCAAGGTGCGCCGGGACAGGGCGCAGGGCGGAGGTCAACTGACCCTGCGGGGCAGGACTTTCGCCAAGGGCCTGGGCGTGCACGCCCTCAGCAAGTTGAGCTACAACCTGCGCAAGGGTTACAGCAAGCTCGTGGCGACGCTGGGCATCGACGACAGCGCGGGCGACCTTGCCAGTGTTGAATTCAAGGTCTACGGGGACGGCAAACTGCTCTACGAGTCCGGCGTCGTCCGGCGAAGCTCGCCCGCTATCGAGCTGAACCTTGACGTGCTGAATGTCAATGAACTGGTTCTGGAAGTGACTGCGGCCGACAACGCCGACATCCAGGACCGCGCCAACTGGGCCAACATCAAAGTGGTGCGCTAGCTGGCCGCTGAAATACGGCCGGCGGACGCAAGCCATGGATGGCTTGTGCATTTCAAGCGGCTGAAAAGCCGCTTGAAATGAAGGTCGGGCCAGATGCACTTTGGCCCGACCGGGCTGAAAAAGTGGCCGGATGCCACTTCTTCAGCAGCCTGCTAGGGTCAAGCTTTGCAGGCCAATTGAGCTACGGTGTGTCTGAATTGCGGGCGGCGGGCGGCTGAATCCTCGGCCGCCCGCCTCACTTTGGGCGTGAGACTGCCGCGCGGCGACGGACAATAAGGACTCATAGACATCGATCAAAGCTGACTTCGGGACATCGCCAACATGAACCGCTCCAAACAGCCGATTCTCGCCGGCATGCTGATCTTCCTGCTGCTGGGCATGGTGGGCCTCTATTTCGTGTTCCGCAGCGACCCGGGCAAAGGCCGCGAGGTCCGTAGCAACGGAACCAGCGTGGACGTGTCAGATGCGGATAGCCGTCCATCCGGCCAGGGCAATCCGCGCGGCGGCAACCAGGCCGAAACGGAAACGCCTCGACCCGAAGTTGCCGGGCAACCTGAAGTCGTGGCGCCCAAGCGCGCCAGCATCGCCGGCAGGATTTCGGGCGTCGTGGTGGACTCGGAGGATGAGCCCATCGCCGCGAGTCGCGTCCAGCTTCTGGCGGAAAAGGATGCTTCGCTCAACGGACCCAGCGCAACCACCGACGAAAAGGGCTCCTTCGCTTTTGAGGTGAACCTCGAAGAAGGCGTTGAGCACTTTGTAGCCAGCATCTCCGAAGATTATGCCATCGCCGCCTCAGGCGTGTTTTCTCTCAGTGCGGCAAAGCCCGCAGTGGACAACATCAAGCTGAAGCTGTTCCGCCCGGCGCGGGTCTATGGGGTGGTGTTCTCGGGCGATGACCAGACCCCCCTGGCAGACGCGGCCATTGAGTTTTCCGCTCCGCGCATGAGCCCGCAGGAAGACCGCATTGCCAGGCTGCTGGGGCGGCTCAAGCCGGTCAAGAGCGACGAGCAGGGCCGATATGACGTTACCCTGATTCCTCCCGGCAACTACACGGTGAAGGCTGTAAAGCAGGGTTGGATCAGCAATGAGTTCAATCCCCTGACCCGCGATTCCCAGACCACGGAACTGGCTGAATACGCGCAGGTGGAGCTGCTGCCCTTCATCCTGATTCAGGCGGGCATCGTCGAGGGTCGCGTCATCCGCAAGAGCGACAAGCAGCCCGTGGCGGGTGCTTCGGTGGAGCTGACCACGGCCTTGGGCGGCAGCTTTGGCAGCACGGTGACGGACACCGAAGGCAAGTACCGCTTTGAAAACGCGCCCCCCTCCGCCATCGGCAATCGCCGTCGCGGCCAGGGCATGCCAGGAGGTCCCGGCGGACAGGGGGGACCCGGGGGCATCGAGGTGCGGGCCCTGGCTGAAAACTACGCAGTGGCCAGCGTGGGCGTCGCGCCGGTGGCCGGCGAAGTCGTGAAAGCGCGCGACATCGAACTGGAGGACGGCTGCACCGTCAAGGGACGCGTCATCGACATCAAGGGCCAGGGCATCGCCGGCGCGCGCGTGTACTACAACAACAACGACTTCGTCCAGGGCGGCGAAATGGTCGTGGGACTCGCCTTGCCGCCCAGGGCAGTGTCCACGACCACGGAGTCCGACGGCAGCTTCCTGCTCAAACACATTCCGCCCAGCAACGACCGCCGGCCTTCGCGCATCATCTGCGCCTCCGCCATTGGCTACTGCAACGGTGAGACGGCCGCGCCGATGGTGCCCGGGCAGGTGGCCGAAGTGGTCATCACGCTGGCCCCGGGCGGCATCATCGCGGGCAAAGTAACGGATGAGTTCGGCGAGCCCGTGGCGGGCGTGCCCATTGCGGCTTACGAGGCAGGCGGGCCGCGCGAACTCAACTTCATCATGAACAGCTTCTTCGGCGAGGAGCTGCCGGATCGCGGAAGCAACAGCATTGTGCCACCCTCCGTGCGCAGCGCCGAAGACGGCAGCTACCGGCTTGAAGGACTGAAGGCCAAGAAATACTTCGTCGTTGCCAACAGCCGCAATCACGAGAAGCACATCAGCAAGGAGATCGAGGTCAAGGCCGGTGAAACCGTGGAGTACAACATGGTTCTGGTCAACGGCGGCACGGTCTACGGGCGCGTCTTTGACGCTCAGGAAAAGGGCGTGCCGGGCGTCGCAGTGACGGTGGCCAAGATCGGCGAAGACGGCATTGCCGTGCGCACCACCTACACCGACCGCAACGGCGCCTACGAGATCAGCGGGCTGGCCGAGGGCACTTACACGGTGCGGCGCTTCGACGGCGACCTCTCCTCTTTTGCCATTCCCAACCCGGCCACCAGCGTTCCCATCAAGCGCGGCGAGCGCACCCGCTTTGACATCTACGACCAGCGCCCCGGCACCGCGCGCATCTACGGGCGCGTGCGCGTTGACGGCCAGCCGTACAAGGAGAAAGGGCTCGTGCTTTACGGGCAGGGACGGCGCGGCACCGCCGTCAACCAGACCACCACCGACGACCAGGGGTCCTACGAGTTCCGCAGCGTGCCGCTGGGCAGCTACCAGATCGCGCAGAAGACGGAGGGCGTTCCCTTCCCGCTCCCGAATCTGGTGCGCAGGACCGTCCGCGTGGACAAGGCGGGCGACCTCGAGGTGAACATCGACTTCGTCACGGTGACCATCAGCGGAACCGTGACGCTCGACGGCGGCGGCATTCCGGAGGGCACCGTTCGGGTTTGGATCAACCCCGTCAACGCCCAGAACGATGACGGCGAAGAGACTGAACCCAAGGATGGCCAGATATCCCCCATAGAGGAAATTGTGGGCACCCGCGCCGAGTGCGACAAGAAGACCGGCGCGTTCGAGATCAAGGGTCTCAGCCCCGGCGCCTACAAGATCACCGTTCGCAGCGACAGGTACGGCATGCTGATCAAGCCCTACGTCAATGCACAGGCAAGCATCACTGGCCTGCAACTCGTGCTGCCGCGCGAGAACGCGACGCTCAAGGGCACCGTCAAGGGCATCGACGGGGCCAAGCCGACCTTCCCCAACACCCTGCTTGCCGTCGTGACCATCGAAGACAGCAAAGGCAAGCAGATCACCCTGGGTGAAAACGGCGTGGCCAACCTGTTCGACAAGAAGGAGTTCGAGATCAAGAACCTGCCGCCGGGCACCTACAACGTGATCCTGTCGATCACCAACTACGCGCCCTGCCGCGTCCATGGCGTCAGTTTCAAGGCGGGCGAAACCACGCCGGTGGAATTCAACGTCATCGCAAGCGGCAACGCGAAGATCATCGTCCAGAACAAAGACCTGAATCTCGACGAGGCCTACCAGTTGACCTACGAGATCAAGGACAGCACGGGCGCACTGTACAAGAAGCCCTTCACCTTTCTGGATTTCTTCAACCCCGACGGCTCCATGGCGCAGAATCCTGACGAGAACTCCTTCATCATCAAGGACCTCCCCCAGGACTCCTACACCATCACCTTCAAACACCCTGACTACGAGGACGCCACGGCCTCCTTCGTCGTCATCACCGGCCAGACCGTCGATGTGCCGGTGACCTTCAAGAAGAAGTAGCCGCCTGCCGCCATGGGCGCGCTACAATGCGCCCATGGCGATGGCCCCCATGACATGCCGCGTCCTGCTGCCGCTCATGGCTGTGTGGGCGGTGTTGCTGCTTGGCGCCTGTTCAACCTCGCAGGCCCGCGCAGCGAGGGGCACGACGGCCCCCGCCGCCCCGGGAGCAGGTGCGCCTGAAGCCGAATCTCTCGAGCAGATGTTGTCTCAGGACGACTTTGACCTGCCCCGGGCTTTGCTGCTGTTCAGCCGCGAGCATGCAGCCGAATTCGGCGTGGAGCCCCCCGAGTCCGTCGATGCCTGGCAGGAACGCTTTGCGCGCTACACGGATGAACTCAAGCGCGCCCTCAAGCGCGACGCCACGCCCCGTGCGCGCCTGCTCACACTGATCGAGTTCGTGCACGGCAAACTGGGCCTGCGCTTTGACAGCGCCGACATGCAGGGCCACGACCCCCGGAACCTCTTCTTCGACAGCGTGATTGCGCGCCGACAGGGCTATTGCGTGACGCTGAGCCTTGCCTACATCGTGTTTGGGCAGGCGGCGGGGCTTGAAGTTTACGGGGTGCGCATTCCCGGGCACTTCGCCGTGCAGTTCAGGGATTTCAGCGGCCAGGAGAAGTTCACCGCCCTGGTCGAAAGCACCGCCCAGGGAAGTCTGCTCGATGAACTCGAAGTCTGGGCGCGACACCGTTTCTCTTCCCAGTCCGTGGAAGCCGGCTGTTACCTTACACCCCTGACCGACCGCCAGATACTCGCCGTGATGTACAACAATCTGGCCGGTTTGACTCACCTCCGCGGTGACACCGCCGGCGCCCTGAAACGCTACAACCGCTCCCTCGAGTTGGGACCCAACAACCCCGAGGCGCTGTACAATCGCGCCCTGATTCAGCGCAACCTGAATCTCGCCCAGCCCGCCCTGCGCGATCTGAATGCCGCCATCCGCCTTGATCCAAACTTCACGCTGGCGCTGCTGGCGCGCGCGGGCCTGCTGTTTGAGGCCGGCGAGACCGAGGCCGGCCGCCAGGACCTCGCCCTGGCCCTGCGCCAGAGGCCCGAATGGCCCCAACCCCATCTGTTGGAGGGAACCCTGGCCGCCAGCGAAGGCCGCCTGGAAGACGCCAGGGCCGCCTTTGAACGCGCACTCCAGCGCGACCCCATGAGCAAGGACGCTCACAAGGCGCTTGCCCAGGTGGAGCGCAAGCTGGGCAATCATCAGAAGGCCGCTGAACACGAAGCTGCCGCGCGTTGAGGCGGATGCTAGGCTTGTCCCATGACGACGCCCCTTGAAGCCGCTGCCGTTCACGAGCTGGTCCTGGCAGCCCGCACCATGGACGAGTTGCCCGCCCTGGCATTGGAGCAGGCCCGGCAGTTTACGGCCCGCGCCGCCGCCGCGGCTTGCGTCGTGCAGCAGGGAACCCGCGGAACGCAGGTTTCAGCCCTGCGCTGGATGTTTCCTGACGGCCGAACGCCTGTCATCCTGATCCCGTCCAGCGCCGAAGACGCCCGGGTACTGGCCGCCATCGCTTCGGCTTTCTCGTCCGGGGCCTGCCTGCCGGCGACCCTCACTGTCGAGGAAGATCTGGCCGCGGCGATCAAGGCCTCACCCCGCCCCGTGACTCCCGCGCACGTGCCGGTCTTTCACAAGCTTGACACGTCAACGCCCGGGCCGGACGCCGAGCTGCAGCGCTGGGAGAGCACCGTGCGCGGCAATGCCGAGGCCCTGGCGCTGGCGCGTCAGGACCTGCAGCCGGCCCACGAGGCCAGGGCGGACTGGCTCGTCATCAGCTACGGCCTGACGGCCCATGCCGCGAAGGACGCCGTCGAGGCTGCGCGGCAAAAGGGCATCGGTGTCGATCTCCTCGTGCTGCAGACCCTGTCGCCGCTTCCCGAGCGGCTGATTGTGGCAGCCGCCATGGGCCGGCGTTATGTGGTGGTCGCCGAACGCAACCTGGGCCAGGTGCACCGTGAAGTCCAGCGGCTGTGCCCCGGCCACGCTGTGGTGCTGGTCAGCGCCCTGAGCCGGCCTGTGGAAGCCCAAGCCGTGCTGGGCGCTTTGCTGAATTTCCCGCGGTGTTGCTGATGGCTCGCCACTACTACAACGTGACACTGATGCTCAACCGCGAGCACGAGCGGCGCCGCCTGAATTCCGGGCGCCAGGCCCCTGCCGTGCGCGAAGTGCTCGAGCACTTCTCCAGAAGGGCGGCCCGGGTCTATGCCTGGGTCGTCATGCCCGATCACGTTCACCTGCTTTTCTCGCGCACGCGCCCGCTGAAGGATGTCGCCCGCTTCACGGGCCGCATCAAGCGCCAGGTGAACCAGCGCCTGCGTGTCCATGGCGGCAGCGATCTGTCGTGGCGCGACGGGTGCGTCGTTTATGAAGTCAACGAAGAGACTCTCGCCACGGCCCGCAACCACATTCTCGCCAATCCCGTCCGGGGCAAGCTTGCGTCCTCACCGGCCGATTACGACCTGGCGGCGTCGCCTTCGCCTCTGCCGGCCATCTGAGCGCAGGACCGTCAGGCCCTGGTTTCGCCGAGGAAGGGCTTGAAGACCATGAGGTAGCCCAATGCGGCAATGGTTTTTCCATCCTTGATATTATTGGCCTTGAGCTGAATGCGCAGGTCCCGGAACGACATGGGGCGGTTGCCGATCTGCTCGTCGTCGTCGAAGTGGGTCTTGCCGGGCGTGAGATCGCGCGCCATGAAAATGAACATCTTTTCGTCGAGGATGCCGGGACTGGGAAACATGGTGAACATGTGTTCGAGCTTCCCCGCCCGGTAGCCGGTTTCTTCCTCGAGTTCCCGCGCCGCGCAGGCCATGGGATCTTCGCCCTCGTCCAGGGTACCCGCGGGAATCTCGAGCAGGGGCTTCCTGGCTCCGATGCGCCACTGCTCCACCATGAGCACGGTGTCGTTGTCCAGCAGGGGCACCACACACGCCGCGCCTGGATGCTCGATGACTTCGCGGGCGAATTCCCGTCCCTCATCGTTCTGAAGCGTAATCCGCGCAACCTTGAAGTTACGCGCCTGGAGCAGTTCTTCCCGGTTGAGAATGCGCATGTCAGCGTCCGATCGTTACTTCGGCGCGCTCAAGGTTCACTTTCTTCAGCGAGCCACCCTCCAGCGTGCCGTTCACCATTTCTTCGGCGGCCGGCGGCATTTCGCCGCCGGACTCCACGAACACCAGCAGATCGCGCCGCTCTCCCACCGCAAGCGTGAAAACACTCTCCGACTGGGCCAGGGTCATGCGGCCCAGCGCCGTCGCACGCTCAGCTTGGGCCACGCTCGCCAGCCACAGCGCCGTGTGCTCCCGGCCGGCTTTGTCCCTCAGCCGCAGCGTGCCCCCGTTGAACACCAGGGGCTCGCTTTTGCTGAGGTTGCGCACCGTCAACTGGTAAAGGCGACCGGGGCGCTCGATGCCCAGGGCCTCGCGCAGCTTCTCGGAGTATTTGTCGCGATAACCCGGCGCCTCGTCAAGGTCGCGCAGCTCAAAGGCCACCTCGCGCGCGGTCTCCGTGCTCTGCCCCCGCAGCACTCCCACTTTGGCTTGAGCCACGCTGGTGGGCACGTCCACGTTGGCGGCATCGCCACCGTTTCGGGGCAGCACCCGTGTCAGCACGTAGACCAGAAACACACTGGAGGCTGCCGCGCTGAGGATGACGAGAAAATTGAGCATCAAACGTGCGCGGGAAGCATCCCGCGCCGCCTCCGCGTAGGCAACATCGTTGGCCGAAGCCGGCTCGGACTCCTGCGCCTTTGGCTCTTGCTGCATGGCGGCATCATAGGGCCGGCGCCCACGCTGCGAAAGCTCACGCCGTAGCTGAACTTGGTCGCAGCGCCAGCCAGAGCTCGACTTCACCCACCGCCAGCCCAAGCCGCCGGGCGATTTCTCTGGCATCGTGGCCCGCAGCGGCGAGTTCAGCAGCCTGCGGCCTCCAGTCGCCTTTCTCTCGGGGCAGGACTTTCAGCGCCTGGGCCCCGAACTCATCGAGGGAACGGCGCAAATCCTCTTCCCGCTGGGCGGCATGTTTGAGCACCCGTTCCAGGGCCAACAGCTTGTCGTCGGCACGCTGCGCCGCTTCCTCCACCACCGCCGCCAGATCCCGCATGACCGAGTCCAGGCTGTAATAGGCGGCTTCTTCGCGCTGCGCCTGCTCGCGCAGCAGGGCGGCCTTCCGGCGCACCTGCAGCCAGTGGCGAACTCCAGTCGTCACCAGCATCAGTGCGCCCGCCGCGGCAAGTCCGTGAGTGAGGACATCGAGGTAGTCAACCATGGGGAGACTCCTTGCGAGCCAGAGCCCGCAGGCGCACGTCGGCGTCTTCAATCAGGCGATTGAGCAGGCACATCTTCGCGTCCAGACGGGAGAATGAACGCCGCGACAACTCATCAAGGTGTTCAAGCAGCTCGCGGGCCGCCGCCAGCTGCCGCTCCTGTCCGGCCGTCGGCACAAAGGCCACCGTGCCGGACACCCTTGGTTTGTGGCGATTCACCCGCCTCAGGAGGCGCGGCAGCACCATGGATCCGAGGATGAGAAAGAGCCCCGCCACAACGAGGGCAAGCTGGAGTGGGTGACCGCTCATGGCAATATCCATAATAACCATAAACTAGATAATATGGAAAACTTGCGGACATGCAAAAGAAAAGGAGCCGCCGAAGCGGCTCCTTTCGAGAATTGGTGTCAGGCTACTTGGAGGCGCGAAGCTGGTCGAGGAGGTCTGCCACCGACTTCTGCACATCGCGAGGAGCGGAAACAATCAACTGGCCCTGCGCGATGGTGATCTTGGCGGTGCTGCCCCAGTCGGCTTTCACGGTGCTCTCGATCATCTCGACAATGTCTTCAGTCGTCGGGGGATCTTCCTTGGGGATGTCAACCACAGGCCCGCGCTGCTCGTCCTGGGCCTTGAGGCGGATCTCCGGCGCAGGGAAATCCTGGACCTTCATGGTGATGTCCCGCACGTCATAGGTCTTGGTGCTGATGGCCCCTTGGGCCTTCTCCTGCGTCGTAATGTAAAGGACGCCGTTCTTGTAACTCTTCACCAGTCCGATCTGGTCAAGCACGATGTTGAGAGCGTTGCCCAGCTTGATGTCTGCCAGTTCGAGCGTGATCTTGCGGTCGGCTTCGGCCACACCTTCCAGAGCCTTCTTGTCCAGGACGATGGTGATCTGGCCCTTCTTGGCGAAATCCTTGATGACCTCGTTGACGTCCGTCTCGTCGTAGTTGACGACGCTCAACGTCGTACTGTCCAGCTTGGCTTCAATCTTCTTGTAGGTGGCCTCTTCCTTCTTGACGTCGTCCGCGAAAACGCCACCGGACGAGCCCATAAGTCCCGCGCAGAACGCGGCCAACAGTGCAATCTTCTTCATGGAAGACTTTCCTCCAAGGGGAGGAAACATCGGGGATGCCGGACCTTCGACCGGCCAGCCAAGTGTATCCGGCCAAGCCACGGCAGTCAAATGCCCATCTGCGTCGAAACCGAGAAGCGCGAGCAAACTGAATCCGCGCCACGCACGATGCGACTCGCGGCCAATGCTCGGGACGTCGAAGGCGAAGGCTATGCGATCTGTGCATTATCTTGTGCGTTCTGTGCACATCAGATAACTGTCTCATAAAAGCTGTTGCTTCAGGTAACCTTGTCCGCTATGAGTGCGCCAAACACCCGCCGGCGACGAAGCAATGAAAGGAACAGTCATGCGCTCCTATTGACCCCTGAATTGAAACAGGCATCAATTCATGGGGCCCCTCGCAAGCGAAGTTGGCCGTACACTGGCTCCATTGGCCAATTCAGGGCTCACTAGTCTTCGTCGACAACTCCCTTAACGGCCCCATCCCAATCGAATGCTATCGCCGGCCCATGTGGCTTGCCGTCCTTGAACAATGCAATATACCCTATTCTTCCATTCGCGTACCACATTATGACCGGACCGACCTGCACCCCGTTCCGGTATTCAGTTAGCTCTAGTAGCTGTCCACTCTCACTCCAAAACCAAGACATTCCTTCCCTGACCAAGGCCCCGCCAGGCCTAACCTTGTACTGCACCCGTCTCTTAGGTGCGCCACTTGCATACAGTGTCGTTCGCTCAACAAGGTGCTCCTCTATGCGTTGAAGGCTCATGTGACCTCCGGTGCAATATCAGCACGTTACTTCCGAAAGACAATCACTCCGAGTCAACCCACTCCACTCTCCATGGACTACACATTTCTGTTTCAGGCCATTGGCCTTCAGCCAAACAAATGGTATGGCAGACTCCGCAAAGTAACCCGGCGTTGGCGGCAGTGAAGTTCTTGTACATTATATAATGATCGACACATGGGCTAAAATAGAGGTTGCAGTGTCCACGCAGCCTCCGCGCCCAGTCCAATCGCAGTGCATCTCCAATAACCTTCTTTGCGCGTCGTTCATATTCGGTCAAGTTTATTGAGTTCGTCATCGAGTACACGCCCGCAAAAATAGCCCCCGTAATTATTGATCCCTGAATTGAAAATGTTTCTCACAATGGCAGTCCGGCGTGGTTGAAGAAGGTTCGGTGCAGCGTTTCCCAGCGGTGCTTGTTCTCCAGTTTGTGTCGC